>JAFGRD010000037.1 GCA_016935315.1 Pirellulales bacterium
CGGGAAAAAACGTCATGAAAGAGCAAAGCCGCTGCGCGCCTTTCCTCTTTCATATAGGCCTAAGTGCCGTTTTTTCAGAAAGTGCACCGCTATAAGAAAGCCCAACTTATTCTCTTGCGAATCCTGATAGCCCGGATCACAACGCTGGGCACTCCGCGAATTCGTCAACGAGATACTGGCGGTCCTCCAGTTGCTCGGCCAGCCGGAGAAGCCGATCCCGGACCTCTCCTCGCTGAATGGCGGCGCTGAGGGGCGCTTCGATGCCGATCCGCGCACGCTTTCCGTGAACGCTTAGGATCGTGATGCTGATACCGAGATCGGGCAGAACAATACGCTCGTTGGCTTTGCGAGTGAGCACCAACATTTCAGGGACTCCTTTCCATGGGGGGGGCATACGAGCGGCTGCTTCGCCGCGCGCCGGCGCTGACGTGCATACCCGCCGGGGGCAATCCCAGACGATAGGGGCGGGCGTCGTGTCGGTGCCGTAGCGCGGCGGAGATCGCGCTCTTCAACTCACTAAGGTCTTCGTGTTTCTCCACGCACGCGGTGGCCAACCACGCGCGCTCATCGTGCACGCAGGCGTCGTCGAAAGACGTGAACAGAATCACGGGGAGATCGGGGTAACGATCCCGAACCTGACCCAGCGCTTGCAGCCCGTTCGTGCCGGGCATGCAGATATCGAGGACCGCGACGTCCGGTTGGCAGCGGTCGACGATCCGCAGTGCCTCGTCGCCGTTGAAGGCAACCAGCACGCGGTATCCCTCGTCCTCCAGTTCCCGCCGGCAATGCTCGTTGATGTTCCGATTGTCGTCCGCAAAGAGGATCGTGGTCATGGGTGCCTTTCCATCGATCGATAGAGCCAGTGTGGTCGAACGACCGAAGTATTTGCAAAAACCGCGCCAAACGCGCCATTCGCGAGCGTATGGGCGTAAGGTGTTTTTGCAGAAAGGTTTGCGCAGCCGAGGCAGCCGCCCTCGTTGCGGGCCAAAACACCCCGAATTGGTCAAAAGGCTGACTGGACGTCAGAAACCTGACAGTCTTTGGCGGCCGATCACCCCGACGGCCGATCACCCCGACGGCCGATCACCCCGGAGCCGGGGCGGCTGCAGACCCGGCCGCCGTCACCGGCGTTCCGGGTTGAGCTTGTGCTTCTGAATCTTCGCGTGGAGCGTCGGGCGAGTCAGGCCCAAGAGCCGCGCGGCACGAGTCTGATTGCGGCCTGTCTGTCTCAATGCCTCGGCGATCAGCGACTTCTCGACATGGACCATGAAGTGCTCGTGGGCATGGTCTCCCGCGTAGGTCGCAACAAATCGGCGGACCAGGTCCTCTAGCGACTCGGTCCACACGGCAGACCCGAGGCCATCTGCCACCTTCCCTTCCAGGGGGATGTCCGCCGCCTGAATGGGATATCCTCGCGTGAAGATCAGGGCGCGCTGGACACAATGTGCCAGTTGGCGGACATTCCCAGGCCAGGGAGACTCTCTCAGCAGCTTCAGGGCGTCCGAGGCCACGGGAGGCTTGGGCGTGTCCAACTCCTGGGCATAGCGGCTGAGGAAGTAGTCCACCAGCCGCGGGACGTCGTCTTTCCGATCTCGCAGCGGCGGGATGCGAATGGTCACGACGTTCAACCGATGGTACAGGTCTTCTCGGAACGTGCCGTCGGCGATGGCATGTTCAAGATCCCTGTTCGTGGCCGCCAGCACACGCACGTCGACGTGGATGGTTTCGTTGCCCCCCAGCCGCTCGAAGCGACGCTCCTGGAGGACTCGCAAGATCTTCGCCTGGACGCCCAGCGACACGTCTCCAATCTCATCGAGGAGTATGGTGCCGCGGTTGGCCTGTTCAAACTTGCCCACTTTCTGGACCGTCGCTCCGGTGAATGCCCCTGGCTCGAACCCGAAGAGTTCGCTCTCCAAGAGCGTATCGGGAATCGCCACACAGTTGACCACCCAGAGCGGCTGCTCGGCCCTCCGGCTGTGCTGGTGGATGGCGCGGGCCACCAGTTCCTTGCCGGTGCCCGATTCGCCCCGTATCAGCACGGTGGCTTCGGTCGAGGCCACGCGCCCGATGGACTTGTAGACCTGCTGCATCTCGCTGGAATTGCCGATGATCGCGTCGCCCGTAATCCCGTCGGTCCTGCCGGGGTCCAGGACGACTTGATCGCGCGTGAGACGAGCGCCCTCAATCGCCTTTTCAATGGCGCCCAGCATCTCGGCGGGGTCGAAGGGCTTCAGATGGTAGTCGAACGCGCCGAGCTTGGTGGCTTCGATGGCCGTTTGCATCGTGCCGTGGGCCGTCATCACAATCACCGGCAATCCCGGATGGTGCTGCTTGATGCGACGGAGCGCCTCGAGCCCGTCCATGCCCTCGAGGCAAATGTCCATCACGACCAGGTCAAAACGTTCGGAATCGATGGCCTTCAGGGCGGTCTCCGCCGCTTTCGCCGTCGCCACGTCATGCCCGCCACTGTCCAACAGGTCCTGAAACGCCGAGAGGACGCGGGGTTCGTCGTCGACAACAAGGATTCTAGCCATGGGTTTGCCGTGGAGCCGCGGGGATGAACAAGGCGAAAGTCGTACCCTCGGGACCGGTGGATTCCAGTACCAGGCGTCCCTGATGGCGGGCCATGATCTGCGCAGCGATGCTCAAGCCGAGTCCCGTGCCCTGTTCCTTGGTGCTGAAGAACGGCTCAAACAGCCTGGGACGCACGTCTTCCGCGATGCCCTCGCCGCTGTCGGAGATGCGGATGATCACCATCTCTTCTTCCCCCCCCCGGACTTCCGAGATAGCCGCTATGCTGATCCGCCCCCCCCCGGCCGTGGCGTCGACGGAGTTGATCAGGAGATTCAACAGGACCTGCTTCACCTGTTCCCGGTCGACCAGCACGTTCGGAAGGTCCGGGGCGATGGCTCGCTGAAGGGTGATGCCGCGGTCGGCCAGGCGAGGTTCGATCAGTTCCAGCACCGGTTCCAGCAGGTCGGGCACCGGTTGCCGGGAACGTTTCAACTCCGGCGGACGAGAGAACTCCAGAAAGTCCCGCACAATGCTTTCGAGCCGGTGGATTTCCTCGGAGACGATTCGGAACTTGCGGTCGAGCTCCTCGTTCCCGCCGATGTCTTTCTGAATGGAGAACAGCCACATCTTGATGGCGGTCAGCGGGTTGCGCACCTCATGGGCCACGCTGGCCGCCAGCTTCCCCACGGACGCGAGCTTCTCCGCACTCTTCAGTTGGCTCCGATGTTGTTCCAGAACCGTCCGCGTATCCGCGACATCGGACATCAGACAGTGGAGGTAGTTGCCGATCGTGCGCAACTCGTCGGTGGGCAAGGATCGGCGGTCGTCGGCAGGTGCGGCGCTCCTCATGAAGCCGCGAGCGTCAGCGGCCATGGCTCGCAACGGAAAGACGACGCCGTAGAAGAAGAGCCACAGCAAGGTCGCCCCGAAGGCCACCGTGAGAAACACGAAGGCCGAGACGGTCCAGGTGACGAAACGGATCTGGCTCCGTGCCTCCGACACGGCCGTCTCCACGTATGCTTCATTCGCATCCAGGTAATCCTCGCACAACCCGTACGCGTTTTCGTAGATATCATAGACGTCGCCGAGCAGCAATTCCCTGGCGGCTTCCGCTTCGCCTCGGTCGTACAGCACAACGACCTCGTCCCTCTTTTCGTCGTATTGCCGGCAGACACCCTCCAGGCGTCTGAGGATGTCCCTCTCCGTTGTGGTGTGGGCCGTCTCGTGGGCGCGACGGAGCCACTCGGAGAAGTTCTTCTCTCGCTGGTGGAGTTTCGTGAGCCACTGGGACCTGGCATCGCTTTGATCCAATAGGTAGGATGCCACGAACCCCCGTTGTTCGAGAACGGCGATTTCCAGCTCCTCGGCTGCCCGAACGCTGGGGAGGTTCTCGGTAACGGTGCGGTGCATCAGGCCGCCAATTTGCCAGGTTGACCACACCGCCGCGACGCTGCTGACGATGGCCAGAAGCACCACGCCCCAAAGCGTGATCGCGACCTTGCGTGCCAGGGAGAGACGCATCCGCTGGATCCTCCGGGAAGCCGCTACTTCCGTATTGTCCGACCTCCCGTTGGTCGGCTTAAATCACTCACAGTGCCAACATCAATGAGAATCGCCCAGCAGTTCTTCGATGGCCAGCTCGATTTCTTCCGGCTCGATCGTTTGGCTGTCGGAGGCGAATGTCTTGTGCAGTTTCCCGTTGCGGTCGTAGAGCTTGAAGTGGGGGACCGTGCCGCCGGTAATGGCAAATACCTCGAACGATTTGCCGCCGGAACCGTATCGGCTGATGTAGTTGCCCAGCAAGGCCTCTTTCTCAGCGAGGAACTCCAAGACCGCTTGCCGCTCGTCCGGCTCTTCCGGATCGTCGAGGGAAACCGAGACCACTTTCAGCCCCATGTCGGCAAACCGGTGGTGCATCTGGACCGTGTGTGGAAACAGCTTCCGGCACGGGGGGCACCAGGTGGCCCAGAAATCGACCAACACCACCTGCCCGCGGCTGCTTTCCAGCATTTCGCGGTAGCCGGCCTCGTCGATCACCTCGAGCGACACGCCACCGTCGGCCCCGGCCTGCGGGTCTTCGTTCACTTCCAGGGCGGCCCGGTCGTTCCATTCCGGACGCAACGAGCCGCTACATCCTGCAAGCGGGCACGCGGCAAGCGAGCAGACAGCAAGGACCAGCGAGCACCAAAGGGCACGTCGCCGAAGCGGATTCCGGGGCATTCCACGTCCTCGAGATTCGAGCACGGAGGCAGTAGCGCCGTCGGACCACCGCTTCATGGCTTCCACTTGATGCCACATCCCCGTTGTTGGGTGACCGGCTTGGGAGGCTCCTTGCCCGCCAAAACCGCGTCGATCGCATCGCGAAGGTAGTGTTCTTCGACTTTCTTCGGATTGTTGTGATCGTCGATTGCACCCATATAAGCGATCTTCCGCTTCTGGTCAAGCAGGAATACGTGCGGGGTGCAGGTGGCGCCGTAGTCGCGGCCGATCTTCTGTGTCTCGTCGTAGATGTAGGGGAAGTTGAACTTCTTCTCGGCCGCCCGCTTCTTCATCGCCGGCAGCCGATCCTGGTCCAAATCGTTGACACACACGGCCACAACCTGCACGCCCTTCGACGCGTAGTCCTTTTGCAGCGCGACCAATCGGTCTTCGTAAGCGACGGCCACCGGGCAATGGTTGCAGGTGAAGACCAGCACGACGGCCTTGGCCTTTTTGCAGTCGGCCAAGGCGTGTTCCTTGTCGTCGATGCCGGGGATCCCGGCCCAAGGGGGCGCGGCGTCCGAGACCTTCAAAGGCGCGGCCTGACCGCACGATACAATCACCGCAGCGACTAACGGCAGCATCAAGATCATCGTCCACTTGCCAGCCATATCACGTTCCTCCTGTCCAGGCGAAAAGGGAGATGTCAAACTCGCACAATCATTCGTGCCGCCGGCGGTCGAGGCAACCCCCGGCGGTCGAGCCGACACACGGCGACGATTCAGTCCGGGGCCGTTGGGGGCGTCTGGAAAGCAATCGACCCCTCCGAAAAGGTGGGTCTACTCGGGCCGGCCGAGGAGCCGGGCTGTGCGGTGGCTTTTTCACCAAACTTGTGCAATACTGAGTGCGTTCGGGCAAGAACGTGCGTTGCGACGGTTCCCTTGGGGAGGGCTGCAATGGGTCATCGGGCTACGGACGAGAAGTCCCTGCGAGGCGCCGGTCGGGGACTCGGTTCGGGACAAGACATTGTGCCGGCGATTGGCCACCTGGGGCGGCTGTTGATGCTGGCCACTCTGGTCGGACTGGTGGCCGGCGTCGGCGGCTGCGGATCGGACGACGGGCCATCGAGCCGACGCGGCCCCGCCTTCTCCGGCGTCGGTGTGGCCGATCCCAGCGAGACCTCCCCGGCCCCGCCCCCGCCCGCCAACGCCCAGCCACCGGGCGCGCCCGCGGCACCGGAGCAGGCGCCCGGTTCGCCCGAAAACACGTCCCCGGACGCCGACGGCGAGCAAGCCAACGACGGGCCAACCCATGGCGCGCAGGCCAACGGCGGGGAAACCGATAGCACGTCGACCGACGACGGGCAGAGCGATGCCGAGGCCGAAAACGGAGATCAGGCCAAGACCGACGAACCACGAGAGCGCCCGGAGGACGTCGCCGAGTGGATCAAGGAAGACTATTTCTCGGCCCGGGCCGAGAACGACCCGAAGCTACTGGAGGCGGTGCGATACCTGGGCGAGCAGTTCGTGGGCAACACCAACGTGGCCGCCGGATTGGCTGCCCTTCTGCCGCCGCCGAAGGTCGAGCCGGACGAACCCAAAGAGGGTCAGCCGCAGCAGCCCCCCGGCGGCCAGCGGGACGCGAAGCCGCTGATCGAGGCGATTGTGGCGGCCTTGGGCGCCAACGGCACCGACGCCGCCCGGACGGTCCTGGAACAGGTCCTGGCCGGCAAAGTTGCCACCGACGACGAGCAGACGGCGATCAGCGCCGTATTGAGCGTGCTGGTCAAGAACGTCTCTCCGCAGAACGAAGAGGTGCTCTTTCGATTGCTGACCGAGCCGGAGAAGCTCCGCCCGCAAGCTGACGGCCAAACAAGCGCCGAGCAGTTGCGGGAGCGGACCCTGGCGGCGGTGACGCCGGTGGCTTCCGATCAACTCCGCACACGGTTGGCCGGGTATCTGGTCCAGCCGACCACTTCGGACTCGACACGGGGCGTCTTGGGCAAGTTCCTTGAAGAAGACCGGATCGAGAACCTGGGAGCCCAGCTTGTGCTCTGCCTTGGCGACAAGACGCCGGAGGAGACCAAGGCAAAGCTGCAAACTTACTTCACGGCGTACAGCTCCCGGACACTGGCAGAGGTTTTGGGGCTGCCGGCCGGGGCCTCGACGGGCCCGACCGGCCGCGGCGGCAACACGCAGCCGGGGCAGGAAGACCCCGAGCTGCCCTATCGATTGGCCGGGCAACTCTGGAACGCCCAGTGGGTGGCGGAAGTGGAACGCCGGCTGGCTGCGCTCGAATCGCTCGAAGGCCAGAAGGAGCTTCTGGGACTGGCCGGCACCATCCCAGCCGATTCCACCCGCTCCATCATGCTGCAAGTCATGCAAAAGTACTTCGACGACGGTCCCAAGCACGTGGAAGCGACCGGCCTGTCGAAGGACCTGGTCGGCGATCCGGGTCTGGTGGCGCTGACCAAGCTGCTGATGCGCGATTCGGCGTCGTCGGCGAACATCCGCAGCAAGGAGTTACGGGACCAATTCATGCAAACCTCCGAGAGCTGGAAGGGGTTCTCCGACGGTCTGGTGGAGACCTGGTGCGAGCGCTTACAGGCGGCGGCGCAAGCCCGCGCCGATGGCCAGCCAAACCCTCCCAAGCCGGCTGCTGAAGCGGCGGGCGCGATGCCGATCGCGGTGCACGCCGACGCCGACGTGAAGGCCATCTACCATGCCGTTTGGCCGGACGACCTGGCGGGAAAGCTGTCGGGCGTCTCGCCGGATCCGATGCAGTTGCACTACGTTCGCCTCGAAGGCAAGGCCCAATACAAGATCACCGTGGGTTTCTACCGACGGCAGGTGAAGCCTCGCGCCCGCGACGCCCGTCAGATCCAGAACGTCGACTGGCTGGAGTCGCTGCGCACCAACGCCCAGACCGGCCGGCTCTCGTCGATCGACGTGAGGATTACACGGACCGAGGCGAAGGACACCTCCTCGACGACGACCTCCACAGCCAGGAAAGGTGCGGACGAGATCGAGCTGGAAGACCTGATTATCGAGGTCCTGGCGGTCGAGATCATGACGCCCGCCACAAGCGGCGGTTAGGGCGCGTCAAAGAGGAAGGACGCATGGGCTTGCGGGGTTGGTTCCCCTCGGTCCTTCTACGACCCTCGATCCCTTCGAGCGGCCGTGGGGCCGGCCGTCTCCTCCACGCCGTCGACATAGCGGCGCAGCCGTTCGAGCTCGTCGGTGACTTGGCGAAGGCGGAGCATATTCTCGACGCGCTTCAGCAGCTCCAGCTTGTTGATCGGCTTGCTGAGGAAATCGTCGCAGCCCGCGTTGACCGCCCGCTCGATGTCGCCCAGCTCGTTCAGGGCCGTGACCATCAGGACCATGATGTGGCGGGTGGCCGAATCGCTCTTGATCTTCTTGCAGACTTCGAAGCCGCTGAGCTTGGGCATCATGATGTCCAAGAGGATCAGATCCGGCTTGAACTCGGCGACCTTGTCCAGGGTCTGCTGCCCGTCGACGGCCACGGCTGTTTCGCAATCCGTCTCGCCGAGATAGGCTTCCAACAGCTCGACGTTGGGCACGTTGTCGTCGGCGATCAAAACACGATTCTGCGACATGGGTGCGTCGCCTTTCGCTTCCTGGGAGTGCACAGTTTCTTTGGGGACGGCCGCCGGGACGAACGCTCGCCTCGCGGCGATCGACTTCTGGAAGACGGCAACTCGGGAGCGGATTATAGGGGTTTCAATCGGGCAGGAAAAGGGCAAAGGTCGGGCCCGTCATTCCGCCCGGACTTCGACTTGCAACTCGCCCGCGTTGTCGTCCAGCTCTGCCGCCGAATCGTTGATTTTCAGGTAAAGCGTTCCCGTCTCTCTCGGGGTCAAGGTAGCCGCCAGCCCCACGTCCTTCGGCCACAGCAGCGGCGAGTAGCCGCCGGCGTGCGGGTCGGGGCGCACGGCCGCGAGCAGGATTCCCAACGGCTTGCCCTGGTAGTAGCGAATCGAGACGCCCCCCGGCTCGCACCACCAGATCTGCGGCTGGTCGTCGACCTGGTAACGTCCCGATGCCCGCAGCCGATAGGCCACGCCCCCGGCAAGCTGCAGCCCGCTGTTCTGCCAGCCGCGATCGGCGGCCACGGTCACCCGCCCGCCGGAGGCCGGCAGCGGCTTGCCGGGCGAGAAGTCGATCGCCGCGCGGGGAACGTCGTAGCCGTATTCCATGCCGGAGACAAACAGTTGCCACTGCTCGGAGAGCTGCTGCCAGTCGTCCTTCATGAGGCGAAAGAACCGCTCGGAGAAACCGGGCTGCAACACGTGCTTGTAGAGTTGGCGGAAGCGCTGCTGATAGCGTGGATGGCGGTCGAGCAACGTGGCGGCCGCCCAACACCAGGCGTACGGCTCCGTTTCCAGGTGGGCACTGGCCGAATACTCGATCACGTTGTTGAGTTGTTTGGCCCGGCGCTCGGCAAAAGCGTCCTGGATGATCCGAACGCGCCCCCATTCGGGCACTTCTTCGCGACTCTGCGGCATGTAGTTCAGCGTGAGCCGGCCGTCGTGCCAGCGATGCGTGGACAGCATCTCGGCCATCCCCTCCATGTACCACGGCGGCCCACACGCCCCCAGCATCGTGTTCATGAACCCGTGCGTCCCCTCGTGCAACAGCAAGTGGCGGCGGTAGTAGTCGCTGGGCTGGTCGTAGAGCCAGAGTTCGTGGTTGCGGGCGAACCCGTGCTGAAACGGCGGCAGGTCCGACGGCAACAGCCCGGTCTGCTGGAACCGGGCCTTGTCCTGGATCAAGAAACCCGTCATGTTCCAATCGGCATGCTTCGCCGGGTCGATGTGGAAGTATGCGCACCATTGAGGAAACGCCAGGTCGAACAGCTCCGGCAGCGAATCGATCGGCTCGCCGGGTGGCATGTCGGTATAGAGGTTCAACCGCTTGCCGCTGAGCTTGCGAATGCCCGCCGCGGCCGCCCGGGCGTCGTCGACCTGTATCCGCGGCAAGTTGGCGATCCAGCGGGCCGCCGAGTCGGCCGGCTGATCCAGCAGGTCGGCCAGCGAGCGTCTCCGCGGCGGAGGCACCTCGGCGGGCCGACCGCTTTGCCGCGGGTCGGCCGGGTCGGGCGTCGTCGCAAGGGCGCCCTGCGGCCGGTCGCGATCGGGTCGGCGGCCGGGTCGGCTCGCCGGTTTCTGGGAACTCGGCGTCTTGGGAACCGCCCGATTGACCGGCGGGCGCGGCTTCCCGGCAGCGCGATCGGCGGCCGAACGGGACGGGTCGCTGCACCCCGGCAGCAGCGGGCCCAACATGAGCCAAATGGCGATCGGCACGGTACAGCGCTGCATTTCATTCTCGCGGGAGGCAACCTCTGGACGGCAGCCAAAGGTGGGGCAGGTTGGAAACCCGCCCCACTTCCGCTATTCTACGATCTTCAGGGGCCTTTTGTGCACCCCCCTCCACGACAGGGTTCGCCGACGGGGCGAAGCGGACTCGGAAAGAAGCGTATGCAGGGAGAAAAGGCAAGATGTTGACAAAACCCTTGCGGCGTGTCCCTCTGGTTGCCGCACTTCTGGCATGCTGCCTGTCGCTGGCCGGTTGCTGGTCGGCGTCGGGGCCGGAGGTGGTCGTCTACACGGCACTCGACTCGGAGTTCTCCAAGCCGATCTTCGCCGATTTTTCCACGGAGACCGGAATCGCCGTGCAGCCGAAGTTCGACACCGAATCGACCAAGACGGTCGGGCTGACCCAGGCGATCCTGGCGGAAGCCGACCGGCCGCGATGCGATGTTTTCTGGAACAACGAGATCCTCAACACTTTGCGGCTGCAACGGGCCGGCCTGCTGGAGGTCTACCGTTCGCCGGCAGCCGAAGGCTATCCCGAGTTTGCTCGCTCGCCCAAGGGGACCTGGCACGGATTCGCTGCTCGTGCGCGGGTGTTGATCGTCAATACCGAGAAGATCCCCGAGGCCGAGCGGCCCCGTTCGATCCACGACCTGGCCGATCCGAAGTGGCGCGGCCAGGCCGCCATCGCCAAGCCGCTTTTCGGCACCACTGCCACGCACGCCGCCTGCCTGTTCGCCTCTTGGCACGACGAACAGACCGGCGACCGGAAGGCCGAGGAGTTCTTCCGGGGTCTGAAGGCCAACGACGTGCAGATCCTTTCGGGCAACAAGCAGGTGGCCCTTTCGGTGGCCTCGGGACAAGCGCTGTTCGGGCTGACCGACACGGACGACGCGATCATCGAGAAGGAGAAGGGCATGCCGGTCGAGATCGTCTATCCCGACCAGGGCGAGGGCGGCATCGGCACGCTGTTTATTCCCAACACGCTGGCGATCATCCGCGGCGGCCCCCACGGCGAATCGGCCCGGCGATTGGTCGATTACCTGCTGCAGCCGAAGGTCGAAGCCAAGCTGGCCGCCGGTCGCAGCGCCCAGATCCCGCTGAATCCCGAGTGCGAGGCGGAGGTGCGCGTCGAGACCCCCAAGACCATCAAGCCCATGCAGATCGATTTCGACGCCGCCGCCGAGAAGTGGGACACGGTGGCCAAGTTCATTCGGGATGAGTTCACCGGTGAGTGAATCCTCAAGAGTTCAACCACCCTGCTCCAGGAGCACGATCATGACGCGAGCCGACCGTTTACCTCTGCCGTTGCTTCTCCTGCTAATCCTGGTGGCATTTGCCGGCCGCACGACCGCATGGGCCGAGGACGCCGCCGCGGTGAAGGCGAAGTTCGCCAATCCGCCGCGCGAGTATGCCACGGCGCCGCTTTGGGTCTGGAACGACATGCTGACCGAGGAACAGGTCCGCGGCACGCTGCGGGATCTGGCCGGCCAGAAGGTCAGGCAAGCCTTCGTGCATCCCCGCCCGGGGCTGATGACGCCCTATCTCTCCCCGGACTGGTTCCGACTCTGGAAGGTCGCGCTGGACGAAGCCGAGCGGCTCGACATGAACGTCTGGATCTACGACGAGAACTCGTATCCATCGGGTTTCGCCGGCGGGCTGGTGCCCGAGGCCATGCCCGAGTCGCGAGGCAAGGGTGTCCACTTCGCCGAAGTGACGACCGTCGAGAAGCCGGGCAGCGACGTGCTGGCCGTCTATCGGGTCAGTAACGAGGGTTTCGAGAACGTCACGGAAGCGGCCCGGACCGGCGAGGCCCTGCCCGAGGGCCGCTACCTGGTGGCCCACGTCCGGCTGGCCCCGACGGGCGGCTGGTTCGGCGGCACGTTCTACGTCGATTTACTGAAGCCGGGCGTGACCGAGAAGTTCATCGAGATCACCATGGAGGCCTATCGCCGCGAGCTGGGCGAGCACTTCGGCAAGCGGTTGCCCGGCTGGTTCACCGACGAGCCGCACCTGGCCCCGGCCGGCGGGCTGCATTGGTCGGACACGCTGGCCGAGGATTTTCGCAAGCGATGGGGCTACGACCTGGTGGACCACTTGCCGAGCCTCGTGCGCCCGCTCGGCGACTGGAAACGGGTGCGGCACAACTACTATCAACTCCTCCTGGAACAGTTTATCGATCGTTGGGCCAGGCCGTGCTACGAGTATTGCGAGAAGCACGACCTCGAGTTCACCGGCCACTACTGGGAGCACGGCTGGCCGGGCGCCGGCCACGGCGGCGACAACATGGCCATGTACGCCTGGCACCAGCGCCCGGCGATCGACACCCTGATGAACGAGTACGACGAGGGCGTCAACGCCCAGTTCGGCAACGTTCGGTCGGTCAAGGAGCTAGGCAGCGTGGCCAACCAGCTCGGCCGCAAGCGGACGCTCTGCGAGGCCTACGGGGCCGGTGGCTGGGATCTGCGGTTCGAGGACATGAAACGGATCGGCGATTGGCTCTACGTGCTGGGCGTGAACACGCTGGACGAGCACCTGTCGTACATCACCATCCGCGGCGCCCGCAAGCGCGACCATCCCCAGTCGTTCTCCTATCACGAGCCGTGGTGGGACTCGTACCACGTGATGGCCGAGTATTTTACGCGGCTATCGCTGGTGATGTCGTCCGGCGAAGAGATCAACCAGGTGCTGGTGATCGAGCCGACCACCACCTCCTGGATGTATCAGGGCGAGGGGCATCTGGGCGAAATCGGCAACAGCTTCCAGAAGCTGGTCACGGACCTGTCGAAGGCCCAGGTGGAGTACGATATCGGCTGCGAGGACATCATCGCCCGGGAGGGGAACGTTCGAGACTTGGTAGAGGTGCACGGCGCTCCCGGCCCGACGGATTTCCTGGTGGGCAACCGCGTGTATCATACGGTAGTCCTCCCGCCGCACACCGAGAACCTGAACACCGCCGTGATGCAACTCGTGCAGGAGTTCTCCGCACGCGGCGGCTGCGTGCTCTGCTGCGGACCACCACCTTCGCTGGTAGATGGAAGACCGTCGCAGTTGGGCGAAAAGGCCGCCCAGAGTACCGGCTGGAAGCGAGTCGAGCCGGATGCCCTGACGGCCCGACTTCTCGAACGCTCCGGCGGGACGTTTGCCATCAGACGCAGCAGCGGCGACCAGGGCATCTTGTTTCACCAGCGGCGTTGGTTGAAGGACGGCCAGATCCTCCTGCTCGTCAACACGAGCATTGACTCGCCCGCGTCGGGCGTGATCGAGTCGTCGTCGCTCGGCTTCCAACGGTGGGACGTGCAGTCGGGTGCGATCGGCCCTTATCCCTTCACGTCCGGAGATATCGGAATAAGAGCCACGTTCCACCTGCCGCCGTGCGGAAGCCTGTTGCTGTTTTTGTCCGACAAACCACTCA
Organism: Pirellulales bacterium; assembly: GCA_016935315.1. GTDB lineage: Bacteria > Planctomycetota > Planctomycetia > Pirellulales > Thermoguttaceae > JAFGRD01. Next base: position 13,464 of record JAFGRD010000037.1, read on the forward strand.
AGCCGGCACCGCCGGACGCCGGCAGGACGGCCACGATCCAACCGGCCGGCCCGCCCAAGATCCGGCGATTGGAGCCCAACGTGCTGCCGCTGGACTACGTCGACATCAGCGTCGGCGGCGAGACGCGGGAGAACACGTACTTCTATCCGGCCAACCGGCTGGTGTGGCAGAAGCACGGCCTCGACGGCAACCCCTGGGACAGCGCCGTACAGCTTCACGACCGGTTGATCGCCAAGACGTTTCCGGCCGACAGCGGGTTCGAGGCGACCTACCGGTTCACGATCGAAGATCGCGTGCCCGGTCCGCTGCAGATCGTCATCGAGCGTCCCGATCTGTACACGATCGCCTGCAACGGCAAGCCGGTTGTCGCCCAGGAAGGCGACTGGTGGCTGGACAAGGCCTTTGGCAAGATCGACATCACCTCAGCCGCCCAGCCCGGCCAAAACGCCGTAACGATCAAGGCCTCGCCCATGACGATGTATCACGAGTTGGAGCCGGCCTATTTGCTGGGCGACTTCTCGCTGAAACCGGCCGATTCGGGGTTTGTGCTCTCTCGGCCGCAGCCGTTGACAATAGGCCGCCGCGAAGGGCACGTTACCACGCCCGACGGGACCATGTGGCTGAGCGCGGGGATCCAGTACCAGAGCAGCAGCAAAGACGACGGCGATCCGCTGCTGATCTTCGACCTCGGCGACGAGTACGATCTGGACGCGATCAAGATCTGGAACTACAACGAGGTCAATCTTACCGCCCGGGGCGTGAAGCGGCTGAAGATCACGGGTTCCGCCACGGGCAAGGAGGGCTCGTTCACCACCGTCATCGGCATGTTTGATCTCGACCAGGCCCAAAGCGGCTCGATCGGCCCCAGCAGCAATCCGTACTTCCCGCGAACCCTTCGCGTCAGGGCCGCCGACGTGCGGTTCGTGATGTTCGACATCCTCTCGAACCACCGCGGCACGGAGTTTCCCACCACCGACGGCAGCGTCGACAACGCCTTTGTGGGGCTCAGCGAAGTGCAATTCTTCGGCGGGCGGGACGGGGACGAGGCGGCGATGATCTCCGGCGTGCGAGTGGCCGAGGCGTCCAGCGAGCTTGGCGGCAACTTCAACCGGCAGGCGCGAATGCTCGTCAACGGCAGCGGCCTGATCGGTCCGGGCTGGAACCGGCAGGGATTGCCCTTCTATGCCGCCGGCGTGGCTTACACCCAGACCTTCGAGGTGGCCGAGCCGCAGGGGCGATATCGTGTTGCGCTGCCGTCGTGGCGGGGCAGCGTGGCCCGAGTGCGTGTCAACGGCCGGTCGGCCGGCCACATCGCCTGGCAGCCCTGGCAGTGCGACGTGACCAAGCAGATCCGGCCTGGCGCCAACACGATCGAAGTCACGGTGGTCGGCACGCTGCGCAACACGCTCGGCCCGCACCATGCCGGGGCGGTCGCCGGCCGCGCGTGGCCTCACATCTTCCGCCAGGCCCCCGAGACCGGACCGCCGCCGGGCGAGAAATACGACACGCTGGACTACGGCCTGTTCGAGCCGTTTGTGCTCAAGCAAGTGCGCGGCCGATAGGACGGTGGCCCCGGTCGGCAACCGCACGCCGGCCGGAAGCCGGGCGCCAGTTGGGGGGCTGCCCCGAGTTTCGTGCAGCGAAACGGGGCTGCCCCCCGGTGGTATGCCGACAGCCCCCAAGGGACCCGCGATCCCATCACACAGTCAAACACCACACCCCGCCCAAACACCACACCCTGCCCAAACACCGCACCACGGCCAAACACCACGCCACATTGGAGACTGCTGATGGATCGCATCCGGCCCCTTCTATCTGCCATGGTCCTGGCGGCCACGGTGATGCTTGCGGCCGACGCCAGCGACCGGGCCCAGGCCGCCGGCCCCTTCGATCCGAAAGGCCGCAGCCACGTGCCCATCGGGATCGTCAACACGGTGGACACGCTGAAGACGTTCGTCGAGGCCGAGGGCAATTTCTCGCCGGGATTCGCCACGTACGGGATCTACTTCTGGCTCTACGATCCGGCCGTGCGGCAATTGACGGCACCGACCGCCGACGGCGCGCGGTGCGCCTGGGGACTTGGCGGGACGGGACATCTGATTCCCTGGAGCCGGTGGCAGGCGGGCACTATCGGCGTTGCGACCGAGGTCTGCCAGGTAGAATGCGACAGCCCGGCGGGCCGAATCCAGGTGGTGGCCGCCCGGGCACATCTGGTCAACACCGGGCCGCAGCCGCAGTCGGTCGCGCTCTGTGTGGCCCTTCGCCCGCTGGGTGCGGCAGGCGGGCCGATCCACAAGCTGACGGTCAGCGAAACCCACGACGCGCTGATGGTAGACGATCATCCGGCCCTGGTGGCGGCGCAGCCCGCGGATGCGGCCGGCGTGACGGCCACCGACGAAATTGCCGCGGCGGCTTCCTCCGGCAACCTTCCCACCGACCAGGCGGCCGTCTCGATCTCCGGCGACTGCAGCGGCGCGTTGCGATTCGACTTGCGACTGCCGCCCGGCCAGTCAAAGACTTTGCGTTTCATCTGTCCCGTCTTGCCGGGGCGGCGGGCGGTGGGGCACGATTGGGACGGTGCCAGCGAGTGGGCGCAGTTGGATCTGGCCGAGCCGAATCCGCCGCAATCCGGCGCGCTCCAGCCCGACCCGGGGCTGGACTACTACCGCGGCCTTGGCGCCGATACGCTTTTCGAGGAGGCGCACGCCTACTGGCGGCGTCTGGTTTCCCGGGTGACGCTCCGGCTGCCTGACCCTCGTTGGGCGGAGTGTTTTGCGGCGGTCATCGGCCACGCCGCCATGGCCCTCAACGAGAACGCGCCCGACGTGGCGGTCGTCAACTACAACGTCTTCAATCGCGACGGCGTCTACGTGGCCAACATCTTGCAGAAGTCGGGCAATCTCGAACTGGCCGCCGCAGCGTTGGACTATTTCTTGGCCCATCCGTTTAACGGGCGGACGCAAGTCGAGGCCGACAATCCCGGGCAGGTGCTTTGGGCCCTGGGCGAACACTGGCGTTTTTCCCACGACCGGCCATGGCTCGGCCGCACCTATCCCGCGGCGGCGAAGATTGCCGCGATGGTCCGCCACTACCGGACCGCGCCCGGACCGCACTACGTGAAGGCCGACAGCCTTGAGTTCGGCGAGAGGCTTCCGCCCGACCGGCCGGAGGAGCGACCGGCCCAGCGGCGGCAGGTGCTCCGGCCCGGCAGTTGCGACGGTCACCACCCGGAATACACGGAAGCGTTCGACGTGGCCGGGCTGCGTGCCGCGGCCCGGCTTGCCGAGGCGGCCGGCCGGCCGGAGGACGCGGCGCAGTGGCAGGAGCTGGCCGACGGGCTGATGCAGCGTTACGACCGGCAGTTCGGCGGCCGGTTGCCGCAGGGATACGGCGATTACTCGGTGCTGTGGCCATGCCGGCTGTATCCCCTCGACGCCGGCCCGGCCCGCGCGCAGTTTGCCGGCAACCACGCCACCGAGCCCGGCGGCTGGCGCTATTTTGCCCTGGCCCGGGCCCACCAAGGCCTGCTGGCGGGCAACCGGGACGCCGGCCATGGCACGATCGGCAATCATCTGGATCATCCGCAGATGCGGGGCTGGTACGCGTTTGATGAAGGCGGCCGCAGCGGATCGGGCGGCTGGCGTTTCGCTCGCACGACGTTCCCCGGCAGCGTGGCAATGCCCCACGGCTGGGCGATTGCCGAAATGTGGCTGCTGCTGCGCGACAGCCTGGTGTTCGAGGACGGCGACCGCCTGCACTTGCTGGCCGGTGTTCCGCCTGAGTGGTTCACGCGCAAAGACGGCATGTCGGTCGCCGACCTGCCAACCTATTTCGGCAAGTGTTCGCTGGTCTACCGGCCGACCGATCGAGGCGCCACGCTGACGCTTTCCGGCGATGCGGTGCCACCGGGCGGATACGTGCTGTCGTTGCCGAAAGCGCTGCGTGTGCGCGCGACGACCGACGGCGGCGAGATGCCCCGTCTCGACTCGGGCGGCTACCGGTTGCCGCCGCGGGCCAAACGTGTTCAATTGGAGTGGCCCGTCAGCGACGCCACTCGGCCGAAAGCCCCTTGAGCAAATCGACGGGCGTCGGACCGTCGTGGACCACCAGGCGGTAGCGGAGCGTCAGCGTGTCGCCCTGTTCCACGGTGACCGGCCCCTTGTCCACGATGCACGGGTTGACCATCCAGACGTAGCGCGGGTTGTGCCAGGTGGCCGGCGGGTTGTCGGGGTGGTCGATCACCGTGCAGCCGACCGTCTTGCCGTCGTCGAGCTTGATGGTGTAGTCGTACCAGTCGGCGGCGGGCCAGTTCAGTTCGGGAACCGAATAGTGGGGATCGCGCAGTTCGACCTTCCCGTCGGCCGTGGCGTAGTACGACTCGCCGTCGTTGCGCGCCCGCACGCAGAATCCGCCGAACGCCGTTGGGTTCAACACTAACCGGGCCGCCGGGGTCAGCCGATAGACCAGGTCCACGACGTAGGCCCCCTCCCGTTCGGCCACGACGGCCGAGGTGACCTCTTTCATCATGACCTTGTCGCGGATGGCCCAATCGTTGCAGATGGCCAGTTCGGCCTGCCGGGCGTCCGCCTTGACCAGTTCGACGGCCCGGCTTCTGATGCCGACTCCCTCGGTCGGCGCGAACTGCCCCCAGCCCCAGAAATCGCCGCGGCTGATGTTGAAGCCCCGCGTGGGACCCAGCGGTCCGAGGGACGAGAAATCGGCCTTCTCGTGGAACTCCGTCGTGTGCCAGGCAAGGAAGACGCCCCGGTGGTGGTGGTGATCGCCGGGCGCCAGGTCGGTCAGTCGAACGCCGGACGGCGTGTTCAGCGGGTGGAAGCAGCACACGCTGTTGGCCGCCAGATTCGTCTTCTCGGGCTTCCTCGTCATGTAGCGGAAGACGGTCCGGCCGCTCGGCGCCTTAAGCACGATCCCGTAGGGATCTGTCGCCAGCACGTAACGCCCGGGGCCGTCTTCCGCGGCCCAGGCCGCAGTGAAAGCCCCGGTCGCGCCGAACACGAGGGGCAGCAGCCCCACGATCAACAAACGGGCGTATCGACGTAGCATGGTTGGGCTCCTTTTGCGGTGAAAGGATCAAGTCAGCCGTTGTCGGCCAGGGCATTCTCAGCAAGCGGGGGCGTCTTCAGTCGGGGTGTCTTCAATCGGACGGGATACCTTCAGTCGGGCAGCCGCTTGATGCGGATGTTCCGATACCAGACGGGCCGGCCGTGGTCCTGGAAGCCGATACGGCCCTCGCGGGCGAAATCCTTCAGGGCGCGCGGATACTTGTTCGGCGTGCCGTCCGGATTCTTGCGCGGCTCGGTCCAGCGGTCCAGGTCCATCTCGATGATCTGTTCGCCGTTGAGCACCACCTGGATGATGTTGTCGCGGCAGGTGATCCGATAGCGGTTCCACTCGCCGGGCTTCTTGACCGTGTTTTTGGTCGGGGCCAGGCAATCGTAGATCGCGCCCGCACAACCCCCGCGACTCCATTGCTGTTGTGCGAAGGAATTGCTGACTTGGACTTCGATCCCCGTATACACCGGGTTCTTCAGGTCCGAGGTGCGCAAGAACACGCCGCTGTTGGCCCGCTCGTCGGTCTTGAATTCCAGCTCGAGGACGAAGTTGCCGTAGGTCTGTTTCGTCCAGAGGTAGTTGGGGTTGCGCATGACGCCGTCGGTGCGTCCCTCGAGCGCGATGACCCCGTCCCGCACGACCCAGGCGTGATCGGGGCCGGACTGCCAGCCGGCAAGGTCTTTGCCGTCGAACAGGGAGACGAACCCCTGGTCGTCCGGCTTGCCTTCGGCGGCCGGTGTTTGGGCCCGTGCGGTGGTGATCGTCAACAGCCAGACGGCCAATGCCGCCATCGCGATGAGAGGGGACGATTTCATTGTCATGGGTGATTCTCCAGGGGTAACGTCACGCGGCCGTCGGCCGCAGGCAAAAGAACCTGCAAAAAGCACACACGCGATCAGCGGGCCTACTGGTGCCACGGTTTCCAACTGGGATAGGTCTCCTCGGGCGCCAAGCGGATTTCGCCTCTGGGTCGGGGCGCGTAGCCGCGATGGTAGAAGACGTAGAGCCCGCCCTTGCCGGCGACCACGACGTCGAGCCGGCCGTCTTTGTCCATGTCCACCACGTTGAGCTTCATGCCCACGGCGATGGCGTAGTTGGGCGGCGGGTTGAGATTCTCCTCGCCCGAGTACCACGGCAGGTGGTTGAACGCGAGCACGTGCCGCTGGAACTTGCCGCCCTGGATGTCGTACCAGAAGGCGCACAGCGGGTCGTAGCAGCTCGTGTCGCGACCGTGATGGGCGAACAGCCGTTTGCCGGTCACCAGGTCGGGTTTTCCGTCTTCGTTCAGATCGCCCATGGCCATCGTGTGGAACTGGCCGAAATCGGTCTCGGCCCAGTGCTGCTGGAAGCTGCGCTTGCCGTCTGCGTCGACCTTCTGCTCGAGCCAGGCCAGGCCGTAATGGTGCGATGCGCCGATGATGATGTCGTTGGCGCCGTCTTCGTTGACGTCGTAGACCAGGATCGGGTGCGAGGCCGGGGGGCTCGCGTCGGGGTTGTCGACCGCCTGAAACTTGTAGTCGGCGTGGAAGTTCCACTTCTGCTCGGCGGGCTTCTCGGGCCCTTCATACCAGCCGACTTGGGTGACGATGTCCGTGCGGCCGTCGCCGTTGACGTCGCCCAAGCCGTTGCCGTGGATCTCCCCCTCGGTGCCGATCACGTGCTCGACCAGCCAGGGCGCCTTGTCGATCGACTCCAGCCAGGTCATGCCCTGGCCCGGCACGAGCGTCCAATGGTTGCAGAGGATGTCGTCGTCGCCGTCGCCGTCGATATCTCCGTGGATTACTCCCTCCATGCACTGGGCCGAGTGGATCCGCCGGGCCTTCCATTTGACCCCCGTCTTGCCGGGGTTTTCATACCAGAAGGCGCCCTTCATGAACATCCAGCCCGAGCTGACGATGTCCGTGCGGCCGTCGCGATTGACGTCCATGGCGAACTCGCTGTTGTCGTCCGTTTCGGGGCCGTTCGTGGCGGCACCGTCGCGGAAGTCCTCGTGCTTCTTCCAGTCCGGCGCTTCGTACCAATTGCGGCCCGCCGCGATGTCGAGGTCTCCGTCGCCGTCGACGTCCAGCACCGACGCGCACTCGCTAAACGGGCCGAACCAATAGCTGTGGTTGGCCGGGTCGTGCACCGGCCCGTCGATCTTGGTCGGAATCAGCAGCGGTTCCGCTGCGTGCGAGACGGCGCAGGCCGTCATCAACAGGGCCACCAAAACGCAACAGTAACCTCTCATGGCTCGGCTCCTCAACGGGTTCTTTGGCGAGTCCTTGGATACGGTTCGTGCGCCAGTCTAGAAGACGGTTTACGGCGTGTCAAGCTGCGGGGCCGTCTTGCAGTTCAGGGGCACGAATCGCCGGGGCACGAATCGGATGCCCCGCTGCAACTCGGCAGCGGTCGGCCTCGACGCCGGACAGCGTATCCCAACACCAGGTATCGCAGCATCAAGCCGACGAGAATGAACGAGGCCCCCACGACGGTCCACCAGCGAGGGGACTCCATCCCTGCCAGGAACACCCACAGCGGCATCAGAACCGGCTCGAGCAGGGCAATCGCCACGGCCTCCTGGCTGCTGATGCTGCGCAGCCCGCGAATCATGCAGAGGTAGGGCACCGCCATTTGGAACGTGCCGAAGCAGGCCAGCACGACCAGTTGCCACGCGGATGGCCAGATGTCCTGATAGACCACCCAGGGCAAGATCGCCATCGCGGCGACCGCGTGGCTCAGCGTGACCAGCCATGCCGCGTTCTCGCGACGCAATCGCCGCATCAACAGCACCACGCTGGCGTAGGTCACTCCCGACGCCACGCCGCAGGCCACCCCGAACAGGGCCTGTCCCTGGACCTCGAACCAGAGAATCGTGCCCACGCCGAGCACCCCGAAGCCCAGGGGAATCAGGTCGCGGCGCACCATCGGCTCGTGGAAGAAGAGCACCGAGAGTAGAAACACCCACCAGGGCGAGGTGGCTTGCAGCCAAATCGCATTGGCCGCGGTGGTCAGCGTGATGGCGGTCAGGTAGAAGAGGCACATCAAGGTGAAACAGAGGGTCAGCGGCAGCAGCAGCACGTTGAATCTCGGCCGCCGCACGGCGGGCATCAACACCATGGCCGCGAAGAACGCCCGCCAGAAGGCCAGCAGGGGTCCGCGAACCGAATCCGACCAGTCGTCGAACAGCCCCGCTTTCACAAACAGCCCGCAGGAGCTCCAAAGCAGAGCGGCCGCAAGGATCCAGAGCCGCCCGACCAGCTTGGCGGAGGCGGACGGGACGTCGGGCGGTGGGGAAGCTGGGTCCGCCATGTCGCAATCGCCCGGTCAGAACGCCCCGTGTTCGGTGCGCGAGATGATCTCGTCCTGCAGATCTCGCCCCACGTCGACGAAATAGTCGCTGTAGCCGGCCACGCGCACGATCAGATCACGGTGCCGCTCGGGATGCTTCTGAGCGTCGCGCAGGGTTGCCGCGTCGAACACGTTGAACTGGATGTGGTGTCCGTCCAGGCTGAAATAGGAGCGGACTAGGTCGGCCAGGCGGTCGATGCCGTTGCCTTCGAGCAACTGGGGGCTGAAGCGCATGTTCAACAGGGTCCCGCCGGTTCGGGCATGGTCGATGCGGGCGGCCGATTTCAAGACGGCCGTGGGGCCGTGGACGTCGGCGCCCTGGGTAGGGGAGATTCCTTCCGAGACCGGCTCGCCGGCCCTGCGCCCGTTGGGCGTTGCCCCCAGCACCGAGCCGAAGTAGACGTGGACCGTGGTGGGCAGCAGGTTCACCCGATACTTCCCGCCCTTGGTGTTCGGCCGTCCGTCGAGCACATCGTAGTAGGCGTTGAAGGCCGCTTCGGCCAGGTCGTCGGCCAGGGGATCGTCGTTGCCGTACTTGGGCGTCTTGTTGAGCAACCGTTGCCGCAGCGCTTCCTGTCCCTGAAAATCAGCCTGTAACACGTCGAGCAACTGCCCGATGGAAAGCCCGCCGCCGTTGAACACGTGCGCCCGGACGGCCGCCAGCGCGTCGGTCAGCGTGCCCATGCCGACCCCTTGAATGTACGTGGGATTGTAGCGCGAGCCGCCGTCGTGATAGTCTCGGGCCTTGGCCACGCAGTCGTCCATCAACAGCGACATGTAGGGAGCGGGCATGTGGTTGGCGTAGAGCCGCTCGATCACGTTGTTGCCGGCGATCTTCAGATCGACGAAGTACTTCAGTTGGGACACGTAGGCGTCGAAGAGCTGTCCGAAGGAATCGAAACCGCGGGGATCGCCGGTGTGTGGGCCAACCTGCTCGCCGGTACGCGGGTCGCGGCCGTCATGGCAGGCCAGCTCCAGGATCTTGGGCCAGTTGATGTACCCGGTGAGCGTGCAGCTCTCCTTGCCGAACGCGCTGATGGTGACACAGCCGCTGGGGCCGCCGCAACGGGCGTCGGCCACGGTTTTGCCGTCGTGGAGCATCTCCTGGAGGATCACGTCCGAGTTGAACATGGAGGGCTGTCCCAGGCCGGTGCGGACCACGCGGCACGCCCGCTTCAGGAACCGGTCCGGATTCCTCTTGCTGAGCTGGATGCAGGCACTGGGCTGGACCAACTGCATCTGTTCGACGACGTCGAGCATCAGGTACGACAAGTCGTTGACCGCGTCGCTGCCGTCGGGTTTCAGGCCGCCGATGTTGATCAGGGCAAAATCGGTGTAGGTGCCGCTCTGCTCCTCGGTGACGCCCACCTTGGGCGGCGCCGGCTGGTTGTTGAACTTGATCCAGAAGCACTGCAGCAATTCTTCGGCCTGCTCGCGGGTGAGCGTGCCGGCTTCCAGCTCTTTCGCGTAGAAGGGATAGAGGTGCTGGTCGAGCCGACCCGGATTGAACGAATCCCAAGTGTTCAGCTCGGTGATCACGCCCAGATGCACGAACCAGTAGGCCTGCAAGGCCTCGTGAAACGTTCGCGGCGCGTGGGCGGGCACGTTCGAGCAGACCTCGGCGATTCTCAGAAGCTCCTGCTTTCGCCCGGGATCGCCTTGCTGTTCGGCGAGTTGGCGGGCCAAGGCCGCGTGCCGCTCGGCCAGCGTGATGATGGCGTCGGCGCAGAGGTCCATGGCCTTGAGCTCTTCGTCTTTCTCGTAGGCCCGCGGGTCGCCCAGGTAGTCGAGCTCGGCGCGTCGCGCGGCGATCTCCCGTTTCACGTCCAGGAATCCGCGACGATAGATTTTGTCGTCGAGGATGGCGTGTCCGGGCGCCCGCTGCTCCATGAATTCCGTGAACACACCCGCCTCGAACGCGCGGTGCCACTGGTCGGTCATCCGCGCGAACAATCGCTCGCGGATCGTCTGACCAGTCCAGAACGGAATGATCTCCTGCCGGTAGACCCGCCGCGCCTCGTCACCGACCAGAAAGGGCGTCCGCTCCCGGCGGTCGAGGATATCGAGGTCTTCCAGGCTATGGCAGCAGAGTTCCGGGTAGGTGGGCGTGGCCTTGGGGGCCGGGCCTCGCTCGCCCACGATCAGCTCGCCCTCGTTGATGCAGAGCGTCCGATTTTCGATGACGTACTTGAAAGCCAGCGCCCGGCAAACGGGGGTCGAGACCTGCCTGACGACGGGGCTCTTGTAGAAGGCCGTGATCAGCTCGGAGCGTTCGGTCGAGATGTACGGCCTGGTCTCGACGCTCTGCCGGCGGAGACGTTCCACTCGCGTGTTCATGTTCGCTCACCCAATCTGACCCGACAATCTACCCTGCATGATACACCAACCTCCGACAAAGACAAGCGCGGCGGATTCAGCTGCGCCTTGCCCCAGCCGCCATTTGGCCGGACTGTTGCGAAAGAGCGGCGACGCGTCAACGATCGGCGGCATCCTTGACCTTGTCGATACGAATATCGCCGTGTTTGTTGACCAGCGTCAGCCGCGTCGTGTCCGCCGGGAGGCCCTCGAAGTTGTCGCTGCCCGTATCGAGCGTGTAGACCGGATACTGGGACTGGATCCTGCCGTACTTGGTGCGGGCTTCGATCTTCGGCTCGGCGGCGCCGAACACGTTGACCTGGATGTCGTCGAAGGCCGTTTCGGCACGGACGACGGCCGGCTGGGAACCCGTGAGGCTCAGCGTGACGCGGCCGAACCGGTTCCGGCAGCGGACCTCGCCGGCGTCGATGACCAGCTCGACGTCTCCGTACTCGTTCTCGAGGTCGACGTTGCCGTGCAGGTCCGAAGCGAAGATATCGCCGTGCCGGTTGCGCACCAGGACTTCGCCCTCGACTTCGCCCAACTCGATCGAGTTGAAGGACGTGCGAACGTCGGCCCCCTGCTCGACGCCCTCGGCGGTGATCTTCCCGTGAGCGTTCCTGGCGACCAGCGATCCGGAGACGCGGCGGACTTCGATGTCCTTGAATTCCGACTCGACGTGCAGGTCCCCGCCAACGTCGGTGGCGCGGATCGACCCATGCTGATTCGCCAGCTTGCCGCCGGGGATCTGTTCCGCGCTCAGACTGGCGAACGAGGTGGCCGCGTCCAGCTCGCCGCCGAGATTGGCCAGATGGAGCTTCCCATGCCGGCACCGGACGAGCGTGCCGCCCCTGACGCCGACGATCTCCGTCTGGCCAAAGCCGTTGGACACCTCGACGTCGACGGTGGCCGGCACGTGCAGCGTGAGGTTCGACTCGACCCCGCGGAGTTCGGGAACGGGCGGCTCGGGCAGAACCAGTGTCCAACCGCCCTCGCCTGCTTGCTGGTCGGTCTGCATCTGGATCTGCTTGGCGAAGTGCTCGGCGGTCTCCTGGGTCGAGGCCCAGCAAGTCAGATCCCAGGACCACGACGGGCCGTCGTCGGTCGCCTCGATGCGGATATCGCCGAACTGATGGGTGAGCAGGATGTGTTCGATCTCGGGCGAGATTTCTCCCTCTTCGTGCCGGTTCGCCGTCTGGCCGCGGCGGTCGAAGCGGTAGCCGCCGGACGTCGCTTCAAGGGGAAACTGCAGGTTGCAGCAGGGCAGCGTGAGCAACGAGAGCAGGATCAGGGCGTGCAGCCATGGGTGGAATGCGGGTTTCATACCGGAATTTCCCTCGACAAACAGAGACGGGACGAAATGGCTCAAGCGTCGTGGCATCTTGTGCCGCTACGGGTCTGTTCGCTCGGCGGCCCCACTTCTTGTTGACGCTTCGGTTATGCACGGCAACCCGAACCTTCTGCCCTCGGGTGGGATCCTACTGTTGGCCGGGTGGCTTGAATTCATTCGGTGTTGAGCATATTCTAGAATGTTTGGGCAATCTGCATATCTACCCCGCTATGGGGGCGCAAAACAGGCAGAGGAGTGGTTCCTGTGGCGACGATCGAAACACTTCCCAAGCGGACGACCACCGAGCCGACCAGCGGGGCCGACATTGTCGTTCAGGCCCTGGTCAACCACGGCGTGGATACGGTGTTCGCTTATCCCGGCGGGGCCAGTATCCCGCTGCACCAGGCGCTGACGCGGTTTCGCGACAGGCTGCGGGTCATCCTGCCCCGACACGAACAGGGGGCAGGGTTTGCTGCGCAGGGATACGCGCGAACCACCGGCAAGATCGGCGTCTGCATGGCCACCAGCGGTCCGGGGGCCACCAACCTGGTGACCACCATCGCCGATGCCAAACTCGACAGCATCCCGATGATCGCCATTACCGGCCAGGTCGGCACGCCGGTGATCGGCACCGACGCCTTCCAGGAGACCCCAATCGTCGAGGTCTGTCGCAGTGTCACGAAGCATCACTACCTGGTCACCGACGTAGAAGACATCGCCCGGATTATTCGCGAGGCATTCCACCTGGCCACCACCGGCCGCAAGGGTCCCGTGCTGATCGACCTGCCCAAGAACATCCAGATGGCCAAGACGGTGCCCGATTACGACGCGCCGATGGATTTGCCGGGCTACCACGTCGAGAATCGGCTGGCCGCGGCGGAGCAGATTGTCGAGCTGGCGGCGCTGATTCGGCGGAGCCGGCAGCCGGTGATCTACACCGGAGGCGGCCTGGTTGCCTCGGAGGCGAGCGAAGAACTCCGCGAGCTGGTTCGCAAGACGGGTATTCCGGTGACCACAACGCTGATGGGATTGGGCGGTTTTCCCGGCGACGATCCCCTTTCGCTGGACATGCCCGGCATGCACGGAAGCGTCTACGCCAATTACGCCCTGGACGAAACCGATCTACTGCTGGCCTTCGGCGTGCGTTTCGACGATCGGGTTACCGGCAAGGTGGCGGAGTTTGCCAGCCGGGCCAAGATCGTTCACGTCGAGATCGACCCCTCGGAAGTCAACAAGATCAAAGAGGCCGACCTGGCCATCGTCAGCGATCTGAGGTATGCGCTGGCCGAGTTGAACAAGATCGTCGAGCCGCCCGAGGACCTGACCGACTGGCACCGGAAGATCGCCGAATGGAAGAAGGCCGACCCGCTGGGCTACGACCGGGGCTTTCGCGGGATTCTGCCGCAGCACGCGATTGCCGAGCTGAGCCGCCTGACGCGGGATCGCGACACGATCATCACCACCGGCGTCGGCCAGCACCAGATGTGGACGGCCCAGCACTTCAAGTTCCGGCGGCCGCGCCGGCATGTGACCAGCGCGGGTTTGGGGACGATGGGCTTCGGACTGCCGTCGGCGGTCGGGGCCAAGGCGGCCCATCCCGACATGCTGGTGGTCGATATCGACGGCGACGGCAGCATACTGATGAACATTCAGGAAATGGCCACGTGCCACTGCGAGAAACTACCGGTCAAGGTGATGCTGCTGAACAACATGCACCTGGGCATGGTGGTGCAGTGGGAGGATCGGTTCCACGCGGCCAACCGGGCTCATACGTATCTGGGGCCGATCGATCATCCCGAGGCGATCGGCCAGGGCAACGGAATCACCCCCGAGCAGCGCTATCCCGACTTCGTCGCCATCGCCAAAGGCTTCGGCTGGAACGGACGCCGTGTCTGCGAGAAAGCGGAGCTGACCGAGGCGCTCGAGGAGATGATCAATACGCCGGGTGCCTTCCTGCTCGATGTCCAGGTGCCCTACCAGGAGCACGTGCTGCCGATGATTCCCTCAGGCATGACGGTCCGGGAGCTGATCCGCGATTAGGAGCCTGCCCCGGAAGACTCCGTTTTTGCGAACTCAGCCACGAGCTGCCGTAGCCGTCACTTCGCCTTCGCGGTCGCCGTCGCCATCAACACGGCGGAAGTGGCCCTGATGCCGTTGATGTCGTTGAAGCTACAGTTCAGCCCGGCCGAGGTGAGGATCCGCCCGGGCTCGAGGCGGACCTCCCGTTCCACACCGCTGACCAGATCGCCGCCGCCGCGAAACTCCTTCTCTTCGCCGAGCGTTGCGTCGGGCATGAGCGGTCGCGCCCAGACGCGGAGCCGTTTGACGTCCCATTCCGGGGCCACCGCGGCGCCGAAGCCGGTGGCCACGTAGCCGGGCGGCAGCTCGATTTCGGCCTCCAAGCCGGCGTCGGCTTCCCAGCCGTTGCGAAGTTGCTCGGGCGGTCCCAAGGTCCCGTCGGGCAACAGCGGCTGCACCCGCAGCCACATGGTCGTCACGTTGTCGTAGTGGGCGCGACTGCCGATGCCCGTAATCACGTAGCCCGGTGGGGCCTGCAAATGGGCCTCGACCCGATCGTCGGCCTCGACCTTCGGATTGACCAGCACCAGTGCCGGGGCCCCTTGGCAGCGGTCCGCCGGATCGCCGGGCGCCGCCGGGGCCCGTCCGAGATCGAACACGGTCGCGTAATCCACATAAGCGCTGGCCCGGTCCAGGTCCCGCCATCGGAACAGTCCGAACCCGATCGTCGACTGGTCGGCCTCGGCGACCCAGCGATGCTGAAAGCGCATCCATCGGCCGTCGGTCCAATACCACTGGCTGCTGTTGGGTCCGTCGAGCTGCCGGCCGCCGGCCGGATCGGCGCACAACCGCACCCGCGTGTCGCCGCGCGGCCCGCCGGCCACCGACGTGTGGGCCCAGCCCGAGAAGACGTAGGCATGGCCGGGCGTGGTGGCGATTTTCTGCGAGAGCAGGCTCGTGGTGAAGACCTGACGGCGCTGTTGACCGGCAAGGCAGGACCAGCCGGCCATGGCCTTGCCGCGCCGCACGCCGACGTCGTGCTCCGACGGCGTGACGTAGACCTGCTCGTCTCCGGAGACCTCCCAGCCCTGCAACCCCTCCTCGAAATCGTGATTGACCACGGGAACCTGGCGCTGGTAACGGATCGGGCCGTATTCGGGCGCCGCGGAAAGCCGCGGCGCGGCGAGTGTGACGAACTGTTCGGGATACTCCGGCTGCACCAGCGGAGTGACGTCGCTGCGGGGCATCCGCACCCGGTATCGCGGCGTATGCCACGCCAGGCCGGTCGGCCCCGTGGAAGTCAGCCGCAAATCGTATTCGTGCCCGGCCCAGAACTTCGGAATGATCAAATCGGTAGTGCCCGGCGGCGCGTCGAACGTCTTGCCGCCGTTGACGCCGGGCCCCCAGCTCTCGATGTGCGTCGGGCAAGGAAACGGCTCGGACCAGCGGAACCGCAGCCGGCTGTCGCTGTCGAACGTGATGCTGAGGTTGAAGATGCCCGGCAGCGCCCCGGGTTGGGGCTCGCCGTAGATCCACGCCCGCACGTCGCGCGAAGCGATCGCAATCTGCTCGTCCTCGGGCAGGTCCGGCTGCTTGTGTGGCACCGTGTAGACGTCGACCCCGTAGCGTTCGCCCGGGGTGACCCGACATTCGCCGGTCGCGAACAGGAAGTGGGCCGTGTGCAGGCCGTCGGCAGGTCCCACCGCCAGGCAACGCTTCGGCCCGGCAAGCAGCTTCTCCTCGGCCGACCAGACGCGGGCGACCAGGTCGCAATAGCCACGGCTGAGCTCGTCCCTGGTCACCGGCGAGACGCTGAGCGTGATCATCCGCACGTTCGGCGTGCGCGGGCGGAACATCACCCGCTCGCACCCGTAAACCCAGCCTTCCGAATCGGCGTCCACGATCAGGGCCCGCTTCAGATCGGCAGGCGCTTCCACGATCCGGGCGGCCAGGTCGGATTCGGGATACGGCCGGCCGTCGACGTGCAGCAGGCCGCCGTCGTAGACGTTTCCGGTCGCGTGCAGGTAGGGCGTCCACCTTTGGCCGTCGGTCCGCTCGATGCGCAGGGCGTAGGTCTGTCCGGGCAGCAGCGGGGCTTGGCCTGCATTCCAGCGGGCTGTTCCCCAGGTCATGGAATGGCCCGAGGTGAAGGTCTTGGCCGGCCCGATCTGGCGGCCGCCCGGGCCGCCGTCGAGCAACGCCACCCGAAACGTGCCCGGATCGGAAGCGACCAGCATGGTCGCACTGACCAGTTCCGATTGCGTAGCGGTGAAGGTCTGCACGAACTCGCGCCCGGCGCCGCCCCACACGCAACCATCGGGTTCGTAGACGTGCTCGACGACGAGATCGGCCGTATTGACGATGCCTTCGTCGGCTTGGACGCCGGAAAGGAAGCGGGGATAGACCGCGTATTGTTCGACGAACGTGAAGTCCATCTTCCCGAAGCAGAACGGATACTCGGTGAAGCCGAGATCCGACATGCCGGTGCTGCCGATGCGCACCTGGCGGTCTTGGGTCCAGGCCGAGCGAGTCTTCGGCAAGACGGGGGCGTTACTCTGCGAGTCGACCATGCGGAAGAAGAGTTGGCTGCCGCGCCGCCGCGCCGGTTCGGCTCCCTCGGTGGCCGCGGTATCGACGATCGCGGGCAGAAGTACCAGAGCTGCCACAAACACGCGCTGTCGGATTGGGCGCATCTTGTTCCCTCGCTGGAAATGGTCCCTTCGGGCTGATGCGATTCTAGGGGAAGCCGACAGCGGCCGCAAGTTTTGCGGCCCGGGATCGCCGGTCGCCAGCTTGCCCGTTGCCGAGCCATTGCTTGACATCGCGTCGGGAATCTGGGACAATCCGTCGTGCTTGATTGTCCGTGGAGTGACCTTCAGCAGAGGAGCGTCTGATGGCCCTGACCCGCGAGGAAGCCTGGCAGCACCTTCAGGCGTGGACCACCAATCCGTCGCTGTTGAACCATGCCCGGGCCGTGGAGCTGGTGATGCGACGCGCCGCCGCCCAGTATGGAGAGGGCGCCGACGAGGAGACCTGGGGCGTGACGGGGTTGTTGCACGACGCGGACTACGATCAATGGCCGCAGGAACACCCCCAGCGAATTGTCGCCTGGCTGCGAGAGCGGGGTGAAGAAGAGATGGCCTACGCGATTTCGACGCACTACACGCATTGGGGATTCGAGCCCCGAAGCCCCCTGGACAAGGCCCTGCTGGCCTGCGACGAACTGGCGGGATTCGTCATCGCCTGCTGCCTGGTCCGCCCGGACGGCATCGCCTCGCTGAAGCCCAAGAGCGTGAAGAAGAAGCTCAAGGACAAGGCGTTTGCGGCCAAGGTGAACCGAGACGAGATCCGCCAGGGGATGCAACGGCTGGGCGTCGATCCGGACGAGCACATCGCCTTCGTGATCGAGGCCCTGAAGCCGCACGGCGAGGAACTCGGCATCGCCGGCAAGCCATAGAATTCCAGTCCGGCCAAGCGGAAAGCCAACGGAAGTGGCACGTCGTCCGGATTCAGCAAGACCGCTTTTCCAGGATGGCCAGCACGTCGCGCAGGGTTTGCAGATCGAACCCGGGTTCGACGCGCACCCGCGGCGGATCGCTCAGCAGAATCTCCACGCAACCCCGTCGGGACGTCAAGAGCTGAACGGGAGCGAACTCGGAAACCTCTTCGCGGTCTCTCTTGCTCAACTCGGCACGCCACGCGAAGAAGGACGCTTCCGAGACCCCTTCTTCGACGCAAAAGGCCTTGATCGACTGCCCGCTCCCCTGTTGCCGGCCAATCAGTTCTCGCCAAAACTGCTCCCGGTCGGAATGTTGCTTGATCGACCTAGCCACACTGAGTCTCCCGCGAGTCTATCGCCCGCTATGCCGACGGCATCGGCCAGTCGGACAGTTTCTCTGCTGTTGTGAAAGGGAGCCGCAACGTGTTCACGGCGCAGTGTGCGCGGGTTGACAACGCCTTGGAACCATTGGTCCAAATAAACCCAGCCTAGGGAAGTCTATCCGTGCGGGCTGCTTGAACCGACGGCGCTTCTTCTGCCGGTTCCCATTTCGGCACTTGATATGACACTCGACAGGTAGGACAAGTGATCAACGAGCAAGTGACCTGGCGGCCCATCCCGTATCAGCTACGTCACAGCAGTTACCCTGGTATGCAAGCCTCCTGGAATCCGATTCGTGCCAGCCGCCGGTGCAAACGTTGTCGCCTCTTGCGAGAGCTTTCTGCATTCGTGCCGCCATCGCCGGGGAACATGCCTGTACGAATGCAAAACATTCAACTTGCATTTTAGGCCAGGTAAGGCAGGCGCATCAAGTGATTTGCCAATAATCTGCTGCCGGCCGTCGCTTGGCTACGGCACAAGACCATTCGTGCAAGGGGTGTATTCCCCCGCAGAGAACATCGGGCCCCTGGGTTCGACCGAGGCCCGCCCAACGAGCCGAGCCCCGTTTTCTCGGAGGTGATTTGGGGCTGGAGGCGCGTCAAAGATGAAGTCGGACATTCTCGCGGGCCCAAAGGTGGTAGCGACCGACGTCGACCGACTTTATTGATGTTTGTATTGTGAATGATCCAGGTCGACCAACGCGAGGCCGGACAAGTCGGGCTCCCGTTGGTCGCCCTCGAGCACGGAGTGTGCAAGCGTCAATAGGGCCCCCGAGTTGGCACGCAGGGGTGGGTATACGAGGGGTAGCATGGGGCAAGGGGCAGAGGGGTGGCAGCCGAATCCTGCTACCAGAGGCAGCCACCGAACGCGCGGAGATCGTCGGAGACGGCCGGACTGTCCCTCATCCTGCGGCCTGACACTTTGGGCGGATGGCGTCCGGTCTCTGCCAAAAACAGCCGGCCGCCGGCAAAAGAATGCCGGCGGCCGGAAATCGTAGCCCACTAGGAGACCCCGTGCGGAGTTGCAACGCGTGGACGGTCTTGGATGCAGATGGTTTAACGCCCGGCCTTCAAGGGCTGCAAGTATGAGGTGCCCAGCACGGGCGGCAGTGGAGCGGCATCGGTAGTTTGTGCGGTGGGCGCGGGTGCCGGAGCTTCTTCCTCCTGGACCTCCCCGCCGCCGCCGCCGGCGGCTTCGCAGCAGCCCGACTCGCAACAGCCCGGATCGCAACAGACGACCACACACTTGTAGACCGGAATCTCGCAGGTGACTTCTTTCTTCACCAGCTTCTTCTTGGTGCGAACCTTGCCACACTTGGGTGGAACGTAGCGTCGGTTCCGCAGTGCCTCGCAGGGGTCCGGCTTGCAGCAGGAGCCGCACCCGTCGGCGTCGCCACAGCAGGTTGCCTCGGTCTCGCAGCAACCCGTACCGCAGCCGTGGCAGCAGCGCTTGCCAAGATCGCAGTTGGGCAAGGGCGCGCAAAAGTCTTCGCACTCCACGACCCAGACGTACTTCGTGACCTTCTTCATCTCGCAGACGACCTTGCAGACCTTCTTGGCACCGCAAGCGTGGCAGGCCTCCTCGCAGCAGCCGGGTGCCGTGCAGTCTCCGGCGACTGCGACGTTGGCAATCAACACGCCGATTGCCGTCAGTGACAGAATCAACCTCATGTCCGTATCTCCTTTCGAGGCGTGCCGCTGGCCGGCCACGCCCATTGAGTTCCAGTCGTTAACGTGAAATCCTATGCGTTTCCGAGCTGGCCACCTGGGACCTCGGTGTTAGAAGTCCATCTGGGCGCGCATCTCGAAGATATCCATATTGCCCTCCAGACCCGCGTCATAGAGGGTGGAGTCGACGTAGTTGAACATCAGCCGCGTGTACGGCGTCAGGTACCAGTTCACTCCGAACGTGTGGTCGGAGACGCGGCCTCCCAGAATTCCCGCATCGTTCAGATCGAGATAGGAGTAGCGGTAGGCCAGCTCCCAGGCTCCCTTGCCGGTCTGGACGTAGCCGTCGGCGTCGCGGACGCGGAAGAAGTTCTCAAATGGCTTCAGCCGGTCGAAAACGCCGCCCGATCGCTTGTACGGGCGGTGCTCACCGGTGAGGAAGTAACTGGTGTACACATACACGCCGTTGAAGTTGGCGTTGGGGGCGCCGATCCGGTCGACATACGCTCCGATGTATTCCGACTGCACGGAGAAGGGGCCGTAGACGAACGCCATTTCGGCGGCCAGGAGTTGGTAGGACTCCGCGTCCATGTAGTCGGTATTGACTACGTAGGGCCCGAGATGGGCCTCCGGTCGCTGCCGGAATCGCACTTGGCTGTCCGCCGCATCGCGGTAGCTGTAGGAGATACCGGTGTGCAACAGGCCGCGGCCCTCGGTGGCCTCGTCGTACCAGGGCAGGAAGGTCCAGCGCATGGTCACCGCGGTGGCCGTGTGGTCACCGTGGTCCAGGGGCGGCTTGTCGTCCATCTGATCCACAAAGGCCCCGATCGCCCAGGTCATCCGTTCGCTCTCGGAAACGTCGAAGGCCATCACGCCCACGTTACGTGCGGGTGTGAAGACGTCGGCCACGCTGCGTTCCATGAAAGTCATCCACCTGTTGGAGGTCAACTGTTCCAAGCTGAATGGCTCTTTGTAGTGGCCGACTCGCACGCTTCCCAGCAGGGGCAGTTCGTTTACCGTGAAGTAAACGTTCTTGAAGGAAGTCTCCCCATTACTCGGCTCAAACGCCATTTCGACAACGCCATCAAACACGTCGAAGGCCGTGCCCTTGACGAAGATTCGGGCTGTGCGGGGTTCCACGCCGTTCTCGGCATTGCCGACCTGGGCGAAGCTGTTGGCGTCCTGGGTAAAATTCCCGAAATCCCAGAAGAGCCGACCACCGGCGCTCACCGACGGCTTGCCGGCGGCCTTCTTCTTGACGGCGGCCGCCTTCTTGTCGGCCGCCGCGAGTCTCGACTCCAGGTCGGCCACCCGCTCCGCCAGGCTCGGCTCGTCGGCGTTGAAGCTGCTGGACACCATACGATGGTTTGCCCTGGCTGCCGGCATCCCCGTCGCCCCCTGGTTCAGACCCACTGCATTGGCATAACCCGGGTCCGTCATCAGGTATGGTGAAAGCTGTTCTTGGCCCCATGCCATGGTGAGGCCGCTACAAAAGACGATTGCGATGACCGGCAGAAAAACGGGCCAACGCCGCAGGATACTGCGCATCGAACTCTCTCCTCCCTGAAAATCTAGGTGACCTGTCGAGGGAACCTGCCTCGCGGGGCCCTGACCGACTCACCGGTGACTTCGACAGAGCCGACGCGATCGATCGGCTCACACTGCACGGATCTCATCGGCTCCTCGCAAGTTGCGACTGTACACACCTTTCCCTCGACGGCCTCAGGGCCCCTAGTTTGCCCACAAGGAAATTCCTGCAGAGTCTTCGCAACAGTTTAGCCAGGGCAAATCCAGAGATTTCGGCTCCGGAGGACAAGCGGAAGGCGTTATAATGCAAGGGGCGATCAGCAAAGGGGCGATCAACGGAGCCTGCCTGCGGCGCAACACCCGCTCGCGACATCATCGGCGCTCGCAAACCCTGCCCGCACCGCGGTGGACCAGCAAGACCTCAACCCGTTCTCCGTGCCGTCGCCGCAGCCGCCGGACGAGCCCGTAACCCGCGCACCGGCCGCCGGCCAGGACGAGGAACCGAGGCTGGGAATCACTCACCTGCTGGGCTGGACCGCCTGCGTGGCGTTCTACCTGGGCGTGCTGCGTGGCACAACGTCCCTGGAGCAGCAGGCGCCGTCGGGGCATCTCTGGGCATTTCGAGTTTTGGCCGGGCTTGGCACGGGAACCGCGCTGGGTGCGTTGGTCCTTTGGACTGCACGCCACTATCGCGGCCTGCCGTTCCCCAAGCACCCGGGCGAGTATCTGTGGCTGGTGCATGGTGCCGCCGGCCTGGTCATGGCCGCGGCCTGCGCGCTCCTGCAGTTGTTCAATTCCCTACAGCTGACACAGACGGATACCCTGACGCCTGACGTGCTCATCTTGCACAGCCTCCCGACAGGCGCAGCGGCCTTGGCTTTCCTGATAGCCGCCGTCCGCCTGCCGATCCGCCGCTGGCGGGTCTTCCTGCTGCTCGCCTTCGCAACTGAACTGCTCTGGATTCTGTCGTTGTTTTCTTCCTGGATGTGGGCGTTCTACGAGGTTCTTCACTGGAGCAATCGGTTACTCTACTTCCTCTGCAACGGCGTTTTGGTGACGATCGTGATCATGGACCTGCTGCAACGCCGCCGGTATCCCTGGACACACTGGGTGGGCATCGCGATCAACCTCTGGCTGTGTGTCATCGCGTTGGCGTTTCAAATCTGGGCCACCTTTTTCCGGGAATCGTCTACATTTTGAGCCCGGCCTGGGCCCAAGGGGCCACGACGCCGTGGGCCACCAGCGGGATCGCCGGGCCATGGCGGCTGGCCGAGACCACGGAAGTCTGATACCCTTCAGGGTTTATCAGTGCACCGTGGTTGAAGCGAAGAGGTGCGTCATGCCCTGGTTCTCCGAACAGTCCAGCCGAATCGGCCCCGAGCGGCTGGAGGCCTTGATGCGGCAGACGGCCGAAGAGGCCCGTCGACGGATTGCCGCCCGACCGAAGCGCGTTTTGCTGTTGCCGCCGGATATCACCCGGGCCCACTCGGGGGCAGGGCGGCTGACGGAGATGCTCTATCGGATCTTTGCCGAGGAGGACGGGGCCGAGGTCCACGTGATCCCCACGCTCGGGCAGCACGTGCCCCATACGCCCGAAGAGAACGCCCGCATGTTCGGCTCGATCCCCGAGAATCGGATCCACGCCCACGACTGGCGGGGCGGCTGCGCGGCGCTGGGCGAAGTGCCGGCCGACTTTGTGAAAGAGGCCACCCGCGGCGCGGCCGACTGGGCCATTCCCGTGGTGGTCAACCGGATGCTGATGCAAGAGAGCTGGGACCTGGTGATCAACATCGGCCACGTCGTGCCGCACGAGGTGCTGGGATTTGCCAACCACAACAAGAACTACTTCATCGGGCTGGCCGGCAAGGAGATGATCTGCGCCGCGCACATGGCGGCCGCGTGCTGCGGAATCGAAAACAACCTGGGCACGCTGACCACGCCCGTCCGGGCCTGTTTCAACAAGGCCGAAGGCGACTTCCTCGGGGCGTTGCCCGATCTCTACGTGCAGGTCGTGATGGCGCGCAACGAGCAGGACGAGCTGGTCCACACGGGCGTCTACGTGGGCGACGATCCGGACACGTATCTGCAGGCGGCCCGACAGTCGCGCCGGCAGAATATCACCGTGCTCGACGAGCCGATCGACAAGGTGGTCTGCGTGATGCAGGGCGACGAGTTCTTCAGCACCTGGGTGGCCAACAAGGCCGTCTACCGCACGCGGATGGCGCTGGCCGACCAGGGCGAGCTGGTGATCATCGCCCCGGGGCTGAAGCGCTTCGGCGAGCAGCCCGAGGTCGACGCGCTGATCCGCAAGTACGGCTACGTCGGCACGCCCCGGGTCATGGAGGCCTATCGCCGGGACCCGGTGCTAAAGGACCTGGCCCACGGCACGGCCCACCTGATCCACGGCTCGTCCGAAGGCCGCTTTCGGATCACCTACGCCCCGGGGCACGTCAGCCGGGAGGAGATCGAGACGGTGAACTTCTCCTACGCCGACCTCGACCAAACGCTGGCCAAGTACCCGCCCGAGCGGCTCAAGGAAGGCTTCAACGACTTGCCCGACGGCGAGCGAATCTTCTTCATTCCCACGCCCTCGGCCGGGCTCTGGGCCACGCGCGAGAAGCTCTACGGGCGCGCGACGGGGTTCGACGCCTCGTAGGATTCACCAACGCAAAAGCCGCCTGCGGCTTCACACCAGATCAAGCAGTGCGATGCCGCAAGCGGCTGCTGATTCACGGTCTTTCCGCTATTGGTTCCACTCCTCGATCAGCCGCTGCCAACGCGCGAAGTCGTAGTTGGCCGGCGGGTCGTAGTCCTGGTTGGCCTTGAGCTCTTCCATCGTGGGCCGCTTCGAGGGCACGCCGCTGCCGGGGATGTCGACCTTGGCGGTCCAGGCGATGCCGTTGAGCACCACGGTGCGGAAGCTGTCGCTGGCCCAGCTCCAATGCCAGTGGCCGCCGGTGAAGCCGAAACCGCGCCCGCCGTCGGGCCGCTCGACGACCCAGCCGACGTGCTCGGGCATTCCCTTGCGGGCGCGGACGGTCGGGTTGCCGCTGTGGGGGCCGTCGCCTCGCTCGCGTGTGCTGTCGGGCGGGACGGCGGTCAGAATCGGCGTCACCCCCTCCATGTTATCCTTGAAACGCATGTGGTAGTACCATTCGTCATCCATGAAAAACGGCTTCACGCTGCTGGCCACCGGGTGCTTGGGCAGCTCCTTGAACTCGGCTTTCCAATGCGGATTGACGGACCAGTTGGTCTCGAAGTAACCGCCGGTCCACTGTTTCAGGCAGTCGCCCGGCTTGCCCTTGGGGACCTCGACCCCATAGTGTAAACAGGCCAACCCCACGCCCTTTTCCATCAGCGGGGCCACTTCGTCGAGGTGCGGGTTGATGGGGTGTCCGCCGCCGCCGTCGGCGAAGATCACGATCGCGTCGGCGCCGTCCAGCGCCTTGGGATCGCTGGGCCAGCCGTTTTGATACACGGCCGTCTCGATCCCCAGCCCGCTCTCCCGCAGCCACTTGCCCAGCAGCAGGCAGCCGGCGTTGTGCTCGTGGCTGGCATAGCCGTGGCTGGGGCGTCCGGCGATCAGCACAATCTTGGTGCCGTCCGAAACCCCCGTGGCCGCCTCGTCCTTGCCGAGCTCCTTTAAGCGGATGTTGCGGAATTGGACCTTCATGGGCGGGCCGGCGTGCAGTTGCAGGGCGATCAGCCCGTCGCTGCGGGCCATTTCCGCGTCCTCGTCGGTCACATCGACCGTCACCTGGCCGTTGATCTTCTGGACGATGTGGTTGCCCTTGGCGGTGATTTCGTACTCGTTCCAACCGGTCAGGTCGATTTTCTTAAGCAGCTCGTCCGGATCACCCACCTTGCCGACGATCTTGGGCTTGTGGTCGCTGCCGATGACCGTCTTGTCGCCGCGTTCGGCCAGGATGCCGCGATACCGCTCGCCGTAGAGGATGCCGGAGAAGCGGCCGGAGCCTTCCACGTCGGTCTGGTAGCCGCCGATCACCCACTTGCCGAACTTCTCGGGGTCCTCGAAGCTGCGGAACTGGATGCCCGAATTGTGGTTGTGCAGCCGGCATTCGAGTTTCAGCTCGAAGTCGGCCGGCTTGCCGCCGCGCCAGATGATGAAGGTGTTGCCGTTGGTGGGATTCTCGGCGGTGGTCTCGCCGGTGATCGTGCCGTCTTCGACGCGCCAGAACTTGGGATTGCCGTCCCAGCCTTCGAGCGTCTTGCCGTCGAAGATCGGCTTGAATCCCTCGTCGTCGGCCGTCGCCGGGCAGGCGAGCCACAGCGGCACGACCAGCAGACCCAGCAGCGTCACGAGGCCTGGTTTCGCGAAGCGTTTCATTGTTCTCTTCCTCCTGGAGGGATCGGGGGGGGGAGTGGTAAAGTCGGGGTGTGCCGTTACGTGATTGATGTTTGCACTGTGGATGATCCAGGCCGACCAACGGGAGAACGGACAGGTCGGGCTCCCGTGGGTCGCCCTCGCGCATTGAGTATGCAAGCGTCAACAGGGCGCATTGTAGCAGTGGACCCGGCGGCAGGCAAATGGGGGGCGGCGGCGGCGAAGTCCCGCGCCGTGACGTCGCGGCGCAAAGGGAAAAAGCGGCAAATCTTTGCGTCCTCGGCAGCCTGCCACGGCTTACAACGAGGCTTCCGACACAGCCGGCGACGCAGCCGCCGATCCGGCCCGCGACGCGGCGAGATCCCGCAGGGCCGAGACTCCCGTGGCGATCATCACGTAGAGCAATTGCACGGCAACCGCACTGAAGACGTAGACCTGTCCGCCGCCGCCGGAGCCGTAACTGTGCATGCCCTGGCGCAGAACGAAGTTCACGCCGTACGTCGCCATCACGACGACCACCGCGAAACAGACCACCGACCAGGCGGCCAGGCCGCGGTTGGTGACCCAGCCCAGGTATCGGGCGTGCAACATACCGAGGAACAACAGCAGCGTCACCAGGGCCCAAACCTCCTTGGAGTCCCAACTCCAGAAGCGTCCCCAACTGTCATCGGCCCACATCGCTCCCAGGATGGTGCCGAGGGTCAGCATCAGCACCCCGGCCTTTAGGGCCTCGTACGTGTACTTGCTCAGATTCCGGATCACGTCGGTGTTCCGCGAACCGACCAGGTAATAACTCAGCGTGATGTTGCCGATGCCGAGGGCCACGGCCAAGCCCGCGTAGCCGAGCACGATCGTCACCACGTGGGTCGCCAGCCAGTAGTTGCTCCGCAGAACCGGCGGCAACGGGCGGATGCTCGGGTCGATGATCGACGGGCAGCCGTCGGCCAGCACCAGCAGCAAGCCACAGACAACGGTCGTCGCCGAGAGAATGTATCGTCGCCGGTAGCGAAGCTCGAAGATCGACCCCAGCACCAGGGCCCCCAGGGCGGCGCAGACCATCGATTCGTACATGTTGGTGACCGGGACCCATCCGGAAATGAGGCCTCGCACGGCGAAGCCTGCCAGCATGGCCAGCAGGCAGGCCGCCGAAAACAACCACGCGGCGCCATAGAAGCGTCGGCCTTGCCAGCCCAGGCTCAGCAGCGTGCAGACAAAGGCCGCGCCGGCGAGCACTCCAGCGAAGCGAAACGGCACACCATGGTTGTAGGCGACCTCCAAACGGATTCGCCACGGTTGCGGATACGCATCCTCGTTCGGCGCCAGCTCCGGTCCCAGCTTTTCCGCCGTGGCCAGGTAAGCGGCCGACGCCTCGCGAAACGCCTCGGGCGACTCGTCGAGGTAAGCCTTTCGCACGCGCTGCCATCGCCCCTTGAGCTCCCGGAGCGATCCGTCGGGATCCGTCTGGTCGTCGAGCCTCCCTTGCATCAAGGAGGCGATCGACAGCCATTCCTGGTGCCGGCTGTCGCGAATGGGAACCACGCTAAGCCCCTGGCCGGTGCGGTGGTGCTGATACTGCTGCAGCGTGCCGGTCAGGTCCAGAGCCTTTTCCTCAAGCGGCGAGAACTTTTCCCGTTTCCCTTGCGCAATCTGCTGGGTCCACATCACGAAGGGCACTTGACGTCCCGTCGCGGGATCGCGAAAGTCGGCGTCGATGATCTCCTGCGGCGAGGCGTACTGGCGACGCTGGGGCAGGCCCAGGGCTTCGCGAAGCTGCGGGGAATCGACGCGGATCCATCGGGCCCGGTCCCACTTGTCGGGCTGGTGGTGATCGAAGTAGCCGATCTCCGGCGCCTCGGTACCCGCGTCCTCGGCATCCGGCGAGTGGTCCCAACCTTGCCAGTCGAAGATCATCGCCAGATACGCGGCCACCGCGTCGATCCGCCGCCCGCTCTCGGGATCCTTCAGGCGAGTCCGGCCGCAATACGCCCGCATCGTATCCTCGGCCAGCGTATCGAGCGGTTTGTAGCGGCCGCCCGCCAGCACGGGAAGACGACGCCAAGCGGCCCAGTCGAGGTTCTCGTCGACCAGCTCTTCGGCAGCGACGGGAACGGCCCAAACCAGGGCAGTGAGAAAGAGGAAGACGGCCAGGTTGCGATCCATTCGGGTTCCTCTTGTGGCAATCCTCTAGTGCCGATGCCTGCTGTCGGGTCTTCCGTCTCTGGGAGAGTCCATCAGCCCTTTTCCAGGCGTTCCGCTTCCTGCTTGCGCCGGGCGCGCGGCCGGAGATAGTAGACGACGAAGATACCCAGACACGTCAACACGCTGCCGGCATACTTCAGCAGCCGTCCCGGGTCGTGGGCCACGCTGAGAATCGACATTTCCTTGCCGTCGCTGAGCTCTTGGTAATTCGACTGATAGAACGTGAACTTCCCGTACGTCAACGGCTTGTTCACGATGATCGTATGTGGCTCGCGGACGTCCTTGGGGCGGATCTTGCGGGAATCGTCGATCAGCTCGACCTGGCTGGAGAACGAGGCGTTTCCCATCCGCCCGGGATTGGTGCCACGCTCGAAATCGATCAGCTTCAAGGAGTAGTCCAGCGAGAGCCGCTGGTAGCCGAAGTTCAACCAGAGCGGCCCCCGCGGGGTATCGATTTTCTGGATGCCGAGTTGCGGGTCGCCGCGCATCAGCCAGACCTCCTCGGAGGTGCTACCGAGTTCCACCTCGACCAGCACGGCCGCCTCGGCCTTCTCGGACCGCTTGGAGGCGTCCTCCAGCGAGTGGTACGTGGTTTCCCGGCGCGCATGGGGCAAATACTCCAATACGGAGAGCTTGTAGCCGCCGTCCAGTTCGATCTCGTCGCCGGCCTTTGCCTGGAAGTCGAATTGCTCCGGCGGCAGCCAGCGAGCGGCCAGCCGTTGGCCGTCCGGGCCGATCATGGCGATTTTGGCCGCCGCCGGGCCGCGTCCCGACGAGTCGGCCACCCAGCGCGTCTCGGCCCGGGCGTGGCGGAGGAATCTCAGCACCCGCAGGGTCACCCCCTCGGTTTCCGGGAATTCCAGCGGCCGGCCTTCGGGCCAATCGACCGGACCGCCGTTGAAGGAGAAATCGAGTTTCTCGTCTTCACGGCTTCCGGGCGGAAGGACAGTCAGTTGGCTGCGGTCGCCGAGCGTCACCATGTTGGTGGTCTCGCCCTCGGCGAAAGAGAGTTGGCCCTCCACGCCCGACCAATAGGTCTGCACGGAGCCGATCATCAACCCCAACACGCCGGCATGCGTCATCAGGAATCCGGCCTGGCGCAGCTTCCAGGGGAACCGGACCAGCATGGCGGCCAGGAGATTCAGCCCCAACAGCGCCCAGAGCCCCACGAACCAGGGGCTGTCGTAGCAGTACCATTGGACGAATTCCGTTCCCCGTCCCGACTCCACGAAGGTCGCCGCGGCGCAGACGACTCCCAACAAGATCAGCAGCACCACGGCCAGCTTCAGCGACGCCAGCAACCGAAGCCACGAGCCCAGTGTGCGGAGTATCGTCGGGCTCGGCGGTTGCGTTTCCGAGACGGATGCCATGCGGCGGCCTGCGTGCGCGAGATGGGCGGAAGCCGGAAATCAGGCCGGACCTCCGCAGAATGGCGAGTCGAGTGCGGTTTGCAGAAGTCCTGCCCGAATCAAAGTCTATCCGCCCGACTCGGTACAAACAACTCCTCCCGTGGCGACTGGGGACCCGCACCACCGTCCAGAACGGTCACACATGACCGCCCCAATTGACATTGCCCAACATCGGCGGCCGTCGCTATGATGTTGCCGCGCGGTCCGTTGGGTCGCGGTCCGGTGGGCCCCAGTACGGGCCGGGACGTCGGGAGAAACGGCAGGAGGTCGCCTCGGGGATGCAGTCGTCAACGGCAGTGATGCTTCGAGCGCTGGTGATGCTGGCCTGCGTCGTGGCCATTCCCATGGCGGCGCTGTGCGGCAAGTCGTTGCCCCAAATGCTCGATGCCCTACTGGACGGCTGCCGCTCCCAGACGACGGCATCGGCGTGCGTTGCGGCCAACGAAATGCCTCACTTCGAGCCGTACAATGCCACCGTTGAGCCGGAACCCCACCCCTTTCCGTCGCCCGGTTCGCCTGGACTGCAACCCTCGCTCCAAACCGGCGGAGGACGGCACCAGCCGCCAACTGACCAGCCACCGACTGAAGCGGCCACCTCGGGCGTAATCCCGGCTGGCTATCGACCGCCCGCGAATTCGGCATCTGTGGCGGTTTCCGGCGGGCCGGACGCGTCGCAGCAGCTTCAACCACCCTTTGCTCCAGCCCCCGTGGCAGTTCCACGCTTCGGTTCCGCTGCCGCGGCACCGCCCAGCCCCCACGAAGAAAGACCGAACGGCCAAAGCCTTTCCCCCACCGCCGGCCCCGCGGCCCCGGCGCGTCCCACGCCCGGAAGTCCCCAAACCGCCGACGGGTTCGCCTACGTGCAAGACCGGTTGCGGCAGTTGGGCGCCACCGCATACTCCCTGGAATTCTGGGGCAGCCGTCAGCAGTTGTACCGGTTTAGCTGCAAGATGGCGGTCGGGCAGAATCCCGGCTGTGTCCGGTACTTTGAAGCCACGGACACGGACCACCTGAAGGCCATGACCGAAGTCCTGCGTGAGGTAGAGGCGTGGCAAACGGGGTTACGCTAGCAGCCCTCGGATCGGGCCGATCGGGAAGGCAGCAGCGTCGCCGCGGGACGGGGCGCCATTGGGCTTGCCAAAGGCCGGCGTTTAGGCTTAGCTTGAGATGTGCTTCAGCGCCAACGGCGTCGGACGGGTAGCCCGCTCGCTGGGTGCGCATGTTGAACCGGGGGCGTCGAAAGACCCGATGCGCGGCTCGTGCGACAGGTGTGGATGGTCGGTCCGGAGCGTGTCGCTGCGCTATCGGCAGCCGATCGGCATGCAGGGTGGCCTGGCACCGGCCTCGGGAGGAATCTGCCGATTCTTGCTCTCGGCCGGTTCGACACCCGAGGGCGTCGGCGGAGAGGGCCCCAACGCCCGGAGTACCGAACTCGCCCAAGTGGAAGCGGCGCTGTTCCTTGCCCAAGAACCCCAGGGGAGCCGCAAGCTGGCCCAGTTGGCCGGCTTGGCAGACGGAACGAAGGCCCGTACGCTGGTTCGCACGCTAAACCGATTGTATGATAGAGAGGGGTGTGCGTTTCGAGTCGAGGAGGTGGCCGGCGGCTTCCAATTGATGTCACGGCCGAAGTTCGCCCGGTGGCTGCGACGCCTGCATCACGTTCCCGTCGAGGTCCGTTTGTCGGCCCCCGCCATGGAGACCCTGGCGGTCGTGGCGTACCGACAACCGGTGTTGCGGGCCGAGATCGAGGCGATCCGGGGGGTCCAGTGCGGCGAAATCCTTCGCCAATTGATTGAGCGAGACCTGGTGCGGATCGTCGGCCGTTCGGAAGAGTTGGGCCGCCCTTTTTTGTATGGAACCACGAAGCTGTTTTTGCAGGTGTTCGGATTGCGACACCTGGACGAGATGCCTCGGGGTGAGTGGCTGAAGGCCCTGCAACCGAGCCCGGAAAGTGCTGCTGCCCTCACGGCAGCAGCCGACCAAGCCGATAAAGAATTGTCGAATCAACCCGTCTACACCCACGAAGCGGAAGAGGAGGTGAACGTGAGAGTCCTCGCCATGACGAAGGATGCCCCGGAAGCGATCGCCGTTGAAGGCGCGACCGAGACGTTCCGATTGGAGAGCAGCCAAATGCCCGACGAAGAGATTGCATACGACGACTTCGACGACGAGGACTTCGACGACGAGGACTCGGATGAAGAAGACGAAGAGTATGAAGACGAAGAGTACGAGGAGGAAGACGAAGAGGAATATGAAGACGAGGACGATGACGAGGAAGAGTACGAGGACGATGAAGAGGAAGAGTACGAGGACGATGAAGAGGATGAGGATGAGGAAGAAGACGAGGAAGATGATGAATTCGAGGATGAGCCCTGGGAAGAGGTCGAAGACGAAGAGGAACTAGACGAGGACGAAGAGGAAGAAGAGGAAGAAGAGGAAGAAGAGGAAGAAGAGGACTGGGATGACGAAGATGACTGGGACGAGGGCGACTGGGAGGAAGAGGAAGAGGAAGAAGAGGAAGAGTAGCCGAAGGACGAGCCATAGCTCGAATTATTCACAGGATCCTGTCGGCTCGTATTGACTGGGGGCAGATCTCACTGGTGGCGCGCGTCAGACAACCGTAGAGGGCTTCGGGGCACAAGGCCCCTTTCCCCCAAGTCCCCCTTTTTCCCCTGGTCGTGGAGCGGCCGCGGGACGCGGCAGGTTGGGTTGACCGAGAGGCCAAGTGGCGGCGATCGCTCAAACGGTCGGCCTGAAGACCTCGCTTGAGTTGCTTGTTGCGATTCTCGCTCTGGCCGTGATCGGTGTACTCGTCGTACGCCGCGCCGGGCAAAGACGAAGGCTGCGGCTCGGTTGGTCACCAGTGCCGGGTCAGCCGCCCCACGAGATACTCCAAGTCGTCGTCGATCGCATCGGAGTGCCGTCCGTCGTTGCCGTCTTGATGATTGCGGGAACGGGACTCGGCCAAGAGTTCGAAGTACGCGGTTGTCGCCCTTTCGCGCAGTTCCGTCGATTCGAGCCGGGTTTCCTTGGCGGCCTTGGCCAACTCGTCCACGTCGAGATCGGTCACCGTGTCGTCGGCCAGGTTGCGGAAGAACCAGTCCCTGTCGAGGCCGCCGGTCAACTCATCGGGGTCCGAGTCGTAGAAGACCGTGCTGCCCACGGCCAGCCGGAAGGCGCCGCCGGCGCCGACTCCGGCAGCGATATTGGCGGTCCGCTGTTCGTACGTTCGACTGGTGAGCGTCCATTCGTCGCGGATCACGCCCAGGGCCGCGATCGTCTCCTCCTCGGTTCCCGCGCCGAACAGCGTGGTGCCGTCGGCGAGGATATCCTCGCCGTCGCCGCCGTCGAGCGTATCGCTGCCGGTGCCCCCAACGATGATGTCGCGTCCCGCTTCGCCGAGCAGTTGGGAATCGTCGCCCGGGCCGCCCAAAACGATATCGTGACCACCGCCGCCGAGGAGGAAATCGGCGCCGTCGCGGCCAAGCAACACGTCGTTGCCCGCGCCGCCGTCGATCAGGTCGACCAGCGGCCCACCCACCAGGATATTGTCGGCGCCGTTACCGACGAACTGGTTGCCGGCGAGTTGGGTGCCGAGGATGTTCTCGAAGTAGTCGGCCAGCGGCCCGCTGCTGTCATGGAGGTTGACGGTCAGAATACCGTTGACGACCTGGGAGGTGAGCGTAAGGTCGAACGCGACCGCGCCGTTGATGTTGCGGAAATCGAGCGTGTCGCTGCCTCCGCCGGCGGCCAGCCCTCCGGTAACCACGCCGCTGTCCTCGACCAGCGTGTCGGTGGCCGCGATGCCGTCGGCGAAGTAGTAGAAGTCGTCGCCCCCGCCGCCGCGCAGCGTGTTGCTGCCGAGCCCGCCGTAGAGCACGTCGCCGCCCAATCCCCCGTCGAGCTGGTCGTCCCCCTCGCCGCCCCAGAGTATGTTGGCCACGGCACTGCCGGTGATGCTATCGGCGCCGGGTCCGCCCGCAACGTGTTCGATGTTCACGGCATGGGTGCCGGCGGCCACCTGGACGGTGCGGTTGGTGTGCGAGGCGATTTCGCTTTCGGCCGAAAGATCGACCAGCACCGGATCGGCGGCCGCCAGCGGCGCAAACCAGAGCCAGTCGCTGCCCTCTCCGGCGAGTTCCGTGATGGTGTCGTTCTGGGCCGCTGCGGCGGGCGAGAACCGATAGAAGTCGTCTCCGGCGCCGCCTAGTAGCTGATCGTCGCCATCGAGCCCGTCGAGTAGATCGGCGCCCTCGCGGCCTTCCAGGCGGTTGGCGGCCGCATTGCCCACCAGCACGTCGATGCCGGGCGTGCCCAGCACGTTCTCCAGCAGACTCGGGTCGGGCGAGTTGACGACGCGGTGGGTGTGTTGCACCGTCAACACCAGATCGGTCAGATTCGCGTCGATCCGGTCGCCCGCGGCCAGGGCCGAAAAGTCGAGCGTGTCGGTGCCGCCGTCGGGCGCGGCCGATTCCGCGATCGTATCGGTCTCGGCCATGGCAGTGGCCTTGGTGAACACGTAAAGATCGTCACCGGCATCGCCCTGGAGCAGGTCGTCGCCGTTGGCGCCCTCGAGCGTGTCGGCTCCGGCCTCGCCGGAGAGCGTGTCGTTGCCCGGCCCGCCGTAAAGACTGTTGTCGGAGCCGTTGCCCTTGATGTCGTCGTCGCCCGAGCCGCCGAGCACGTGCTCGAAGTTCGTCCCCGGTCCGGAGATGCTGCGGAGGGCATCGAACGCCATGGGGGCCGCGGCGGTCAGGTCCACGGTCAGATCGAGCGAGACCAGACCGAAGACGAGCGTATCGATACCGGCCGCCGGCGCCTCCTCGACCACGTCGTTTTGCGGGTTGACCGGATCGATGAACACGTAAAGGTCGTCGCCGTCGCCGCCGGTCAAGAGGTTGTCGTAGTTGCTGTCGACCAGCGTGTCGTCTCCGGGCGTGCCGATCACGTTGTCGACGCCTTCGGCCGTGGGCGACTTGACGATGCGGTGGGTGTGCTGGGCGAGCGTGGTATCGAACAGCGCGACCGTAACGGGATCGCCGGCGGCCAGGGCGGAGAAGTCGACGGTATCCACACCGCCGGTGGGCCCGGCGGCCTCGAAGATCGTGTCGAGTTCGTCGGTTGTCGCGGTGCGGAAGACGTAGACGTCGTCGTCGTCGCCGCCGTCGAGGTCGTCGTCGCCGGCCCCGCCTTCGAGCGTATCGTTGCCGCCGAGCCCCTTCAGCTTGTCGTCGTTCGCCCCGCCGACCAGCCAATTGTCGTTGGCGTTACCCGCCAGGGCGTCCTGGCCCGCGCCGCCGAAGGCGTTCTCCAGCAGCGAGGGGTTAGTCGTGACGACCTGGCGATGCGTGTGCGTGGCGATGGTGAGCGCCGTCAGGTCGGCGCTGACACCGTCGGAAACGGACAGTGTGCTGAAATCGAGCGTGTCGATACCGCCCGTGGCCGCGGCCGATTCGCTCACTTCGTCCACTTCGGTGGAGACGGCCGTCTCGAACTGGTAGACGTCATCGCCGTCCTCACCCTTGAGCTGATCGCTGCCGGCCCCACCGACCAGCGTGTCGTCTCCGTCGCCGCCGGCCAGGACCACGTCGTCGCCCGGACCGCCCAACAGCGAGTCGTCGCCGGTACCGCCATAGATCTCATCGGCGCCGTCCTCGCCGATCAGCGTGACCGGACCGGCCGTGAACGCCGACGCGTCGATCACGTTGCCGTCGGGCCCGCCGGCGAGGGTCGCTTGCTCGACGTCGACCAGCGAGTCGTTGCCTTGGCCGGTCAGCAGCGCGTTGGTGAGCGTCTGGTGGCTGTCGACGGTCTGACGCACTTCGTCGTTGTCCTCGCCGCCGTCGATCAAGTCGTCGTCGGCCGTAAACGCCGTGTCGAGGGTCTCGTTGGCGCCCCAGAGGACGTCGTCCTTGTCCTGCCCGTAAATGCTGTCCTTGCCGTCGTCGCCGTAGATCAGGTCGGCGTCGCCTTCGCTGATGATGGTCGGGTCGGTCACCAGGTTGTCGCCGTAGATGGTGTCGTCGCGGCCGGCGGCGTGGATTTCGTCGGAGCCGTCGGGCAGGTACGTCGGCTGCCAGTTGCCAAAATCGGCCCGGACGGAAACCTGCCCCGGCACCGGTTGCACCACGTGGGCCGGATCGGGGATGAACTCCATGGCCGAGAGGTCGGGTCGCGTGTAGCCGACCAGGCCCAGGTTGCCCGAGTTGACGTCGACCGCGAACAAGGCCGGGTTGCTGCCGGAGCCGCCGCTGGCAACCAGGTAGAGCCGCCCGGTTACCGGGTCGAAGTCCATGCCCGCGAAGGTTCCCAGGCCGGAAAGGCTCAGCGACACCGACGTGATGATGGCAGCATTGGATTTGTCCAACCGAAGCAGCACGCCCATTTGCGGATCGATCACGTAGAGATTGCCGGTCTGGTCGAAGGCCATGGCCGACGGGTCTTTGATCTGCGCGACCTGCCCGATCGGCGAAGCATGCCCCGTGCCCACGTCGATCTTGTACAAGTAGTTGCCGTTGCCGCGAACGCCGTAGAGGGCGCCGGTGGTCGGGTCGAAATCGATGTCGCCCTCCTGAATCTCGATGTCGAGCGTCGAAACCGAGGTGGCCAGACCGGTCGGCGGATCGATCGTCACCAGCTCTCGTTTCGCCAGAGAAAGGGCATACAGCAACCCGTCGTCGGGCGAGACGCTCATGCCCAGCACGTCCTGGCCGGTGATCCGCCGCCGGGCAGTCGCCGCCGTGTCCCGATTGATGTCGAACATCGATCGGTGGATGTCGTGGACCAGCAACCGCGAGACGGGGAAGGTCTGGATCCAGCCGTCGGGAACGACCTCGCGAATCACATAGCCGTCCGACGGGCCGGGAAGGCTGCCGAAGCAGTAGAAGCCCGTATCGTCCTGGGCCGTGTCGGGATCGTCGTCGCCGGTCACCGTGGACGGCTCCCCCGCGTCGAGCTGCCCGTTGTCGTTCAGATCGACGTAGATCGTCACTCCGGCCAGCCCCGGCTCGCCGGCGTCCCACGTGCCGTTGCCGTCCTGGTCGTCCCACTTGTAGCCGTAGACGAGGCAGTCGGGATCGTCCTTGGCCACGGGGGCCTCATCACCGGCCTCGTGCTTGGCGGGCACCGTGATCAGCCGCAAGGCATTGAGGAAGTGTGTCTGGTTGTTGCGGGCCAAGAGCATGTCGGTCGCATTGACCCGGGCGTCGCGGTTGTAGTCGTAAGGGAAGTCGACCCCGGCCGGATTGATGAAGGTTCGCGGATTGTTGCGGGCCAACAGCATGTCGGTCGCGTTGACCTTGGCGTCGGTCGTCGAGTTGCCGGCTTCCGCCACCGCGTTGCCGAAGTAGAACACGTCGGGCGCGGCCAGCCGCGTGCGGTCGTTGGCCCGCACGGTCACCTGCAACCACTGCTTCAATACCGCATAGTCTTCCCAAAGGACCGTCACCCGGTCGGAACCGTTCACGCCCGCACCCGGACGCACGGTGACGCTGATCGGCTTCGGCGCCCGGTCCCAAGTGTCGGGATCGTTGTCGTTGCCCACGCGGAACTCGAAGTCTTCCGGCCCAAGGGTCACGTTCTCGTCCAAGCCGTCCAGGTCGACCATGATCCCGTTGATGCCGCGGGCGTAACTGGTGTAGTTGGCGAACGTGGCCGTTTGGCCCGGCAGCAAGGCCTGCTTGTCCAGGGCAATCGCCTCGTCGTCGCGACTGTTGGCCTGGGGGAGGTTGCCGTCGAAATACGAGTTGTTGTAGAACACGTGCCGGCCGACAACCACCGCCGTCGGGGCCTCGATCGTGACCCGGTAGTCTTCCACCTCGCCGTTGGGCGCCGGACCGACGAAGGAGAGCTGGCGCTGCGTGCTCAGCCGGAAGCGGGCGAACGTATCGCCGGGAGGGGCATCGCCGGGAACGTTGAACGATAACGTGTGCGTGCCGACCTTCAGCGGCACCGCCTGGAAAACGTGCTCGCCTTTGTCGAGCCAATCGCCGTCGCCGTTGAAGTCGATCCAGGCGTTGAGCACTCCGTCGGCATTCGTCACCACGACCTGGACGACGCCCGGCTCGCCCACCACCAGGTCGCCCGCAAACACCACGCCGTCTTCGTCGTCGGTCTGGTGCAAATCGTCGCCGGTGGCATGGCCGTCGGCAAGCCCGTCCGACTCGGCGTCGATCTGACGCCCCAGCGTGGGGTTCCGCTGGACAATCAGGTGCCGCGGGCCGTCGGACTCCAGGAACGTCGGATAGGGCCGATCGGGAGCGTCGCCGAAATCGAGGCTCTTGGGCTGATTGCCGAAGTCGATCGTGATCGGCTGGTCGGGGCTGACGAAGATGGTCACCGCCGGCGACGTGGTCGGCTCGAAGCCCGGCTGCTGCACCTCGCGCACGATATAGGTTCCGGGATCGATGCCGATGAAGGCGTAGAGGCCCTGCTCGGTCTCCGGGTGGATCTCTCCGTCGTGATTCACGTCGTCGCTTTGCGTCACCTGGGTGTCGACAAGCGAGCCGGTTCTCGCATCGACCAGCTCGATGGTCCAGCCATCCAGCCCCACTTCCCCCGGGTCGCGCCGGCCATTGCTGTTGAGGTCTTCGAACTTCTGGCCGGTGATGTCGCCCCGCGGGGGACTGTTGCCGAAATCGACGTCGCGGACGTGGTCACCGGGACCCACCTCGACGATATGTCCGTCGCTGCCGGCGATGACCACCATGTTGTCCAGCCCCCAGGTCTCGTCGGCTTCGATCCCCATGGCGGCGAAATTCAGCTTGAGGTAGTCCTCGTGGTGGGCGAAGGTGTAGCGCAAATGGTACACCGAGTCCATGGGGTACTCGCCCGAATAGTAGTAGCCCAGCGTGTTGTTTTCGGCGGCGCCCGTCCGCGGCGGGTAGTCGCCCACGCCGTAGTCGTCGGGATAGGCCTGGTTGTAGGGGCCGATCGGCGCGTCGGAGTTGCTCAGCGTGGTGTCGACCAGCGTGGCGCCGCCCTCGACGCCCAGCGACCAGCGGTCGGGACCGATCCGTTGCCCGGAAAGGTCGATCACCTGGTTGCCGTTCCAGGAACGGATCACGTAGAGGTCGAACTCGACGGTGACGGTTTCGTGCGAGGGCAGCCCGGCCAGATCGAGAACGACCGCCTCGCTGCCGAACTGGCCGAGGAACTTGCGCCCGCTCGGCGTCCCGTCAATGCTGTTGTTCGACCACTCGCCGCCGGCGCCGCCCTCGAAGACGTTGTAGTAGACGACCGTCGCCCGGGGGTAGGTCTGGTATCGTCCGGCGGGCACCACTTCGCGCACGATGTACGTTCCCGGCGTCACGTCCTCGAAGCAGTACCTGCCGGTTTCATCCTCGGGCGTGTCGGGATCGTCCTCCATGGTGACCTGATAGGGTTCCAAAGGCACGCCGTCGAACGTGTCGAGGTAGCCGTTCTCGTTGATGTCGAGATAGACCGTCACGCCGCCCAGGCCCGGCTCGTCGGGGTCGTGGAAGCCGTCGCGGTCAATGTCGTCCCACTTGAAGCCGCAGATGCGGGCCAGGGGCCGGTTGCCGAAATTCAGGCCCTCGGCCGTCTCGCCGCTGTCGAGTGTCACCTCGTGGCTGCCGCCGTCGGGGGCCGTCTGCTGATGGCCGCCCTGGAGCACTTCCACCACGGTGTACGTTCCGGGGTCGAGATCCTCGAAGCGGTACACCCCCCGCTCGGTGATCGGATCAATGGAGCCGTCATCGTCGAGGTCGAGATCGGCGGTCACCGTGCTGGCCACGAAGTCGCCCAGGTCGTCGTACAGCTCAATCGTCCAGCCGCCAAGCGGCGTCTCGTCTGCGTCCCAGGTTCCCTCGCCGTCCAGGTCCTCGAACTTCTGGCCCATGATCACCACGGGATCGGGCTGAACGTACTCCGGCTCTTCCAGACAGGTGCTGGGCACGTACCCGCCGGCCAGCACGGGCACGTCGGTGTTGGTCCACGGATCGACGTGGTCCAGGCCGGTGC
Organism: Pirellulales bacterium; assembly: GCA_016935315.1. GTDB lineage: Bacteria > Planctomycetota > Planctomycetia > Pirellulales > Thermoguttaceae > JAFGRD01. Next base: position 52,579 of record JAFGRD010000037.1, read on the forward strand.
CCAGACCACTGCCGAAATCGACCTCGCCGGTGCCGCCGTAGATCAAATCGACGCCTTCGGTCCCGCAGACGTAGTCGTCGTCGGGCCCGCCTTCGATGTGCTCGCCGTCGGTGCTGGTGTTATCGCCCATATAGTATCCGAAGATCACGTCGTTGCCCCAGTTACCCAGCAGTACGTCTTTGCCGGGCCCGCCGATCAGCAGGTCGTTCCCCTTGCCGGCGTCGATCATCCGGTCGTCGCCGGTGCCGCCTTCCATCCAATCGTGTCCGCTGTCGCCGTAGAGGATGTCGCTGCCTTCCTCGCCGTAGATGAAATCGTCGCCGGAGCCGCCGTAGATCGTATCGTCGCCGTCGTCGCCGTAGATCGTATCGCGGTTGGCGTTGCCTTCGAGATAATCGGCCGCGTCGGCCTGGGCGCCGTCGGGCGGGGTGCCCTGGAAGGCGCCGTAGATCGCGTCGGTACCCGCCCCGCCGGAAATGCTGTCGCCGCCGCCCTGGCCCTCGATCCAGTCGTTGCCGGAATCGGCCTCGATCGTATCGTTGCCGTCGCCTCCGGTGATGCGGTCGTCGCCGTCGCCGCCGGTGATGCTGTCGTCGCCCGTGTCGCCCGTGATCGTGTCGTTGCCCCCGCCGCCGACGAGCGTGTCGGCGCCGCTGTAGCCGGTCAACGAATCGGCGCCGGCGCCGCCGTCCAGGAGATCGTCTTGCGAGCCGCCTTCGAGCACGTCGGCCCCGTCGCCGCCGTAGGCCGTCACCGGGACGGGCACCTCGTCGGCGCCGTTCAGCCCAATCAGGTCCAGGACGTCGTTGCCGGTGCCCCCGTCGAAGAAGATGCTCTCCACCGCGCTGAAGCTCTGCGTCAGCCCCATCCCTTCGACCTCGTAGACGCCCGGGGCGAACTGCGTGACGGTGTACTGCTCCGTGGTGTCGGTGCTGCTGCCCTGTTGCCGCAGCCCGGCGAAGTGGCCGGCATGGAGGATCAGCGTGCCTTCGGCCGCGGTGGTGCCGTCGGGCAGCACGTTGCGGTCGTCTTCACCGTCGGTGCCGTCGGCCACGTGGGCGGCCTCGAACTTCGGACACAGACCCTCGTTGCTGAAGGAGAAGATCTCCACGTCGATGATGTCGACGCTGCCGCTCCAGAAGAGCACCTCCCAGACCAATCGGACGATGGCCCGAACGGCGCCGTGGATGTCGAAGAGGCACTCGACGCCGTCCTGGCGGACGATGTTGGCGATTTCGTCCAGGTACATCTTGCCGTCGTTGTCGGTGTCGGCCCAGTTGGCGTAGACGTCGCCGCGGATCTCGCCCTCGATGCCGGCCGAGGCCACGCCGATGTCCAGCAACGCGGCCAGCGTGACGCCCATGCCGAAGCCGAACTCGTCGACGTCGGAGCCGGAGGAGACGTTGGCCAGATCGCCAAAGTAGAACCCGTCGATGAAGTTGCCCGTTTGCAGCCCCCGGGTGTCGTAGCCGACCGACAGATCGATGAACGCCCCCAAGTTGAAGCCGATTTCGACCGAGATCGGCGGCACCGGCGTGATGCGGAACTTCTGGCCCCATTCGAACAGGAAGTCGAACCGCGGGATGTCCCAGGTGATGATGTCGGCCGTCTGACCAATGAGGAACTTGAAGATGTTGGTCGGCTGCAGGAACGCCAGCTCAATGCCCAGGCCGCCGAGCCCGCCCGAGCTGGGCTCGCGGGTCAGGCTGGAGACGGCCTGTCCCATCTCCATGCTGCCGGCGTCGTTCATCTGCGAGGTCAACGATTGAAAGCCCGTGGCCGCGGCGTCGAACACGGAGTCGAGGTCTTCGGTGTTCCAGCCCGAGTCACGGAGATCCACGTCGTTGTGCGTCCCGCCGAAGTTCAAGTCGCCAAAGCTGATTACGACTTCGCCGCCGGAACTGGCGTCGTCGATGGCCTCGATCACGTCGGCGATCTGACTGACCACGTTGACGAACTTGCGGATCGACTCGCCCTTCTCGGGATAGATCATTGCCACCAGGTCGATCATGGTCACCGGCCCCCGCCCGGCCATCTCGGAAAGCTGGGAGACGCCCGGCACTTCCGCGGTCAGCAGATCCAATACGGGGCGGAAGGGCTCCAGAATGTCGTTGATCACGTCGATTGCCGGGCCGATGTACTGGCTCAGGAAGCCGCCCAACTCGAGCCGGATGTTTCCGAAGGTGACCTCCGGCTCGCCGACGACGACCTCGATCTGGCCCTTGCTGCCGGTCGACATGGAGAATTCCCAGCCGGCGGTCAAGTCGGCGGCCACGCCGGGCAGATCGGCCCCCAATGCCGCCGCCAGCTCCAGATCGACGCCCACCTGGGTGTTGAACTCGATCTGGAAGATCTCGCCGAAGCTCCGGCTGCCCAGATCGGACAGCGGCAGGCGGTTCGACGTGTTGCCCTCGACGTCCAGCCCCAGCGTGCCCGTGAATTTCGTGCCCGGCTCGGTGCCGTCGAGGTTGTCGGTCACACTCAACTCCAACGCATACAGGTCGAGTGTCAGCGACGTGGGAACCGGGTCGGGGCCGCTGTTGTCGACGTCGAGCCCGGCGTAGACCTGCAGTTCCACCTCGGGCTTGTCGGTTGCCATGGGGTCGTTGACGACGAAGTAGAATCCGCTGAGGCGATCGACGCCGACGCCGAAGTCGATGTCGTAGTCCCAGCCGATATGGGCTCCGCCTTCGGCCTCCAGCGGGAGCCCGGCCAGCCCGCTGTCGAAATCGACGCCCACCTCGTCGCCGCCGCTGAGCTTGACGAGGAACTGGAAGTGGTCGGCGTCCAGTTCGACGATCACGTCGCCCAACTCGCCGGGGGTGCTGTTGCCGTTGGTGTCGCCGATAATGCCCAGCGGGTTGAGTTGATCGTAGAGCCATTGGGCGATGCTGTCGGCCACGTCCTCGAACGTGCCGCCCACGCTATCGAGGAAATCGCCGAAGGGCTCCACGACGTGGGTCCGCAGGTCGCCGATGAACGTGCCGGCCGTGTTCAGCCCGCCGCCGATCAGCGGCAGGTTCGCGGCCACTTCACTGGTCAGGCCGTCCTCCAAGAGCTGCAACAGGGTCTCGACGCCCTCGACGATCAGCCGCAGATCGAACTCGACGTCCTGGAACATCGACAGCAGCGCTTCCGTGTCGATGTTCAACTGCGGATCGAGCAGATGTTCCAGCCCGACGGCCAAGGTGACGGCGTTCTCGGCCCGGCTGTTGAGGAACTCCGCGTCCAGCGCCCCGACCACCATGCCGTTGGCCTGGATTTGCAGCGACGGTCCGCTGCCGTCGAACAGATCGACCAGCGGCACGGCGCCGATGGCGTTGCCGGTGATCGTAAAGGCAGGATCGTCGAAGTTGATCGAAACCGTGGCCCGGTTGTTCAGGTCGGCGGCCCGATCCGTTCCCGTGCCGGGCACGGTGGACGTCTGGTACTGGACCGTTACCTCGGTTCCGTTGGCCGGAGGAGAGCCGCCCACGAAGGTCAGCGTCGTGCCGCTGATCTCGAACTCCTCGGCCGCCAGGACGTCGGTGCCGTCGTAGACGATCACGAAACGCGAGTCTTCCTCCAAGGGAGTCGCCGACAGCGTCACGGCCCCGCCGCCGACCGTCAGCGTCTCCTGTTCGGCGGCCAGCAAGCTTAGCTCCACGTCGGCGTCGACCAGATCCAGGCTGCCGAATCCCACGCCGGCCGAGAAACTGCTGTCGAAGCCGGCGTTCAGATCGAGCCCCGTCTTCACCAGCGACGGATCGGCCACGTCGGGATCCCTGACCAGCACGAACGGGGCCTCCGCCGGGTCGCCCTCGGTCAACTCGGTCAGATCGATGCCGAAGCCCAAGGAGATCGAGCCGCCGGCGTACAGATCCACGTCGGCTCCCAGGTCGAGGATGCCGAAGCTGTCGGCCGGCAACTCGGGCGAAAAGGTCTCGGCGACCAGGTCATCGTCGCCGGCGGTCAGGCCGATCACCACCGCGTTCTGCATGCCGTTGCCGGGGTTGCCGTCGAAGTCGACCACGTCGAAGTGGAACACCACGCCTGAGGGCAGGTACTCATTCACCGCCGACTCGAGCCGCTCGGCCAGCGTGTTCAGTGACGGCACCAGGGTCTCGAGATCCTCCAAGGCATCGACCAGTTCCTGCTCGATCGGGTCGAACGGGCCGGTCCCGATCGTCTCGCTTGCCGCGCGCTGAAGCTCGCCGGCGATGCTGATCAACCGCGTGGGAAGCCGCCCCAGATCGCCTGCCAATACGCCGTCGAGCGACTGCAGCGCGTCGAGCAGGTCTTGCTTGTCGCTGCTGCCGCAGGAAGTGCAGATCGGCAGGTTGGCGATCGCCGAGTCGAGCACGTCGCGGGCGTCGCGTACCGCGTCCAGGTCCACGCTGGAGATGACCTGATCGACGGCGTCAAACACGCGGTCGGCCAGGTCGATGATATCGGCCAGCGAGGTGTCGATCACCGGAATCTCGGCACTGAGCACCGAGGCCTGGGCACTCTGCTGCAACTGGTCGAGGAAATCGCGAATGACCTGAAGGACCTGCTCGACGGAGAGTTCTCCGAGCTGGCCGAATCCGGCGGCGCAGTCGGAGGTTTCCACGTTGAATTCGAGGGAGCCGAGGTCGTTCTCCGTGGCCAGCCCAACGGTGGCGACGATCTCGCAGGAATACGCGCCGTCGAACAGATCGGCCGACAGCCCCAGGGCCGCCGACACGTCGGCCGTGAAATCACTCATCGCCTCGGAGAGATGGATCACGCTGCCCACGTCACCGCTGCGCAGGGTGTCGTACAGTTCGCCCAGCGTGATCCGCCCGTCCTGGTTGTCGCCCGTGCCCGGATCTTTCAGATTCAACGGCAAGCCGAGGCTGATCCGCAGCGGATCGGGATCGGTGTCCACGTCGTCATCGGTGTCGACGTTGGCGACTTGCAGGGCGATCAGCCCCAGGCCGGCGCTGAGGTTAATTTCCTCGGCGCGGACTTCCAGCGAGAGATTGACGTTCTGCTCGCCGGCCGCCGGCTCGACAAGGAACACCCGGTCGGTGAGCGTTCGGCCGTGCAGCGGGGCCCCTTCCAGGATGCCGTCGTCGGTGCCGTCGCCGTCTTCGCTGACGCCGAGAATTCCCAGCCCCAGTCCAGCCAGCGACGTGGTGTCGAACGTCTGGGCCGCCGAGATCGTCAGCGGGACGCTGCCGTCGGACTGCACGCGAAGCCCCAGGCCGTCGTCGGCGATGCTCAACGTGCTGTCCGTGGCCGCGTTAAACGCGTCGATCACGTCCTGCACGGTCTCCGCGCCGTCGAGGTCGATGTAGTGCGTGCCCCCGCCGTCGTCGACCACCAGGTCGTAGTGGTTGCCGCCTTGGGCCCCGCTGAACCCGAGCAACGTGCCGCCGAGCACGTCGAGCGTGCGAACCGACTCATCGGTGGCCAGCAGGGTGATCCGCCGGCTGATGATCGTGCCGCCGAGGTCCCGCTCGGCGTAGATCGCCGCTTCGACCGCCTCGCCCAGACCCTCGTCGTCGAGCTGATCGTTCATGTCGGCGACCAGATCGAGCAGGTCGAAGTTGTCCGTGATTTCCGCGGACGCGACGTTAAAGGAGAGCGCATGGTCGCTGCCGCCGGAGCCGGCGCCGCCGTTGATCTCCAGCGTGATCGTGTCGTTGGCCGCCGGCCGACCGAACTCCGGCCCGTCGTTGTCGGCCGTGACGGCAACCAGGATATCCACGCCGGCGCCGCCGTTGAGCTCGGCCAGCGGCGTGCCGCCGGTGATCTCGATTCCTTCCCCAAGCTCGCCCAGATAGAGCCCCACGCGAAAATCCAGATCAACGCCCACCTCGAACGCGGCGTCGGCGGTGGCCGTCAGCTCGAGCGTTCCCAGCGGGCCGAGGTCGAGCCCGTCGCCGAAGTCGAGCTCGGACTGCTTCTCGTAAGACTCGCTCAGCGCCAGATTGAACAAGACGGCGCCGGTCTGCGCGTCGTACTCCCAATCGAGATCCTCTTCGGTAACGCCCAACTCGTCGGCCAGCACGGCCATGAGCTCGCCCACGCTGTCGAACCTCGGCTCGGCGATCGCGCGGACCCCCTCGAATCCCAACTTCGAGGTCGCTTCCATCGAGCTCTCCGCGGCGGTTTGGCCGTCGGAGAAGCCCAAGGCCGCCTCCTCGCTCGCGCTGAGGTCGTTGATCGTCACGTCGGTGATGTACGGATTCCGGGCGGCAACGACCAGCTTGTCGTCGGAGGTGTCGCCCGAGGTGCCGCCGTCGTCGACCAGCGCGAACAGGTCGTTGCCGAGGTGGTCGTTCGTCCCGCCGGGCACCGCCAGCTCAAACGCCTCGTTTAGATCATCGGCCAGGTCTTGCAGCGTGACATTGTCTTCGGTCGACGGCCAGTCCTCGGTCGCCGACGGCTCGACCAGCAACTCGATGGCAACCGGGCCGACCGGGATCGAGGTCTCCGTGTCGGACGTGCCGTCGAGCTGCATGAGCGTGAAGCTGACGTCGAACTCCAGATCGAGCGTGGGCTGCCCATAGGCCGGGCCGGGATCGTCGGCCGTCATCCGCAGGGTGGTCAGCGTGAGGAAGCCGGCGACGCCGCTTTCGGCCGTTGCGATGCTCAACACCGGATCGCCGTTGGCGTTGGTCGTCTGGCCGGCTTCGAGCAAGTCCCCCAGCGTCTGGCCATCGCCGTAATCCGCCGCGGCCAATCCCGCATCGATGTCCGTGATCAGATCGCCGATGCTCGTGCTGCCGTTGGCGGGAATTCGCACTTCCGTGGGGTTCTCTCCGTCGAGCAAAACCAGCACGGGCGCCTCGTCACCCAGGGCGACCCCCGACGGGCTGTCCACGGCCGCCACCATGGCCGGCCCCAGCAGCCGGTTGGCAAGATCCTGCATCGACTGTCCCAGGTCCACGACATCGCTCAACCCGTCGCCGACGTAGGGAATCTCGGTGCCGGCCGTCAGGGTGACCGCTTCGTCGCCGATCAGTTCCAGGGTTTCGCCCAGCTCGCGAAGCTTCCGCACAATCAACTGCATCGAGTCGGCCTCGCTGGCTGCCACCGTCGAGTGGACCGTGGGGGCGGCGAAGCCCACCTGCATCAGTCCTGCCGCCAGGCCCGCGCCGGCCATCGCTACCGCCGGAGAACCCAGCGGCGGGTCGATGGCCGCGTTGATCGCGTCGATGATGTCGTCGTTGCTGAGAAAGACCTCGGTCATGGTCAGCCCGAGGTCCGCGGCCTTGTCGTGCATCGCGTCGACCAGGTCGAACAACAACTGTTCGCTGGCCACATTCAGCCCGAGGCCGTCGCCGGCTTGCGCGTCGCCGGGCACCGTGAAATCGACGTCCAGGCCGACCTGGTGCAACCGCCCGGGGCCACCTGCGTGCAACGCCGCCGAGCCGTAGCCGTCGATGGTGCTGATCGTGTCGACGTGGATCCCGGCGGCCGCCAGCCCGGCTACGGTCGTGGTGCCATAGTCGACGATCTCGGCTAGCCAGTCCGTTCCGTACCGCTCGGTTGCCGACCCCAGCGGCGTGTATTCCTCCCAGCGAGGGGCGCTTGCGTCGTTGAGCCAAGTGGCCGAGTGGAGGCTGATCTCGCCGCTGGCCTCCTCGGGCGTGGCCGTGCCTTGCGAGTCGACCACGGCCTGGAAGAGCTGCAGCACCGAAGTGGTCTCGGCGTCCATCGTCCCGGTCAGATCGAGCACGTCGCCCGAGGCATCGCCTCGCATGCCGAGATGGTTCAGACGATGCTGCAGCCGCAGCACGTCGAGCGTCTCCGTGTTGATCGTCACGGAGTTTTCGCCGGAACCGCTGTGACCGGGCTGGATGTCAACCGACAGCACCGACTGCTGACTGCCGAAACCGTCGTCGAAACCGACCGTCAGCTCCAGCGTCCCCTGGAACCCCGGCTCGGCCGGGTCGTCGTCGTCGGCAAGCGACGAATCGACCGCCGGCACCAGGTACAGCCGTCCGACATCCTCGAACAACGCGCCGCCCTCTTCAGCCCGTTGCGAAAGGATTGCCCGGGCGACCGTCTCGCTGCCGGCGTCGTTCAGCAGCAGGTCTCCGGTGCCGCCGTCGGTCACGATCGTCAGCGCGGAACCCGTGCCGACCACCTCCGCGCCGAGCAGTTGGTAGTCGGAGCCGTGCAACAGGACGTCGGCGTCCATCGCGATCACATCGCCCGTGGACGCGGCCGGCAGAACGTAGTCGGCCGTCTTCGGAGCGTTGCCGCCCAGCAGGCTCCAGGGCAACGGGGAGATGCTCAACAGCAGCCGGGACTCGAGGGCCTCGAACCCGGCGATGCGATGCACCGTTGGAGGGGCGAACCGCCAAGCGGATCGGCCATGGCCGCATTCGGGCAGCCTTGGGTTTGATGAGTGCCTTTGCGAACCGGCGGAAGAACCGATTCGACGCAGAACGTCTCCCCAGCGGAACATGGTATCTCACCCTTTGCTCGATGATGCACCCGATGGGTGCCACTTGGTTTTGGAGAGATCGGAGAGTCCGATGTCTCGGCAATGCGGCGTTTCGAGACTGAATTTGTGAAATGCCCGGGAAACCGGGGATTCCGATTCGTCGCCGCTGCTCTGTTCCCCTGATTTCGATTGGGGGGCCTTTTCCACCCGGACCGCCCAAGCGAGCATTCATTATACCGCCAAACGGAGCATCTCCGCAGACAATAATCGTGAAAATCGTCAGATACAGGACGTCTTGCGTCGCGGGCTTCCCAGTTCCCCTATTTTGACAGAGAACCGAGGATTCTGACATTGACCCTCCCGGCGAGGTGCCTATAATCCGGCCCGGCCCGATCGTTCCTGCACGGTTACCTCATAGAGATAACCGTTGCGACCGCAAGAAGTGCCCTAGATCGCCGATTCTGCGGAAAACCAATAATTAATTCAACGCTGTAGTTCGATCTAATCTTACAGCGCGGATCATGTCTTCTTTTTGCCAGTCCTCAGGGAAGGGGACGCCCGACTCGGGAGCCAACACGGAAGTTGACGGCCCAGCAGGGCCCTTTCTCGTTGTCCATTGCTAAAGGACACTCAAGCCATGCGAAATCTTGCTGTAGTTTGTATGATTGCGGTTGTGACGATCGTCGGCCTGACCGGCTGCCAGAGCGACAAAGGCTGGTCGATGTCGGATTTGGCGTTTTGGAAGAGCAACCCCTTCAAGTCTTCCGCGGCGACCGCCAACGATCTGGCGAAGCCGTCGGCGCTGGCAGGCGCCGCCAACCCACCCGCTGCTGACTACTCCTCGACCGCACCCGCGGCCGGCTATCCTTCCAGCTACAACGCCGCACCGACTTATCCGAGCACCCAGCAGCCCTATCCATCGACTCAGCAGGCGACCGCGGCTTCGAGCTACCTGGCAGGCAACGGGGCCAGTTCCTACATGACGGCGCAGCAGGGCCCGTATGCAGCGGGCGGCTCCACATCAGCGGCCCCGTATGGAGCCACATCCGCCTATGGCGACACCGGCGTCTCTTCGTACGGCTCGCCCTACGGCGGCCAGAACGCCGGCAGCAACGACTACATGTCGGCCAACACGGCCGGGGCGTATGGAAACCCCATCCGGTCCGGAACGGCGGGCTCGGCCTACGATGGCGCAGCCAACTCGTACGGCGGCAACTCGTACGGCGGCAACGCGGCCTATGGCGGCTCGGCCAATCCCAGTTCGGCGTACAGCAACAGCAATTCGCCGAACAGCTACGGGGCGCTGGCCTCACGGCCGAGCACTCCGGCAACCGGGCTGAACGGGAGCGGCAGCCGGTATGACGGCTATGGAACCGGAGCGGCCTCCTACGCCGGCGCTGGGACCGGGGCCGCGCCGTCCTCCGGGCCTCTCTCCGGATCGCGCTATGGGGATGCAGACTACGCTGCCGGTTCCTCCAACACCAATTACGGAGCCGGTTCGACGTCGTCCTATGGCAGCAACGCCACCCCTTACACGGCCGCGGCGCCAGCTTCTGCGTACGGCGCCAGCGGGTCAGCCTACGATTCCGGCGGCAGCTCCGGCTACGGCAATTCCGACCCCCGCTACGGCAGCGGCAGCTACGGCAGCAACAGCTACAACACGGGCAGCGCGGCATATGGGACCCAGCCCCGGAGCGTCGCTTCGGCGCCCGGCAGCCAAGCGGCCGGGCTACCCGCCAGCGGATCCTCGACAACCGGATACTCGACTCCAAGCTACACGCCGGGGGCGGGCGCCTATAGCCCGGGGTCAGGCGCGTATGCACCGGGCACCGGCAACAGCTATACGCCGGGCGACACGGGTTACCAACCGGCGGGGGTGCCGGAATATCGATCGCCTTACTCGCCCGCCGCGACCGGGGCCGGCAGTCCCGCCACCTATCAGCCCGGCAGCACCCAGCGCTACCAGCCGCAGAAGTCCAACTCGGTCAGCCGCGCCGCGCCGGCCGTGTATTCGTCTCAATCGGGCAATTCGGCCTACCCAGGGGCAACCGGCTACCCGAGCACGACGGCGTATCCGAGCACGTCGGCATCCACCGGATCCAGCGTGGAGCCGGCCCATTACACGCAGCCAGCCGGCGGCGCGGCGACTTCCACGGCAGGCTCCTACAACTTCATGCGTTGACCTGTTGCCGCGGAGCCGCCAGACGGACGATCAAGCGTTCGAGGATCAGTCGGGCGGGCAACGCGCTGGCCCCTTTCAGGTCGAGGTCGGCCTGAAGCAGCCAATCGTAGAGTTCGTTGCCGCGTTCACTCCCCAGATGGCGAAGCTGGCGTTCCGCCTTCTTCAGCACAAACGCACGCACGCCCGCTTGCTCCAAGGCCGCTTGCAGCGAAATCCGGCGACCGCTCTGCTGTGCCTGGAGGACCAATCGGGTGGCGGCTGCAAGCCGTCGCAGCGAGGCCGAGATCTGTCCCAGCAGCCCGATCGGGCTTTCCCCGGCGGCCAACAGGCGGTCCAGCTGGATCATCGCGCCGCGAGCGTCGCCGGCCAACGCGGCGTCGAGCATCTCCCACACCGTTTTGGCTCGCCAGCCGCCCGCCAACTGGGTGACCATCTCGGGCGTGATTCGCTTGTCGGCGCCGACGACCAGGGCCAGCTTCGCCAGTTCTTGGTCCAGCAGCCCCAATTCGGGACCAATCACTTCCAGCAGCACCTCGACGGCCGAAGGTGGAAGCTTCACTCGGTGTGCCTGTTGGGCCCAGGTTGCCAGCCAGCGGCTCAGCCCGGCAGCTCGGGGCGCGCTGCAATCGATCGCCAGGCCGTCGGCCGCCACGGCCTTGTGGAGCCGCGTGTTGCCGGGAAACGACTTCAACTCCAGCAGCAGCACGCCGGTGCGGGCCGGCCGGGCGACGTAGTCCTCCAACTCGGGCCGATATCGGCTGACGAATTCATCGGCCTCCTCGACCACGACCAGCCGTGTTCCGCCCCCGAACATGGCCACCGTCGACAACTCGTCAAGCACATCGCGGAGTTCCACCTTGGGGCCCTCGAAGCTCGCCAGCGAGAAATCGCCCTCGTCGCCGCCCAGCACGACGTGACGCAGCTTGATGATCGCCTGTCGTCGCAGAAAGGCATCGTCGCCGAAGACCGCACAAACCGGCTTCGGGGCGTGCTTGTCCGGATCGGCAAGGTAGTCGACGGCATGGAGGGTCTTGGCAGCCATGCCGCCAGTATAGGCCATTTCCCGGCAACCCGCGACCCGGGGCCGCCGGCTCGCAAGCCCCCGATTATTCTCAATCCAAGCATCGATAAGTGGTTGAACTCTGAGTTTCACGCTGAAAGTGCCGGCGGTCCGTTTTGACCCTGCGCTGCGCACCGAGTATCATGGTGCTTGCGCAGCGCTGTGATCCGGCGGCGATGTACGGTTTCGAGCCGGACTTATGCACCATGCCTGGTCCAAACACAAAGGGTTTTGACATTATGAAGGCAACGATGGGAGCTCCTCTGTTCGTGTTGGCAATGATCGCGTGTCTTGGCGCCGCCGTGGGCGAGGAGGCCGTCGAGGTCGTCAATGTCCGTGACTTCGGCGCCGTCGGCGACGGAGAAACCGACGACACCGCGGCCTTTCAGCGGGCTCTCGACAGTGTCGGCAACGCCGGCGGGGGGACCGTGCAGGCGCCGCGAGGCGCTTACTTCTTCGCCGGACACCTCACCGTGCCGGCCGGAGTCACCCTGCGCGGCACGTGGGAGTCGATTCCCGCCCACAACGGCATTCGCGATCGCGGGTTGCCCAAGCCGACCGACGACGGCACGACCTTCCTGATTACCGAGGGCGCCGGCAGCGAAGAGGGATCGCCCTTCTTGACGCTGCGCACCAACAGCACGTTGCGGGGCGTCGTGCTCTACTATCCGGATCAAGATCCCAACGAGGTGCCAAAGCCCTATCCTTGGGCGATCGCCATGCGCGGCAAGAACCCGGCCGTGCTCGACGTCGAGATGCTCAACCCCTTCAACGGCATCGACGCCACGCGCAACGAGCGGCACCTAATCCGCAACGTCCACGGCCAGCCTCTGAGGCGCGGGATCCTGATCGACGCGATCTATGACATCGGGCGCGTGGAGAACATCCACTTCAACCCCTGGTGGAGCATCAAGCCGAAGCTGGCCAAGTGGCAGCTTGAACACGGCGAGGCGTTCATTCTCGGCCGCAGCGACTGGCAGTACGTGTTCAACACGTTCTGCTTCGGGTACAAGGTCGGCTACAAGTTCATCCACACCCGGACCGGCATGTGCAACGGCAACTTCCTGGGGCTGGGGGCCGACGCGTGCTGCACGTGCGTGCTGGTCGAAGAGAGTGCCCCCTACGGGCTGCTGATCACCAACGGCCAGTTCGTCGCCTTCAAGGGTTCCGACCCCACCATGGTCGAGGTCTCGGCGGGAAACCATGGCAGCGTCCGTTTCGCCAATTGCGCGTTCTGGGGGCCCTGCTATCAGATTGCCAAGCTTGCCGGGCGGGGAACGGTCGGCTTCAGCGACTGCACGTTCTGCCAATGGGACGCCCAGAACGAGGGCCGCCACGCGATCCAGGTCGAAAGCGGCACGGTGATCGTCCGCGGCTGCGAGTTCCGACAGGGGAAACCGCAGATCGAGCTGGGGGAAGACGTGCGACGCGCCGTGGTCACCGACAACCTTTTCCGCGGGCTGGCCCAGATCACCAACCACAGCCAAGGGACCGTCCAGATCGCCAACAACGCGGCCGATCCACCGCCGGAGGCCCCGGAGGTCGCGCCGGAACCGGAGCCAACGGGGCAACCGCAGTTACGCCCCGCGCGCCGTCGGGTGTGGCGTCGTCGGCTGTTGCCGAGACGATGACTCCGGGCGGCGAAGTCGGATAGGTCGCCCTCGCGCATTGAGTGTGCAAGCGTCAATCGCGATGCGAGTCCTCAGCGCACGCCGGAGGCAATTCGGCTCAGCAGGTCGATCTTGTCGGGGCCGATCTCGACGTGGAACACCTCGGCCATCACTTGCGTCCAGCCGTGGATGAAGTAGATCCAGCCGTCTTCCACCACGAGGTTGCCTGCTTCCTGCTGGACCCGGGCCTGTTCGAGAAACTTCAACTCGCCGCGGTAGTTGAAGTCCCACGCGACCCCCCGCTGCGGGAATCGGGCCCGGTCGGTGATCGGCGAGCCCGGGCGATCCTTGCCCAGGCCCGTGGCGTTGATCACCAGCGAGCACGGCGGCACCGACGCGAGCACCCGGTCGTTTTCGTCGAAGGTCGGGCAATGACGATACTGACACGGCACGCCGTAATCGAGCTGCCGGTGGATCCGCTGCATTTCCTCCAATCGCGGCTGCGAGCGATTCGTGACCACCACCTTGGCCGGCCGGTTGTCGCCGTGGCGGGGATGCATCAGGTACATCGACACGGCCAGCGACGAGCCGCCTGCCCCGAAGACCAGGGCTTCCGCACGGGTTTGACGCCACCAATCGCCTGGAAGAAATGCTTCCAGTGCCAGGCCGCTGGAGATGGGGTCTTTGGCGTGGCCCCAGAGTTGCCCATCGCGCTTGGAGATGGAGCTGACCTCGCCGAGGATTTGGGCGTGTTCATCCAGGGCGTCGAACATCGGCCGGGCGGCCGTCAGCAGATCGATTTTGTGCGTCGTCACCAGGGCTCCCAGCGAAAGCGGGTCGCCCTTGATGAACTCGACCACCCGGCGATAGTCGTCCTCGGGGGCGTGGATCTCCAGGTCGATTCCCTTCAAAACGGCGTCGAGCCCCAAGGCTTCCGCCCAACGGGGAAACACGTTCATGATCGAGGACCTGCCGGTCGTCACCCCGACGAAGTACATCGTGGGCTGCGTCGCTTCTTCGGGCAGAGAGATCATCGGGTTTCAGCTCCTGCTTTTGTCGTCGGAAGAGTGGGTTTGGCGTGCGAGGATCGGCCGGCGGCCTCACGTCTGCCAGAATCCCAGCATGTGGTCATAGACTCGCGAGAACTCTCTGAGCACGGCCTCGTATCGGCGGGCTCCCTCGGGCGTCGGCGGCACGGTCTTGGTGGCACTTCGCCGCTGGCAGGCCACCTCGCCTGGATCGCCAATCAGCCCCACCCCGGCCGCGCCCAGCAACGCGGCCCCCTTCAAGCCGGCTTCGGGTTCGCCCGACAGTTCCAACGGCATTTGGAACACATCGGCCTTGATCTGGTTCATCAGTCCGTTCCGGGTGCCGCCGCCGACGCAAAGAACCCGATCCACGTCCACTCCGAGGCTGCGAAACAGGGCCAGATCCAGCCCCGCCGCCAGCGCCACGCCTTCCATGGCCGCGCGGGCGAAATGGCCCGCGTGGTGGCGGAGCGTGATTCCCACGTAAGCTCCCCGGGCCGAGGCATTGTCCAAACGTCGCTCGCCGAGCATGTAGGGATAGAAGATCATCCCCTCGCTGCCCTCGGGCACCTTCGAGGCCATCGCGATCAGGGCGTCGTAAGAGACCTCGTCGTCGCGTGCCGATCCGATCAGGTCTTTGCACCACTTGACACTCAGCCCGCCCGTGTCGAGCAGCTTGAAGGGAATCCAGCCGTCGACCACATGGCGGAGGTTGAACACGGCCTGGTGAATCAGCGGCTTCGGCGTGTGCATGGCGAACAGCGTGCTGGTGCCGGTCACGTCGGAAGCGATGCCTTCGCCGACGATCCCGAAGCCCAGCATGGAAACCGGGAAATCGCCGCCGCCGGCCACGACCGGTGTTCCCGCCGCCAAACCGGTCAGCTTCGACGCCTCTTCGGCCACCGTGCCGATGACGTCCCGTGAGCGGTGGACCGGCGCGAACAGTCCCAGATCCACGCCGAGCGTATCGGCCATCTTGGGGCAGTAGTCGTCCTGCCGCCAATCCCAAAGGAACGACCCGGAAGCCTCGCTGGGGTCGGTGGCGGCGGTGCCGGTGAGTCGGAAGTTGATGAAATCCTTCGGCACCAGGAACCAGCGCGCCCGGTCGTAGGCCTCGGGCTGGTGCTCCTTGTACCAGAGGACTTTCAGGCCGGTCCACGAGGGGACGATCGGGTTGGCCGTGGTGGCCGCCAGCGTCGCTTCGTCGCGCGCCCGACGGAGCCGTTCGCATTGCGGTTGGCAGCGCTTGTCGCACCAGAGTTGGACCCACTCGGTCGTCACGCGGCCGTCCGGATCGATACCGACCATGCCGTGCATCTGACCGCACGTCGAGACGGCGGCGATCGAATCGGCGGGCGTTCCCGTCGCCGCAAGGACTTTCTGGACCGCCCGGCACGCCTCTTCCCACCAGGAGTCCGGGCGCTGCTGAGCCCAGCCGGGCTGTGGGCTGTCGACATCGTGCTTGATCTGCTCGATGCCGAGGATCTCACCGCCATGTGTGACGACCGCCGCCCGCACGCTCTGTGTGCCGACGTCCAAAGCGAGGATGTTCTTGGTCATGTCCTTGTTCCTGCCACGACGTTGGGTGGTGCATGCACGGTCCATGCGCGAGAGCGATCGGCGGGAGCCCGTTGGTTCCGGTCTTCCGTTGGTCGGCCTGGATCCTTTTCGGGGCAATCATCAATCGTAGCGCAGCAGAGCCTTGACCACGCCCCCGTCGTGGACCGCCGCCAGCGCCTCGGCAATATGCTCCAGCGGGAATTCGTGCGTGATGAACTCGGCTGAGCGGACTTTCCCCTGGCGGATCCACTGGCAGAGCGGCTCCAAGGCGGTCTTTTCTCGGTATCGCGTGGGCCACTGGTGCATGTACAGGTTGAAGTTGTACGGCCCCTTGCCTTTGGCGAGCGTGATGCTCTGGTCGGCAATCACTCCGTAAATGCAGATCGAGCCGCCCATTCTGATCAGGGGCAGGGCCGCGTTGGCGATGGCCGGATGGCCCACCGCGTCGATCACCGCATCCAGCGGCCTGCCGCGGGTCTCGGCCAGCTTGGGCAGCTCGGGCGAGTCGGGAGCCAGCACGGCGTCGGCCCCCATGGCCAGCGCCCTCTCGCGCTTGTTGGGCAATGGATCGACCACACCGATGTAGCTGAGCCCGAGCAACTTGCCGAACTTCACAAAGCTCAATCCGACGGGCCCGGCCCCGAAGACCAGGATTTCGTCGCCCGGCTGCAGCTGGAAGTCGCCGAGGCCGCCATAGACCTCTCGCCAGGTGCAGAGCATGACGGCGTCTTCGACGGCGATGTCGGCGGGAACGGGACGCTGGATCTCGCAGACCTCGAACCAGCCGTGTTCCTGGTCGGCCACGCCGTCTTCCACCATGGCGTCGTGATCGTTGGCCAAGGTATACTCGCAGAATCCCCCCCACCCGCTGGAGTACCGGGAATCGTCAAACTCGAACAGCAGGCCCCCGATGGCTCGATCCCCGAGTCTGAAACCCCGGACCTTCTCCCCGGCCATGTCGACGATGCCGGCAGATTCGTGGCCCAGGACCAGCGGGTACTTGTCGACCCCCGGAAAGTGGCCAGCCACCAGTTTGCCGTCCGTGGCGTTGCACAGAGAGGCCGCCTCGGTTCTGACCCGAACCTGATAGGGGCCCGGCAACGGTTCCGGTAGCTCGACCAATTCGACCTTGCCCGGCTCGACGACGACGACGGCTCGCATAGTGTTGTCCTCTTTCGGCTGGAACGCGCCGAGTTGCCGGCAACCGGCTGGCCAAAAACGATTCACTCAACACAACATTCGGTGCATTATTCAGTGGGTAGCCTGCCTCCACAAGGGGGCCGGCAACAGGTCAGCACGCCCCGGTTTGCACACGTCCGAGGGGTTGCGACTACCGGCACGCTCCAAGTCTTCGAGGCAGAAACACCGATTGAGCAAGGATTTGCGCGCATTCTCCGGCCACGGGTCTTCTCCATCGGCGGCCCTTGCATGGCATCGTAACAAGTTTTTGGAAAAGGACTTGCATCGATCACCCGGGGGCCGTCCTTGGCCCGGTCTTCGCATAGACATTCTCAGGGCGATCAGTCGCCAGCCGAGCGGCACGGCACGCAGAACAACCCGGCGCGGTAGAATAATGCGCTGGCTGGGGTTGAAATCGGTGGCGATTCGGTCAAAATTATTAGATTCGCCTCCGCGCCGGAAGAGAATGACAGCAGCCCACGGCGTGCCCGGGAGCCGGACTGCTATCGCAACCATTTGATAGCAAAGCATTTAGGGCAATAGCAGGTGCGGTTGGTCCCTCGGGATCCGACGCACCAACAGACCAAGACGATTTCACTGGGGACGCCCATGGCAGAAGTACTGAACGTTACGTTTCGCGAGACCCGAGGCAAACACAACGCCAAACGGTTGCGCAAGGCTGGGAGCATCCCGGGTGTGTTGTATGGCCACGGCGAGAAGAATGTATCTCTGGCCGTACCGGCCGATCAGCTCGACATGTTGGTGCATCACGGAAGCCGGCTGGTGAAGTTGGCGGGTGCCGTGAGCGAGTCGGCGTTTATCCGCGACGTGCAGTGGGATACTTGGGGAACGCACGTGCTGCACGTCGATTTCACCCGAGTCTCGGAGGATGAGAAGGTCGAATTGCAGGTCAGCGTCGAATTGCGCGGGGAGGCGCCGGGCGTGCGACAGGGCGGGGTGGTCGAACAACTGATCCATGAAGTCCAACTCGAATGCCCGGCCGGGAAGATCCCTGAAAAGATCGTCGTCAGCGTCAACGACCTGGAACTCCACGACTCGGTAACGGTCGCCGACCTGAAACTGCCCGCCGGGGCGGCCGTGCCGGGCGATCAGACGGTTGTGGTCGTGCAGTGCGTCGAGCCGGTCGAGATGCCCGAGTTGGAGGCCGCCGAAGCCGTGTCGGGCGAGCCTGAAGTCATTGGCGCGAAGGAGGAGGAAGACGCGGCGGGAGACTGAGACGGCAGCCGCCGATCACAAGGGATTCCTTGTTTTGCGGGGAGCCGCCGATGAAACTCGTGGTTGGGCTGGGCAATCCGCAGCGCCGGTACCAGGGGACCCGACACAACGTCGGCTTTGCCGTCTTGGGGGAGTTGGCCAAACGATTCGGCCTGGGAGTGGCCAAGGCGAAGTTCCACGGAGAAGTGGTGGAGGCAGACCTGGAAGGCCAGAAGGCCTTGCTGCTGAGTCCGTTGACGTATATGAACCGAAGCGGCGCCAGTGTCCAGGCGGCCAAGGGCTTCTACAAGATATCGGAGGAAGATCTGCTGATCGTGTGCGACGATTTGAATCTGCCCGTGGCCAAGCTGCGGTTTCGGGCCAAGGGATCGTCCGGCGGTCAGAAAGGGGTGGAAGACGTCATCCGCCAGTTGGGAACCGAGAACTTCCCACGACTTCGAGTCGGCATTGGAACGCCGCCCGAAGGTTGGGACTGGGCCGACTACGTGCTCAGCAAGTTCGCGAAGGAGGAGATTCCGGAAATGGAGCAGGCGGTCCGCGAGGCGGCCGATGCCGTGGCCGTCTGGGTTCGCGAAGGTATCGGGTTCTGCATGAATCGATACAACTGAAACATTAATGAGAACAGCAGGTTACCAGGAGTGAAGCTTTGGCAGTCAACGTCTACGAAGGCATGTTCATTCTGGACTCGAACCGCTATGGGCGAGATGCCGAAGCGGTTTCCGGCCAGATTCCCCAGATGATCGAAAAGGCCGGCGGCGAGATCCTGGTCAGCCGGCTCTGGGAGGAAAGGCGACTGGCCTATGCGATCCAAGGGCATCGCAAAGGAACCTACTGGCTGACCTACTTCCGCCTAGGCAGCGACCGGTTGGCCGACATCGAGCGACAGTGCCGTCTGAGCGACAGCATTCTTCGCGTGCTGTTCTTGAAGGTCGATCCGCGGATCGTCGACGCCCTGGTCGCGCATGCCCAGGCCGGTCCCACCTCGAGCCGGGCGGCCGAGGACGGCGAGACCGTCGCAGCAACCAGGACCAAGGCGGTCGCCGTGGCCGACAAGGACGATGCAAAGGACAATGCCGACGATCTCGGTTCGAACGACGACGAGAAGCCATAACGCGCGTGCAAAGCCCAGGAGTGAGCCATGGCAAGTTACAATCGCGTGGTCTTGATGGGGAATCTCACGCACGACCCGGAGTTGCGCTACATTCCGAGCGGCACGGCCGTGACCGATGTCCGGTTGGCCGTGAACGACCGCGTGAAACGCAATAACGAATGGGTCGACGAGGCGACGTTCGTCGACATCACTCTTTGGGGCCGCACGGCCGAAGTGGCCAGCGAATATCTCAGCAAGGGATCGCCCGTGCTGATCGAGGGCCGGCTGAAGCTCGATCAATGGGAGCAAGACGGCCAGAAGCGTTCGAAGCTGAAGGTGATCGGCGAACGCATGCAAATGCTCGGCAGTCGCGGCGGCGGGGGGGGCGAAGGAAGCCGGCCGCAGCAGCGGGATTCCCAATACAGCCAGGCAGCCCCGCCTGCAAACGACTACGGGCAGGGCCCACCGCAACCTCCCGACGACGACATCCCCTTCTGACCATCCGTCATTCGATACAACAGAGCAGTTACGGGTTCCAGTTTGATGACCAAGACAAAAAACCAGAAGAAGCGCAAAGTCCCTCATCGCAGCAAGCGGCTCCCCAGGGGCTCGCACGGCGGCATCGAGCTGTTGCTGATCCAGTCCGTCGAGCACCTCGGCCGGCAAGGCGACGTCGTGGATGTTCGCCCGGGCTACGCCAACAACTACCTCCTGCCTCAGGGTCTGGCGACCATCGCGACCGGGCATCACAAGCGGATGGTCGAGAAGCACCGAGCCCAGTTGGAGGCGATTGAACGGGCCCGATTGGCCGATCTGCACGCCTTCGCCGCGACGCTGGGACGCCAGAGCATCACCATCGAGGCCAACGCCAACGACGAAGGCCACCTGTATGGTTCGGTCGGCGCCGCCGAGATCGTCAACGCCCTGAAACGCAACAACATCCACATCGCTCAGGACCAGGTTCGGCTGGCGGGGCCCTTGAAGGAACTGGGGCTCTACACCGTCAAGATCCACGTGGGCCACGAAATCGACGGCGAAATCAAGGTGTGGGTCGTCCCGTCGGTGAGCGAAGACGACAGCAAGAACTGACACCGCGCCGCGCGGAAGCCGTGCCGACCAGTTCGCGCCGGGGCGGCCTTTTTTTCACGGGCAGCGTCGCGCCGGCGGCGCCCCGGGCATGCGTCACGCTTTGGGCAACATCCGGCCCAGCGTCGCCGCCAGATACTCGTGCTGAGCCTCGCTGTTGTACGCCTGGGACGAGATCCGCAACAGCCTCTGCGGTGCCGAGGGCCAATGATAGACCGGCACCTCGATGCCCCATTGCTCCAACAGGGCAGTCTGTAGAGGGTGCGTGGCGGTCGGCGTGGTCTGCGTGTCCAGCGCGGGGGGAAACTCGGCGTCGTCGGGCAAGCGCAGCGCGGCCAGAGAGCCGACCATCGACTCGCTGCAGCAAGGCACCAGCCCGAGCGCGCCGCAAAGCAGCCGACGCCCCGACAGTGCCAGCTCTCGGTTCCTGCGCATCAGGGCCTCCAATCCGCCGTCGATCAGCCCGTCGAGAAACCGGATGGCCTCGGCCACGCACAGCCACGGCGTCGGATCGTCAGTGCCGTTGAAGTCGAACGCGTCTTGGAAGCGGTTGTATCCCTTGCGCGGCGTATTGAAGCCGTGGCTGATCACGACCGGTTGGACTCCCGGTTGACGGTCGGGGCGCACGTGCAGAAACGCGGCTCCCTTCGGGGCGCAGAGCCACTTGTGGCAATTGCCCGCGTAGTAGGCAGCCCCAATCCGCGCCAGGTCCAACGGAACCATGCCCGGCCCGTGGGCGCCGTCGACCAGCGTGTCGACACGGCGTTTCGCCAGTTCGCCGACCAGTTCCGCGATTGGAAAGACGACTCCCGTCGGGCTGGTGATGTGGTCGAGCACGGCCAGTCGGGTCCGGTCGGTGACGCAGGCGACAATCGACTCCACGACCTGGCCGGCTGACTGGATCGGCAGCGGCAGCGACGCCGTGACCACCTTGGCTTCCGCCCGCCGTGCCACGAAATCGACCGCGTTGTAACAGGCGTTGTAGCCGTGGTCGGTCACCAGGATTTCGTCGTCCGGTTCCAGCCGCAAAGACCGCAGCACGCTGTTGACACCGGCGGTAGCGTTTCGCACGAAGACCAGGTCGGCCGGATCGACTCCGACCAACCCGGCCAGCGTCTGCCGCGACTCGTCCAGCAGTGGCTGCATCTGGCGCGTGAAGAACCGCACCGGCTCCTGCTCCATCTGGTCGCGGAGTGCTCGCTGTCGCTGGAGCACGGCCCGGGGGCAGGCCCCGAACGAACCGTGGTTGAGCATGGCCACGGCCGGGTCCAGCATCCAATGCCCGGCCAGCGACGATGCCGGGGGTCTTGCCTGTTGCGGTTGCATCCGTCCATTCTGACGTCCCGGCGGCAAAGGTCAAGCCGGTGCCGCGGTCGAAACCACCGGACCGTTCTTGCCCTGTCCTGACTGATGTCTGCGTTGCGAATGATCCAAGCCGACCAGCGGGAGGCCGGCAGAATCGGGCTCCCGTTGGTCGCCCTCGTGCATTGACTGTGCAAGCGTCAACAACGGCGGAAGAATCGCACTACCGCCCGGCCGGTGAGGCGGGCAACGTTTGGACCACGCGCAGGCCATAGCTGGACAGTCCGCGGGTGGGTAAGTCCTTCCGGCTGCGATACGCCGATCGGCACTCCAGCTCATAGAAGCACCAGCCACCGCCGCGGAGGACGTGCAGCCCGTCGAACCAGTCGCGGGTGAGATCCTCGGGATAGTCGCCGTACACGTCGTGGCACCATTCGTAGGCGTTGCCGTGCATGTCGAACAGTCCGCGGGGATTCGGCCGCAGCAGTCTGTCGGGCGGGCGCGTCCGTCCGCCGGAATTGCCGAAGTACCACGCGTAGGCGCCCAGCAGCGTGCGGTCCGCGCCGAAGCTGTAGTCCGTGCGGGTCCCGCAACGGCAGGCATATTCCCATTCCCGCTCGGTCGGCAGGCGAAAACCGGGCCGATCCAGACGACATTCCATCCGTGCCGGGTATCGTACGGCCCCTTGCGGAGAAAGGCGGAATTCCTGGACGGCATAGCACTGATCGTCCTCCGACATGCCGGCCTGCTCGGTCAACCAACGACAAAACATCACCGCGTCGAGCCAGTAGACGCCCATCATGGCGTGCTCCGCCGTGGGCGAGAATTCGTCGGCAATCTTGGCAAGCGCTCGGCCTTCCCGCTGCAAATAGGCTTCAAACTGCCGGCGGGTGACTTCGCGGTCGGCCATGGCGAAGGGGCGGGCGATCTCCGCCTCGTGGAGGCGTTCGTCGAGCTGATGGTCTTCCTCCGACTCCGGCGACCCCATCGTGAACGTGCCCGGCCGAAAGACGACAAGGGTCGTCCATTCCCCGCCCAGCTTCTGCCGAAACCAGGTTCGCCGTCCGGTGGGATCGGGCTCCAGCGGCGTCTCATCCGCCGCAGCCATCTCGTGGGTCAACTCCCACTCGTGCAGCAGCCATTGGCACGCGCCATGGACCGCCGACTCGGGAGCGCCGCGATGCCAATCGACGAGTGTCTTCAGAAGCGATTCCCGCTGCGAATCGAGGAAATCCCGGCGGAGATCGAATTCGCCGAGCGCCAGCAACAGCGAGTAGCGTGAGATCTCGTCCTTGGCCAGGTCGAGACAGGCCAGCAAATCGGCCGCCCGGACACCTCGGGCCTTCAGTCCGTGGATGAACTGAGTGACGGCCTCGCGGTCTTCTTCACATCCCTGAAAGATGCGCATCGCTTCCGCCGGCATTCCCAGCCGGATCAGCGTGACGGCGGCTCCCGCTCGGCGCCGGGCGAGCGTCGCGCGGTCGGGGGAGCCGATCGCCGCCGGCGGCCGGTCGAGGATCTGCCGCAGCCTGGCATGAGCGGCGTGATGATGTGGTGCCGGACCAGCCAGGGCGGAAAAGAGGACCTCGTATTGGGGGGCCAGCGCGTCGGCGGCCAGTTCGACCAATTGCCGCGGCCGGTCGGCGGCGAAATCGGCCAAGGCGGTAGCGGCCGCGCTGCGAATCGTCTCGGTCTGGTCGGCGTCGCGGAAGACGGCCTCAAGCGGTCCCAGCAGCCTCGGCCTCAGCGGCCTGAGGTAGTCTCGCAACGTCCGCTGGTCGTCGGCGTTGGCTCGCAACAACGACGCCGCCAGAAACTCGGCATCTTCGGCCGACCACTTCGGCGACTCGGGCACGTACTCGGCCAAAGCCATACCGGCGCGGAAGCGCACGGCGGGATCTTGCACCGGATCGCGCAAGACGTCCCAGAAACTGGGGACCCAACCGGCGCCGTGCGGCTTCAGACTATCGCGAATCAGCGAGAAGAATGCGAAATCACCATCCAGCAGCCGTCGGCCGAGGTCGTCGGCCAGGCTCTCGTCGGAAGGCAGCAAAGCCAAGGCCGCCCGGAGTCGCTCTTGGGAACCCGCGGCGGTGTCCGCAGCAACGACCCGCAGCCGGGGGTTGACCCAGCGGCGGTAAAGGGGCAGGTCTTCGTCGATCAGCTTTCCCAACTCCGACGGTGCCGCTGCCAGAATGGCCTGGCCGAGGCGGCGTCCCTGAATTCGCCCGTTGGCCTCCCAGGTCGCCCAGCCGAGGATCGCGAGCAGCACGGCCAACACCAGGGCCGTCGTTCCATAGCGCCTCGTGGCGGCGCGAACGACCTCGCGCTCCTCCGGCCGCTGCTGCCTTCCGGGCACAGCGGCGCGGATCCGCAGATATTCCAGCGGCGAGGGCAGGAATCGGCGGTCTCTGGTGCGTTGCCACTGGGCCGTGCGCTGCTGGAGGCAAAGCCGGGCCCGGCCGCGCCACGATTCCCGTTGCTTCTGCGTCAGCCACTGCCGCAACGGGAGTATCACGTAATCGTGGCTGAGCTGGTAGTATCGCTCGTCCGACCGCTCGAGTGCGGGATTCGGGCCGGACTGCTCGCGGCCTTCCGGGTCGGTCGGCGTAATCAGCCTCAAATCGGCGTCCAAAATGCGCAGCAGCTCGTCGAAGTCCGCCGGTCGTTGGGCGTAGCCCGAAACCTCCAGCAACTCTCCATAGGAGCACATGCGCCCCTTGATATCGGCCGTGTGATCGGGCAAGAGTCCCTGGAGAACCGCCCGGGCGGCCTGCTGGTGAAAGCGGTGCTGGGGGTTGGCGGTGCGGGCTCCGAATGACTCTTCCAGAAACGCGACGCCCAGCCCCTCCAATCCGCCGACTCGCCGGAGCGTGGCCGGCGTCCACGGCCTGTTTTTGACCATCTCGGCAAACAGGCTCAGGCGAACCGGCACCACCTTGTCGTCCCGGACCAGCCCGGCGACGGCACGATCCAGAAACGCCCGTTGCTCGGCGGTCGTCTCGCCACGGGCCTCCGGCAGACAGCCGAAAGCCTGTCCGAACTCGGTCAACACTCTCTTCGCGTGGCGCGGGTCGAACAGGTCGACCAGGGCGATGTTTCGTTCCTCGATGAGCTGCACCTCCAGCGCGTGCAGGAATCGGGTGACGGCCAGCCAGAAATCGTCTCGCACCAGAATCAGGCACTGGAGCCGCTGCCCGTCGCATTGCCGCAAGGCGTCGACCAGCTCCGTATTCTCGTGGGCGTGGTGCGCGTGTAACCACTGCTCGAATTGATCGAGCACGATCAACACCTTGCGATCCGGCCATGCAATCCTCTCCGCCCTCAGGCTCGCAATCGCTTGGGCGAGGTTCAGGCCGTCGGGCACGTGCGGACAGGCCTTCCGCAACTCCCTCCAGAGGCGCGGCTCGGTGGCGTCGGCAACCGCCTCGACGTAGACCGGAACCACGTGCTCGGCCAGCCGCGGCAACAGCCCCGCCTTGACCAGCGACGACTTGCCGCAGCCCGACGGGCCGTAGATCAGGCCGCAACTGAAGCCCCCGTCGGGATCTTCGATGCGCGATTTCCAGAACCGGACGTTTTCGGGCAGTCCGTCCCGGTCGCGCGGGCCGGCCAGCAACTCGAGAAAGAAGTCCTTGTCCTCTGCGGAGAACGACCGCAAGCCTTTGGGGACGATCTTCACGGGCGACCACGGCCCGGCATAGGAGGCGGACGAAGCGGCGGGCGAGACGGAAGACCCGGTACGCAGATCGGCGAGCCGGCGGTCGGAGAACGACCCTCCTGCGGCGTCCACGAGGTGCTCCTGCCGGGAACCGCCGGCGCTGCCCCTCTCGTGCGTCTGCATCCAATGGTGGAGATCGTTGGCCAACTCCATGGCCGTCGAATAGCGGTCGGTCATCCGCTTCGAGAGACACTTCAAGCAGATGCGCTCCAACTCATAGGGAATCGACCCGTCGATCTGCCGCAGCGGCGCAGGCTGGCGATACTGGACTTGTGCGAACAGCTCTTCCGCGTTACGTCCCGCGAAGGGGCGCCGCAGCGTCAAGAGTTCGTAGAGCACGACGCCAAGGCTCCAGACGTCGGTGCGGCCGTCCAGACGGTGCGTCTCTCCGCGGACCTGCTCGGGAGCCATGTAGGCCGGCGTGCCACCGATCTCGCCGGCCAGCCAACGCTGCGTGTCGCTGTAAACGGCCAGCCCGAAATCGGCCACGTAGAAGCTCCCCTTGGCGTCGACCAGGATGTTGTTGGGCTTCAGATCCCGGTGCACCAGCCCTTGCGTGTGGGCGTGGTAAACGGCCTCGGCCACCGTGGCGATGCCGGTCACCGCTGGTCGAAGCGCCAGCCGCTGGCACTCGGCCCACTGCTTCAGCGACCGGCCGGGCACGTACTCCATCACCATGTAGCAGCGACCCGCTTCGTCGCGCCCCACGTCGTGGACGGCCACGATGGCCGGGTGCCTGAGCTTCGCCAGCGTTCGCGCCTCGCTCTGCAGCGTCTCGAAGGCGTGCTGGGACGAGAAGCGTTTCGCGTCGAGGAACTTGATCGCGACCGGCCGGTCCAGATCGGCGTCGTGGCCGAGGAAGACCATGCCGAAACCGCCCTTGCCCAGCATCTCGCGAAGCTCGTATCGGCCCACCTTTTCGCCCGGTGCGGGCTCGCGCATCTCGACGGCCGCCGGTCCTCCGGAGGCGGCCGCCCTCCAATCCGTCGTCTCCGTGGTCGAGCCCCGCGGCGTGGCCTCGGCAAATACCTGCTCGATCAGGTCGCCGGCATCGGCAAACCGCGATTGATACTCGCTGGGCTCGGGCGTCTCACCACGGCGGCGTCGGTAGTCGAGCTCCAGCAGCAACAGGTCGTGCAGCAGGACCGGCCTTCCCTGCTCCGAAACGTCGGTGAGAAACGCCTCGATGCGGGGCCTTTCGCCCGATTTCCACATGGTCTCGAATCGGTCGCAGAGACGGTCGATCTGCTCCAGCAGCGAGGTTTCCAGCGAATCGCAGTCTCGCGGCCGGTTCGGCGTCACGGCTCCATCTCCTGCGACCATTTCCGTCGGATCAAATGGAGCTTGCGTTCGATGGTCCGCAGCGAGCAATCGAGCCGGTCGGCGATCTCCCCGTTGCTGAAACCCTCCATCTTCCAGAGCGCAAGGCGGCAAAGCGTCTCGTCGTCCAACAGGTCGAGCAGCCGCTGGAACTCCTCGGCGGCCAGCGCGGCGAATTCGGGAGTGGGCATCTGGCCGACGATCTGGTCGATCTCCGGCGTGCTCGAGTCGAAGCGGCCCGGCGCCGAGACGCCCCCGCCCCGCGGCTTGCCGCCCCCTCGTTTCTGCCGGCGCTGGTGATGGATCTGGTCGGCCGCCCTCCATGCCGTGATCGAGACCAGAAGCCGCCAGAGATCGTCGCGGTCGCGCAGTTGCGGGAAGCACCCCCGCGTGGCCGCCCGGCAGAAGCCGTCGAAGGCGATCAACGCCACGTCTTCCTCGTCGGCTACCCGGCGCGACGAGCCGGCAAGCTTCCGGCGGGCCAGCCGCACTAGTTGGTCGAAATAGCGCTCCCAGAGCTTTTGGGCCGCTAGCTGGTCCCCTTCCTTCAACGCACCGATCCACGTGGTAACCGAACCGCTTTGCGACACTTCCTGCTCTCCGAGGGACCGCGACCTCACCGCCCTTCTGCCACGTTCGACGGCGCACAAGTCTTAGTGTACCCCCTCGGAGAGATGAATTACAGCCAACTTGCCTCCCAGCCCCTGTCGCCTAAGCGGCGTGAAAAACCCATATTGTCCGCCGCAAAGGTCTTGCGGCGAACCATGGCGGGCAACGCGTCTGATTCTAGATATCCGTTACAGAGGGCGTCCCATTTCAGCGCCGGCGAGTCGTCCGATCGTCTGTCACAATCTGCTTGACAAAGGCACCGCAGATACTTACCATAGGGGGTAAGTGCTCGGGGCATACCTTGGGCAATGCAGGCACGTGGTGGATCGATCGTCGCTCGGCCCGCGCTGAATGACCGCCCATGGGGGCGTGACCATGCGATCGCCGTTTCGACGAAGTGAGAAGAGGTGGCCAACCGGGTTGGCGCTGCGCGCTCGGTGTGCCGTGCCGCGCGTCCGGCGCCCCTTGCGATTCGAGCACCTGGAAGACCGGCGTCTGCTGTCGATCGCCGCGCCTGGCCAAACGGTGGCCGGTCCAGCGCTGCAAACCGCTCTGGACACGTTCTATTGGGCCGACGGGCGACAAATCCCGCTGCTTGTGGCCCGGGACGCGGAGGCCAACAAGGCCTCGCCCGTGTTCGTCAACGCCGAGACCGGGGCCCGAATGACCGTTGGCGACGAGGTCGTGGTGGCCTTGCAGCCGGGGGTCGATCCGCGCGACGTGCTTGGTGAGGGTTTCGCCGGTTATCGCCGTTTGCTCGGTACCCTCGACCAATACGTGGCCACCGTCACCGCCGCGACTGCCGAGGCCACGATCGCCCAAGCCAACCAGCTTCACGGTCTGCCGGAAGTCGTCTGGGCAGTCCCCAATTTCTGCCACGAGTTTCGCTCCACGACCGACGACCCGCTCTTCGAGGCCCAGTGGCACCTGCACAACACGGGGCAGACGGGCGCCCGCGAGGATGCGGATGCCGATCTGCCCGAGGCCTGGGCCAGGGCGACCGGCGGCCATTCGGTGGTGATCGCCGTGCTCGACGACGGCGTTCAGACGGATCACCCCGATCTGCCCGTCTTCGGGAACACGGCCGAGATCCCGGACAACGGAATCGACGACGACCACAACGGTTGGATCGACGACATCTGCGGCTGGGATTTTCGCCAGGGGGACAACGACCCCAATCCGGCCACCGAATTCGACAACCATGGAACCGCGGTGGCCGGCGTGGCGGCGGCGGTCGGGAACAACGCTTTGGGGGTGTCCGGGGCGGCGCCCGCCGCGGAAATCCTGCCCATCAAGATCGCACGCGACGACGGCGGCGATGACCGCGGCTACGCCGATGCGGCCACGATTGCCGAGGCCATTTACTACGCCGCCGGTCGCACGGCCGACGGCCTCGGCACGTGGCGCGGGGCCGACGTGATGGTCGTCAGTTGGGCCGGCGGCTCGCCCGATCCCGTCTTGAACGAGGCCTTCGACTGGGCCGCCACCAGCGGACGCGGCGGCTTGGGCACCGCCGCGTTCTGTGCGGCCGGCAACGAGGCCTCGGGCTACCAGACCCATGCCTGCCAGATTCCAGCCGGCGACTGGGTCTTTCAGTGGCGTTACGAGAAGGACGCCTCCGGCAATTTCGGCTCCGATACGGCGTGGCTGGCCGACGTCCGGCTACCGGACGGAACCGTCGAACGCTTCGACGCGCCCGTGCTTCCGCCGGGTTGGTCCACCTCCGGCGACGCCGCTTGGTCCGTGGTCGACGATCCGGCCTACGGCTACGGGGTCGGGCGCTATGCAGCTCGGGCCGGGACGATCGGCGACGATCAGGTCACCACGCTTCAGTCGCCTGCGGTCACCGTAGATCAGGCCGGTCTGTTGAGCTTCGAGGCGTGGGTTTCCAGCGAAGCGGATTTCGATCGATTCAGTCTGTACCTTTCGGCGGACGGCGGCAACACGTTCGTCGGCCCGCTAATCAGCGACAGCGGCGTGCCGAGGGTCCGCAGCAACGTGGCCTATCCGGCCGCTTTGCCCGGCACGATCGCCGTGGGTGCCAGCACCGACTGGGACTATCGGGCAGACTACAGCCAGTACGGCGGCGCCTTGGACTTCGTGGCCCCCAGCGGCGGCGGGTCGGCGGCCATCACGACCACCGACCGCACCGGCCAGCACGGCTACCACCCGCTCGGCGACACCACGTCGGCCTTCACCGGCACCTCGGCGGCCGCGCCGTTGGCCGCGGGCGTCGGCGCGCTGCTGTTGGCCGACCATCCGCAGATGACGGCGGCCCAGCTTCGCCAGGTGCTGAGCGACTCGACCGACCAGATCGGCGACGTGACCTATTCGGCCGGTTTCAATCTGTTCTACGGCCACGGCCGCATCAATGCCGCCCGGGCAATGGCCACCCGGCCGGATCCGGTCGTGATCCGCGCCACCGACGGTTCCCACGCCGTGGCGGAAGGCCGAACGGGCGACGCCTATTGGATCGTGCTCGGTTCACCGCCGACAGACGAGGTCACTATCCGTCTGCTCAACGAGGACGGGCAACTCAGCACCGGCGGGCCCCTGGTCTTCACGCCGGAGCGTTGGAACGTGCCCCAGTTGGCCGAGGTGGGCGCCGTGGACGATCCGCATGTGGAAGACCTGGTCCATGCGGGCGTGATTCGACACGCGGTCTCCAGCAACGACCCGACCTACGACTCGATCCACGTCCCGGACGTGATCTTCACGATCACCGACAACGACGACCCCGCGACCCCCGCGACGGTCGGCGATCGCGTGTGGCACGACCTGGACGCCGACGGGATTCAAGACCCCGGCGAGCCGGGCGTCTTCGGCGTCGAGGTCGCGCTGTACTACGCGGCCGACGACACGCTGGTTGCCGTACAGACGACCGATGCGTCGGGCCGATACCGGTTCGAGGGCCTTACGCCGGGTGACCACTACTTGCAGTTCCCCGTGCCGGAGGGATTCACGTACAGCCTGCCGGCCCAAGGCGGCGATGAGACGCTGGACAGCGACGCCGACGCGGTCACCGGGCGCACGGCCGTCTTCACGTTGCCGGTCAGCCATGACGACCCGACACGAGACGCGGGCCTGGTTTACCTGCCCGCTTCCATCCGCGGCCGGCAGTTTTACGACGTCGACGGCGACGGCCGGCGAGACGCGGGTGAGCCGGCGTTGGACGGCGGGAAGATCAAGCTGCTGCACCGCAACGGCCAATTGCTGACGACCGCGACCACCGCCCGTGTCGACCTGGACGGCAACGATCAGATCGACCCGGAGGCCGAATCGGGGCTGTACGCCTTCGAGAACCTGGTTCCCGGCACGTACTACATCGAGCAAGAGATCGCGGCCGACTGGGTGCAGAGCCTGCCTGGCGGACAGGAGGGGTCGGCCCCCGGCTACATGATCGCGCTTGCCAGCGGTCAGGAGGAGTCCGGCCGCGATTTCGGCACGTATCCGTTGCCGGAAATCGAGGGCGTCGTCTGGCACGATCTCGACGGCAACGGCATCCGCGACGCCGCCGAGCCGGGCAGGGCGGCGACCGATGTCGCATTGTACCTTGCCGGCGGCGCGCTGGTGGCGACGACTGCCACCGACGGCCAGGGGCGGTACCGGTTCGAGGACGTCTCCCCCGGCGACTACTACTTGAAGTTCACGCCACCGGCCGGTTGCTTGCTGGGTTTGCCGGGCCAAGGAGACGACGAGACGTCGGACAGCGACGCCCATCCCTGGACCGGCATGACTGAGGTGTTCACCCTCTTCGTCACTGCAAACGGCCCCGGGCCGGACGCCGCGGTCACGTGCCGTCCGGCGACGCTCGAGAGCCGGGCCTTCCATGATCTTGACGAAGACGGAACCTGGGACGCCGCCGAGTCGGGTGTGCCGGGGCTGGACGTCGAGTTGGTTTATGCCGGAGAAGACGGCGCCTGGGGAGGCGATGACGACGTCTCCGTGGCGACGCAAGCGGCCGATGGTTGTGGGACCTGCACATTTGCCGACCTTCCGCCGGGGGATTACTATCTGCGGCGGCCGACGCTGGCCGGTGTGGGCTTCAGCAGCGGAGTTGATCCGATCACCACCCGCTCGCCCGTATTCCGGCTTGCGGCCGGCCAGCGACTGACACACGACACGGGATTGACGTACGAGCCGTGTACCGTTCGAGGGCAGCAGTTCGACGACCGCAACGGCAACGGTTCGCGCGACCCCGACGAGCCTGGTATCGACGGCTGGACGATCGAGCTGCGGCACCCCGGCGGCCAGCTCTTGGCGACCGCCGTGACCGCCGCTATCGATCTCGACGGCAACGGCCAGACCGATCCGGCCACCGAGTCGGGCTGGTACTGGTTCGCCGGCTTGCCGACGGGCATCTACCGCGTCGAGCAGCGGATGCCCGACGGATGGCAGCAGAGCCGCCCGGTTGTGCCGGCGCCCGGTTACACCGTGCAACTCGACAGCAGCGGCGGGCTGAGCGGGGCCTTTGCCCCGCCGCAGCAGATCGCCGACGTCGTCGAGGCCACGTCGGTCTGCGTCGCCGATCTGGACGGCGACGGCGACCTGGACGTCCTGGCGGCCTCCTACTCGGCCGACCGAATCACCTGGTGCGAAAACCTCGATGGGGCCGGCACGTTCGGGCCGCCGCGGCTCGTCACCGCGGTCGCCTATGGGGCCAACGCGGTCCATGCCGCCGACCTCGACGGCGACGGCGACCTGGACGTGCTCTCGGCGGCCTATTACGGCAACGGTATTGCCTGGTACGAGAATACCGACGGCGAAGGCCATTTCGGTCGGCAACAAGTGGTCAGCGCCGCGCTGGGGGCCCAGGCGGTCACCACCGCCGACCTGGACGGCGACGGCGACCTGGACGTGCTTTCGGCCGCCTACGGCAACGGCGTCGTGTGGTGCGAGAACTCGGCCGGCGACGGCAGCGCGTGGACGTCGCACGCGGTGGCCACGGACGTGCTGGCTGCCCGGTCGGTTTGCACGGCCGATCTCGACGGCGACGGCGACCTGGACGTGCTCTCCGCCTCGGCCGGCGACGGCAAGCTTGCCTGGTACGCGAACACCGATGCCCGGGGCACCTTCGGCCCGCAGCGGGTGATCACGGCGACCGCCGCCGAAGCGCTCTCGGTCTGCGCCGCCGATCTGGACGGCGATGGCGACGCGGACGTCCTCTCGGCCTCGTTTCGAGACGATACGATCGCCTGGTATGAGAATACCGACTCCCACGGCGCGTTCGGGTCTCCGCGGGTGATGACTCGTGCGGCCGACGGGGCCACCTCGGCGGCGGCCGCCGATCTGGACGGCGACGGCGACCTGGACGTCCTGTCGGCCTCCTTTCGCGACGGCGCGGTCGCCTGGTACGAAAACACCGACCGCCGGGGCGCCTTCGGCGCGCCGCAGGTCATCGTTGCCGGCGCCGACGGGGCCAACGCCGTCGTGGCCGCCGACCTCGACGCCGACGGCGACCTCGATGTGCTTTCGACCGCCTACTACGCCGGTCAGATAGCATGGTGCGAAAACACTGTGTCCTCGGGCCGGCGGTTCGACTTCGCCAACTACCGGCTCCCCTCGGTCGGCGACCTCGTCTGGCATGATCAGAACGGCAATGGCGTCCGCGACCCGGGCGAACCGGGCCGGGCAGGAGCCGGCGTCGAGCTGTTCTACGCCGGCGACGACGGCCGCATCGGTGGGGGCGACGACGTCTCGCTGGCCACGGCCGTCACCGGCCCCAACGGCGGCTACCGCTTCGACGGCCTTTCGCCGGGCGGATACTACCTGGAGTTCACGCCCCCCGACGGCTTCTTCCTCGGCCTGCAGGACCGGGGAAGCGACGACACGCGGGACAGCGACCCGAATCCCATGACCGGACGAACCGACGTCTTCCAACTGACCATCGGCGCCGAGGACCTTTCGCGCGACGCCGGCGTGACGACCGAACTGGCGTCGTTCGGGGGCCGCGTGTTTCAGGACCTCGACGACGACGGAATCCGCGATGCCGGCGAGCCGGGCGTCCTGGGCGTCGGGGTAGCCCTCTGGTGGGCCGGCGCCGACGCGGCACCGGGAGGCGGCGACGACGCGCCGTTGGGTGCTTGCCTTACCGACACGGACGGCAGTTACCGTTTCATCGATCTGCGGCCCGGCGCGTACTACGTGCAGTTGCCCGTGCTGCCCGGCGTCCCCTTCAGCCCGCAAGACCAGGGCGACGACACCTGCGACAGCGACGTCGATCCGGGTACCGGTCGCACGCCCGCTTTCACGCTCGGTCCCGGCCCGGACAATCCGTCGCCCGACGCCGGCGTCGTATTCCTGCCGACGGTGATCGAGGGCCGGCAATTCCATGATGTCGACGGCGACGGCGTCCACGAGTCGGACGAGCCGCTGCTGGACGGTGCGACGGTCACGCTGCGGCACGCGGACGGCCGGTTGCTGACCACCACCACGACCGCGTCGGGCCTCTATCGTTTCGAGCACCTTTGGCCTGGGACATACCTTGTCGGGCAGGAGCTTCCGGCCGATTGGGTCCAAAGCCTGCCGGCCGAGCCGATTGTCGCCCACCGCGTCACGCTCTCCAACGGCTCGGAAGCGGTGGGGCTGCCCCAGGCGATCGACACCCGGGCCGACGGGGCCTGGTCGGTGTTTGCGGCCGACCTCGACGGCGACGGCGACGACGACGTGCTCTCGGCTTCGGCCGGCAGCGACACGATCGCCTGGTATGAGAACCTTGACTCGCGCGGGACGTTCGCTGAGAGAACCGTCATCACCGATCAGGCCGCAGGCGCCCGGTCGGTCTTTGCCGCGGATTTCGATTCCGACGGCGACCTCGACGTGCTGGCGGCCTCCAGCGAGGACGACACGATCGCCTGGCATGAGAACGTCGACGGGCACGGCGGTTCGTGGGCCGACCATCCAATTACCCGGAAGGCCTACGGGGCGGTCTCAGTTTTCGCCGGCGACTTCGACGGCGACGGCGATTCCGACGTGCTGGCGGCGTCCGCCGAGGACAACACGGTCGCCTGGTACGAGAACCTTGCGGGCGGAGGCACGAGCTGGGTGCGGCACGTCATCACGCTCAACGCCCAGTCGGTGCAATCGGTTTTTGCGGCCGATCTCGACGGCGACGGTGACCAGGACGTGCTCTCGGCCTCGGCCGGCGACGGCAAAATCGCCTGGTACGAAAACGTCGATTCCCACGGGAGCTTCGGGGCCCGCCCGCCGATCAGCGTGGAAGCCGAGTGGGCCACGGCGGTCTACGCGGCCGACCTCGACGGCGACGGAGATCAAGACGTTGTCTCTGCTTCCGCGCAGGACGACATGATCGCCTGGTACGAAAACGTCGACTCCCGTGGTGCGTTCGGTCCCCAGAGAACCATTACCACGGCGGCCGAATGGGCCACCTCGGTCTGTGCCGCCGACCTGGACGGCGACGGCGACCAGGACGTGCTCTCGGCTTCGGCGTACGACAACGCGATCGCCTGGTATGAGAACACCGATTGGCGAGGGACCTTCGGGCCGCCGCGGACGATCACCGCCGCCGCCGACCAGGCCCGGGCCGTCTTCGCCGCGGACCTCAACGGCGACGGCAGGCCGGACGTGCTTGCTGCCTCCGCCGGCGATGGCCGGGTCGCCTGGTACGAGAACGGCGACGGGCCGCTTCAAACGCAGTGCGATTTCGGCCGCTACCCCTTGCCGGCCGTCGGCGATCGGGTCTGGCACGACCAGGACGGCGACGGGATCCAAGACGCCGGGGAGCCGGGCGTTGCCGGTGTACAAGTCACCTTGTGGTCCGCCGGCGATGACGGAGCGGTGGGCGGCGGAGACGATCAGACCGTTGCCACGGCCCCTACCGACGCGGCGGGACACTACGGCTTCGAGCACCTTCCGCCGGGCCAATACTACCTCGAGTTCGTGCCGCCGGGCGGCTTCGTGCTCGGCTTGCAGGACCGAGGCGACGACGACTCGCGCGATAGCGACACGCATCCGATCACCGGTCTGACCAGTGTCTTCACCCTCTCGCCCGGTCCGGACGATACGTCGCGCGACGCGGCCGTAACCAGCGCGGCAGCCGTGGCCGGTCGCGCCTTCCACGATCTCGACGCCGACGGCGTCCAGGACCCCGGAGAGCCCGGTGCCTTGGGCGCGGACATCGAGTTGGTCTATGCCGGGACGGACGGGCTGTTCGGCGGCGGAGACGACGTGCCCGTCGATGCCCGCATCAGCGACGTGGCGGGCAACTATCGTTTTGCAGATCTCTCGCCGGGCGACTACTACCTGCGGCTGTTACTGCCCGGCAGCACGGCCATCAGCCCTCAAGACCAAGGCAACGACGCCGTCGACAGCGACGTCGACCCGGCAACCGGGCGCACGCCCGTCTTCACCTTGGCAGCCCACGAGACCGCTGCTGCGGACGCGGGTCTCGTTTATCAGCCGGCCTCCATCCTGGGCCGGGTGTTTCACGACGTCAACGGCAACGGCATCCAGGACTTCGCCACAGCGAGCGAGCCGGGGCTCGGCGGCCGGACGATCAGCCTGCTGCGCGCCGACGGGCACGCGCTGACCGCCACGGCAACCGTCAGCTTCGATCTGGACGGCAACGGCCAAATCGACCCGGCGACCGAAACGGGCCTGTACGGGTTCGCCGACCTTCTGCCCGGCACGTATCGCGTCGAGCAACAGCTCCCGGCCGGCTGGGTCCAGAGTCTGCCCGGCCCGGCGGCACCGGGCCACACGCTGACCCTGTCGGCCGGCCAAATCGCCTCCGGCCGCGATTTCGGCGCGTACCAGCTCCACGCGATCGGCGACTGGGTCTTCCACGACCGCAACGGCAATGGGATTCAAGACGAAGGCGAGCGGGGGTTGGAGGGAATCCAGGTGAGCCTGTTCAGCGACGCCGGCGTGCTCCAGGCGTACGTTATCACCGACAGCGACGGCGGCTATCGATTCGCCGGCCTGCCGGTTGGCGACTACTACCTGGAATTCTCCCGCCCGAGCGGCTTCGCCTTCAGCCCACCGCATCAAGCAGACGCCGCACGCGACAGCGACGTCCACCCCTATACCCACCGGACCGAAGTCTTCTCCCTTGCCCAGGGAACCGACGACCTCTCGCGCGACGCGGGGCTGATCGGCAGCGAGCCGGCCTTTGGCTACGCGGTCGGAGCCGGGTCCGAGGGCATCGACGAGGGCCGGGCGGTGGCGATCGACGCGGCGGGCAACGTGCTCACCGCCGGACGCTTCACCGGCATGGTCGATTTCGACCCCGGTCCCGCGACGATGAATCTGATCAGTTCCGGCCAAGACGACGTCTTCGTGGCCAAGTATTCGCCCGCCGGCGCCCTGCTCTGGGTTCGTGCCATGGGCGGGCTCGGCAGCGACGTCGCAACCGGCGTGGTCGTGGACGATCAACTGGACGTCTACCTGACCGGCAGCTTCAGCGGCGTGGTCGACTTCAATCCGGGACTCGATCGGGTGGAACTCGCCGCCGAGGGAGGCACCGACGCCTTCGTCGTCAAGCTCGACCGTCGCGGCGAGTTCGTCTGGGCACGCAGCCTGGGCGGTCCGGGAAGCGACGCCGCCATGGCCATCGGCGTGGACGACTCCGGCAGCATCTACACGGCCGGGCGCTTCAGCGACACGGCCGACTTCGACCCGGGCCCCGCCACGGTCCGACGGACCAGCGCCGGCGACTGGGATGCCTTCGTTTGCAGGCTGGATCCGGGGGGCGACTTCGTCTGGGCACGCACGATCGGCGGAAGCGGCCCCGACCAGGTAACCGCCCTGGCAGTCGACGACGCCGGGCGGGTCCATTTGGCGGGCGAGTTTTCCGGCGTGGCCGACTTGGAACCCGGCACCGGCATCGACCTGCGATCCAGCGCCGGCGGCAGCGACGTGTTCGTTGCCGCGCTTTCGCCGGAAGGTATCGTCACGCGGGCCGAGACCTTTGGCGGAGCCAACGACGAGGTGGCTGGCGACATCGCGGTCGATGCGTTGGGAAATCGCTACGTGGCCGGTGCGTTTGAGGGAACGATCCCGTTCTCTTCCGGCGGCGCCGCCAAGGCACTGACCAGTGCCGGCGGTCGCGATGCACTACTGGTCAGGTTCGACGCTTCGGGCAACGTGGTCTGGGCCCGCAGCGTCGGCAGTCCGGGGCCCGACCGAGCCCATGGCGTCGCCCTGGACAACCGAGGCGGCGTCTATCTGGCCGGCAGCTTTCAGCAGACGGTCGACTTCGACCCCGGCCCGGGCATCTTCCGGCAGACCAGCACCGGGGGCGACGATCTGTTCGTTTTGAAGCTTGACGCCGCGGGGCTCTTCTGTTTCGCCCAATCGGTGGGCGGAACCAACGGCGCGGGCGACGAGCGGGCGTTCGACGTCGCGGCCGATCCGGCCGGCGGCCTGGCCATCACCGGCGCGTTCGCCTCCGCCGAGGTCGACCTCGACCCGACCGACGGCCAGGCGCCCTTCCGTAATCAAGGCAATCCCGACATCGTGGTCATGGAACTGGAAATCGGCGGCCGGGTCAAGGGCAGCGTCTGGAACGATCTGGACCAGCATCTCGACTTCGACGGCAACGAGCCGCGCGTTTCCGAAGTCACGGTCGAGCTGTACGACCCGGGGCCGGACGGCGAGATCGGCGGCGACGGCATCTACGCCGATGAGCTGATGGGAACCACCGACACGAACGAGCACGGCAGCTACTACTTCTTCGACGTGCCCCACCCTCAGTATTACCTGAAATTCAACACGCCGAACGGCTTCTACTTCATTTCCGACGAAGGCGACAGCGACGTCGATCCATCGACCGGTCTGACGGAGCTGGCCTGGGTGGGCGACGAACTGGATCCGGCCGGGACGTTGCAGGACTTGGACGCGGGAGTGAACTCGTTGAGCAAGCCGGCGGCGCCCGAGGTCGCGTCCCGCTCGCTGCAGCCGTACGGCGTCACGGTGCAATTCACCCGCTGGATCGAATCCGGTATGATCAACCTGGTCGACTTCATCGACTCGCCAGGCGGCACGCTCGGCCCGGCTGATTTCGTCTTGACCGGGTCCGACGGCAAGTCGGTGCCCGGTTCGCTGATCGTGGGCGAGGCGGGGGTCACCTTCGTTCCCACCGGCGGGTTGCTGCGACCGAACGACTTCACGACGACCGGACTGCTCCCGCCCGACGTGTACGTGCTGAAGCTGCGAAGCGCCGAGGATGGCTTTCGCGGGCTCGACTGGCGGGATCCTTGGGGCGTGATCCACCCGGGCGATCCGCTTGCCGGGGGCGATTACCTCGATCAGAAGCCCGTTGCGTGGTCCGACCCGGCGGTGATCAGCCTGCCCGACTTCACCTGCGCCCCCGGACAGCCGATCGACGTGCCCACGGACGTGACCGACGCGGGGCTGCCGATCCTTCTGCACAATCCCGAGGGCCGCCTGGTCGAAACGGTCGAGGTGGCCATCCTCTACGACCCCCACTTACTGACGTTTGCGAAAGACGCCGCGTATGTCCCGCCCGGCGGCACGGTCGCGTTGACCCAGACGAGCGAAGGCGTCATTCTCGTCAAGGTCACGGCGCCGGCGGGACAACCCTTCAGCGGGCAGGAAATCGTGCTCGCCTGCTTGAGTGCCAGGGTGCCCGACGGGGCCGAGTACGGTGCGGCCGCCGTGTTGACGACCAGCGCCTGGATCAACCGCAACGAGTATGACCCCTACAGCGGCTTCCACCCCATGGCGGACGACGCCGTGGAGGTGGTGGCCCAACTCGGCGACACGACCCGAGACGGACAGCTTCGTCGTGAGGATGCCCAGCACGCACTGGACGTGGCGGTCGGACTCGACGCCGGGCTGGCGGCCTATCCGCTGCTCGATCCGGTCCTGGTGGCCGACCTGGCCGGCAACGGGCGGCTGGGTGCACTGGACGCCGCGCGGATTCTGCAGCAAGCGGTCGGCATGGCGGCTCCCGAAGGCGCCCCACGCGGAGAACCTTGTCTGGTCGAGATTCCCAACGACCTGCGGGCTGCCGCGGGCGACAGCGTCGTGGTCCCAATCGCGATCGACGACGCCGAAACGGTCGAGTCGTTCTACCTGGAAATCGACTACGATCCGGCCGTGCTGATCTTCGTCCGCGCGGCACTGGGCGATTTGGTCTCACCGCGGGACCCCGTTTGGGCCGTCAACGATACGCAGCCCGGCAGGTTGATCCTCGGCGTTGCCAATCCGGCAGCGTTGCCGGTCGGCGGCGGCTGCCTGCTGCAACTGGAGTTCCTGGTTCAGGCGGCGGCCCCGCCCGGCCAGAGCACACCGCTCCACTGGCGCCAGGTCCAACTCAGCGATGGGGCCCTGAGCGTGGTTTCCAGCGACGGACAGGTTACCGTCGGCGGCGTGTCCACCGTCGTCGAGCGCCACGTCTTCTACAATCACTCGGTCTTCGACGGACGCAGTGCGGCCGCCGATGTCCGGGACGATCAGGCGATCGCGCCGGACAAGGAGGCCTTGCTGCCGGGCGGTACGGCCACCTTCGCCAACTACACCAGCTACAGCCGCGGAATCAACGGGATCATGATCGACGTCGCGGGGTTGCCCGACGGCGCCGTGCCCGGCACGTCCGACTTCCGGTTCCGCATGGGCAACAACAACGATCCGGACACCTGGGCGGAAGCTCCGGCTCCGGCGGAGATCGTGTTGCGCGAGGGCGCCGGCACGGCGGGCTCCGACCGGCTGACACTGGTCTGGAACGACTACGCCGTCTCGAAGCAATGGCTGCAGGTGGTCGTGTTGCCCACCGCCACCACGGGGCTCTCGGCCGCCGATGTCTTCTACTTCGGCAACGCCGTGGCCGACGGCGGCAACTCGACGGTCGACGCGCGGGTGAATGCGACGGACATGCTCCTGGCCCGCAACAACCCCCGCACGTTCATCAATCCGGCGCCGCTCGACTTCCGCTACGACTACGACCGGGACGCCCGGGTCAACGCATCCGACCTGTTGCTGGCGCGAAACAACACGACCAGTTTCCTCACTGCCTTGCGGCTGATTACGGTTCCAGGCGTCAAGGGCGTCCAGGATCAGAATGACTTTGGGGCGCATGGCATCGCATCGGCGGCCGGGGCGCCGAGCGCCGCGGACCCCAAGCGGACGATCACGTCGTCGATCGATCGCGATGCGGTCTGGGAACGGGCTGCCGGCCGCGACAGCCCCCCCTGCCCCGACAGCCCCC
>JAFGRD010000038.1 GCA_016935315.1 Pirellulales bacterium
CAGCCCTATTCGACCATCGTCACCCACAGC
Organism: Pirellulales bacterium; assembly: GCA_016935315.1. Lineage (GTDB taxonomy): Bacteria > Planctomycetota > Planctomycetia > Pirellulales > Thermoguttaceae > JAFGRD01. The sequence goes on from JAFGRD010000038.1 coordinate 31, forward strand.
CGGCCCGCTGGCCCACTACCTGTGGTGCGAGGTTGAGCGAAGGGGATACCCCATAAGGCATTAACTTGAACCTGCCAGCTCTCGTCGTTGCTGCCCAGCGAGTTCGTGGCCCGAACCGCGAATGCGATCAACTGCCCGGCCTGGGCAATTGTCGGCGTCCAGCCGTAAAGGTATCCGTTGGAGTCGACTGTCGCGCCCGCGGGCCCCTCGATCAGGGTCCAGGAGTCGGCGGTTCCCTGTGTCAAGGTCAGTTGTCGCGAGTATTCCGTGCCAGCAACCACCGAGTCCGGATCGGGCGTCACCTCGGCAATCACGGGGGGCAACGGCGCGTTCACGACAATGTCGTAGCGTGCCACGTCGCCTGCCGCCACCGTGGCGATGGTCGTGCCGTTGCTGCCATATGCCGGGTGCGACGCCGTCAACGTGTATGTGCCCGGCGGGACGAGCAGGAACGAGTAGAGGCCGTCGCCGCTGGAGAGTCCCACATAGGACGAGCCTGTTCGTACCATCTGGGCATCGGTGACCGGCAACCCCGTCGTGGCGTCGGTGACGTAACCGCAGATGATGCCGGTCGAAGGACTGGTCTTCCAGCTCATCGCGGGCAAGGCCGTCGGAACCTGGTAAACGTTCGACGTGTAGTCGTCCCAGAACGTGAACGAGCTCCAGGAGAACACGCTGTTACCCTGTGCTCCGCGCGTACGAGTCAGATCGATCTGGGCGAGCAGCCAGGTGACTCCCTCACTGGTGATCTGCCCGGCGACCACATGCCGGCCGGCACAGCCCGCCAGCCAGGCCTGCAGGCGCATGTCCCAGGTCGAGCCCTCTCCACCGGTCGAGTACATCATCGGAACAATGATGTCCAGACCGCCGGTTTGCGCCCAGACCAAGGCTTCCTGGTGCTGATTAGCCGGAGCGGTGTTCGGATCAGGGAAGACCGCCGCGCTGACCTTCACATCCGGTTTGACTGCCATGACCGCCGCGTAGATATCGCGAACCATTCGCGTGATCTGATCTCGCGTCCAATGGCTGAAGTCGAGGTTGCCGGGATTGCTCTGCGTACTTGCTCGCCGGGCCTCGCTGATTGGATCGTACGAGTAGCTGGAATTAGGAGTCCGGATGCGATCAAAGTGAACGCCGTCCACGTCGTAGTTCTCCACGACGTACAGGACCTGTTGGCGCATGTAAGCCTGATACGCCGGCACACCCGGGGCGATCCACACGTAGTCGTTCTCGTGCCACTGCACGGGATTGCCGGCCGAATCATGGATCAACCAGTCGCGACGGGCCGGGTCTGACGCATCGCAGTGAGCGAAGAACAGGTGGTTTGCGTTCGCCGGGGCCGCGTGGGCGCCGCTTTGCCAGCACGTATGCGTGTTGATGTAGGCATGAAACTCGATCCCGTTGGCGTGCGCGGCGTTGATCATGTAGGCCAGCGGGTCCCAGCCCGGGTCGGTTCCGCCGATCAGCGGCGACCAGACCTCGTACGGCGACGGATAGAGAACGTCGGCCTGCCCGCGTATCTGCATGAAGACGGCATTGAAGTTGTTTGCCGCCAGCGTCTGCATGATGTTGTCGATGGTGGCCTTGCAGGTGGCCTGATTGGCGTTGGGCCACTCGAACCGCGACACCCACATGGCTCGGAACTCGGGTGATTGGGCGAGGACCGGACCGGTTGATGCACACACGACGATCAAGGCGCAAACGAGCCCGCGAAATCTGCCGTCCTTTCCTCGCTCCATAGCGCTGGTTCCTCCACGTCGTTTGACAAAACCGCCACTTGCCGTTCCGAGCATGCCGCACCAACCTTTGGGCCCGGCGCGGCATCAGCCGGCGCAGTCCGGATCGGTCGGGATATCCGCGCCGGTCAGGCACCGTTGAAAGACGCCGAAATCGGCCTGATCCACGTCACCGTCGGTGTCGAAGTCGAGCCGATCGCACTGCGAAGCGGCATCCACCCCCGGCCCGGACACGCAATCCTCGAAGAGTTGCGTGTCGTCGGCATCCACATCGCCGTCACGATCGATATCCATCCTCGCGCCGAGCGGGACTTCGCAGACCTGCTCAATCTGATCGACATAGACAACAAACGGCCCCGCTCCGCCGGTGCTCGAAAAGGCCAAATGCTCGATCGTGCCCTTGTTGGTCGCCGAACTGAGCACCCCGTCGCCGGTGTGGGGGAAGATCGGATCGTTCGCCGGGTCGAAGTACACCGTCTGCCAGACACCGGGCACCGCCGGGAGCCGTCTGCCCTGCGGAGCAGCATCGTTGTACCGGCCCGTGACTCCGACCCACTCGATCGTCCCGCTGGTGCCGCCGTCTTCTCCGACGTCCGCCGTGGTGCCCGTTTCGCGAACACCCAGGCCGACCAGAAGCGGCGTTCCTGCCGGCGATTCAAGCCGCAAACGCACGCGAACCGGTCTGTCCAGCCAGATGGTGGGATTGGGCACGTTCGCCGCGTTGCTCGTAGTCGCACGCAGCCAGCGTTCCAGGCCGGTGTCCACGAACTGCCAACTGAGCTTGCCGCTCACGATTCCCGAAAACGCATCGACTTCAGTCGTTGCCTGACTGATATTCGGCGAGGCCGCCAGGTTCGTGTCAGTGGACCCGGAGTAACTGGGCGGGCGGAACAGGACTTGGGTGCCGTCGGTGTAGCCTTCAAAACCGGTAATCAGCGCGTCGGCGCAGGAAGGCGGATTCCCAAGAGCAGTGTCCCACCGACTCAGGTCGCCGGCCACCACGGTGATTCCTGTGCCGGTCCCGGGACCATAGCTGGCCTGACTGGCCACGACGTTGTACGCGGTTCCGACCGAGCTTGCAGGGATCAGGGTCACCACGTAGTAACCGTTTCCATCGGTCTTGACCGGCGGCAGGCTACCCACCTGCACCGTCGCGTCGTCGATCGGGTCGCCGGTCTGCTCGTCGGTGACGCGGCCCCAGAGGGTGCCCTCAGTGGCCGTCGCCGGGTCGCGCCAGGGCATGGCCGGCGTGGATACGGCCGAGGTGAAAATGCCCGTGGTCGGGCTGGATACATAAGGGTACCAAGTAAAGTCGGCCTCTTCGACGCCGTCATCATTCTCGTCGGCGGTGGAATAGTAGGAGTAGTTGCACGAGCCGTCGGCGCCCCGGGAGTAGACGTACTGAAGTTGAATGACGCTGTTGGCCTTGTTGTTGAGGTAATTGCCCTGCCCGCAGTAGACGTGACGGTCGTAGCGCCATCCGATCGCGGCATCAATCCAGTTGCGGTACCAGA
>JAFGRD010000003.1 GCA_016935315.1 Pirellulales bacterium
ACGAACTTGCTCGCCTGTACCACTGGAAACGCCATAACCGGTTACCACCATTGAACATAAACAAGAGACAAATCTGAAACAGCCCAAGTACAGAAGTAACGAAAACGCATCAGCAGGTAGTAGGGAAACCACAACCGTGACGGGACATATCTCGCAACCGTGCGCTCAAAACGCGGTCCCGCAAAGAACAGGTCAAACGGATCTTCGGGTGCCATTTGCACATGGCGCAACTTCATTTGACGTGCGGCTATGCGCAAGAAGATCGAACGCGGCTCCTTTTCGTTGACTACCCAGTCTCTGACCGAAACGAGGTCATCCGTCTTCCAGGGACCTGGCTTTGCGAAAATGCGTGCGAGGTGGCGGGGCACACGGGGAAAGGTCAACTGCTGGCAGAAGATCTCGAAGGACAGACAAAAGTGCTGCCAGAAGCACCACTCTGGAGACAGCCCGCCCAGCAGTGGCGTGTATGTCGCAATTGCCTCTGCCGAAGAACCTCCAGTCAGGAACTCCTCCAGCGCAGAATCGGCGCCAATGTCCGCCCTGAGACCGTCAAGCTTCAACACGGCCTGGCCCAAGACGAAAAGCTGCTCTGCAAGACAATCCTGCGTTACCCAGTCAATCGCTTGTCGTCGCGCGTCATTCGGCCAAATGTCGCCGGACTTCTGGAAGACCTCTACCAGCCGTCCCGGAGTTTTCGTCTCTGGTGGTAGTCCCATGCCTTGCCTGGCCATGGCCTTTCCTTCGGTCGGACCCGCTCCAACCGCTATAGGCGCCTAAAGGAACCTCGGTTACCAGTTTTCAGAGAATTTACCACTGCTACCCGTCGGTGGCCAGCGGATGTCCGCCGGAGACATCAACCCTGTAGGGGCTGTCTCGGCTGTCTCGTACCGACGATTCTCAATCGCAGGACACCTCCCTATCCTCCTCGGGTTCGCCGCCGAGCGATTCCCCCTCGCTTGGCCCGGAATCCACCCGGCCTGAATTCACGTGCTATGCCGGGTTGACCAACCCGACGTGGATTCCGCTTACGTGGATGCGGCACGGGGCGATTCGGCCCCAAGGTGTTTGGCGCAGACAGCTTCGACGCTCGTCGTGCAAGGCCGCATTGCCGTAACTGTAAACCCGCAAAACACCACAAATCGGGCACGTACAGAACCCACTCCAACCGATTGTCGCATCAGGAGTTAGGGCCCAAATCGCCGCTCCATTTTTTTGGAAACGGCCCCGCGATACCCGGCTGCTGAACGATGATTCTACCAGGCGCAACTCCAAGTCTCAACGAGACTTCTTGGGCCACCCGCGCCGGCGAAACCGTTGTTCGCAGTGGAGTTGTTCGCCGTGGAAATGCCCGGAAGGACAGGTGGACCGGGCGACCGCATTTTTTGCACATTTGTACATATACGCTGCTTTTGCGCGGCTGCTCTTTGGCAACCTATTGATTGATGTCTGCGTTGACAATGATCAAGGCCGACCAGCGGGAGGCCGGAACGATCAGGCTCCCGTCGGCCGCCCTCGTGCATTGACCGTGCAAACGCCAATGAAAGCCGTCCGTCGCAGCGAATCGACTTTTTTTCGGAGACGGATCGAGCCTCGCGGCTTTCTTTGAGGCGGCAAAGCATGCCTTCGAGAATTGGCTCCTGAGGATTTCATTCGGTGCCGCGAATCACCGATCCGGCGGGTGGCGTGAACTCGCGCGGTCCGGGCGAGCCGTAACGTCTCACCAGTCTCTCTATCAAGGCGAACTCGCCACGCAGGTGCTCGTCGGGTTGCCAATTCGGCGGCACCAGGTTCTGCCTCTTGGCTTCTTCAGCTTCGACAAATCCAAGTTCCTCCAGATCGCCAAGTGCCTCTTTCCAGCCATCGGGATCGCATAGGTAGGTGTAGCCCAGGAAGGTCGCCGCATCGAGTTCGACATTGAAGCCACAATTCCCGTTCGAAAAGAGTGCAAACACGACCCCCTCCACCCGCCTGCCCTTGCGGCGAACGAACAGGTACGGTTTGTTCACCTCGGGTCTTGACATGGCGAGTCGACGGCCTCCAGCGATTACCTGGCCAACACCGAAAACGGCGTCGCGGACCCCGCAGAGTAACGCAGGACTCTACCCTCTATAGTCCGGAGAACCGCAAATCACGGCCGGCACGCAGGAGTGGACGCCGAAATTGGCTCTACTGAGGGGGAAATCCTAGTTACCGAGGGAAGAGCCGGCAAGCTGGGCTGTCCACTCCCCCACACACCGGCACGTGAGGGCGCGGCCGTGCACTGGATCAGTCTGCCTGAGTCCTGCCCGATGGGAGAAGGAGGATTTGCATTGACCGAGGTGACGCAGAGGGATGGAGCACGCGAATCTCGTGCGTTCCAGGTGCGAGAAGGCGGAACCGGATCGTTATCGCAGGGCAGGATTGGAAAATCGGCCGCGCCTCCGCAAGGAAGACGCGGCCACGCTGCGATTGTTCACCCTGGATTCGGTGGCAATTCCCGCGAATATTCCCGCCATTTTTTGGTAGGCGGAGCCGACAGGGCAGGGAAGCGTCCGCCACGGACTGCGCCGGTCTGCGTTCTCCCGTTCATGCGGCTCAAATTCGGTCGAGCATGTCGATCCAGCGGGCCAGCTCGGCCAGTTCCTGATCGCGAAGCTGGCGGGTGTCTTCAGCGAGACCCTTGACCGTCACGGGGATCTTCGCGCTGCGCAGGCGGGCAATCCCCCCCTTGATCTGCTTGGCATGACGAGATCCTTCGCGCACCGCCGCGTATACGGCCATGCGGTGCAGTGGATCGACTTGAAGGGGAAGGCTGCCCGGCGGACCGTCGATAGCTACCACCGCGCGAGCCAACTCGCGATTACGTGCGGCGGCGGCAAAAGCCAATGTGCCGCCGCTCTCGTGCCCCAGCAGCACGACTCGCGAGGAATCGACGGCGTGGGACGAGGAGATTTCGTCGAGGAACCTGCCGACCGTTGTCGCATCGTCGGGCCGCCACGGCTGGGCGTCGACCGTCTTGATGGCCAGCAGCACCAGGTCGTGGCGGTCGCAGTGCGGCTTCCATCGGGTCAGCAACTCCGGCCAGTCGAAGTCTCCGGAGGCGGTCAGAAGGACGACCACGCCGTGCGGCAGAGCCGACGCATAGGCCTCCGGAACGTACGCCCACGCGTCGTTTTTCAACTCGGCAATCTTCAGTCTTATCGTGCCGACGGCGGGGCGGTCTTCCTCACCGGCAACGACTCCGTGGGCCGGCGGGAGTTCGGCCGGGGGCAAGTCCTCCGGAAGCCGGCCAAGCGTCAGCTTCACGTTCCTGGGCTGACCATCGCGATGGACTTCCAGTTCCACGTCTTCGTCGGGTTGGAACGTCGCCAGGCGTTGCAGCAGCGTGTCACGGTTCTCGATCGGCTTTCCCTCGAGCGAAACGAGCACATCGCCCGACTCGATCCCGGCGCGGGCCGCCGGGCTGTCGGGATAGACGTAGCGGATCGCGACGACCGATTCGCCACCGGGGATCCGCATCGGCAGCACGCCCAGAAAGGGATGCGCGTAGGGCTGGAGTTCGGCAACCAGTTCCACTTCCGTTTCGATCCGCTTCTGTTCGCGCACCACAACCATCGAGACTCTCGCCCCGGCGTAGCGACGGCTGAGTTCCGCCTTGACTCCGGCAGCCCGTACGATCGGCCGACCGGCCATTTCAACGATCCGGTCGCCGGCTTTCAGGCCGGCCTTGGCGGCGGGCGAGTTGGGGTGGCAGGCAGTGATGACCGGCTCGCCGATAACCGGATTTCGCCCCTGGAGGCTGATACCGATCACACCCGGATGCAGATCCTCGCCCTGCTTGAGTCGGGGCAAGACGCTCATGATATGCTCTGCGTCGACGGCAAAACCGATGCCCGAGTCGTACCATTGGTAGCCCGCGAGATCCGCGTCCGACTGCGGCGAAAGGGGCACGAGCACGCCCAGCACGCGGCCCCGCACGTCGACCAACGGCCCGCCGTAGTTGTTGGGCGAGACGGCAGCGTCGGTCTGGATCGCCTTGCCCCAGATTCGCCTCAGGGCGCTGATGATGCCAACCGACATATTGGGCCGGCTGCCTTCAAAAGTCCGTCCGACAGCGATGGCCCATTGGCCGACGCGCATCTCCGCGACGGGCGCGACCTCCGGTACCGGCAGCGGCCGGCCCGCGTCGATTTTCAGCAAGACCAGCTTGCGGCTGTGGTCGGTCCCCACCACGGTCGCCGGCTTCAGCGATCCGTCAGGGAGTCGAACCAGAATCGAAGCGGGAAGATGAAGGAAACTGAACGCGCTGGAAATGATGTAGCCTTCCCGGTCGACAATCAGGCCCGTGGTCGGACCGCTGCCGAAGAGCACATCGCCGACGCGCTCCATTCCGCCCACCGTTTCGATGCGCACAACCGACGGGGCGACACGGTCGACCGCTGCCTGGACGGCGTTCTGCTCGAGCAGGTCGACGTCGGCGATGGGTTCGCCGGACGTGGCGGGGTCCGCCACCACGAGGCAGCCCAGCAGGGTTCCCAGCATCGTTGCCGAACGGGCAATGCCCCGGCGCGTCCGAAAACAGGCATTTGTCGCGATCACGGTTCTTCCTCGATCTTGGCCTGCAGCGTCCGTTCCAACAGCTCCTGGTCGCGAAGCAGGGTCAGCGTGATGGGATCTTCATAGTCGATGTGTTCGAGTTCGTCGCGGAGTGCCTTGCACGACTGGATCAGCCGTTCGCCCACCAGGAGAATCAGGTCGTCGGGGCGGATGCCGGCGGCGGCGGCCGGCGAACCGGGATAGACCTGGTCGACGTAAGGCGGGGTCCGCTGCAACACGTCGGGTAACAGCACGATTCCCAACATGGACAACTGGAGTGACCGCTGTGGTCTGGCGGTAGACGCGTCGCGGCGCTCGGGATCGAATCGGCCCGCCCGGATCTCGTCCACCGACGTCCGCAACTCGGCAATCGGCACCGCGTAATTGAGCCAGGTGTTGTTCAGCGAATTGCGGAGTTCCTTGCCCAGCATGCCGACCAGCTTTCCGCGGCGGGTAACCACGGCGCCGCCGGCCGCCCCCGGGTTGTTGGTCATCGCGTCGAGCACATAGGTCGAGCCGGAGTAGGGTGTTTCGAATACACCGCGGCGCGCCGCCAGCGATGTCTTAACCGAGACGATCCCGTGCTGCACGCTGGCCGGCTCATTGCCGGTGGCGACACCAAACAGGTTGCTCAGCGCCAGCACGCGGGTTCCGCTCTCGACCTCGACGGCCTCGTCCAACGCGAAACAGGGCAGGTCGGCGGCGTCGATCTTCAATACGGCCACCTCGAGCTTGGGATCGGCACCGAGCAGCTTGGCGTCGAACTTGCGCCCGTCGTCAAGCGTGGCCTTGAGGTAATCCGTGTCGAGGACGTAGCTGTAAACGGTCAGAATGTGGCCCTCCGGCGAGATGAGCATTCCGCTCTGATAGCCCTCCATGCCGCGGAAGCCGCCCGCCCCGTAGATCTTGACGATCTTCGGTTGCACCTGAGTGATCGTCTCGGCAATCGAGGAACGCCCCAAGGCTCGATTGCCCGGTGCCCCGCTGTCGGCAGCAGCCGGCAGCGCCAGCGGCGCGGCCAGAAGCACCAGCCAGAGGAGACTTCGAATCATCGGGGGCGTCATGAGTATTTGACCCTGTCTGCGGTTTCGCGGCCCGTTGGTCCGTTCGATGGGATTCCCTCCGCGCTTAGTCCGTCCCACCATCGTTCTCGCTTTCTCTCCCGCCTTCCTTGACAGCTTCCTTCTGAGATCCTGTATCCTCTTTGAACCGACACTGCTGCAGAAGGAACACACCGTAGAGATCGTCGCCGAGGCGAACTTCCATCCGCCCGGGAAGGAAGCGACCGTCGACTTGGTGATACTCGGAGAAGTAGATCTCGCACGGATCGACGTCCTCCTCGGGAAACACCTCAACGGCCAGCAAATGGCCCTCGACCGGATCGAAGAGGAAGTGGCACTCGACCCCCTTGTATAGTCCGACCAGAGCGTCCACCGTCTCCTGTCGGGCGGGCAAGGGAAGTGTGCCGAGGTACGTGACGTCACCGAACTGCTCGGGGCCTGTGACGGCCAGGCGTCGCCAGAGGTACAGCGCCGGCAATAAGCCACCGCTCTGAGGCGGGGCCAACGACGCACCGAAATCGTCGGTGGCGATCCATTTCGCCTCACCGCCCGGCAAGGCAAAACGCCCCCCCGTGTCGGCCAGCTCGAACTGGAATGCCTCGCTGCCTTCCAACTCGCCGGCAAGTGTCCAGAGGCCGTCCATCGCGCTGAAGTCGCCGCGGGCCGTCCACGCCTTCCACACACGGTCGCGGTTGAGTCTGTTGAAGTAGTAGTTGGCGAAACCCCGCCGGGCCTCGAAGTGTTGTTTGACGATTTCAGCCATGGGGGGCTCGGTGCGAGGTGCCCTCATCTGCGGCTGACCGGGAAGCGGCGTGGGAATATCGATCTTGCGTGACCCATCGGGATGGGGCCCTTCGTCGGGGCTTGGGGGCTCGCGCGGGCCGGGCTCGTCGTCGGGATCGGGCTCCTTGTCGGGTTCGGGAATGGGCATGGGCAGATCCCGCGGGCGACCCGCCGCCTTTTCCAGCAACTCCTCCACCGCGTGCAGCCCGCGCAGCCGAACCATCGCGTCATATCGCTGTCCCCCGCGGCGAAAACTCAGGGGGATACGCCATCCCTTGGGGTAAATGCCCAGAACATTCTTGAACCCGTTGGGGGTCGTGATACGGCGGCCGCCGAGGCTGACGATTTCGTCGTCGTAGCGGAGCCCCCGGCGGTAGGCGTCCGACTGCTCGAGGATGTTCTCGACGACGACGCGGCCCACTTCATCAAAGCCGACCTGGACTCCCAGCGTGGCGTGGTCAACGATGCGTCCACTGTGGAGGTAGCCCAGGAAGTTGCGGATCTGGTTGATCGAGATCGCGTAGGCGACGCCCACGTTGACCCGGCCACGCTTTTCGAACGAGCCGCGGCCGTTGATGCCGATCAGCCGTCCGGCGGCATCAAACAGCGGTCCGCCCGAGTTGCCGGGGTTGATCGACGCGTCGGTTTGAATGCAGTCGCAGTACTCCAGGAGTGTTCCGGAAGGGTATTGGTAGCGGTGGACGCCGGAAACGATCCCATAGGTGGCCGTCGGCCAGAAATCGGTCGCCAGCAAAAAGGGATTGCCCATGGCAAAACACCAGTCGCCCACGGCAACGTGATCGCTATCGGCCAGTTCGGCATGCGGGAAGTCGTCGCGCCCGAACAGTTTGATCAGGGCTACGTCGCCGGTGGGATCGACGCCGACAATCACCGCGTCGTAGAGTTCGCCGTCGGCCATGCCGCATTTCAGGGCATCGCCGCACGGCTTGACGACGTGGAAATTGGTCAGGGCGTAGCCGTCTGCCGAGATGACCACGCCCGAGCCGCCGCCCGAGCCGCTGGGCGAAAAGATGCCCAGGACCGAATCCTTGGCTCGGTCCATCACGGCGATTCGCTCGGCCTGGGCCCGGAGCACGGCGGAGTCTACCAGTGGGGGTGGTGTTGCGGTCGTCGGGGTATCGGCTGGCACGGCCCGCGATCCCGCCAACAAGGTGGCAGCGGCAAGGACAACCAGACGCTTCATTTGAGAATCCTCGCTTCACAGAGGTCGAGGTGATCCGCCGTGTCGAGTTGGTCGCCGAAGTCGGCCAGGACGGCCAGTCGACGGATTCCGGCCAGGTCCAGGTCGACCGGCATCGGCGGATCGGTTCCCGTGACAGTGGCTTCCAGGAGCACGTTCTCGTCGCCAAGGATGACCAAGCGGACGTGTCCGTGGGGGCGGACGGCATCGTCGATCCCGATAGTGGCCTTGAAGCGACGAAACCGGCCCGGCAAGCGATAGACAACCTTGGTCCGGCTGTGCAAAGCGAGCCCCCTGTCGTAGGTGGTACCGTCCAGCCGCAGTCGTCCCGATTCAAGGCTTCGCTCGGGGCGCGGGGTGTAGAATTCCGCCAGCACCGGCACATCGTCGCGGCCGCCGAAATAGGGCGTGAATTCGACCGATTCCGGACGCAAATCACCCAGAAACAGGACCTTGCCGCGGGAGAAGTCGATCTCCGCCACCGCCGCCAGCGAACGGGTTATCGAAAGGCCGGTCGGCGTGGTCCACTGCAGATCGCTCGTCAGGGCCAGCGAGGCTGCCGACCATTGCGAGCCGTCGGCGTCGGTCAACCGGCAGACGGTCTCGGGCAGCGGATCCGCCAAGACACGGTAGTAGAGAAGGCCGTCGACCTTAGAGCGATTGACCGGCACCGCATCGCCGCCCAGGTCAAAATGCACGAGCGTGTCGGTCACGTCACGGAGGATGCCCTTGTGGTAATCGATCGACTCTCCCTTGCGGATGACCAACAGATCGGTGTCGATCTTCAAACGCGACAGCCGCGACCATTCAGCAGCAAGCGTGTCAGTTTGCGGCGTCAGCCGCACCGAGGAGACCGAACCGGCGGGCAATCCGACAGTCTGGCCACCAAGCAGCGTCGCCTGCGTCCGGCCATTGATCACCGAGTATTGTCGGGCGACCAGCGACGAGCCGTCAATCAGATCGATCCAGGCAGCGGGTTCCTCTGCCGGTGGGGTTGGCTTCGGCTTCGACGCTATCCCCAGCAAGTCGTCGGTTTTCAGCGACACCGGGCCCTCGGCCGTCCGGATTGTGATCTGATCGGCGTCGAACCGCTCGACCGTACCGACGACGGTTTGGCCGCCGAGACTTCGGACTTCAAACTGCGGCGCCGCGGCGGTCGCAATAAGGGCAACGAGCGTGGCAATCATGTTGGTTCGGGCCCAGGGCTATCAGGAAAACTCGGTTTGCGTTCGCGCCGGTTCATCCAAGGCTATTGGGATCCTTCGGCCGCCAGCCGGCGGAAGTACTGCTGAATCACGTCGTGATAGTGGGGGGGGAAATCGCGGCCGATTTGCTGCAAGGCTTCCTCCCGTTGTTTTGGGGGCAAATCACCCCAATCGGCCTCGGAGCCAATTCTCCGCTTGGTCACGTCCCCGCGCCCCCTGCCGCCGATGATCTGGCTGTCTTGTGCGGGGCTGCTGGACCGGAGGTTGTCGCCGCTACTGCCGCCCCCGCCCTGCTGACTCTGCTGCTCCTCCAGCTTCTTGATCAGCTTGTCGAGCGATTCGATCACTCCGCGTTCCACGTCTTGAACCTTTTCGCTGGCACGACCCAAGTCGAGCCGGCGGCGGATATCGCCCATCCGCCGGGCGATATGGTCCAGCGTGTCGTTCTCCAGCCCTTCGAGATCGCGCTGCATCAGCCGGGCGACGGCAACGTAACGTCGCGGGCTCTCTTCGGCGCCGTCGAGCAAGTCGGCAACCGCTTTCAGACCTCGCTCTCTGTCCAGCAACGTGTGATGACAGACTCCCTGATAGAACAGCAGCAAGGCGGGAGCCACGACGTCGCTCGTATTCAGATCAGCGATCTGGACGAGGGCTTCGTCGTACAACTGCTGCTGGGCCAGCCACCGGCCGTAGAGCAAACGCAAGTTGTTAGCCATCAAGGGAGGCGTCTCGGGATCGTGCAGCCAGGAATGGCTGGGCAGCAGCAACTCTGTCTTTGGCTGGGAACACAGACGGACCAGGGCGGCAACGTCCGTGTCCACCACGGAGAACGTCTCGGTCAGGCACTGGAGGAGCTGGTCGCCGGTCGGTTCTTCTCCGAGACCAGCCCAGAGGTCGTGTGCCTTGGTCATCGCCTTTTCGTCGGCCTCTTGGGCATCCAGCCACGCCCAGACCTGGGTCCTGACGTCATCCTCGGCGGGGGGGCGCCATTCGGGCGTTTTCGCCGGCAGGTCGGCCACCTGACAGCAGGCGACCGGGATCACCGCTGCCCAAGCGGCGACGGCCAGCCACGACACCATCAGCTTCCTATGCCAGCGGTTCATTGGTTCTTCCCCATTTCCAGGTCTCGGGTGACGCGGTAGATTCGCTCCTCCCGGTCGGCCAGTCGCTGCAAGGCTTCGAGCATTTCGCGTGTCTCGGCCTCCCCTCCGTCGAGCAGCTTTGCGTATCGGTCAGTACGGCGATTGACGCGTATTTGCAGCGCGCGGATCATTTTCAGTTCAGCCAATAAGTCGATCAAGGCCGGCTCGCCCGGTTTGCCTGGCTGTGGCGGACGCGACTTCGATTCCTCCATGTCTTCCTGGGCTTTCTTGAGTGCTTCGATCATCTCCTCCAGCGAGGCGATAACGTCCTCTTCAATGGCCTGGGTAATCTGGCCGATCTTCGCTCCGGCCAGACGAAGGACGATCTGCTGTATGTCCTCTCGCATCTGCTGGACGGCTTCAGGGAATGCAACGGCGCTGCCGTCCTCGTGCAGCACCAGCAGCACCTTGTCGCACGCCAGGAGGATTTGCGTCTCTTTTGTGCTCAGGCGTCGGGCTTCGATGTCGTGATTGTGGGTGCGTTCGAGCGAGGGAACCTCGTCCAGGCGGACCGTCCCCTCGTAGACTTCGCGTTGCAGCTGAAGCATCTCCCGAAATCGGGCCTCCAGCATAGCCAACATCCGCATGATCTCTTCCTCGCGAAGCTGGCGGAGAATCTCTTCCAACTCAGCCTTGGCAAGCTCCAACTCGCGGATGGCTTCTTCCTGCTTCTCGGCCGCGCCTTCACGTTGGGCCTCTTCGAGTTTCTGCTGGGCTTCCTTCATTCTCTGCTCGGCGGCCTCGAGCCGTTGGCGGGCCGGGTTCGCGCTTTCGTCCTGCTGCTGTGGTTGCTGCTGCTGATCCTGTTCTTGTTCCGATCCTTGACCCTGGTTCTGGCCCTGGTTCTGGCCCCGGTTCTGGCCCCGGTTCTGGCCCCGATCTTGCCTCTGACCGCTTCCCTCACTCCCGCGCTCGTCCCCCGGCTGACTGGCGTCTTTCTCGCCGCCCTTGTCTTTCTCCGAATTCTCCTGCTCGCCGCGTTGCCGGTCCTCCGGTTCGTCTCTGCCCTCTGGTTCGCGTGTGTCCTCTGATTCGCCCTGGCCTTTTCCATGTAATTCGCCCTGACGGGCCCCCTTGCCGCCGCCTTCCTCGTTTTCACGGATGTCGCGAGCGAGGCTCTGCGTCTTCTCAGCGATCTGTCCCTGTTCCTCGGCGAGGCTCTTGGGATCGCCGGGCGCTTGGGTCCGGCCTTGGACATCCTTTTGCTGACGGATCAAGCGATTCAGCCGATTGAGGTAGTTGCGGATGCGAGCCTTCTCCGCCTCGATGCGTTTGTCTCGGTTCTCGGAGAGCAGAAGCTCCAGCAAGGCGGCCAGGTCCCGGTCGAGCCCTTGATGGTGATCGATTGCCTGGCCCAACTGATCCTTCTGGAGCAGTTCGACTAGTCGCTGGAACTGCCCGTCAATCAAACGGTCCTCGCTTTCCTTGACCGCTTTTTTCAGCAGTGCGGCCCGGCGCGGGTCGCTTACCTCGCTCAACTCGGCCATCCGCAGCAATACCTTTTCCAGGTGCTGAAACTTGTCGGCAATGCGTTGTTGTTCCAGTGAGAGCTTCGCGGCCGGGCTGGCTTCGGGGACTGCCAGTGTCTCGTGCGTCGGCTCGGCACTCGGCTGGTCTGCGCCGACCGCTTGCGCGCGCTGTGTGGGCATGGCCATCGTCGCCGCCAGGGCCACCAAGCATAGGTTGGCCAACCACGTAGATCGGGTTCGGGCTGCCATGTCTAGTCCTCCAGGGATTCGCGAAGCGTCTGTTTCCGTCTCTCTTTGAATCTTTCACCGAGTTCTTCCTGCGACTCGATGATGGCCCGCAACAGCTCCAATGCCTCGTTGAAGTCCTCCAGCTCAATCATCCGGTCGAGCACTTGCTGCATTCTCAGCAAGATTTCTTCGACCTGTTCTCGGGCAACGTCGCGCTCAGAGGGCCCCAACTCCTCGTCGGCGACCTCTTCTTGCAGCCGCAGCAAGCGCTGTTCGAGCGCCGGAAACATCTCGTCGGCAACGTGATGCAGCGGATCGGCGATTCCCTGCTTCAATCGTCGCTTCAATTCCTCGGTGTCGATCTGGTTGTTGATGAACTGCCGGCGTATGTCGTCGAAGGCGTCGGCCACGCCCGCCGTCTCATGGGCGTTCTTGCGGCCGTTCTGCATTGCCCGCTGAATACGCAAGGTGCGCATCAGCGATTTCCGCTGGGGAGAATCGGGTTGCGATTCCTCGTCCGGCTCCTCGCCAACCTCATTATCTGGCTCGGCTGGCAATGCATCCCCCGGCTCGTTGCCCGGCTCACGGACGGGTTCCCCGCCCGGTTCGCCTTTCGTCGCGGCTGCGTCGCCGGTCGGCCCGGCAGTCGGCACGTCACCCTCGGTTGTCTGATCGCGATTCGGCTTCGCGAAGTCGAGTCGTAGGAGCAAGTCACGAGTCTCGGTCACTTCTTCGATGATCCGCTCGAATCGCTGACGCAGAACGAGCTCGCGCTTCTCCAGTTCCACCCGCAGGTCTTCCGAAGAAACGATGTCCAAGAGCCAGCGTTCGCTCGTGCCGACGTTTGGGCCTTCTTGGCCCAGTTCGTAGCGATCCGCGGCCTTGACGCTCACCAATAGTCTCTGGCCGGGGGTGAGCCTCAAGGGGGTAACTTCCATCAAGGCGTCGAGCGGGCACTCGGTCGGGTGGCGTGTCGGCAGGACAATCGGCCGGGTTATCGGTGAGACCTGATCAATGGCGCACTCAAACCACACGCGGTCGATGCCGTAGTCATCGGTGACGGTGCCCACGGCGGGCAAACGCGCCTGGGCCGTGATCGACGGTCCGATCCCGTCCAGCCGCGCGGTCAGCTTCGGCGACTCGTCGGCAACGGCTACCAGCACCAGACGGACCGGATCGCGGCCGGTGATTCCGTCCGTGTCCGACAGGGTCATCACCAGGGTACTATCGTCGTTGAGCGACTCAACCGTGTGCAGGAAGCAGCGGCCTTCGGCGGTCAAGTCCGCTGGAACGAGTACCCTCGGCGGCGCCAACTGCGAGCCCAGGTCACAGTCGATCTGCACCCGAGCCAGTCGCTTGTTCGCAGTCGATTCGATGGTCACACGTGTCCCGCGGGGAACCTGCATCACGCCGGTGACGGGAAACGTCCGTGGCGGGCGGTCCATATACTTGGGAAACTCACAATGCAGTGCCATCTCGACGACCACGGGGCTTTCGACGACTTCAATTCGCAAATCGCTCACGCGATCGTCCCCGCCGACCACATCGAAGCGGATCGGGGCCAGAATCCCTTGGAAAGTGTACGAATACTCCTGGAACGGATCGATGCCGGGCCGGGCGGCCCCCATCCGATTCATCGTAGCCCGACCGCGGGCACCGCCCTCATGCCGATAGCGGACCTCGACAGCTCTAGGCACCAGCTGTTTGCTCATGTCGGCCTTGGCAACAAGGTCAAAATCGGCCCCTCGCGCGACTTTCGCTATACGGTTTTTGAATCCCTCCACCTCCAGGCGGGTGCGACGGGGCCACAACGCCTCGTCAAACATCAGATTCCGCCGGGTCCAGGTGGCCAGGGCGTCGGGCGACTGAAACGCAAATAGCCCGACCGTGGCAACAAACAGCCCTGCCGCGATCATGCTCCTTTGCAGCGGCACCGGATCGAACACGGCATGCAGATCGATTCCCGTGATCCGCTGATTGGCCTGGCGGCAGGTCCGGGCCAACATTTCGACGCTGCACCGGTCCGCAGACGTGTGACGTTCGGTCAGCACTACCGCTGTAAGCAGGCTATCGTCAAGCTGCGCGAACCGCCGTTCCAGCAGCATCGCCATGCTCCCGTCACTCAGATGGACGAACGTGCGGCGTCCGATCATCTGGACAACGATCCAGACGAAGCCCAAGGTGGCAACCGCCGCCATCAGAATGCGAATGGCCGTTGGCGGCTCGAAGAACCAATCGACGACCAGACTAATCCAGAACGCGACACCCAGCCAGGCGATGCTGCAACTGAGCCCCTCCACCCAGACGTAGAGGCGGATCCACCGGCGCAGGGCGCCCAGCTGCCCGCGAACGGCGGGAGCAAGCGTCGCTTGATTCTCGATGCTGGTGGTGACCATGGCCAGTCTTCCGCAGGATCCCGTTGCGCCGGCTAACCGCGGCGCCAAAGCCTTCTTAGGCCAGTTTCGCCAGTCGTCGTATCAACCATTCGGAACACAGCAGTCCGCACAAAACGATCATCATCCATCGCAGCCAGTCCTCTTCCCAGTCGTTACTCGGTGCAACGGGAAGGACCTCGATTCGGGTCCGGTCCTTGAGTTGTTCCACAAGGGACTCATCGTCCGCCGCGGCCAGGGCCTCGAGCCCCACGTAATACCTCCCGCCGGTCCCCTGAGCGATTTGCGTCAACAGGGCGTCGTTGCGTCGCGGATCCTCGCGTTCGAGATCCGGGACTCTGACCCGGATGCGCCGAGTCAGGATTTCATCGTCGCTTTCGGGGACGGGCAACTCGAGCCGATACGTTCCTTCTTGGAGAACCACGAAGCGTCCGGTGAAAGTCCCGGTCCGGCTGGGATCGGATTGCAAGGCGACGTTTTGCACCGCGCCCTCTGGCCCGGCAACCTGTAGATTGACCTGGGGTATTTCTAGTGGTCCCATTCGGGCATCGGTCAGTTGCGTGCGAACTTCGACCGTGTTGCCCAGCAGATAGCGATCCTGTCCGACCAGCAGCACGCCGCGGCTGGATCCGCGCAACAGGCGACCCTGCGACACATGGCGGATCAGTTTCGTGTAGAGCTTCTCAAAGTAGGTGGCGTCGACTTGTCGCAGCCGCCACATTTCGCCGCTGCCGAGGTAGAACACGCGGCCGGATCCATAGAACTGCGAGGCGAAGTAGACCGGTTGTTCGCCGGAGCGACCCGTTCTCGGATCGGAGAACTGGGCCAGCACGGTCGCACCGGGTTTGGGACCGCGGACCGGACAGTAGCTGAACACGCCCTGGAATCCGGCCCAAGCCTGCCGGCCGGATGTGGCGTCGTCCTCCAGCCAGAGAAACTCGGCTTCGAGCCCTTCGCGGGTGAACTGCAACGGCCAGGCCTCCTCTGACACATTGACCCTGTCCTCCAACACGGAGAAACGGCGGTGGAACTCGACCGGATACAGGGCCCGGACCTTGGCCATGGCCGGGTCTTCCACCCAGCCGCCGACCATCGTGCCCGTGTAGACCGGCCCCGCGATCACAATCAAACCGCCGCCCTGCTCAGCGACCCATTGCTCCAGCAAGTCGATTTGGGTGATCGTCAGCGCCTGCCAGTCCGGGTCGAAGGCCAGCACGCAATCGTACTGGAACATCTCTTCGCGGGTAGCGGGGAAATCGTCGAGGATCTTGTCGGCCTCTTGCGACATGCCCGGCTGGGCCGTCTGCAACAGGACATCGAGGGTTGCAGAGCGGTCGCGGTACAGCAGCGTTCGCAGGAAGCGGTACTCGCGGGTCGGCCCGCCGGCCAGCATGAGCACGCGGTTCTTGCGGTCGACGATCTCGACGTCGGCTTCCAGGAAGTTGTCGTTCGTATTGCGGTCGCCCGGCGGAGCATCCACTCGAAAGACGAGCGTGCGCCGGTCCGTTCCCTCCGGGGTCAATCCGAACTCCACGGGCAAGGCTTCACCGTCAGCACCTAGAATCACCTGCTGCCGATCTTCGAGACGTCCGCTGCCGGCTACCGACGTGGCCGCGCCCCCGGTCGCCTTGCGAGAGAGCAATTGCACGTCGACCACCTGACCGGCCAGCCCTTGGGCCTGTATGAAGCCGGTCACTACGTAGCGATCGCCGGGATACGCCCGGGCCGGAGCTGTCAAATCGCTGACGCGCACATTGACCGGCTGCTTGTCGGAACCGACGCCAACGGGGAAGACAGGGACTTTGGCTTGCCTGGCCAAGGCGACGGCCGACTCCGGACCCATGCCGGCATTCTGGCCGCCGTCACTGATCAGGACAATCCCAGACAGCGGTGTGCCGTCCTCGTCGTTGATCACTTGCCGTAGTGCCATGCCGAGTCGGGTTTCGGCGCCGCCGGGATTGAGAAACTCCGTCCAATCGACCGGCGTGTCGTCGACCGGTGTTTCGATCAAGCGGTCGTTTGTCGAAGCAGTGTCTTCGGCGGCCACTGCGTTCCAGGTGTCTTTCCTATCCGTTCCGGTTTGGTCGGACGGAACACGTCTGCCCAATGCAACTCGGTTACGATCAAGGTCTTCATTGAATCGCAAGACGGTCACATCATGCGTCCTTCGGAGTCGCGTCAGGAAATCGGTGTCTGCCAGCGACGCAGCGGTCCGGCGGATTCGGCTTCTGCCGTCGGTCGAAGGATCGTCGTCGCTGAGCCCCATGCTGAGACTCGTGTCGACCAGCAACACGGCACGGGAATTGCAGATCGTCTCGCGTTCGGCCCGCCATTGAGGCTGCAGATAGAGGATCAACAGGCCCAGAAAGGTGGCAGTCCGCAGCGCAGTCAGCAGCCAACTCAACATCGGGTGCAACTCCGCAGCGTCGCGTCGGTACATAGCCCGCACGTAAAACATGATCCCCACGCAAACGCCGACCGGCAGGATCCAATCGGAGTTTTCTTGGATGCGTCCCCACTCGAAGCGCGTGCGAACGACCCCTTGGGCGGCCTGGGCAAACAGCGACGGGCAGGGAGGCGTCACCGGACACCTCCTTCCGCCGCGCGGGAACAGGCAGGGGGATGGTAGCTGGCCGCGTATGCGAGGAGTTGTTCTCCAATCAGCAGGACAACCAGCAGATACAGCAACCACCGGCTCACGTCATAGCCGCCGAGTTGGGTAACACTGTATTGGAATGCGTCGGCCTGTTCGTAACGGTAATCGACACCATCGAGGCGCGTAGCCAATTGGGGACCGGAGAGGGCCGCGAGGTTGCCTTCTTCGGGTTCGACGTTTAGCGCGAATCGGCGGGTCTCGGTTGTCCCGTTTGTCCGCGTCAGCCTGGCCTCGTACATGCCGCTGACGTCAGTCTCTGAGAGCGATGCCACCAAGACGCCTTCCGGACTCCGAACGGCGTCGACGGTCGCCGTCGGCGTAACGTCCTCACCCGGTGTGGCGAAACGGACTTGAGGCTGGTACTCTTTCGCCTCCAGTTCCAACTGCAGCCTGGCCCCGACCCGATGGGAGATGTCGCCCGCCGCCCGCTGCGACAAATAGGCCACCATATCCTGCATCGCCACAACGAAACTCGGGTTGCGGGCCCAGTTGTTCCAGACCGGGGAGGCCGTGGTCAGAAACGACAGCACACGGCCTTTGCCGAAACGGTGTTCGATCACCAACGGCGCCCCGTTGCGCAGCCGGGCAATCACGCGAGTGGTCGAGTCGGGTCCGGGCTCCCAGCCATCGGCTGCGGCAAAGTACTGCTCGACGATCACCGTGGCGAGAAAGCTGTTACGCTTGCCCGCGAAAACGCGAAAGACCCCATGCTCCGCGACTTGTAGATCCGGTCCCCTTTCCAGCCGGTCGACCGGCAGCACGGTCGCTTCGCCCAAGGGCAGTGGAAACAGCCCCTGCCCGTCGCAGTAAAGGGTGCCGTTGAAGAACAGGCTCCGCGACTGCTCTCCGAGGAAGAACGCCAAGCCACCCCCGGCAGCGACGTATTGCCGAAGCGATTCGATGCCCGCGATGTCCAATCGCTCGATGTTTGCCAGCACAATCGCACCGAACCTATCGAGCGGTCTCGTTCCGTTCAGGTAGGCGGCTGTCTCAATCTGCGGCGTAATGCCCGTCCGAATGGAGCCTCCGGGGGCCAAGACCATGTCCAGGTAACGGGCGTCTCGCGCGTCGGGGCCTCCGTCGATCAGCAACACGGGAACGTCGATCGGCAAGTGGATCGTGCCATAGCGGACGTTGTCGACGCCGACCGCGTCGCTCTCGAGCCTTGCGGTGATCTCGTGTTGTCCGGCTGTCGGAAAATGGACCGGAAATCGCTCCCGCACCGTCCGGCCTGGTGGGATTTCGGCGACCGTCACGGAGGCTCGCGCGTGTCCGTCTTCTTCGAGCAACACGGGCACGTCCCTGACCGGGGTGGTGCCGAAATTCTGCACGGCAACTTCCATGAACCAAGGCACGCCGGCAACCCGGATTCCCTCGGTTGGGGCCAGCAAGGCAATGGCCAGGTTGGGGTGGGCCCGGTCAACGCAGTTGATCAGGTGGATCTCCGCGTCGGCCGCGTTGAGTTCGAGAAGTTGCCGCCGCAGATCGGTGGAATCATCCCATTGCCGCGCACGGAAATCAGAGATCAGGTAGACGATTCGCCGCTCCTGACGGCCATCGCCGAGCAACTGGCCGATCGCCTCGATTGCCTCGGCGGGCCCGTTGCCCGTCTGCGAAGGTTGCATGGCGCGGAGTGTCTCTACCATCCGCGTGGTAAAACCTGTGTCCACCGTCTCCTTCAGCAGGTCGGGCCGCGTGCCGCGATCGGGTTGCGTGACCCGCGAGAACCGCAGCAGCGTGAAGGTCTGAGGATTCTGTTCCTGTGCGAGCACGGCCGCGATCCGGTTGACGACCATCTTCGCCTGGGCAAACGCGCTGGTGTCGGCCCAGCGGTCCGACATCGAAAAGCTGTCGTCGAGTAATAGAATGTGGTGCGTCTGGGTGCTGCCCAGCAGGCTTCCCAACCGGTTGTGCAACAACGGCCGAGCCACCAGCAGCACCACGGTAGCCACGGCGAGCATCCGCAGAAGCAACAGCAGCAATTGCCGAAACAAAACCCAGGTGCGATTCCTTTTCTGGCTGACAAGCAGGAATTCCATGGCCGCCCACTCAACGCGCCGGTGGCGCAGCATGTTGATCAGGTGGATCAACACGGGCAGACCGACGATCGGCAATCCCCAGAGCAGTGCTTCGTGGGCGAAGGGGGGCATAAGTGGTCGGTTCTCAGTTCCTACGGTGCATTCCCAGCCGACTGCTCAGGTAGGCGGCCAGGGCGGCGTCCAAAGGCTCGCTGGTCCGGATCAGCGCATAATCGGCACGGTGCCGCACACACCCGCGGCGGACCTCCTCCAGGTAAGCACCCAGCGCCATTAGGTAGCCTTCACGAAGCGCCCGGGGGTTGCAGCGGAGGTGCTCGGGCAACTCCAGACCCTCGAACCGCGTTGGACCGCTGAACGGGAAATCCAGTTCGTCGTCGTCCATCACGTGAAACACCAATACGTCGTGTCCCCGGCTGCGCAGCAACTTCAGCCCCTTAAACAAGCTCAGGCGATCGGCCAGGAGGTCAGAAACTAAGACCATCAGTCCGCGACGAGGATACGTTTCGGCTACGTTGCGCAGAATCGGGTAGAGGTCGGTCTTGTTCTTTGGCCCGCTGATCTCCATTGCCTGGATGATTGAATCGAGGTGGTTCCGCTTGGTCCGCAGTGGAACGGTTATCCGCGTCGTTTCGTCGAACGCGACACATCCGACGGCGTCCTGCTGCCGCAGCACGAGGTAAGCGAGACTGGCCGCCAGCGTGCAGCCATACTCGTACTTGCTCATGGCTCCGGAGCCATATTGCATGCTCCCGGAAACGTCGCATAGCAGCGTACAGCGGAGATTCGTATCTTCCTCGAACTGCTTAACGTAGTAGCGATCTTGTTTGGCCCAAACCTTCCAGTCGACGTACCGCAGGTCGTCCCCGTACGTGTACTCGCGGTGCTGCAAGAACTCGACGGACTGACCGAAATAGGGGCTGCGGTGCATGCCGGTCAAGAACCCCTCGACCACATGCCGGGCGCGCAAGTCCAGCCGCGAGATCCGCTTGATGGCTTCCGGGTGCAGGAATCGCCTGGAATCGGACATCACGATGCGAACATCCTCTGGAATCGGGGATCGTTGGTTAGTTCGTCTTCCCGCGCCGGCGTCGCGGAAACGATCTGGTCAATCAGCGAGTCGGCAGTGACCCCTTCGCTCTCGGCCGTGAAGCTGAGCACCAGCCGGTGGCGCAGCACGGGCTTGGCCAACTGCTGGACGTCCTTGCAGGTGACGTGTGTGCGGCCCTGCAACAGGGCCCGGGCCTTCGCTCCAAGGATCAGAAACTGCACGGCCCGGGGACCGGCCCCCCAACCGACCTGCTCCTCGACAAACTCGGGCACGCCCGGCTCGCGGACGCGTGTTTGCCGCACCAGCGACAACGCGTAGCGGATGACGTGGTCGGATACGGGCACTTCGCGGACGATCCGCTGCAAGTCGAGGATTTCCGCGCCCGTCAACACCGGCTCAATCGAATCGTTCATGGTGGACGTCGTGCGTCGGGCCACCTCGAACTCTTCCTCGAAGCTTGGATACTGGACGAAGACCTTGAACATAAAGCGGTCCTGCTGGGCCTCCGGTAGCGGGTAGGTGCCTTCTTGCTCAATGGGATTCTGCGTCGCCAAGACGAAGAAAGGATCGGACAGCTTGTGTCGCACGCGGCCCACCGTCACCTGGCGTTCCTGCATTGCCTCCAACAAAGCGGCCTGGGTCTTCGGCGGTGTGCGGTTGATTTCGTCGGCTAGGATGACGTTGCTGAACAGGGGACCTTCGAGGAAGCGGAAATCGCGGGTTCCGGTGCTGCGGTTCTCTTCAATCACGTCGGTGCCGGTGATGTCGGCCGGCATCAAGTCCGGCGTGAACTGGATGCGGCTGAAGGTAAGGTTCAGTGTGCGGCTGAGCGTGCTGATCATCAGCGTCTTGGCCAGCCCCGGCACGCCCTCCAGCAGGCAGTGGCCTCGGCTGAGCAGCGAGATTAACAACTCTTCGATCACGTGAGTCTGCCCCACGATGACCTGGGCCAATTGCTCCATGGTTTTCTGCCGGGCCGCGCGGGCCTTCTCGATGGCTGCGCTATCCTGCGTGCTGAGTGCTTCGCTTGCCATGGGTTCCTCAAAGGTTCGTTGTTTAGCGTTGATATATGGGCAGGGAACCGTTGTCCAGTTGTAGGATCGTCAGATTGATCGCCGTGGTGTAGACCGGCCCAATGTATCCCTGGTTCCAGGACCCGTCGGCGCCGGCCTCCGAAACCAGCCGAGTGCATATCTTGTCGCGGTATTGTTCCCAGGTCTTGCCGCCCTCGCGGTACATCACCTGGGCGTAGTAGTAGTGGGCGTAGTGCCAGTGGCCGAAGCTCTGGCTGGAGATATCGTCCAGCTTGCCTTTGCAGTAGGCGAGGTTCTTCGGCACGTACTCGCTGTCGTACTCGCCCGCGCTGTAAAGGCAGGCAATCGCGGCCGCCGTGATGGCCGGCCGGCCACCACCGCCCTTGGAATTGTATTGTACTCCGCCGCCGGGCAACGTGCAGTCGTGTATGTACTTGATGGCCAGGTCAACGATTTCTCTGGGTACTGGAATGCCCGCGTTACGGCATCCCCGAAGCCCCTGCACCTGCGTAATGGTGGTCGAGCCCTCGTCGAAGCCCGAGCCGTCCTTGGCACTGACATATCCCCAGCCGCCGGCGCTGGTCTGCGCGCGGCCGGTGAAGACTACCGCCCGCGCGAGCACGTCGATCAACTCCTCGCGTCGTTGACTGTCCTCTTCTTCCCCTAGTACCTGTGAGAGAAAGAGCACGGAAAACCCGTGGCCATACGTATAGCGATCGTCCGTGGTCGGGTCGCCGATCAGTCCGTTGCTACGACTGCGGCCGATCAGGTAGTTGACAGTCTGTTGGATGTTGGCAGCGTATCTTCCCTGGGTCGTGGTCGAACCTTCGGACAACAGAGCGATTCCGGCCAAAGCGGTCATGGCCGTGGGATATCGTCCACTGTTGGCCGTCCAGTGCCCCCGTCGTGACTGGTGGGCGGCAAGCCACTGCAACCCTCGCTCGGTGACCCGACGGACTTGGGGGCCTTTTCCGGCGGCGCGGGCAACCGAACACGGCACCAGCAACATGGCCGCCGCCAAGATGGCGCACAGCGAGTTCGGGAGGCGCCGGAATGCGCGTTCTAGCGGGCCTTCCGCCCCATAGACGACAGCTTGCATGTGCTCTCACCCTCAGTTGTTTCCATCCGCTTGCCCCCACGAAGCTCGGCCTGCTCTGGCAGCGCCGCACCCATCTGCGCGACTACGGTGTCGCCGCTTCTTCCGCTGGTTCATCCTTGCCGCCCAGCCCCTCTTGCTGCTTCTCTTGTTGGTCTGTTTGTTGTTCCTTCTCCTTTTGCTCGTCGGCGGGCAATGCAGGCGGGATCGGCTCGTCGGTAAAGGTCATCGTCAGGCGGTGCTGCATCAACGTCAACTCGACCGTGTTCTGTTGCGGATCGCCCGTCAGTTCACACATGCTGGTCATGTTGGGGAAATCCTGGGAACAGACCCTCCGTCCAGTCCGCTTATCGAGGAACAGAGTCGACACCTGCGTCCGCCGCGATCCGCTCTGGCTGCGATCGTAGACCTGGCAGCCGAACATCAACACGGGCAACCGACTGGGCTGGTTCAGAAGCAGGTGCTGGTTCTCAATCTCAACCGCTTCCGGCCACAGCAGCTTGCCGGCCAGGTCGAACAAATAGACGCGGCCACGGCCGATCGGCTTGTAGAGCGCGCCCGGCAACGGCTGAGTCATTCGCTGGTTGTCGGCGGGTAGACTCAACGCCCCGTTGGTAACCAGCACGTACTGATCGCCTGAACGAAAAACGAAAACCTGCGCCAAGTTTGTTTCCGCCTCCAGTTTCGCTTCGGCAACGGTTCGGCCATTGGTCAGGGACACCAGTACAAAGTGACCATCCGGCTCGAACACGCCAATCGCTTCTTGGCCGACGAGGCTCGTCTTCGAGGCCGCAGAAAACGTTCGACTGGGCCAAAGCTCACGCTGTTGCCAAGGATCGAACAGTTCCAGCACGGCCTGATCGCCTTGGGTTCGCCAAAACAGCAGGTTGCGTCCCAAGGCGGCGACGTAACGCCGCTGGGCACCCGCATTATAGGACGGCACCGAATTCGGAGCGGACGCCGGCGCCGCGCCGGCGTGCGGGACCTTGCGGCAGCCCAGCATTTCCCCGTCGAGCGATCGGAAGACGGTGGCTTCGTCTCCGTCGTTAGCGAGGGCAAAGATGAACTGGTCATCGCCGAACAACAGGTCTCCCGGGGCTATGTTGTGCCGGACCCAGAGCAGCGCCCCGCTAAGCGGGTCGACCGCGACGAGATCTCGATATCGTTGAAAACAGACGTAGCGGCTGGTGACCGGCCCCAGCCGGCCCGATCTCATGGCCTGGTAGCGTGCCGCCCGGAACTGCTGGATTCCCCACGGCTGTATAGGGACCTGAATGGGAATGCCGGCAAGACCGATAGCTTGAGAAACGCCGGTTCCAAAAGTCGCGTCGGTGAGGTCTCGCTTCCACAACAGCTTCGGCTCGCCCGGTTGGCCGCTGCCGAGTGTGTCGATGGCCATGACCTGATAGCCCATCGACAGGAGCAGGAGGTGCCCGCGAACGTGGGCCTGCGTCTGGCTGGGATTGAACAGCAGGCTTGTTGGAGAACCCGAATCCACCAACGAGACGCCCCAGCGTTCTCGTCCCAGGGCGTCGTAAGCCAAGAGCGTGCGCCGGGCCTGATCGAAGCGGAGAGTCGTCTCGGAGAAGAACGGTGAAGAAGTCCCTTCAAACGCCAGAGCGTATCGCCCATGGTTGGCAGTCTGCCGCCGGGCGCCGACCTCCGTGTTCAACTCGACCTTGCCGGCCGGCCAGGCCGCATCGCGACTCAATATCTGTACCACCTCGTCGCCATCCGGCACCGCATCGAGCATTCGTTTTCCGGTCTTGCCATCCAAACACTCCACGTCGGCGTACTCTCGCTGCAAGCGACGGTAGCACACGGCGGCGTCTTCAGGGCGTCCTGCCCGGCGCAACAAGTCCGCCAACCGCGCCGTTGCCGGGCCGGCAATCGTCGGATCGCCAAGTTGTTGCTGCGGCCACAGCAGCATCTCGGCCGCGAGCAACTGGTCGGCGTTGTTCAACCGCAGAAACAGTGCGGTTCGGGCCTTGTCGGCGGCGGGGTGATTTCCGAAGCTTTCGAGGAATCGCTGCAGCGGAAGCAGATTGGGCCTTTCCAGGGCCTCACGGAGCCGATCTTCGATCGCCTTATCCACAATCGCCTTTGCGGCTTCGTCGGCCTCGTCGCGCAGTTGAGCCAGTCGAGCCTGAATCCAGCGATCTCGGCGGACCGAAAGTGAGCCGGTCGTCGGCTGCATCCGACCGTATTCGGAATCCAGATCGACCAGTTTCAGGTAGTGCGCCAACGCCGCCTCCCACTCGCCTGCTTGCTGCAGGCCGGTTGCCGTTAGCTGCAGGTAGGCCGCCCAGTGCATGGGGTCGTCGAGCAGATCTTCGATTTCTTCGCTGTGGTCGTGATAGGTCGCAAAATCCAGCCGCAAGCCGTTCAACAGGGCGTCCCGCAATAGCTCGCGGGTCCTGGGGTCGGCATCCAGACCGTATGCGCGGCGAAGAAAGGCGACGGCTTCCGCCTGTTTTCCCTGTTCCATCAGGATTTCACCCTGCATGGACAGGGCTACCGGGTCGTTGGGTATGTCGGCCAACCGCCGGGCGACCTGCTGTCGGGCCGCGTCCAGTTGATAGAAGAGTTCCACCCCGTCGAAACTCTGGGAAATGACCTTTCCGCCATAGCAGACCAGGTTGCCCGGCACGCTGCCCTTGCGAGATCTCGATACGTGGATCGACTTGCCGGCCACCAGATCGAGAGACATCACCTCAGCTGACGACAGCGGGAGAAAGTACTGGTCTCCGCCGCGGAATCCTTGCCCGCTGGGTACAACACCTTCGGGCAACTCCACGATCCGGCCGCCCCAGGCTGGTTTGGGGCGGACCACCGTTACGTCTCGTTTCACCATGGTGGCCGCACCACCCTGCATTTCATACGCCTCGATTGTCTCGGTCTTCTCCTCCGTTCCCGAAAGCGATACGGCCCGAACTCCGCCGCGGCCCACCAGAACGACCTTGTCCTGGTGTATACAGGCCACGTAGAGATCTTCTTGCCGCCGCTCTTCCCAGAGGTGCTTCCCGTCGATCAGGCTCAGGCAATGCAGCGAATCTGATTCGACCGGCGCGACCAGGACCCGGCCGTCGGCGATGCACGCGGTGGCGTCGGACCAGCGCGTAGTCGTTTGCGAGATCGTGCCGGTGGAGATGGGTACGGCGATCATGGCCCGGTAGCGGTTCGATAACTCTGGCCGCCTGTAGCGATAACCCCACAACAATGATCGTGTGGCCAGTTCGACGGCCACGACGGCGCCCGCCGAAGTCGGGCAGACCAGGATCCCATCGCTATACGAGGGCGAAACACCGGCCAACCGCCGCATCGGATCCATCAGGATGCTCTGCTCGACAACGGCTAATTGTTGCGACCACAGCAAGTCGCCCGTTCGGGCGTTCAGCGCCAGCAACCGGATTTCCCCCTTGACCTCAGCCAAGGCGTAGAGCTGTCCCATCAACGGCAGCGGTGGTCCCAGAAAAAACGCCTCGGCTTCCCGCAGGGCAAACTCGTCGGCGGGGCCCCCGAGTTGCCACTGCAGCTTGCCATTGCGGACGTCATGCGCCGCCAGGCGATTGAAGACCTTCGGGGTCACGGTCTGGGTGCGACCGCCCACGATAATCCGCCGCGTGCCAGACGTCCTACTCCCGGTCGGCTCCAAGTCCTCAATACTGAATACAAGCTGTCCGTCGCTGCTGATCGTTCCGTAAACCGCATCGTTGAAAACGCGGTATTCGAGTTCCGCAGCCCGTTGTGCCGGATGTCCCCCTGACGCGTTCGCGGCGTCGCCGGTCGTGGCCGCCACAGCCTCCAACGGATCATCGACCGGCACCTCCCAACGCCGCTTTCCGGTGACGAAGTCCACCGCCAAAAGGTTTTCCGCGGTTCGCATCAACACCATATCGCCAACGGCAAGCGGATGGAGGCACGGCAGGGCCGCATCGCCCTGTTCCAGAGACGATCGGTGAATCCGCCGGAGATGCTCCTCGTCCAGTGGTCCGTCCGCCATGGGAATTCGCCACCGCAAGTTCAGCAGCGGTGTGCCGCCTTCGGAGGTCGCGTTGCGTGAAGGACTGCCGCGGAACATGGCCCATTGATCGGGTCCGTCTGGCCCCGTCGCGCGCTGCGACCCAATCAAACTGACCAGCCAAGGTAACGCTCCCGTATCCGACTCGAACAGCGAAACCTCCCTGCCTGCTATCAGCACCGGACGGTTGCCGCGTTGCTTCCTCAGCGCAGACAAGACCGTCTGGGCCTTCCGAGGCATGCCCGCTTGAAGCCAACAGGTCGCCATCGCCAAGGACAGCGTGGGCTGGAATCGATCGGCGTCTGGGAGCGAATGCTGCAGTCGTTGTAGCGAAAGCGCGGCTGCCAAGGGCCGCCCGTGATCCAGATGATCCAATCCCAACAGCAACGTCGCCTCTTGGCCGGCTTCGGCATGAAAGTACCGCCGCGACACTTCCGCCAGAAACTCCCGATTACCGGTCGCAAGCGCCTCGGTGAGCATTTGCCGTGCCCGAGTGCCGTACTGCAACTCGTAAAGCTCTCGCCCCTTCTTCGGCATCTGGCCGATCAGTCGATGGGCCTCGGCCTTCAGGCTTCGGTGGACCGGTTCATTCTTGTCGGGCTGGAAGAAGTAGTCTTCCGGTGCGTCGAGAATGGCGCCAAGATAGCGAACCGCTTCACTATACCGGTCCTGTTCCAGCAAGACGTGGGCCTGGGCCAGCCGTTGGAGAATGGTCCGGTCGGCCGGGAGAAAGACGTTTTCCGCCAACTCCCCGTAGGCGTCGGAGGAGTCTCCGGGCATCAGGATGCGGCCGTTGACGATGATCTGTGCCGACGATTCGCTCGGCACCACGGCCGCCAACCCGGCCATGGCCAGCAGCGCTCGTCGCAGGAAGCTCCCTTTCCAGGAATTCACGGCCATGCTTCGTGTTCCGGAGTTTCGCTCCAAGGACCTACAGGAAGGTCTGGACGACTGGTCGGACAAGTGCAGACGTGTCGCTCGTCTCCAGTCAATTAGTGTGCGTCGATAGCCGAAAAGTTCATTCGCCTCATGCAATGGCCGCATTGCCGGTCCGTCGCAACCTCCTTCCGCCGCCAGCGATCGTCAGAGTCCCTTTTGAGGCGACCGCATATGCGCGCAACCTTCTATAACTTAATATCTTAGAAGATCTGGCACCGAATGGCAAGTTCGAGCGTGACGACAAACCGGAATCCACCTGATGGGTGCATTGGCTCGTAGGGTCGTACCGCTCGGACGCGTCGCCGTTTCGGGAAAACGGCACCCGATTCGAGCCATCCGTCCGGCGGTAGGTGCCTGCCCGCGACAAAGACCAATGCACTGTGGACGCTTGCGCCGTTCTTCTTGACCTCTTCCGACAGAAGCGAGAGCCTTCGACCGATCCAGGGGGTCTTCAGAACGAAAGAAGGGCCGTATTCTCTGCGGGAAATCGCGGCCTTTTCACGTGCCGCCCATCCCCCTCTTTTCCCGGAGACACCACCCCTCCTCGAGGCTGTCTCGCAGCAGGCGTGCATTTCATCTGGATGAACGCCTTTTTGGGCCCAGCTGTTTAAACCTATGGTTGTAGTACTATCAATATATGTGATGTGACCCAAGAAGGGGCTATTCATCGAGACGACGCATTCGCGAAGGCCCGTGTTCTTCGGGAAAAAGCGGCCTTTCGAGAGAAGAATGGGGCTTAGACAGCCGAAAAATGGGGTAACAGCTGCCTCTCAAAGCGCTTTTTCCGGGTTTTTTGGGGGTCTCGGCCCGTATTCGTATTGCATTTTTCCGCAAACCGACTTTAATCATCAGGTCCACTCAATCGGACGGACCAGTTCTCACTTCAGGAACCTCACACGGAGGGTACCAATCATGGCAAAAGCAGCCAAAGCGAAGAAGCCGCCGACGAAGACGGAGATCATGACCGCCATCGCGGACTCGACAGGGTTGAGCAAGAAAGATGTCGCTGCAGTGTTCGAGGCCCTGGCCGCCGAGATCAAGAAGAATCTGTCCTCTCGGGGGGCGGGTTCCTTCGCGATCCCGGGCCTGCTGAAAATCGAAAGGAAGAAGATCCCCGCCCGGCCAGCTAAGAAGGGCGTTCCCAACCCGTTCAAACCGGGCGAACTGATGGACGTGGCCGCCCGACCGGCCATGAACAAGATCAAGGTGCGGCCCCTGAAAAGCCTCAAAGATATGGTCTAGACCGCCAGACACGTATCCTGCTGGGCCGCTCGTCTGCGGGTTTCTGAGAGGATCGCACCATGACAGGTGCGTTAGGGGAAACCCGCGGGCGAGCGGTTTGTTTTTTGTCGTTGGAGAATCTGTTTCTTGCGTTGTCGTCACGACAACATTTCCGCCAGCAGTTCCATGGGCAAACCTACGACGTTCGATTCGCTGCCTTCGACCACGTGGACCCAACCCAGCCGGTCCTGATAGCCAAACGCCCCGGCTTTGCCTTGCCAGCCGCCGCTTGCGAGGTAGTCTTCGATCCGCTCAGGGCTCAGTAGGTCCATTCGCAGGGTGGTCACTGCAACGCGGACGTCCGGCCGCTGGCCGGGAACCTTCCAGAGACACAGCCCGCTGAGGACCCGGTGCTCGCGGCCGCTGAGCGTCAGTAGCATTTGCCGAGCATGCTCCTTGTCGTTTGGCTTTCCCAAAATCCGTCCGTCGCACTCCGCCACCGTGTCGCATCCGATTACCCAGCCGGAATCGATCCGTTTGGCCACGTCGGCCGCCTTCTGGCACGCCAGTCTGGCAACCAGTACGGCCGGGTTTTCGTCGCGAGGCACGACGCACTCGGCTTCCTCGCTCGGGGGCCGCACCTCGAAGTCGTAGCCTGCCGCCGAGAGCAGTTCCCGGCGACGCGGAGAGCGGCTGGCTAGAATGAGCTTCCAATAGCGATGGGACATGATCGTTCGGCCGAAGAACGTACGGAACGAGGCAACTCGTCCGGAAAGGAGTCGTATGATACGATAGTAGCATCTGTAGAGCCCAACGAGAAACCCTCGTTCGATTCGTCCCCTGTGCTGGCCACGCGATGCACGGCGACCTGCTGGAAATCCTCTATGAAGACAACCATCTGCTGGCGGTTGTCAAACCGGCCGGTTTGCCGACGATGGGTACGCGGGGCGACCGCCCGACCCTGTTGGCCGTAGCAAAAGAGTACGTCAAGCTACGGTACGAGAAACCGGGCAACGTGTATCTGGGGGCGATGAGCCGGCTGGACGCGCCGGTCAGCGGAGTCGTGCTGTTGGCGCGGACATCGAAGGCCGCCCGCCGCATGACGGAACAGTTCCGCTCCCATCTAGTCGGGAAGTCCTATTGGGCACTGGTGGAAGGATGCATCCGACCCTCCGCAGGAGAGTATGTCGATTGGGTCGGCCAGGACGAGCGACATCGCCGAATGCATATCGTCGGTCCGAAACTGCCGGGGGCGAAGCAGGCTCGAATGTCCTATCGCCGACTGGCCGATTTCACAGACCACTCACTGCTGGAAGTGACGCTGGAAACCGGCAGGAAACACCAGATCCGTCTGCAATTCTCGCATCGGGGGCATCCGATCCTCGGCGACCGCAAGTACGGTGGCCGTCGCCAGTGGCCGGTCGGGATCGCTCTGCACGCCCGACGTCTCGTCATTACGCATCCTGTCCGTGGCGAAACACTGTCGCTGGAGGCCCCGCTGCCGGATGCGTGGCGGGAGTTCGGCATCGCGGGATGACCGGCGGTTGTCATCCGACTTTCCTCCGGCTAACGTAGTAATAGAAGGGGAAAACCGACCGTGGGTAAACCCAGATCGACAGAGAAGCAAACCTCACCACGGTGTTTGACCGGTGAGCACGTCCGACCGCTCCACGTTCCGGCAGTGTGCCATAGCCAGCGGTTTGCTGACTGAACAGCAGATCGACGAAGCCCGTGCCGGTGTCGGCTGGGCCAACGGCGACGAACCGGACACGAATGCCCTCCTGACCGATCGGCAACTCGCCGAGCGGCTGGTCGCGATGGGATGGTTGAATGCCTGGCAAGCCAAGCAGTTGCTTGACGGGCGGACCAAGTTCACGCTGGGGTCCTACAAAATCGTCGATTCGCTAGGCCAAGGCGGAATGGGGCAGGTATTCAAGGCGGAACACAGCGTCATGGGACGCGTGGTGGCCGTGAAGGTGTTGCCGTTGAGCAAGACGACGCCCGCCGCGGTGGCTAACTTCACGCACGAGATCCGCGCGCTGGGAAGCCTCGACCATCCTCGACTCGTGCGGGCCTGGGACGCGGGACAAGACGGTAGCGTTTACTATTTGGTTACGGAGTTCGTTCCCGGCACCGACCTCCGCAAGCTTGTTCGCCACAAAAGCCGGCTGAGCATGGAGGAATCGGCGTCGATTGTCTACCAGGTGGCCGACGGGCTCGACTACGCGCACAGCAAAGGGTTGGTGCATCGCGACGTCAAGCCGGGCAACGTCCTGGTCACTCCGGAGGGCAAGGCGAAGCTATCCGACCTCGGGTTGGCCGGCCCAGTGAAGGGAAGTGCCGAGACCGATCCGCGGTACGGCAAGATCGTCGGCACACCTGACTACGTGGCGCCCGATCACGTGCACTCGCCTTGGGATCCTACTCCGGCATGGGACATCTACTCGCTGGGGTGTACGCTTTACTATGCCGCCACCGGCAAGGTTCCCTTTCCCGGCGGCACGGCAGCAGACAAGGCCCGAGCCCATTGTGAGCTTCGTCCGCTGGACCCGCGCCGGTTGAACAAGTCGCTCAGCGATGAGTTCGTCGACCTGATGGCCGACATGCTGGCGAAGAATCCGAGCGAGCGAATTCAGTCGGCCGCCGAGGTGATGGCCCGTTTGGAGCCCTGGGCGGACGACTCGGTGCGCCATTATGGGAGCCTCGCGGTCCCGGGGCGTCCGATACTGCCGACTTCGCCGCAGGCCGAAGCACGTTCATCCCCGAACGTGCTTCGGAACATGCCGCCGCGACGATCGAGGCAATCGACCCCGGGCAAACGTTCAACCGGCTTCCGAAAGCGCCAGGCCCGCCTGCCAGAAGTTCGGCATGAACCGTCCAGCACGCGGGATAGTCTGGCCGAAGCAATGCCGGGAGAAACCGACAAGAGGTCTTATCGGTCGGCCCCGGCCTTCCGACCACTGATGCTTCTGGTCCTCGGACCGCTGCTGTTAGTCGGTGTGGCGATGCTGATCTGGTGGTTGGCTCAAGGATAGCAGGCAAGAGGCCGCCCGCCCCGGGAGGCACTATTGCCCCTTGCGTAGCCAACGATCTTGTTCACAGAGGTAGTCTTGCGTATGCGAAGAAGGAGTGTAGGAGCGCTCGGTCTTGACGTTGTTCCAGCATCGATTCCCGGACCAGGGTTTGGAGGTCGTCGAGGTCGTCCGGAATGAAGTGGGGTAAGTCGGCGTACCTGGTGTGGTTCCAGCACTCCTCGACCGGGTTCAGTTCGGGGGCGTACGCCGGCAACCACTCGAACGCGAACCAATCCGGATGCTCCTCCTCAAAGTGGCCGATGAGCTTTGTTTCACATCCTCGTCCTGAACGTCGTGAAGATGGCGTGTTGCGCCAACACACAGAAGGGCTTTGCCTACTTGTACCAGGCGTTATGAGAGTATTGTTAAACCAGCTCACATTCTCCGAAAGTGCAGATTCAGTGTCTGACGGCACCAGGGTCAATAAGCCAAGATGTCTCCGGTGATGGTATTCCTGCGGTCCGGCGGCCTGCCAGCCCTCGATTGATCCGAGCGTAGTCAATGGCCCGCTTCGCCTCGGGCTTTGCGGAACTTCTGCCAGACCTCCTCGATGGGCTCTGGGCCGAGGTGCTGTTCGAGCAGTCTCCGGGTATCGCTAAATAACGCGTCGATCCTGGCCTGAACCCTGGAATCGCTGGAGCGAAGGCTCTTCTGCCGCTCGCCCAGCCTATGATTGAATTCGAGCCGCTTCGGCAGGCGGTCCAACTCGTC
Organism: Pirellulales bacterium; assembly: GCA_016935315.1. Taxonomy (GTDB): domain Bacteria; phylum Planctomycetota; class Planctomycetia; order Pirellulales; family Thermoguttaceae; genus JAFGRD01. The sequence goes on from JAFGRD010000003.1 coordinate 31,897, forward strand.
GATAAGTTGTTTCGCCTGGTCCAATTCACCCGCGTCGATGCGGGCCCTGGCCAACGTGATCAGTATCTGGCGGCGGGTGACCAGATCAACCAGTTCCTCCTGAAGACCGGTGACGTATCCCTCGGCCTTCAGCCGCTGGTCGTCGTTGGAAATCGACGCGACGACCTCGGGCTCGATGCCGGGAACCATTGGAAGCCGGGCCAGAGTCTCTCCACCGTTGCGAACCAGCAAGACACGCAAGATGTCCTTGGCGGGCAATACCGGTACACGCCCCCGGTAATCCGTACGCCCCAGCAACGTTGTGGTTTTCGAGTCGGGAGGGTGGGCGTAGACCTCGTAACCCGCCAAGGCTTCACAAGGCGTGGATCTCGACTGCAAAACCAAGACGCTCGGCTCGTGCGGCGGCACCACACCCAATGCTAACTGCTCGATACGACCGCGTCTGCGGCCGCTCAGGGGGCTGCGCAGCCCTGTGTAGAGCTTGCACCGTACCCGGCCCGTCGCCACCGGCTTCGCGGCCGATTCCTGCACGGTGCAGCAAGTCCAGGGAACGGCCACAATCCGCGCCGCGTTGCCTTCGCGGTCGTTGTAGCGGATGATCGGCCGGAAGACCTGGCCCGGGCCGACCATCGCCAATTCGTTGTCTCGAAATGGTAAACCCGCTGCCTTCAGCCGCAAGGTCACGTGTTTGTCTTCCACGCTTTCGATCCGCGCCAACGGTACAAAGGCCCCCCGCACCGCGTCGAATGCGACGTCGCCGAGCTTGCCGAGTTGCAGGGCGCTCGTCGCAACCGGCGTGCCGAACAATCGCGTGCGAACGTCCAACTCGCGGGCGGTAATCCGATAGCCGGCCATGGACGGCTCTATCGCCAGCAGGATGACCTTGTCGTATGCGGGCGGCTCAAGGTGCCACAAGAACTGCACCAGGCCCTGAAGCTCCTCCTCACTCAACTGGGACGTTCGGCCGTGCCCGTCCTGCGGATTGAACTCCGTCAGCACCTCTTCGAGTGTCTCGGCTCTCCCGTCGTGCAAGTAGGGCGCCGATCGCCGCAGGCCGAAAAGCGAGGGCGTATCGAGCCGCTGTGGGCGTCCCGACTGCGACGGTGAAAGCGTGCCGACATCGTGGCGGGCAAACAGGCCGTCGGCCGTCCATGCCCCGTCGTCGGTGTAGAGCGGCAGTTGATGACAGCCGGAACAGCCGGTCTCTTCGTGAAAGAACAGTCTCCTACCGTCTTCAATGGCCGACCGCAGGTCCTCAGGCGGTGAAGGCGGCCTTTTCGGTATCAGGCTGCCCAGGTACTCGGCAATCGCCAGCCTGTTCGCGTCGATCGGCTCATCGTGCTCCACCGGTCCGCCGGCCGGCGGGTGCCTCTTCCTGCCGTCGGTTGCCTCCGCGGGCAACGACTGCATGCGGAAGTCACCGATCGCCGCCAGCATCGCCCGTCGCAGTGTTCGCGGCGCCGGTGCGGCAGCGACCTCCCAAGGTGGGCCGATCAGTGCGTCCGTCCGGTGGATCAGGCCGGCAAGCAACTCGGCCCGCACGCGTGGTGTCAACTCGACGGCCGGCGCGAATGCCACTGTAACATGGATCCGATAGGGTGTCAGCTCCCAAACCGACTGCGCTGCAGCCGGCACCGCGCAGAGGCTGGTCGCCAGCACCGCGCAGAACGCCGCCCAGGGCACGACGGCCGTCATGCGAAGCGCGTGTTGCGAGACTTGCCACAGCGTCGAATTCATTACGGGGCCACCGAATACCTGAAGGCGGGTCGCCATTGTTCGATATTCTGGTACAGCAAGACCGGTTGACTGCCCACGCCGCTGAGGCTCTTGTGGTAGGCGAAGTAGTCGGGCAGTTGCCACAGCGGCACCACGGCGACGTCGTCGTGAGCGATGCGGTGGATCGCGCGGAGTCTGTCATGGACTTGCTGCCAATCGAGGGCCCGATCAAGCTGCCGCAAGGCCAAGCTCATGTAGGCACTGCAGCCGGCCGACATGCCGTGTGTGCCCAACAGCCGGCGGGCGTCGGCCAACGGTTCCCACATCGCCAGCTCGGCGTAGAGCAGATCCACATCTTCCGGGATTTGCACCGGTGCCGTGCCTTGCCACGGACGCACATCGAGCGGGATCCCGATCAGTTCCAACTGCCGTTGGATCGACGAGCAGGCCACTCGGGCGATTTCGTTGTCCGGGTGGGCCAGCACAAGCCGGGGCATCTCTTTCAGTTCCTGTCCCTTCTTCTTCAGACTGGCGACAACTTCCTGCAGGCCGACTTCCGCCAGGGCGATGGCCAATCGGGGTTCGTAGACCCTTGGTTCGATGCTCCGATCGCAGGCGTAGCCGATCGGATCGTCGTATGAGAGCCCAGACGGGAATGGACCACTGACGACGGTACAACCGGGCAACTCGGTGTCACCGATCAGATGGTTGAGGATTGCCTCGCGGTGGATTCCGTAGACCAGCGCCCGGCGGAACGTTCGGTCGGCTGTCAGCGGCTTGCGCATGTTGGGAATCAGGCAGTGGACCAGGGGCATACGATACGACTGGACCACGATCTCCTGATCCCTGCGTACTTCGTCCAGGCTCCACGGGTTGAGCCAATCGATTACACGAATTCGCCCCAACCGGAGATCGCGAATCGCGTCGGTCCCCCTAGCGTAAAGGCGCTCGACGATTTCCGCCGGTTGGGCCGGCCCTTGCGCAAAATAGCGCGGGTTGGCCACGTACGTCACTCCGTCCCCGCTGGAGACGCCGACAAGATAAGGCCCGTTCGATGGCGGCCACTCGGCGGCGACTGCCGGGACAGTATAGGGAACAAGCCGCGTTTGCAGCAAGGCATCGGGACGGACGTGGGCCCCGCGAAGCTCCACGTCGACCTGGTACACAGCATTCACCGAAACGCTGCCGAACACGTCGGCCCATTCCGCCCGATACGCCGGATCGCCGGGGCAGGCCATCGCCAACAACTGCCGCGAGACATCGTAGCCGCTCAACACGGCATCGCTGGACGACCAACCGACACCCGGAGCAATACGCAACGTCAGCCGCCGCTCCAACTCGTTGAACTCCATTCGACCGACCGGGCACGCATACTGCCCGCCAGCGGCGCCCGGCCCGACGAACTCGGTCAGAGTCCGATAGACCAGACGACCCGTGCGCCGGGCAGCCCAATCGCCGAATGCGCCGGGCCGCGACGCGTTCGATAGCATGCTCACGCCCACCACAACGCGAGGGTATTTCTCATGAAGTGCCCGCGCAAACTCTTCCGCGGCGGGCACTTCTGGCCAAACACGAGCCAGGCGGCCGACGAGCGAGTCGGCCTCGCGATAGTCACCGTCGGCTAGCCGCTTGCGGGCCTCGGCCAAGAGACCCGCCGCTTGCTGCTTCAGTTGGCTCTCGCGATTGACGACGGTCGTCTGTTGGGGAAACCACGCCTTCAAGTTGCTCAGCAGCCGACGGGCCGACCAGTAGTCTCCCTTGGCAAGGTATTGCTCGACCAGCTTGTCGGTTGAAAGCCCGAGCGCTCTGTCCAGGTTGGGACGCTTCGGGTTGCGGCGGTACAACTCCCGCAACATTGCCAAGGCACCGTCATATTGTCCCTTCCGCTGCGATGCGACGGCCTCTTCGTAGAGATATTCTTCCATCGCCGAATCCAGGCCACGAGTCTCCGGATAGCGCTCTTCGAGAAATCGAAAACAGTCGTAGGCCTCCTCGAGTTCTCCGGCTGTGACCAGTCTGTTCGCTTCGGCCAGAACCAGTTCTTCGAAGAGCTCGATCTTTTCGATCATGTGCCACTGCACGTCGTACAACGATTCCGGCTCGTCGACCAGACGAATCTCCAGCCTGCCGCGGGGTGGCTGCTTTTCGGGAACGCGCCGGCCGGGAAGATCCAACGGCTCGACCTTTAGAACCTTGTTGTCGTTGTACTTGTCCAGCGTGATCAGGTCGTAGGGTTCGCTCTCGAACAGCGGCGTCTGGGCGCCGGCAGGCCATGCGGAGAATGCACCGATACACATTGCCAGCACGAGCGGCCGCAGTGCCCGGCCGCCACCGAGGATCACCAGGATGATTTGCCGTGAAGCGTGCGTCGGCATTGGTCGCGTTATCTCGCCGGAGGTGGTTCAACCAGGTAAAGGCTGCCGTCATGGCCGCCGAGCAGAAGCCGCGAGCCCAGCAAGACGGGCCCGGTTGCCAAAGGACGCCCGGAGTCGACTTGGCTGAGTTCCCGGCCGGTGACCGCCTCCACTCGCCAGATGACGCCGCCAGCAGCGGCCATGACGTAGTGATCTCCGGCAGCAAGTGGGGCACCGGCCAAAGGGCCGTAGGGCAACTCCACTTGCCACACGAGGTGCCCCATTGCGTCCAAGCAAAGCAACTGGTCATCGGTCGATAGCATCACACTCTCACCGACCCGCCGTGGCCCCCAGACACACGGTCCACCGAGCAACCGTTGCCGATCCTCCAAACGCGTCAGCTTGGGGAGCTTAAGGACTTGTAGGGTCTTGCCGGCGTCAACCGCGTAGGCTACCTCTCCGAGCACGGCCACCGGCGAGACGATTGGTTGGGGCATTGTCATCTGGTCGATTGCCGCTAGGTGCGGTCTCGGCTTATCGTTGACGCCCAGGCGATAGAGCCTGTTCTGTCCGTCGGCCAAGATGGCCTGGTTTTCGCCAAACAGCGTGGGCGTCTGCCAAGCGAGTTGCCCGCCCGGCTCCAGTTGCGGCGGGAACGGCTCGGTCTTGTTACCGGTGAGCGGATCCAGGAAAAAGACGCCGGTTTTCGACGGCGCCAGCAACCCATCCGCGAACGCCACCGGACTGCAAGCCAATGGATCGGGCAGCGGTCGCCACTGGAAACGCATCGGCTGTTGACGGGGATCGCATACGGCGATCTCCTGGGAGCCGTTGCCACCGCAGAGGACCAGCAGACCGTTGCCGAGTCGAGCGAGGCTCACGATCGGCCCGTGCAGTTGAGCCGCCTCTACTGCCACCATTGGCACAGAGGCGACGGTTCGTTCTCTCAGCTTCGCCGCGTCCATGCGAAATTGGGCGCCCCGCGATGTGACCGCGGTGATCGCTCCATCGCCGGGGTCCACCTCCGGGCCGGCGACCAAGGGGACTGCGAGATACGTTTCCCAGTAGACGTTGGGCTCGTGCTTTTCGACGGCCGAGACGATGACTCCCGGCATACCCACCTTCCGGCGAACGTGGACAATCGCCTCGCCAGCCGCCACCGGTGGTTGCAGGAATACGCTGTTCTCGTCCGAAATCCCCTGAGGCGACAATCGGCTGACGTTGGCCTGGATATCGTATCGAGTCAACTCCACGTCGGCCACCCAGGCTCGGTTCCCTTGGATCAGCGGATAACGGATAAGTCGCTGGCCACTTGCGGGCGTTGGCTCAACGGCTTCGCGAAGCGGTTGTTTGGCCTCGGGCCCGCCGACTTCCAGCACGTACACGGCCCCCAGATCCGTGACAATCAACACTTGCCGCCCGGCCAACTTCGGCGGCGTGTCGACATGACCGTTGAGACGGAGTTGCTGTACCGGCTGAAGCGCCGGGCCGTCTGCCGTCTCATCGATCGTGAAAACCAACAGTTGGGAATCCTTCGAACGATCGTTGACGGTGACCAGTAGAAACCGACTGACGACGACCGGCGGACTCGTGATGCTGCCAAGCTCATGTCCCAAGTGGACGACACTCTTGCACTGACCGTCGTCCAACCCGAGGACGAACAGGTTGGAGTGATCGGCCAATTGAAACAGCAGCGAGCGTGTCAGATCGACCGCCGGGGCAACCTGCAGCGACTGCGGCACTTGAATGTACGCGGACGAGCCTCCCGAAGCGGCGTCGATCGTGACAATCCGCCCGGACCGGGTTGCCACCAGAATCCGGTTGCCCGCAATCACCGGATGCGCTTCGAAGTCTTCTCCGATAGAAATCCGCCACCGGAGATCGCCGGTAGTCGCGTCGACTCGCTGCAATTCGCGGCTCGTGGAATTGACCAGCAAGGCGTCGGCGCCGGTTTCGGGAGAGATAGGTGTTGGCGGAAAGCTGGGGCAACGGCCGTTGCCGTCGAACCCGACGAATCGCCGCCAGAGCACCTTGCCGGTCGTTGCCTCAATCCCGTAAACGGCGCCCGCAGCCGCAGCAAACGCGACCTGCCCCTCAGCACCGGGAACCTCGGCCGTCGGGTTCGATTGCCCCAGGGTCACCGTCGGCAGAAGCTCGTCTGTCGTTTCCGGCAATTGCTTCTGCGAGATCAGGTTCACTGCCGCTTGCTGAGCCTGCGACACTTCCAGCACGGCCTGCTCCAGTTGCTCGTTATCGACCAGCCGCGGATATCGCTTCAGCAGGGCCTTTCGGATCTCATAAGCATGGCGAAGATCGCCTTGGCCAACCGCCTCCCTCATGGCGGCAGTCCTTTCCTGGAGTTCCCGTTCACAGTCGATTTCTCGCTCGGCCAACCCCAGCAAAGCCCTGATTTCGGCGATTCTGTCGCCCCGCTGCAGCGACCTCGGCACGTATTTCTCCATCAACGCCAGTGTTTCCTCTGTCTGTTCGACAACGCCGGGCTCGGGATTCTCTTTCGCCTGGGCCGAGAGGCCTTCGGCGATCGCCAGCAAGATCACGGCCAGATCGCCGTGGGCCGTGTTAAACTGGGGCTCGGGAGCGATCTCGCTAATCACCTTCTTGGCGATCAGCAGCGCCGCCGGCCAGTCGCGTGTTCCGCGCGGCGTCGCCTGCCGCAGTTGAGCCAGCCCTCGGTTCACCCGGGCAGAAGTCACGCCGTTGTGCTTCGGGAACTTCTTCAAGTACAGGTTGTACTTGTGGATCGCCTGCGTATAGGAACCGGCGCGGTATTCCGCGTCGGCTTGCTGTAAGGCGTCGTCGCCGCTCTGCCGGGTTACTGCCCAAATGAGCACTGGGGCGAGGATCAGCAGCACCAGTAGCGTACCGCCGCCGAGGAGCATCAGCGAGGAATCCCACTGGCGACCTCCCCCAATTGTCTTCCTGCGAGACCGAGAGAGCCGTCGTAGACCCTTCTTCCTAGGCGTGTCCGTGGGACTTCCGGCAGCGTCCAGATCGGTATCGCTTACCAGGCTGTCCAGCGAGCCGGCAGAGCGCACCCTCGCCACAGGTGGCGGCTCCGGAGGCTTCGCACCCGCTCCCTTCGAAGCGAAAGCGGCGGTCGAACGTGACGGAGCGCTCTCCGCTGAGGCCTCCTCCGTCGGAGTTTTGGGCCGTGATGTATCGCCCGGCAATTGCCTGCGCGCCGCGGGTCTAGTCGGCCTGTCTTCCTCCAGCGGGGCGAGTCCCAAATCGTATTCCTCTTCCGGCTCATCCAGTGAGATTTCTACCGGTTTCGGAGGGGTGACGGCCGTAGACGTTCTTGTCGTGGCCGCCGGAGGTGAAACCTGGCCGGGAGACTCGGCCGACAGGGCGGCCAGAAGCTCTTGGGCCAGCGAGGGAGTGAGGTATCCGGCCTTGACGAGCCGTTTCGCGACTGTAGCAGCGGGAATCGGCCTCTCGGCTTGGGCGAGCCGCTTGCGCAGGCTGCCAACAAGTTTGGCCGGAAGAAGATTTCTTTCCTCGATCAACGCAAGAAATCGTTCGCCTAGCGACCGCTCCCCGGCCGCACTTCCTTCCCCCGCCAACACGGCTCGCCCAAGTGCTTCATCGTAACCCCCCTTGCGATCGCAATCCAGCAAGCAGGCCTTAGCGTTGGCCACTTCTTCCAGCAGCTTCCTCGCCAACTCGGCATGGACGCTATACTGGAAGGCGTTGAGTTGCCCTGCCCGACTCTCAGCGGCGTCTTGGATGGCTGCAGCATCTTCCTCAAACGGCCGGATTCCCAACAGCCGGTAAAGGTTGGGGGGTTGTTCCTCGGGGGGAATTCCCAGCCAGGCTTGGTACGGATCGAACGTGTCGGACATTGCCCTTTCCCTGTCAGTCGGTTATTCCGTCGATTCCCCCAGCCGTCGGCAGTGGTCAGAAATCGGTTTCGTCCACGGTGGCCAATCGCACGTCTTCCATGCCCACTGCATTGCCGGCGTCGAGCACCATGACCACGGTCTCGTGGCGGCAGTCACCATAGGCCAACACCAACAAGCTGGAAGGCCCCGCCGCAACGTCTCTGCCTCGCTCCTCGCGGAGCTTGACCAAAACCTCCTGTTCGCTGGGGGCTTCGGAGCCGTCGGGGAAAAAGACGGAGTTGTCGCTGCGAATCTCGACAATCACGAAGTCGTCGTCCTCTTCCAGCTCTTCGATTGTGCGAGCCCGGGCGCTCTGCTGCTGGTCGGGCGGCGGCACTTCGATCGACTTCTGCAAGCTGAACGCCGCGGTGACCATGAAGAAAATCAGCAGCAAGAAGGTCACATCAACCATCGGCGTCATATCCAACTCGTCGCGTTCCGACTCGTCTCGCGTACGAAGAGCTAGGGGCGTGACGTCTTCGGGCGATTCCGGTTGGATCGGTGGATTCGGCGCGCTCACGTCAACGTCCAGTCTGTCGTCGTTTGAAAGTCAATCGATCTCAAAGACGGCCATGTGTAGATGGATCCCTTCGACCTGTCCGGCAGCAGCAGCCACGCGAGACACTTCGCGGTGCAGCACCCCTTTCTCAGCCTTCACCAGCACGGTGGATCTGCCTTCGTTAAACCCTTTCTGTACTGCGCGGGCGATCTGCTCTTCCTGCACGTCCGGATCATCGGGCAACGGCGTGCCGGAAGTGCCGTCGCCAAGGTAGACCAAGGCCGATCCGGGACTGCCCCGCTCGGCGATCGTCAAGATCACTGAGGTTCGTTCGCTGATTCCCCTTCCATGCCGCGCCGGCGGCAGATCGACCGAACTCTGCACATCGGCTGTGGAAGCCACCAGAAAGAAGATCAGCAACAAAAACGTGATATCGATCATCGGCGTGATGTCCAGATCGGCCGTATCGCGGATCGGGCGGCGTGCAATGGCCGGGCGCTCATCTTCTTCCATCAGTGCTTCGTCGGTGGTCGTTTCATCGGCCATCGGTCATTCCTCTTGGCGATCCGCGTGCTTCAAGGCCGCCTTGAAGGCCTCCAAGAACCGGGTGATTCCCGAGGAAACAAGATCCTCCAGCTTGCGGATCCGCACGTTGATGCTGGCGGTGGCTAGAACCAACGGAATCGCAATGGCCAGTCCGCAAGCGGTCGTGATCAACGCCAGACTGATGTCGTCGGCGAGTTGCGTAGGATCGACTTTGTCGCCGCTGGAGAGCTTCGCGAAGGCGCCCATCATGCCGACCACCGTTCCCAGCAGCCCCACCATCGGGGCGCTCTTGATCACGGTGTGAACCCAACTCAAGCGGTACTCCAGGTCGGAAAGCACATCGCGTTGGAAGCGGTCGGCCACGAGCGTGCGGATCTTCGAGTAGCCTAGCCGCCGGTTCTCTACGGCCAGAAGCGCCAGTTGCGGCATGGCACGGTCGTCCTCGTCGCAGATCTCGGCAGCGGCTCGAAAGTCACCGCCTTCCAAACTCTGGCCAACCTGTGCGAGAAACGCGTCTTGTTCCTCTTCGCTACGAAAGCGGGTTTGTGCCACCCGCCGCCAGACAATGATCACGCAAAAGGCCCCCCAAATTGCCATCATCGCCAGGGTCGCGTAGATTACCTTGCCCACAATTGAGGTTATCGTGGCAATTTCCATAGACGGGTCGTTCGGGTTAGTGGTCGGTTGCGATCGGACCGGCGACGAGCCAGCGATGTTCTCTACCGATATGATTGGTCCATTATTTCAAATGCATATCCGGATCTTTCCGGCCGGATACGGAAGCGGGTTCGGCGAGCCGTCTCGTTGAGGGAGTCGGCCTGGGCCTTCTCCATCGCGGCCAGTTGGGCCTCAAGTTTCGACGGAAGGAACTTCAGAATGATTCGGCCCTTCGACTCGACACCCACTCGGGCGAGCAACTCGCGATCCGCCTGCTGGAGGTCTCCGCCACGCCATGTAAGGTAGTATCGTTGCTCCTGGTCGGCCGGACCGGTTCGGGTCTTGGGGTTCGCCGTCGCCATATCCGATACGTAGATCACTTGATTCCCCGGCATCAAGACGGCCAACTCAATGCCGAAGTAGTCGAGTTGTCGGGCGTACGTTTCCAGCGTGTTTCCTTCGACGAAGCGGACCTCCCAATGCCGGGACGCCCCAGACCCCGAGCCCGATCCGGAGCCGGGCAGGCGACCGTCACCGCGCGACCCTCCGCCGTTACCGGAGGCCGTCTGGTCGCTCCATGCCGGATCATCCAGCAGCGCCGCCTGGGCTCCGACGGCGTCGGCGATGGCAGCCAATGTGTTCTCCACGGCGGGTTCATCCAGATCGCTTTCTTCGCCGATCTCCTGGTCGGTCGGGCCCTCCAACTCCATGCCGCTACCCAAATCGCCGCTGCCCTCGCCCAACTCCATCATTTCGACCGGCACCACAGCCTGGCTTAGGAATATCTGGTTGGTCAGCCAAATCACGAGCAAGACCAAGACCACGGTACCCAACAGGACCAGCAGCGCCAGCAACATACTCGCTGCCTGGTCGTAACGCGAAACCTTCAATCGGTAGCGATCGGCTCGCGATGCGGATCGGGAGACGGTCATGTTCATGGTGTCACTTCAGATCAACGAGATCAGTCTTCAAACTCCGCATCTGGTCGGATCGCCAAGTACCACTTTTTCCACTGATCCACGGCTTCGCGGCGCTGTGCATCGCTCGGACTGTTGGGCAGGCCGAACCCGGCGGGTCTACGGCTGATCCGCCGCAAGGCGTCGCGAGCGACGATCGCCACTGCGAGGTCGGGGTCCGTCAGGGCGTAGATCAAGGTAGGCACACTGTCCATGTTGCGGCTTCGAGCCAACGTTTGCACGGCGGCCATCCGGGCCGCCGCTGACGGGTCGCCGGCCAGCTTTCGTAGCCTGTCGGCGTACTTCTTCATCACGGCCTCGGCGTGCTCGGGCGGCAGCTCGGCCACCAGATTCGCTGCCTGCCGGTAGTCAGGCACTTCCGCGCTTTCGAGCATGGTCATCAGTTGCTCGGCCGGCCCCAACAAGGGACGTGTCACCACCGTTCCGTTGCGACCGACCTGCGCTTGGTCCGTGTCTTTCGGCAGTCCACGCCCACCGATCAACATACCATCGCCGAGGCCTCGCATGTCCTGTATGCGTGTCCGGGTAGAACGCAGCAGAAACAGCACGGCAAACGACGTGTCCGCCACCGGTCCAGCGCTGGATTTGCTCGCCCAACTGCCGTCTTCGTTCTGCGTCCGGAGCAGCAACCCGACACCGTCGTTGTACCACGGGGGGCCATCGGTCTGCTTTTCGCTTGGTGGTCCCTCTTCACACAGTTCGCGAAAACTCATGCAACGCTCGAGTGCGTATAGGTAGTAATACGTGTAGTTAACGTTCTTGGGATCAATCTCGTAATTCTGCCGCATCCACATCATGCCGCGGCCTTGGACCGCTTTGAACAGATTGGGGTCGAGTTGGGTTTTGACCCGGGCGTCCGGCTTCGCAGGACGATCCTGCCGGACTTTCCTCAGCGCCGGGGGGAGGTCGTCAGCAGGCTCTTCAGGCCGAACCACGAGTCCGAGCAGATCGGAGCAAACATAAACGCTGCCCAATCCCGCGACTGTCAGGCTCACCCGAATTTGGGATTGCGGAATGGGCGTAAACGTCTCGGACACGTTCCCCTGATATCCGAAGGCTCCGTCCGGGGCCTGGGTCTTCAGCAGCCAGACTGCCACCTTCTCAGTCGTCTCGACGGGAACCTGAAACCCTGCCTGCGTTGCTTCCCAGAGGCCAAGCACCGCGTATTGGGTCATCGACGTGTCGCCACTTTCCCTGTTAGTGTAGCCCCAGCCGCCGTGCGGCTTCTGGCGATGTTTCAACACGTCCAATAAGAACTGGATTTCGCCAGCGTTCCTTATGGGGTCGAAATGGACGAGGAAAATGGTCGCCAACCCCAGGCTGTAAATGTCGTCGGGACCAAGGAATATCTCTGACGGACTGCCGCGTTTTAGCGCGTCCTGGATGTCGGCAACTGTGGCGACTATAGCCGGGTGGTTACGACTGGCCCCATGTTTCAACAACGCCATGCTGCACAGCGCGCGTGCTCCAAGTCTCGTATCGCTGGCGCCGTTCTCTTCCAGAAACGTGACGCCTCGGGCGGCCGCTTCCTGAACGGCCGGACTCTCAGGCGTATACGCGAGTGCGGAGTTCGCCAGGATGAGAACCGATACTGTGCACGCCGCGCCCGCGACGGGGTTGTGTCGTCGAAAACAATTCTGCATTGCGCCGTCTCTGCTCTGTCGGCCCACCCAGCCCCCAGAGGGGGCGCACCCCCAACCGCGCCGATGGAGTTGCGTCGAATGCACAGCAACGGGGGACCCGAGAAACGAGGGCACGGAAGGCACCCACGAACCCATTTCGATCATAATGGCGCCAGGTCTGACTGTCAAGAATCCCCTGCTGATTGCGTGCTCGGCGACACCCCCCCGCACCCCCTGGCAGGGCAAAGCTGACCTTGCATGCCACCCGCCGGACGGCTAAACTCCCGCTGGCTCTTCCAGGCTCACTACTCTCGTGGCGTCCTCAGCGCCGACCGCTCGACCCGATGGGACCTCGACAGCCGCAAATCTTGGTGATTGGGTGCCATTTTCCTTAACCTCTTTTCAGCCAATGGGTTGCAGGCAGAGGTCAACAGACGATAACAAGGGCTCGAGATTACCGACAACGAACACATTCTGGGGTTGAGGCACTTTCGGTGACGGGCTGGGGTACGGGCCTGGAAGTTGGATGCGCTGTTCGCTCGGGAGACAATTCCCTTGCATTGGAAAGCGGGGCTTTTAGAATAGAAGTTAAGGGTCCCAGTTTCCCCAAAAACTACAAATTCGAGGTCAACGATGCGGAAACTGGTACTGGGTGCCCTGGTGGCTTCAGGTCTGGCGGTCGCGGCAGCCGTCGCACAACAGCACTGCGGTGAGGTCTTCGCTCAGCGGATGACGCCCACTGGGCATGTCGGTGTCGGCGACCAGTTGATTGTCGTACCTGGCCCGATGGCGGAGAAGGGCCAACTGCTGACGATCGTCGACCCGAAGATGCGAGCCATGAGCGTATACCAAATCGATCAGGCAACAGGAAAGATCGCGTTGCGCAGCGTGCGTAATATCCGATGGGACCTGCAAATGCTGTATTTGGACAACGAGGGGCCGTTGCCACAGGAGATTCGAGCGCTGTTGGAGCAGAGGTGAGAATTCCCCGCCCGCGCCACTCGCAACGGCCGGTCGGGAACTAGCGTCCACGCGACGTGGACCGGGAGGTCATTATGGCCCAGAAATACTACAACGTGAAGCAGGCCGCGGAGATTCTCGGCCTCAGTGAAGACGACATCAAACAGATGCACGCGAATCGCGAGTTGCACGGATATCGCGACGGAGCGGACTGGAAGTTCAAGGTCGAAGATATCGACAAGCTGGCCGACCAGCGGAATGAGGAGTCCGAGCTTGCTGTGCCGGAAGAGGATGAGGGCGATACGCTGCTGAGCGAAGTGGAACTGGGCGAGTCGGATCCCGGGGCTTCAGGCACGGTAATCGGCATGGAAGGCGACGGGAGAACCGGGGCCGACAGCGACATCAAGCTTGGTGACGATTCCGAGGTCTCTTCGGCCGTCGAAGCGAACGACCTCGACTCGAAGGTAGCTCAGTTTGAAGAACTCGACTTGACGCTGGAGGAAGACCTCAGCTTGGCCGACAGCAGCGTCCAGCTATCGTCCGAGGCCGATGACACCAGCGGTGGTTCGGGCATCGAGTTGATGGACGACGCGCTGGACGATGACGACCTGGTTCTAGGGGGCAGCGGAACGGGCAGCGACATCACGATCGGCGGCGACAGCGGGATATCGCTGGTTGATCCCGCCGATAGCGGCTTGTCGCTCGAAGACCCCCTGGATTTAGCCGGCAGTGGCACCGAGTCGCTCGAATTGGGCGAGGACGACATGATCGCCGTTGAAGAAAGCGAGGCCGCCAACACCGAGTCCCCGACGGAGCTGAAAACCGACGACGATTTCCTGTTGACGCCGCTTGAGGAAGTCGCTGACGACGACTCGGAGAGCGGCTCCCAGGTAATTGCGTTGGACACTGAAGGGGACGAAGACGGCACCATGGTCGCCGACCAGGCTGGAACTCCGGCGATGGCAGCCATGCTCGATGAGGATTTCAGCGCCGAGCCCGCAGATGCATTGGGAGGCGGTGCCCCGCTCGCCGCCGCGACGATGGGTGACGATTCGTTGGGTGTTCAGCCCGCGGGCTTTGTCGAAGGTGCTCCGGTCGCCCAGGTGGCCGCCACGCTGCCCGAGGCCCCCTATTCCGCTTGGAACGTGCTGAGCCTGGCCCTTTGCTGCATCCTGCTCGTCCTTTGCGGCATGTTCATGTACGATCTAATGCGGAATATGTGGAGTTGGGACACGCCCTATACTGTCAACAGCACCTTGATGGACATGATACTCGATTTGTTCGGGTAGGAGCCGCCCGGACCACATCCTGTCTTCTTTGCCAACGGTTCGAAAGGAGTCGAATCATGAAGGCCGCTTGTCCGTCGGTCACATTGTTTGCACTGGGTCTGTTGTCCGCGTTACCGGGGTGTTTCGTACCCCGGGCCCACCTCAGCGCGTGTCAATCGCAGAACCGCATTCTCACGGAACAGTGCCGCGCCCAGTTGGCCGAGATCGAAAACCTCAAAATCCACAGCCGCAACACGGCAGATCAACTGAGGAATACCGAAGAAGAGCTGAGCCTGCTGCAGGAAGAAACCGGGCTGGATCGCAGTCAACTCGTCAAGTATCAACAAGAGCGGGCGGAGTTGCACAAGCAACTCTACGAATTGGTTGACGGGCACGTTCGGATACCCCCCGAAGTAAGCCGGCGGCTGGCCGAGCTTTCCGAGCAATACCCCAGCTTGGATTTCGATCCACGAACCGGAGTCAGCAAGCTCGACACCGACGTGCTCTTCGACAGCGGTAGTGCTGAACTGAAGCTCGGTGCGGAACGGATGCTCGCCGAGCTCTGCAGAGTCTTCAACTCGCCCGAAGCATCCGATTTGAAAGTCCTCGTGGCGGGTCATACGGACGATCGCCGCATCGCCAAGCGACCGGCACGAGAGAAATACCCAAACAACTTCCATCTCAGTTCTGCCCGCGCACTGGCAGTGGCCGACTCGTTGCGACGCCAAGGCTTCCCAGAGCACCGGATGGGAGTGGCCGGTTTCGGGCCGTACCAGCCGGTGGCCCCCAACGCGTCGCCGATGGATCGGCAGAAGAACCGCCGCGTAGAGATCTTCGTGATGAACCGCACCGTGCCGGTCATTGGGTGGGCCGATTCGATGCCCAGTGTCTACTGAAAACTCGCAAAGGAATAAGTCCCAAGGACAGCGGCCTCGAGAGGACAGTTGCCCGCAGGCGAGTGCGGTCGGCGAGCATCGGTATCTCGCCGGCAGTTGAGGTTGGCCCACCCGAGGCTGCGGCAGAACCGCATGCGCATACAGAACAGGAGTCTCTCGCATGGCTGGGAAGTCCGTGTTGCCGCCTCTCTGGAACGTGCCCCAGGAATTCCGAAATCGCTTGGGCGAGCAGGCCGGCCGGCAGCGCGCGATGCACCGCGACGGCCATCTGCTGCTTGTCCTGCACGGACCGCCGCAGCCGGAGGACGTCCGACGCGACGGCCGGTTCTTCTGGAGGGCGCCCGACGGGGCCTGGAACGCGACGGTGTTCCGCGGCGGGGCCAACGCGATACGCATGCACCTGGAGGAATTCGCCGAACGGCTGGAGGAGTATGACGAGCGGCTGGAGCAAGCATCCAGCGCCGAGGACTACTTTCGCCTGCTGCAGAGTCTGGCTCCCCTCTGCCGCTCCGCCCGGCACATGCACCATACCCTCCAGGAAGCCCGCAAGACCTGCCCCGACGACCGCGATCTGATCATCTTTCGCGACCGGGCCTACGAAATCGAGCGCAGCGCCGAACTGCTCTATGACGAGGCCAAGAACGCGCTCGATTTCGCCGTCGCCAAACGGGCCGAGGAGCAAACCGGCTATAGCCTTCGCATGGCACTGTCCACCCACAGACTCAATTTGCTGGCGGCGTTCTTCTTCCCCATTGCCACTTTGTCGGCCTTGTTCGGCGCAAACCTGAAATCCGGGCTCGAAGAGGCGTGCGCCCCACTACCCTTCGTGGGCGTATTGTGTGCAGGGCTCCTGCTCGGTGCCGTGCTGAAATCGTTCGTAACGAGAGGGCAGTAGCTGTCGTGTCCTCGACCGGCGAAACGGAATCTGCAGGCAGCCGATCGTTGACGGCCGAGCCGCACGCAGGAGATCAGATGGCTTGATGTGTCCGACCTCGGGCAACCTCCGTTTCACTTGGTGAGCCCCGCAGGCCACTGGAACTGCGGGGCACTGTCCCAATCGTACCCTTCTAGGTGACCTTTCCGTTCCCGCTCCTCTGGGCGCTGATAGCGCCATAACGATTCGCCCAATTTCTCGGCAATCAATGCCGCCAGATCCGGATCGTATTCTCTGAGTTCCTCGCGCGTATTCACGTGGTTATGATCGTGATCGTTTTCACGATTCGTGTCATACCACGATTGCACGCCCTCCGCCCAGTACTCTGCCCGGTTGCTGGAAGCGTACTTGCCTTTCCAGAGTCCCCGGTTCATCGCTTTCCGATAGAGCGATTCGAGGTTGTCGTCAAATCGGCTCTCGAGCAGTCGCAGGCCGACGTGAATTGCATGGGCGAATTCGTGAACGAGAATGCTCTCCTCGCAGTAGGGGTCGCCCGGATAGCCGAGCAGGTTCTCTTCCCCACAGCTAAGAACTCGTAAAACTATTGTTTCCTGAATTGCCGTTTTCGGTTACAACTACGCCTCCGTTTCTCGAAGGATTGAGATGGAGG
>JAFGRD010000039.1 GCA_016935315.1 Pirellulales bacterium
AGGCGGGATTGTTCAGCGTGGCGCTACCGACAACATCGCGGCCGGCCCGCAAGCGATCTTCCCTTGCTTGCGCACGTGGCCCGGCCCGCCGATCCACCTTTCAATTGTACTGGAGCCGCCCAGGGTGTCAAATGCAGCACGGCTCGGCAAGCCCTAGAGGCTGACCGAGCGTGCAACGTGCGTGGCAGATGGTGTGGGGTCTCTTCTGGAATCGCAACTCATTGCCCCGACGAATGTTGCGGCACTTCTGATGGGCCGTGTGCAGCCGCATCTGCCCGCTGGCGGTCGGCAGCGGCAACCCCGGCAATCAGCTTGACGCCTTTCCAGATACCGCCACACCAGTTCACATTCCACACGCGAACTGCGATCGTGCATTTCCGGCGAGACTCCACCAGACCGGTCACATCGACAAGAAATCGCTTGTGCCGAGTGTTATCGCCATAGCGAGATGCGTACCGCAGCTTGCCGTTGACATAGACCGACGCCTCGTCCGAGACGGCCCCGAATGCCAGGTAGACCTTCTTGCCGTCGGGCAATTCGGGAGCCGTGTAGTCCAGCCGATACCATGCGGCGCCGTCGTAAGGTGAATAGCCCTGGTTCTCCCAGAACTCGCGGATCCGGATCGTCGGCCAATCGCGGTCGTCGAAACCGACTGCCTGCCATCCGCTTGCCACGCCGATTTCGTCCGGATCGGTGTGGAATCGCCATGGGACGGGCAAGTTTTCCACAAACTCGCAGCGAGTCCACAGATCGTCGAACGTCGCGCTATCGTCGAAGCCCTCTTGCGTGGCGGCCGGCAGATTGCGGTAGGTGTTGGGTTTCCGCCCCGGAGCCGGCTTGGACACGGACGGCTGGTGGGCGATTCTCAAGGCATCGATGTAACCTTGCGGCAGGGGGCGCTGCACTTCGTCGCCGTTGTTGCCGAGCGTCTTGGCCGTGCGATCCCACCATCGCATCGCGCCCGGCCACATCCAGACATACCGATCGCTGTAGGCCAACGCGTGGTGCAGGCTGTAGGCGAACTCTTCAGGCGTGTAGTAGTTGTTGTCCAACCGTTTCGTATCGAAAGGGCGCCCCTGGCTCGCGTTTTCCCAACAGTCGGCCCAAAAGGAAAAGCCCGCGCGATGGTGGCTGCGATAACGATCGGGATCGAAGCTCCGGGCCGGCATCAGGTCGGTCATCATCGCCCGCTGACGCGCATACGAACCGGGGACCCGATTGCTGAACGCCTGCTCGTGCATGTCGTGGACCTCGGCTTCCGGACCACACTGCGAAAGCAAGCCATCGACAAACGCCGAGACAAGCGAGTAGATCTTCTTACGAGAAAGAGGATGTTGCGGCACGCCACAGTAGCTACCCGAGTAGCCTAACAGCAGCAGGATCTTGATGTCCGGAAACTCCTTGTTGACCGCGCGCATGATCTCCTCGCCGCGCTGGAACACCTGTCGACGATAGGCTTCGTAGCTTCTGGTATCGTGGTGCCGCATCTTCTCGTAGCAGAAAGGCGGCAACCCTTCATAATACTCGGTATCGAAGCAGATTCCCTTGAACCCGGCAGTCTTTGCGGAAGCGGCCATGATTCGCCAGTTCTCGACGATCCAGTCCATGTCGTCGAACCAGTCGAAGTCCACGGTCGTCTTGCCCGGATAGCAGTAGCAGAGGTAGAAGTTGTCCGTATGTCGCCCGAAATCCAGGGCCGCCGTTTCTTCTGCCCAGGCCTTTTGTTTCTCGGGGTCCAGCTTCTTCCAGAAGATCATCGGCCCGCCGGTGATGACGCCGTCGAAGTGGATCGCATCGTCTCCGACCACCGGGCCGCGAAAGCAAAGGAGCTTTTTATCCGCAGTCGACGGCCGAAACCCGTCGTCGGGCGGTGCGCTAGCGGCGACCTGATCAGCGACCAGCTCGATGCCGATTGGCCCATCATGCAACGCGGGCAGTCTCACCTTCAGCTTGCCGTCGCCCAGGTCGCCGGTCGGACCGGTTCGTCCGAGACAGAATCGCCAGCGCCACGCGCCGTCAATCTCGGGCAACCTGGCCGGGTCGATCGTGACGTCGCACAGACCGGCTTCTTCGGTCTTGTTTGCCAGGAAGACGACGACCCGATGCGGCGTGGTGTAGTTGCTCGCATAGAACCCCCGGCCGCTAACGAGCTGCTGGGCATACCACGGCCGGGCGTCGATGAGGCGGTTCCAATCGATGGAGTCGAGAGCATCCCAGAGGGGCCGGACCCGTTTCCACGTGTCGGTGGTATCCGCCACATCGCCCCACGCGCCGTTGCCGCTGCAGACCTGGATGTCGCTGAGATTCACGGCTGCCATGGCGATGTTGTACGGATTCTGCGACGACTCTCGCATGCCGTACATCTTGACCGTGCAGCCGGTGAGCAGGGCATTGTGGCCGTCGCGATAGTAGGCGGGATCGGCCTCCTGGAAGGACTCGCCGATCATCATGCAGTCGTAGAATCCGTTGAGCAGGTAGTTGAGGCCGCTCCAGGGTTCGAGGCCGTAACCGGCATCGTTGAGTTCAAGCACTTTCTTGACGCGCCAGTAGGCACGATGCTGCAACTCGTCGAGCGAGAGCCCTTCATCCTCTGGCCAGAGCGGCCGGGGATTTCCACCCCGCGACGCCTGGCCGAACGCCCCGCCGTCGAGATAGAACCCGTCGAGCCCGTACTCCTTGCACCAGTAGTCGGCCATCCACGCGATGAACTCCGGGTATCGGCCGGCCACGTGATAGAACGTGTGGTCCTGCAGGTCCCAGTTCTTCGCGTACCCGCCGTATGCGTTCCCGCCACCGAGAGGGCAGGTATCCTCGTATCGCAACAGGGAGCTGCGTCCGGGCACGATGCCGAGATAGCCGATCGCCTTCATGCCGAGGCCGTGCGTCTGCCGCATCGCCCGTTGTATCTCGTCGTGATTGACGAAGAACCCTTCACGGTCGCGATAGTCGTTGCCCAGCCAGGTATGATGCCAGACCATGGCACCGGCCCCGTGACCGGCGAAACGAGCAAGATCGACGTTGTCGGGGTACTGCTGATTGCTGGGCGCCCGCCGCCAATGCTGGACCGGCCCCTCGGGATAGCGGATGTAGTGCACCATGCGATGCTTGAAGCCTGTCAGGTTCAGCGGCTGCGAGGGGAGAATCGACGTTGCGAAACGCAGCTTGTGATCGCTCGTGCGGATACCGAGCTCGCCGTTGCTTTCCTCGCGCACATACAGCTCCGTGTTCGCCGGCTCGATTGCCTTGAGGTAGAGCCCCGCCCTGGCGTTGTGGCGCAGAATCGACTTGTCAGGCAAGGGCGCCGCGCCGGACTTCGCACCGGACGATGCTTTCGCGTCCTTCGCGTCGATCCTGAAAGAGTCGGCCAGGCCGACGTGCGCTCGGAGCGACCTGGCCTCGACGCCCTCGACGGTGACGGTCCAGAACCACACGGTTTGCACGGTCAATTTGGCAAGCACATGGGCGGTGGCGGTCTTGCCGTCGGCGGCCTGCAGCGGCAGCTTCATCCGAATGGCCCGTCGGTCGCCTTCGATCGAGGCCTGACGTTGGGCATCCGGGCGATACACGTTCCCGTCGGTTTCCAAGACTTCGACGTCGGGGAATCCGCCGGCCACCAGGGTGTCGTTGCCGTACAACCCGGCCCGAACGGTCGCTACAATGCACGGCCCGGCGAGCCGAAACTCGACCGTGGCCTCCGTGGCCGGCCAACTCCACGACAGGCCGGTGTCGGTCACCTCAACTACGTTCCGCTTGTCAACGTCAGCCTCGTAGTGGGTATCGAGCTGCTCGCAGAACCGGTGCATCTCCCGGACGCACGCCTCCCGTCGCTGCTTCTCATACTCTGAGATCAGCTCCCACTGGCTGACATTGCGGAACCTCATGCGACCGGCCGAGCCGAAGCCGAACTTGCCGGCCGCCGGGTCCGGATCGAGGAAGGACACGATCTCGTTGCCGTTTGCCCATACCGTGACGTGTCGGCCGAGCGTTTTGACCTTGAGCCTTGCTACGCCTGACGGGATTGGCTGGAACGTCGATTCCGTGACGACTCGACTGGAGGACTGTTCGGGCATCGGCGAGGAGTGGGAGTGCCCTCCGATCATGGATCGGCTCACCGTGACCGACCGAACACGCACAGACCCTCTGGCCAGATCCATTTCGAGCAGCAACTCGCCGAACGCATCGGTACAGCGCAGCGTCATGAGAACCGGCTTGTCGAATTGCTCGACTTCGGCAGTGATGATCTGATTCCTCAGCGGCACGCCGCCATCGGTGACTGTCTGTTCGACCAGCACCCAGCCGTCATCCTGGTGTGTGGGCCGCATCTTCGGCGGGCCCGCGTAGTCCTCGCGCGCGTACGGCAAATCGAGCACGTGCCAGGTCCGCTTGGCGACCCACTCCATCACCCTTATCTGCCGATCCGTATCTGGCAGCCCGGCACAAGCGCCGAAAACCGGCAGCTCAATTTGCGACTCCCGGTCCTCGCTGGGGGCCGGACGGCGATACCGCTCCGGTTCCGCTGAGGCGATGGACGCCTTGAGTACAGCAACCAGCAAGACCAATCGCCAGACGCGGACCGTATGCTTGTTGACCATTCTCGCTCTCCCATTGCCGGTGTCCCGAGTCTCACACTGAGTATAGCATGCCGCGCAGATTTGTCGCAACGTGCTTTCGCCCCGACAGAATGCGGCAGAACTGGGGTATATGCACTGTCCACTAACGGTGGTGGGCGCGCGCTTCCCCGGAAAGCGGGTACGGTGATGCAGCGTGCATCCGAGTGGCGACAATCTCGGAGTACGAGTGCGATCGACTAGGAGAAAGATTGCTCCTTCTTCATCCGGGAAAACACCTCATAGAAGACAGGCAAGGCGATCTGCTCGAAGAAAATGGCCACGACGAAGCCACCGATATAGACCACAGCCAAAGGTCGGTGAAGCTCGGAGCCCGACGTCCTCGCCATCGCCAAGGGCAACACACCCAAGATGAGGATCAGTTCGGTCATCAGAATCGGCCGGAAGCGGCCCAGCGCGCCCTGGATCACGGCCTCGTGTAGTCCCTGGCCGCTTTTCCGGAGGTCGTTGATCTTGCCGACCAGGACCACGCCGTTTTGCAGGGCGATCCCGAACAAGGCGATGAAGCCGATCACGGAGGAGACGTTCACGGTCTGCCCTGCCAGATAGAGGGCGATAATGCCTCCAGCCAGCGTCATGGGGATGTTCAGCAGCAACAGCAGAGACTGGCGCAGCGAACCCAGCGAGGCGAATAGCACGACCAGCACACTCAGGGCCACCACGAGCATCATCCACGTGAGCTGTTTCATGGTCTCTTGCTGGCTTTCGAACTGGCCACCGAACTCGTAGGAACAGCCCTCGGGAATCAGCGGAGCGATGGCTGCCTTGGCTTCCTCGACAAAACCGCCGATGTCGCGACCCACCACATTGCAGAGGATGATCTTCCGCCGCTTCAAACCCTCTCGGAAAATGGTTTGCGGCCCCTCACTCTTGTCGATATCGGCGATCTGGGACAGGAGTATGCGGTTACCGGAAGGCGTGTCGACCAGCAGGTTCTTGATTGCTTCCTCATTCTGGCGGTATTCTTCGGGCAACCGCACCAACACGGCGGTGACTCGATTGGTCTCCCGCACATCGGTTGCCTCCACCCCGTTGAGGGCAGTCTCGATCAGGTCTGCGACCTCTTCGACCTTGATCCCATAACGTGCCAGGCATTCCCGCTTGAGTACAATCTGGACCAAGGGGATCCCGGTGGTCTGTTCAATCTGCAGATCGGCGATTCCCGGAATCCGACCCATGACGTCCCGGATTTCCCTGGTTTTCGCATTCAGTACGTCCAAATCGGGCCCAAAGAGCTTGAGCGAGATCTGGCCTTCCGCGCCGGTGAGCATCTCGGCCATCTTGTTGGCGATAGGTTGCTCGAAAATGTATACGATCCCGGGGATCTTCCCCAGCTTTTCCCTCATGGCCTGGGTCAATTCCGTATAGTCACGAGTTCTCTCGCTCCGGGGTTTCAAATCGATCAGATAATGGCTGTGATTCACCGGATGGACGTGCTCGGCCTCCTCGGCCATTCCGGTGGTCCGGCAAACGGAGGCCACCTCAGGGAATGAGAGAAAGATCTTCTCAACCTTTTTCCCGATTCGCACGGATTCCTGGAGAGATGTCTCCGGCAGCATGACCGTCGAGGCGACGATCGAGCCCTCATCCAGAAACGGGACAAACTCCGTGCCCAGATGCCGATAGCAGACCCCGGCAGTCACGATGATGACCAGACTCAGCAGCAACACTGTCCCTTTGTGTCGGAAGGACTTCTCCAGGACGACACCATAGACGCGGGTGGCCAACGTGACAAAGGGGTTTTCTCTTCTCCGTCGTCCCCTCCCGCCCAAGCAGATGGACATGAGCACCGGCTGCAACGTGATGTTGATAATCAGGGCTCCAAACAGAGCGGCGACCACGGCAAATGCGGTCGGACGAAACATTCGGCCGGCGATTCCCTGCAAAGCCAGAAGGGGCAAGAAAACCAAGATGATGATCAAGTTCGCCGAAAACAAATAGGGCCCGACTTCTTTGGCGCCCCGGGAGGTCAACTCCAGCGCGGATGCGTCGTTGCTGTCACCGTGCAGTGATTTGTAGATGTTCTCCACCATGATGACCGAGCCGGCAGCCATCTTTCCGATTCCAATCGCTAGACCGCCCAACGCCATCACCGTCAACGAGACGTTGCCCACGTACATCATGATCAGCGCCAGCAGAATGGAGATGGGAATGGTCAGCAGAGCAATCAGGGAAGCACGCAAGTTGCCGAGGAAGAGCAGGATGACCAACACCACGAGAAAGCCCCCTTCCAGCATGGCGACTTCCACGTGGCTTAAGGCATTAAGAATCAACTTGGACTGGTCGTAGTAGGGGATGATTTTGATCTTGTCCGAGATATCTCGCTTGATATCCGAGAGAAAGCGTTGGATGTTGGAGATGGTTTTCAGAGTGTCGCCGCCGTACTGCTTCTCCACAACCACGGATACCGCTTCCTGGCCGTTGAAGCCGGCGTCCCCGCGTCGGAATCTGCCCCCGACCTTGACGTCGGCCACATCCTTGACGAAGACGGGAACGTTCTTTCGCGAGGTGATGACCGTGTTCTGAATATGGGACAGCGACTCGATTCTTCCCAAGCCTTTGATCAGGAATTCCTGGTTCTGTTTCGTGATGATTCCACCGGAGAAGTTGCGATTGCTCTTTTCAATGGCCTCCTTGACGTCGGCGATGCCGATTCCGTAATGATGCAGCATTTCCGGTTTCAGAAAGACCTGGTACTCCCGCGCAAAGCCGCCCAGATTGATCACAAACGAGACCCCTTCGACTCCCAACAGACGATAGCGGATGACCCAGTCGGCGACGCTTCGCAGCTCCATCGGTTCCACGCCGTCTCCCACCACGGCGCATTCGAAGATTTCCCCCATCCGCGAAGAGACCGGTCCCATGATCGGCCTGGAGGCACCCAACGGGAGCTGTTCCGCCACGATTTCCAGTTTTCCGGCGACGATCTGGCGGGCAAGGTAGACGTCGGTACCCCAGTCGAACTCAACGGTTACCACGGATTCACCGGTCGTCGATTCCGACCGGACCCTGATCACCCGGGGTGTACCGCTCATTAGGCTTTCCAGAGGGATGGAAATCAGCCGTTCCACGTCCTCGGCGGGCATTCCGGGATACGAAGTGATGATATTGACCAGGGGCGCGTTCAAGTCGGGGTAGATGTCCTTCGGCATTCGCTCATAGACGATGACGCCCAGGACCGAGCTCAATACCGTCAGCAGCAGGACGAGAAGCCGATTACGCAACGCCCAATCGATGATTGCACGAATCACTTGTTCAGTCTCCTATTCCAGCCTCAGTGGACTTCGGCCGCCTGCAATACCTCTTCCTGCAGCTCGGATTTCAACTCATGATTTCCTTCGATCACTACCCTCTCGCCAGCCACCAACCCTTCTACGACCTCCTGGCGCTCTCCGTCAACGACACCCGTCTGGACTTCCCGACGGACGAAATGGTCCTTCTCCTGGACGAAGACGATTTTCTGCCTGCCCTCCTCCAAGACCGCGGCGGACGGGACAACCAGCATCTGGCAGTCTCCGTTCAGGAGGATAGCGACGTCGGCGAACATGCCGGGCTTCAGCCGGAACTGGTCATTGCTGACCTCGGCTCGCACGGTGATTTTGCGGGTCTCTTCGTCCACGATGTCGCCGATGTAGCTGACCTTGCCACGAAAGACGTCGCCCGGATAGGCCGGGACGACAATCTCCACCGGCTGCCCGATCTTGAGTCTGGCGATGTCGGTTTCATAGGCCTCGGCGTCGACCCATAACAGGGTTGGATCGATGATGGTCAGAATTTCCGTCGCTTGATCGACCAAGGCACCGAGAACCGCCCGAATGCAAGTCACTTTGCCGGCGATTGGAGAGTAGAGAGTAATGGTGGGGTTAATCTGGTGGGCCCCGGTGATCTCCTTCACTTGCCCCTCGGTAAAACCCAGCACGTGCAGTGTCTTCTCGGCGGCCTCGAGATTTGCCTGGGCCACCTTGTACTCGGCCTCCGCCGCCACGTAGTTCTTCTTAAGCCCGATTCCATCGCTCAATAGCCGCTCTTCGCGGTCCAAGTTGAGCTTGGCCAGTTCGGCCGCGGCAATCGCCTTGTAGAATTCCGACTTCGCGCTGCCGACCTCCTGGCTGTCCAGGGTGATCAAGGCTTGCCCCTGCTCCACCCAGTCGCCGAGCTTGATGTGAATGTCGGCCACCCTCGCCGGAAAGGCATGACTGACAATCGCCGTTTGCGTCTGCGGCGCGAGGACCTTTCCCATCCGTTTCAGAACCGACTTGCATTGCCCGTTTCCTACTTCTTCCGTTCGGATTCCCACAATCTCGGAAGCTTCTTCCGGCAGGTACACGACATCTTCGGCGGGCGCGGATGGAGTCGGCAAGGCACTTTCGTTGCTGGGAAGCGGGGCCTCGGTTCTCCGGCACCGCAGACTGAGTGCAACCAGCAACAGGACTAGGAAAGCGACTTTCTTGTTCATTAGACTTCTCCCTAACAGGCACACAAAAAGGGGAACTCGACGCGTCGTCAATACCTTCGGCCGGCGCAGAGCCGATACCAATCGCGCAAAATGACCCAACGGCCCCCATGTCTCATGCCGCTGGCCACTCTGGATTGCGTTGGTTTAGAGGGCACGCGGCGGAGAACGAGCCGAGACCAGGAGTTGTGAGGAGAGAAAATGCGGAGTCGACAGTGGAGCGGAGACGATCCAGGTGGCTAGCGAAACCAGAACCACCCACCCGACGCAGAGTCCGATCGTGCCCAGGCTCATGCCCCAAAGGCAGATCGGACAATCGTCCGGCGATTGGTTGGCGTCGTGCAAGGCTTCGAATTCGAAGTGCACGCAGAAAAGCACGCAGCAGCCAAACATCACCAGCCACGACAGAATCGCCAGGATGTCACGCGCCGGAATCTGGAGGCGTCGCTTGGAAGCCATAACAATGCCCTGGAGTTATTCCGGCCGCCCGAACTTGCCGCATCAAAAGAGAGCGGCTGCGGGTAAGTACCACCCCAATAGTCGCCAGTGTACTCGCTCGCCCGCACGGTGTCTATTCGTTGGCCGCGTCGCCCGCCGGCCAAAACGGACTCCAGCCCCCCTCTGCGGCGGTGCCAGCCATCGGGGTCCGGCGTGGGACCGGCAACTTGGAAGCGACACGTCGGCGTCCACAGCGATGCCCTCGTGCGGTCGGACGAAAGAGCGAGTTCTGAAACTGCCCGGGCCGGCACAGTACTTCGTGATCAGCCCTGTTTCTGCGAAGAATCCCGCCGCCCTTTGCTGCCAAGCACTTGCACCAATCACCCCACCCCCGGCGCCGGGCGCCGCGCGCGCAGTGTCGAATGCCGATCTGCCGCCGACTATTGGCCTTGCCAGATGAGGATTCCGCCGGCAGCCCAAAAGTAGACCGAGAACGCGGCGGCGGCCCAAAGAAACTCGACCCACACGGGTCGCTGGCGGCGGAGGCGGCGCGCCGCCGGGACTGCCAGCGGCCAGCAGGCCAGAAACGTCACCAGGAATACCCATTCGGTTACCAGACTCAGCCGGCGGCAGATCAGATAGTAGGCCAGGCACGTGCCGAGCAAGAAGAACGTTACCATCAGCGAACGCCAGCGAGACGGCTTGCCGCCGGGTTGTGTGGTCGGCGCCGCGATCGTGTTGATGGCGACCTGTTGAGCCACGAACAGACAGACCGGCCAGGTGAAGACGAACTCGCCCCATAGCCGGTTGTATAGCGGCGTGGCTGCCATGGCGAAGAGAAACGCTCCACCCCAGAAGACGGCGCGACCGACCTGCGGCGCCGGTGGCTCTCCGCGCACGCCCGGCAGCAGCATCGCCAGACCGCCGGCGATCGCGCCCACCGCCAACACGCCGCCCAGCGAGAACGTGTACCAGAGCATCAGCTCGCTCGCCGTGGCCGGGTCGAAGGCATACTCACGCTCTCCACCAACCAGCCAGGAGAAATCGGGAACGCCGGAGCCGGCGACCTCGGAGGCCGGGCGGGCCCCTTGCCGTTGCTCCCGGTCGAGGCGGTCCGATTTGCCCAGGTAGACGCATGCCGCCCTGGTCGGGCTGCGCAGGTAGACGCGGCCGCGGCGCAAGGCCGGGGCTGTCCAGCAGATCTCGCCGGCGAAGACCTGTGTGCGGGCCAACTCCCGGTAACTCTCGTGGTCGGCGCGAGCCAACAACAGCTCGCCCCGGTCGTTAAAGAGAATCAGCTTGCCGTCGGCCACGATGACCGACGCGTGGCCCGGCCCGTCCGACGACCATTGGATCTCGCCCGTGGTCAGCTTCAGACAGCGAAACTCGCCTCGCGACGGACGGTGGGCCTTGGCCTGGACGTCACGGAGATCGAAGCCGTAGACGTACCCGTCGACCAACACGCAGGAGGCCACGTCGTTGGACATCCGGCGATGGTGCCAGACCGAGCGGAGCGAGACCTCGACTTGCGCATCCCCTTCGTTGTCCGGCGATGTTTCCAGCCGGTAGCATTCGGCACCGCTCTTGAAGGGGCAGGCGATCATCAGGTACGGCTCGTCATAGAGCGGATCGGCGGCGTGTTCGTCATATCCGGTCGAGTACTGCTCGTGGCAGAGCAGCCGGCCCGAATTCAGGTCGAACAGGGCCAGCGCGTTTTGCAGTAACGTGACCACGCACCGCCGGCCGCCCAAGGTGATCGGCATGGCCGAACAGTAGCTGGCCGGCTCGTCGCCCGAGGCCCACACGGTCGAGCCGTCGCGGGCGTCCAAGGCGACGACGCTGGCGCCCTCTCCGCCCACCGGCAGGATGACCAGGCCGTTTTCGACCAGCGGTGAACAGGAGTAGCCAAAATCGGTTCCGCGGCCGTGGAACGCTTCGTCGACGTTGACTTGCCAGATCGGCCGGCCGTCATTGTCGTGCAGACACCCCACCAGCCCCCGGGGCCCGGCGAAATAGACTCGACCCTGGTGCCAAGTGGGCGTTGCCCGGGGGCCAGGATACATGCCGCCCGGCTCGTAGGGCCACCCGTAGCGGTGCTCCCAGACCAGGGCGCCCGAATCGGCGTCGAGGCAAACGACCAATTGGCTCGTCAACGACTGGGTTTGCGTGAAGAGGCGACCGCCGACGACCGTCAAGCCGGAGTATCCCCGCCCCAGCTCGAGCGACCAGAGCACGGGTGGACCCTCCGGCGGCCAGGAATCGGCCAGGTCGGTTTCATCGGAGCGCCCGCTGTAGTGAGGCCCACGGCGGTGCGGCCAGCCGGGATCGGACGCTGCCGGCTGCGGTCTGTCGGCCGTATGGCGGGCAAGTGGGCGCCAGTGGAAGATCGCCCGGAGGTCTGCCAGCAATAGAAATGCCAACATCGCGGTGGCGCCGAGGGCAGCCACGCGCCAGCCGACGGCTCGGATCACCACGGCAGATCGTCGTCGGCCTCTTGCGGCCGGTTCGGAACCAGTTGGCATGGCTGCGTCGGCGGGTGGTGTCTTACGTGATTCCGTTTTCGGAAAGGAGAAGCTGCCACGGCCAGAGCGTATCGCAAGAGGAATGCCGGCTGCAAGCCTTGCCGCTTCGGACAATTCACCTGCTTGCCACGTCTTCGTTCGGCTCGGCCGAGCAGCCCGCCATGGCCCGATCCGCCAGTGTCCCACTGTGGCCATGGGTTCCCGACCCAGTTTCGCCGGATTGCGGGCCGCGTGCAAGCCCCCAACCGATGCGATTTGCCGCCTCCGACAGCCAGCAGGGGTGTGCGACAGGGATGCTCGCACTCCAAGGCGGCTTGCGCCGCGATAGCCCTGGCGGCTCGCTGACGGGTGCCCGAGGCAAACCGAAGCGATGCCATGGGGTGGTCACCCCGGGCATTCACCGCCAGGGGCAGTTCACGGTTCGCGTTTCGTGGCCGCCGGCTTTCCCAGGTGCTTCTGAAACCAGGCGACCATGGCCTCGCCGGCGCGCCGCCCGTCGTCGCCCGAAAAGCCATGCGCGGCGCCTTCGACGACCAGCAACTCGCAGGGCACCTTGACTTTCTGCAACGCGGCGAGGATCTTTTCGCTGTGGTCCAGCGGCACCAGCTCGTCCTTGTCGCCGTGGACCAGCAGCGTGGGCGCGTCGTCGTCGGTCACCTGCAGCAATGGAGAGCAAGCGTCGGCCCGGGCGGGGTCGAATCGCAAGGCGGGAAACTTCTCATAGTACCATGAGTCCTCCTGGACAAACTCGCGGAGATCGGTGGGCGGATAGTAGGCCACCACGGCTGCCACCCGGCTGCTTTGTCGCAGGACCTCGTCCCCGGCCTGGGGATCGCCGGCGTCGGCGGTGGTTCCCAGGATCAGCGACAAATGTCCCCCGGCGCTGCCGCCGGTTACTCCCAGCCGGTCCGGATCAACGCCGAACTGACGTGCCCGCTGGCGGATGACACGCACGCTGCGGCGGACGTCCTCGACGGCCTCGGGCACGACGTATTTTGGGCTGCTGCCGTGCCGGACGACGAAGACGGTGAATCCGGCGTCGAGCAAAGGCTTGAACGTCCCCACCGCGTGCTGGGGCGGGAACCAGTGGGAATACCAGCCGCCGCTAACCATGAACAGCACACCTGCCCCATTGGCGTTCTCTTTGGGCTTCAGCACGTCGAAAGTCAGGGCCATGCCGTCCTTGTGCCCGTAGACGACGTCGGGCGTGATGGCGACGGATTCGTCGGCGCCCAGGGCGGCCGGCGGGAGGAGCATAGCGATCAGCAGTACAGCGGGCAGTATGGATTTCATTGAGGGGCTCCTGTTGAGGCTAAGGACTCGCAAAAGAACAAGTTGGGAATTCTGATGGTTGGAAAGGCGGCGCAGACGCCTTTCCAACCATAACGCTCGCTCTGTATGGGGCGTCGATTTGGGTGCCTTCTGATCGGGAAAGAACCAGGAGATTCAAAGGCATCTTCAGTCAACGCGTGATGAAAGAGCAAGGCCACTGCGCGTCCTTGCACCTTCATGTATGTCCAACTTGTTCTTTTGCGAGTCCTAAGGGAGTGGGGCTGCACGGGAGAGAACGGCCGTTTGGCTTCGCGAATCCTTGGCGCCATTGGACTATCTGCGCGCGGGCGAGTCAAGGGCCTCGTGTCGGAAGCGGCTTCCGGGTAGCACGAGTCACGAATGCTGGCAGCCGTCGGCACCGACTGTCTGAATCGATGGGGCCCTTTTGTATCCCCGCTCAACTGTCGGCTGTGTCTGGCAGGCTTTGCGGCTTGTCTCGGAGGGCCTGAAGGGCTTCCTGCCGCGAGCGACAGATCGGCCAGAGCGAGTCGAAACCGGAAACGCGAAGGATCTCGCGTCCCACCACGGAAACGTTACACAGCACCATGCCGCCGCCGCCGTCGCGGACGTGCTTGAAAAGTTGGTGCATCGTGCCGAGCATCATCGTGCCGAAGTACGAGACTTCGGCCAGGTCCACCAGCACGTATTTCAGGTCGTGCTTCTTGATCTGGCTCAGCAGGCCGTCCACCTCGGGTTTGAAGTACTGCCCGGCAAGACTGCCCACGCTGCCGCGGGGCATCACGATCAGCGTGTCGCCCTCGATCTCGGAGTTGAAGCTTTTCTGGACGGACATCAGGCATCCTCGCATCGGACCGGAGCGGCATTTGAGTTGCGACGTTTGGTGAGCGTGACCGAGTTGCCCACGTCGTTGTACACGACTTCGTCCATGAAGGTACGCATTAGCAGCACGCCCCGGCCGCTGACTCGCTCCAGATTGTTCGGATCGGTGGGGTCGGGCAAGGTCGAGGGGTCGAAGCCGGACCCTTCGTCGCGGACGACCACGCGGGCCTGGTCGCGGGATAGCGCCGCTTCGACGTAGATCCGACGGTCGCGATAAGGCGTCTCGCAGCGGCGCTGCCGGACCAGCGCCCCGTACGCTTCGTCGTCCCGCTCGCGAAGCTCCGAAGCGACTTCCAGGTTGCCGTGGTACAGGGCGTTGACCAGCGACTCCTCCAGCGCCACGCCGATCCGCGTACACTCCGTCTCGTCGCAAAGTCCCAACTGGGTGACCTCTTCCTGCAAGTAGGTCACTAAGGGGCCAAAAAGGCTGCTGTCGTTGTCCAGTGTGAAGGCGCTGTTGCTGTACGTCATGCACTCCATCAGCCGCGACTGGCTCCGCCGATGCGACGAGACGGCCAACACGCGTCGCACGGTGTCCAGCAGATTGGCCCCCAGCGCCCGCTTCGAAACGTAGCTGGCCGCACCTCGCTGGAGCGCCTCGACGGCGATTTCCTCGCTGCCGCGCGAGGTGATCAGGATGATGGGGACCAGCGGATGTTTGCCCCGCACGGCGGTAACCAGTTCCAGACCATCGAGCTGCGGCATGACCAGATCGGTGACCACCAAGTCCGGTTCACGAAGCTCGATTTTGCCGAGTGCCTCGGCGCCGTCGGCGGCATATTCGATCGTCCAGTCGAGGTCCTCCTGCAACAGCCCGCCCACCAGGTGGCGATCGACCGTCGAATCGTCAACGACCAGGATGTTCGCCATCGTTGCTCTCGCGTCGCTTGACCATGGTGACTTCGTTGCCGGCGTCATTGAACGTTAGCTCGTCCATGAACATGCGCATCAGCGACAGCCCGCGCCCCTGTTCCGGTTGCAGTGCGCCCGCATCGCCCGGATCCGGCACCGTGCTCAGATCGAACCCCGGGCCTTCGTCGCGGATGACGAAGCGGGCCTCGTCCGGGGAGATCTTCACGTCCACGTGGATGCGCCGATCCCGATAGGGCGGCTGGGAGCGACGCTGCTCGACGAGGCTCTGGTCACTCTCCTCCAGCAACTCGTCTTCCGCTTCGCCGGGCGACCCCATGCCGATTTCGAGGTTCCCGTGGAACAGCGCGTTGAGCAACGCCTCTTTCAGGGCCACCCCGATCTGTAGCCGACCGTTGAAGTCGCAAAGCTGCGTGCCGGCCACCATCTGCTGGATCTGGTCGACCAGCGGATCGACCAGCGCCGGCTCGTTTTCCAGCGTGAAGGTGAATTGGGCCTTGATGAGGCAGTTCATCAGTTGCTGATGACTGCGATCGGCCCGGGCCAGCCAGAAGACCTCTTCCACCGTGTTCGGCAGCCGCTCGGCCAGCCGCGATTTGGGGACGTAGCTGGCGGCGCCCCGCTCGAGGGCCTCGATGGCCAACGTTTCGCTGCCGTGGGCAGTCATCAGAATCACCGGCACGTCGGGATGGTGAATCCTGGCGGCCTTGACCAGTTCCAGCCCGTCCATCGCGGGCATGGTCAGGTCGGTGACAATCAGATCCGGCTCCAGGTCGGTCATCCGGGCCAAGGCCTCGACCCCGTTGGCGGCGTACTCGACGGTGCAGACAATCTTCTTTTCCAACAGTCCGCCCACGAGGCGACGATCGACGGCCGAGTCGTCTACGACGAGTATGGTCGGCATGGAGGGCTCCTTCGCAAAACGGCCGGCAGCCACGGCCAAAGTCCTTCAACTGGTTGACTTTGCAGCGCCGGCGGGCGTTTTTCCCAGGCTACGATTCGGTCGGAAAATCATGCTCCTTTGCGTAGTCTAGCAGAATCGGCGTCAGTCGTGCCATCTCGTGTTCGAGGGATTTGAAGAGTTGCTCGGCATTTTCCAGATTGCCGCCTTGCCCCATTTTCTCAATGAGGTAGGCGAGCTCGAACAGATCATGGGCGCCGAAGTAGCGCAACGATCCTTTCAGCGTATGAACGGCGATCCGCAGCGCACCGGCATCGCTGGTGGCGATTGCTTGCCGAGCCTCGGCGATCAGCCGTGGTGATTCGGTCAGGAAGGCCTCGACGATTTCGGCCAACAGCTCCTGGTCGCCTCGAACCGTGCGGAGCGCCTGGGACCAGTCGACCGGCTGCGATTGCGGTGATTCGGCACCGGTGGGCGGAAGCGGTCCGCTCGGGCGCTGGGCCGGCCCTTCGTTCGGGCGTTGGACCGAGGCTGTCCCTGTTTCCGGGCCTTCGGCATGGCTTACCGGTTTCTCTGCAGGATTCATTGGCTCTTCCGCACGGCTTGCCGGCTCTTCCACAAGGCCCGCTACCGCTGCAATCGTCTCGAAGAGCCGCCGGGCACGGATCGGTTTGGCGATGTACTCGTCCATTCCGGCATCGAGGCAGCGCTGGCGGTCGCCTCGCATAGCATGGGCCGTCATGGCAATGATCGGCAGATGGGCCCCGGTTTGCTTTTCCCGGGAGCGGATGATTGCGACGGCTTCCAAGCCGTCCATTTCGGGCATCTGGACGTCCATTAGGGCCACGTCGAACTGCTGCGACTCCCAGGCCGCGAGTGCTTCGATGCCGTTGTTGGCGATAAAGACTGAATGTCCCTGTTTCTGGAGCAGCCCCAGGGCCAACTTTTGGCCGACCAGGCTGTCTTCGGCCAGGAGGATCCGCAAGGGGTGCGTGGTTGCGGCCCCTTCCGAAGCGATCGCCTCCCAGTCTTCCTCCGCCGGGGAGGCTACCCCTAACGCCACGACGATGGCGTCGAACAGCTCCGACTGTTTGATCGGCTTCAACAGGTAGGAGGCGATGCCGAGTTGCTCGCACCGAACAACGTCGCCGGGGCGATCACCCGAGGTGAGCATCATGATCACGGTGCTGCCCAGTTGGGGGTCCCGCTTGATTTTCTCGGCCAAGGCGAAGCCGTCGACGTTGGGCATGTTGGCGTCGGTCAACACCAGGCGGCACGGCTTCCCTGCAGCCTGGGCACCGTACATCAGCTCCAGGGCCTCGTCAGCCCCCGATGCGATCGTGGGCTCCATTTCCCAGTGGCGGACCATCTCTTCCAGGATACGGCGGTTGGTGGCATTGTCGTCGACCACCAGAACGTGCAGGCCGCTGAGGTGTTGAACCTGCGGCGGCGGTGGCTCGACCGCTTCGCCGGCGGCCACCTTGAACTGCGCGGTGAAGTGGAAGGTGCTGCCGCGATCGAGCTCGCTTTCCGCCCAGATCCGCCCGTCCATGAACTCGACCAGGCGGGAGGCGATCGCCAGCCCCAGGCCGGTGCCGCCGAAGCGGCGCGTGGTCGAGCGGTCGGCCTGCTCGAAGGCCTCGAAGATCATCGCAAGCTTGTCCGGCGGGACGCCGATTCCCGTGTCGCAGACGGCGAAGTGCAAGCGGACCCGGTCCTCCGCCTGGAACTCGCGATCGACCGAGAGAACGATCTCTCCCCGCTCGGTAAACTTGATCGCGTTGCCGACCAGATTGACCGCAACTTGTCGCAGGCGGCCAACGTCGCCGATGAGGCGTTCGGGCACGTCGGCGTGAATTCGGCACGCCAACTCCAGGCCCTTCACATGGGCCCGCACGGCCAGCGATTTCAGCGTATCGCCGAGGCTGTCTCGCAGATCGAACGGGCTGTGGTCGAGTTCGAGTTTGCCGGCTTCGATTTTGGAGAAATCGAGCACATCGTTGATCACCGCCAGCAAGGATTCGGCCGACTCTTGGACCATCGTCAGGTATTCGCGCTGGGAAGGGTCGAGCCGGGTATCCAGTACCAGTTCGGTCATGCCGATGATGGCGTTCATGGGGGTGCGGATTTCATGGCTCATGTTGGCCAGGAAATCGCTCTTGGCCCGGCTGGCGGTTTCGGCCGCTTCCTTGGCCGC
This sequence comes from Pirellulales bacterium, assembly GCA_016935315.1. Classification (GTDB taxonomy): domain Bacteria; phylum Planctomycetota; class Planctomycetia; order Pirellulales; family Thermoguttaceae; genus JAFGRD01. The sequence goes on from JAFGRD010000039.1 coordinate 18,182, forward strand.
CTTGAGGGCTTCGGCAGCCCGTTTGGCTTCGGTGATATCGCGCGAGATGCCGAAGGTGCCGACGATTTCCCCTGCGTCATTGTAGAGCGGCAGCTTGGTCGTGGTTGCCCAGGTCACGCGTCCGTCGGCCCAGGTCTCCTTCTCCTCTCGATCCAGCAGGGGTTTGCCGGTAAGCATCACCTCCTGCTCGTCCTGCCACGCCTGTCGCGCGTGTTCCTCGGTAAAGAAGTCGAAGTCCGTCTTTCCCAGGGCCTCTCCGGCGTGCATCAACTTGAAGCCCCTGGTCAGTGCCCTGTTGATCCGGATAAAGCGGCTGGCCTTGTCTTTGAAGTAGATGTTGTGGGGGAGGTTGTCCATCAGCGCATGCAACAGGTAGCGTTCCTTCTCCAGTGCGGCTTCGGCCATCTTGCGCTTGGTCACGTCCCAGAAAATCGCCTGCACACCGACGATCTCGCCGTTGGCGTCGCGCACGGCAGACTTCATGACGTGGACGTATCGGGTCTCACCGTCCTTCTTGTTCTCTTCGACGTCTTCGAACAGTTCAGCCGTTTCCACCACCTGACGGTCGTTCTGCCGATACTTCTCGGCCAAGGCCGGCGGGTAGAAGTCGTAGTCGGTCTTGCCGACGATCTCTCCCAGCGGCTTGCCGATCAGCGCGCAGAACGACTGGTTGGCGAAAGTGAACCGGCCGTCGAGGTCCTTGCGGAGCATCTGCACCGGCAAGTTCTCGACCAGCGACGAATAGAGGGCCTCGGCGTGCCCGTGCACTTCCTGGGCGTGCTTCCGGCCGGCGACCTCCTTTTCCAGGTTTTCCTTGGCCCGGCGGAGTTGGACCGTGCGTTCAACCACCAACCGTTCGACCTGGGTGGCTTGGCCGCTGAGCAAACTGACGTATGCCACCAGCAGGGCGGTGATCGAGATCCCGAGCAACAGGGCCACCAGCGGCAGGTGCGTTTCCTCGCGTTCCCAATAGGCCGCCACCGGCGTGCAGCATATCGACCAGGGCGAGTTGGGGAGATCCAAGGCGGCGCGATGGTGCAGACCCGTCAGCAGCTTGGCTGGCACGACCTCCGCCGCCCGCAGCGGCTCGCTGCGCAGACGGGACGGATGAGCACAGACCAGCACGGCCCTCGCATCCGGCGGGCCGTCGAACAGGTAGATGTCGATTCCCAATGCTTCGCTGCGCTGGACCGCTTCGTCGACGATTGCGGCGATGTCGCAGAGTCCCAGCACGAAGCCTTGAAGCGAGTCTTCGCGGTCGATGGGCGCGAAGGCGAAACAGCCGCGCACGGCCAAATCGCCGCTGCCGAACTGGATCACGCCGGTGGCGTCGAGTTGACCCTCCCGTTGCGCGCGCAGCATCGCATTGCGGCACTGGTCGTTCGAGCCCAGATCGAGCCCCAACGGCAAGACCTTGGCATCGGAGGACTCCACGAAGTAGACGGGATAGTAAGCATCGCGTGGCCCGGCCTCCGCAGTCCGGCCCTCGACGGAGATCTCAGTAATCCGATAGCCCGGAAGCCCTTCTTCTTCAGCCTTTCGCTGGTGTTCGGCCCGCCCGGCCAGCGGAACCCGCGGGAGCCAGGCGAGCTGTCTGATGCCCGGATGACGTTCCAGCAATGGCTTGGTGAACGAGCGGAACTCGTCGCGTTCCACCTGATCCGAGGCTGCGTAGAACGCGGTCAGGGCGCTGGCGGCCTCCATGTGAGCGGTGAAGTCGCGTTGGATGGCCGCGACCCGCTGCCCGGCGTCGAACTGGAACTGCTTCTGAATGGCGCGGTCTTCCTTCGCGCGCAAGGTCCAGTAGGCGAGAATCGATACCGTCACCCCGGTCAGTGCAATCGCCAACAACAACAGGAATCGTGATCGGGTTGCTCCGTGGCGAGCCAAACCGTATGACTCGACAAAGCCAGTCGCCGTCTTGTCTCCTCGATCGCGCATGACTCGACTCTGTGCCAGGCCTGTCGATCCCGCCAAGGACTCGCAGAACATGCTGCCAGTCCATCGGTAGAGACAGGCTGCATACCATCATTTGATGGTATCACAAAAAACCAAGAATCGGAAGAACCGCAGCGGCGGCGGCTACTCCACAGAGCCATCGCGGCGTGGCCCTGAAGGGGCACCGCCCGGGTCGTTTCGGCAGGCGGTTGATTCAAGGCGGCCATTGCCGGGCGCTGCCGCGTGCCTGCAACCGAAGCACTTCGGAGGCCTCGTAACGGCTGGCTGCCCGACTGAAGCGAGATGGCCTTCGGCGGTACGCTACTTCTGCACCACGGCCCTGAGATCGCGGCGAGGCCGAGCTCGGGCCTTCTCGGCAGCCGCGGTGATCCATGCCAGCACGGCCTGATAGTCCGGATCCTCTTGGCTGCGATAGACGTCTTGGCCGCAACGACCCGTTCCGGAAGCCTCTTCTGCCAACGGGGCCGCCAGAAACAGGCTCCGCGACGGCTGCCGGATGTCGATCCAATCGGCCCGTGTCACCTCGGCTGGCTGGTGGCATAAGCCGCACCGCCGGGCGTGGACCGCCGTAAGCTTTTCGACCAATTGGCCGTCGGCCGGCAGATCGTAGGGCGCCTGGTCCGGCCGCTTGTTGAGGAAGGCGTCGTGATACGGCGCGTTGGCGTCGATCCAGGTGACCAGCCGCCGCCACTCGTCGTCGTTTAGCGGGGCCCGTTTGCTACAGGCCCCTTCGCGAAGCACTTCTACCAGTTTGCTCCTGTGCGACCCGAAGGCCAAGGGCGGCGTAACTCTGGCGTCGTCGCCGACGTTGGAACGCGAGACCAGACTCCCGGCCAGGATTGTGTCATAGGCCCGATTGTGTCGCTCGGTCAACCCTCCCGAGAAGTCGAACCCCCCGGCCGGCTTCAAGCCGCTGTGGCATTGTACGCAATGTCGGTCGAACACCGGCTGGACGTCGCGGAGGAAGCTGATGGCTCGGTTGCCCCATGGCGGGGGCCGCGGGATCTTCGGCTCGGCGACCATCGCCGGCGGGAACCGCTTGGCGGCGGCAGCCTCGGCACGCGTTTCGTGGCACCCCACACACCCCCGCGACTCGCCCGGCTGGAAGCTGATGAACGAACGCATCCGCCGCAGTTCCATGTGGTTCTCGTCGAGCAGCTGGAAGTAGACCGGCGTGTCGACCGGCACCTGGAAGCAGACGCTGCCGTCGGCCTCGACCGGCACGGTGCCGAGGACCCGGGCGGGCGTCCAATTGACCATCACCGACTTCACGTCCGGCTCATAACGCTGCCCGCCGCGGTGGTTGTCGTATGGCCACGGGTCCCGCTTCGAAATCCGCACGTAGCGAATCCTCTCCGGGGCCACCCCTTCCACCCCGTAGCCGGCCTCTTGGATCGAGCAGACGGCATAGTCCTTGGTCGGATCGGTCGTGTCGGGCAGGACGGGAGGCCGCGGGCGCTTGCGCAGCGGGATGGGAATGAAGCACGAGATCTCCGGATCGCGGTAGACCAACTCCTTCGTGCCGTAGGCGTCGATCAGGTAGATGGCGTACCCGGTCGGGTCGGTCTGAGGACCGAACGTATACGAGGCTAGAAAATGGTTCTCTGAAAGGGCCCAGGGTGTCATGTAGAAGCCGCCGCTGCCGACGACCCCACCCTCGGCCACCGGTGTTCCCGACATGCCCCCTTCCGGCGGAAGAACGCCTGGTGTGACGATGCTAATGCCAGCCGGGTTGTTCAGCCCGGCGCGCGGATCGATCACCACGACCGGTCCGGCCGGCAACGTGTGGTGTCCCGTGGCGATTGCTAGGAGCTTTTTGCTGCCGGGAATCGAGCGGACATCTTCCAGGGCCCAGGGGTTGTTGAAGTGCTGCTTAAACAGCGCGTCGGCTCCGGTTCCGTCGGGCCGAACCGTCCAGATGCTTTGGATGTGGGCCCAGCCCCGTTCCTGGTATTCCCACCGCGTGTAGCCAATCGTCCCGTCGTCCAGCGCGTGGGGCAAGTAGTCGCCGTCCTTGCTCACGCTCAACCGCCGGATGTGGCTGCCGTCGCCCCGCATCACGTACAGATTGCAGGACGTTTCATCCTTGTCGTACTCGTTGCACTGCAACGAGCAGCCGCACCGCTCCGACACGAAGGCCACGTCGCCGTTGGCCAGATACGTCGGGTCTAGGTCGCTCCACTGGCCGTCGGTTAGCTGCCTCAGGCCCGTGCCGTCGATGCCGATCTCGAACAAATGGATCGGCTCTTCGTTTCGCCGTAACTCGAAGCTGGTCGTCCGGTCGAGCCACCCGTCCGGCGGCTGATCGCTCTTGGCCTGGGCGTAGCCGAACACGGCGCGGCCGGCGTCCCACCAGAGGTCCATGCCATGAACGTGCCCCGGGCCCAACTTCCCATCGATCAAGTTGCGCACCGTCGGCTGCCCGTCGTGCCGCCCGAGCGAGACGACGCAAATGTCGCCGCCGGGCCGCGAGACCCAAGGCATGTGGTTCAGGCAAACGTCGGGATACGTCTCCTGCGTCAAACGCTTCACCAGCAGCAGCTCGTCGAATCGCAGCGCCGGGTTGCGAAAAGCGACCTCGCGAGCGAGCCAGCGGGCTTCGCGGTAGAGTTGACGGCGCGTCTTCGGATCAGGGCCCTCGGTCGTTTCGCGGGCCACGAACGCTCGGATGCGGCCGTCCAGCGCGGCTAGCGCTGCATTTGGCTCCAACCGAAACTCCGCCGTCAGCCGTTCGGTCCGCCGCAAGGTCTCTTGCACGGGCTCGATATCATAGGCGCGCCCGTCCCGGTAGTGTGTCGTTCCCTGCCGCGCGGAAATCAGGATTGCCGCGGCGCCCTCGTGGGCCGTCTGGAACTCGATCGGCACGTCTGCCGCCTGCGACAGCTCCTGCCGATAGACGATGCACCGCTCGGGCCGCCGAGGCGTGAAGACGACCGACTCGACGGTCAACTCGACGGGAGACGCCAGCGGGCCGGACGTGCGCAACCGGAGCGTCAGCCGGTTCTTGCCGAAGCCGAGTTGCGGCGATGCCGGCCAGACGATCTGCCAGTTGCTCCCGGCGGCCAAGGGGACGGCGGGCTCCTTGCCTCGCTGCAGCGCGGCCGGAAATCCCTGCGACAGCTCCTCCAGCGGCAGCGCTATCTCGATCCGCGTACGTCCGTCTTCGCGACCGATGGCTGCCCGATCGGCCGGCAAGCCGACACCGTTGAGTGTGATGCCGCGCAACTGGCCCGACGCGCCGCTCGCATTGCCACTCGACTGGCCGTCATGGAGGCCGAATTTCAGATCCCCCAGGCCGAACAAAGCGCCGGCGTGCAGTCCGCCGCGCGACCACTGGCTGAGGCTGCTCTGCCGGGCGGGGCGCCCCAAGGCGATGTTCTTCTGCGCATCCGACGCGCCGAAAACTTCGACCTCGTCGAGGTGAAACCAGACGGGCGATTCGCTGGACACCTGCAGCCGAACGTATCGCGCGATGACGGTCGCTTCGCCTTCCTGCCCCGGCTTCGGGGCGAAGTCAACCGTCAGCGGCTTGCCGTCGTCCAGGCCACCGAAGTGTTTTCCCCGGTTGTCGTGGCGAAGTGTCCAGTGGTGGCGATCGTCGGAAGTCAGTACAAGCAAGTTGTCGGCGTTGTGCAGACCGGGCGCGTAGTCGAGGCGGTTGTAGACGACGATTCTTGCCAGCGGGCGGCTGGCACCGAGATCGACCTCCCACCAGGGATTCGGCTCCCGGTCGGTGTGGAAGGCGTACTTGCCATCTTTGATTCCGTCGACCGCCCCGCCCGCGTCGAAGGAAGTCGGGTCGCCGAGAAACTTCCTTTCGGAAGCGGTCGGCAGCGAAACGCCTACGTAGAATCGCCGACCATCGTGGCAGAGCGAGAAAGACGGTCCCTGCGCCGACTCGGCCGGGATTTCGGCCGAGTCGCTCCAGCATGAGTCGTCCAGCCGGCCGTCGAGGTTCGGCCCCTCGGTGCGGGGCACCCGCAGGCGGTCGTCCGGCATCACGCCGGGCCAGGAGAACTCCGTCTCGACGCAACGTACCGTCCCGGGGCGGCGAATCTGGTCCATGCGGCACTCGTCCTGCCGCCGCCAATCCGCTTCGATCTTCGCGCGCACGGTGTCTGCCGCCTCGGCGGCCGAGAGACCCAGCAGAAGCGACACAGTCGAAGCCAGGATCGCGCTCGCGATCGTTCGGCGAGCGGGGCGTTCTCGGTGGCCGTTGGGGGGCATTCCGACGCTCCAGTGGAGTACGTGTCGAGCCAAGCGAATTGTTCCTGGTCACAGGTGACTTCACACGCGACCGTCGGTATGAGTTTACCCCGATAGGGGAAGTGTCGCAATCACTGCTTCCTCGTCGATCGGTCGGGGCGTGGCTGTGAGGAGTCGCGCCGAGCAGCTTCGTGTTCTTCTCCCCATTTCTGGCTATGGAGTATTTACTCCCAACTCCGTTCGGGTAGGATACCAATTGGTGGCAGTGGATTCCTCGCAGCGGCGTACAGGCCCGTTTCGAAGGGTCGATTTTTGCCCACCTATCAGGGCAGTTGCCAACTGGAAACTCGCAGGGTAAGATGGGTGAAACAGCGGAGTGAATGACCCGCAAGGAGGGTTTCTGGCTGCTTCAAATGTCGCAATCGCTCTATTTTGACAGAAAAGCGACAGTAGTACTATCCCCCGATTGTTTCGTGGGGGTGCCCCCCCTGAGAATCTTTGCTATGATTTAGGGCAGCAAATAATTGGCAACCTGGGGGGGCGGCCGTCGGGGAATGATGGAAGCCCCCTGTGGGATTCATGCCCTGTATGTGGCGGTCCTTGGGAAAGTCGGCAGGCGGACGGCAGTGGACGACTCAGCCAAAACCCGAGATGAGCTGATTGACGAGGTGCAGCGACTGCGCCGTCAGGTAGCTGAACGGCAAACGGGTGGCAAACAGCCAATCTGCGGCACGCACTCCAACGATGCCGCACTGCTCCATACCATTCTGGCCAACGTGCCAATTATTATCTTCGCGTTGGATCGAAATGGCATCATCACGCTCAGCGAAGGTCGCGGACTGGAGACGCTCGGACTGCAGCCGAAGGCAGACGTAGGGCGTTCGCTGTTCGAGGTGCATCCAGAAGTGCCCGGAGTCGGCGAGATGTTCCAGCGTTTCCTGACCAGCGAGTCGGGCTGCGACCACATTGAGCTTGGCGGTGTCACGCTGGAGATCTGGCACACGCCGCTCCGCAACTCCCAGGCTGAGACGGTCGGCATGGCCGGAATTGCCATCGACGTTACCCAGCGCGAATTGGCCGAACAGCAACTCCGCCGGGAACAACATCTGATGCAACGGATGCTGGAGTCGCATGAGCAGGACCGCAGGCTGATCGCCTGCGAGATCCATGACGGCCTGGTCCAGGACGCCACGGCCGCCCAAATGCAGTTGGAGGCGCTGCTGCAAACCGGCAAGTTGCCTCCCGGACCGGACCGGGAAACCGTGCACATGGCCGCCGAACTGGTCCGCAAATCGGTCGTCGAGGCCCGTCAACTGATCGGCGGGTTGCGACCGCCTATTCTCGATGAGTTAGGCATCGTGCCGGCCATCGAGTACCTGGTCGAGGGCCGGCGGGATCAGGGGCTGTCGATCGAGCTTTCAGTCGAAGTGCAGTTCGACCGGTTGGAGCCGCTGCTGGAGGCGACGATCTATCGGATTGTGCAGGAAGCCGTCGGCAACGTCGTGCGCCACAGCGGCTCACGTCGGGCGGCCATCCGACTCAAACAGGCCGGTGATCAGATTCATGTGGAAGTTGAGGACTGGGGGGTCGGATTCGACCCTGCCGAAGTCAGTGAAAAGCGTTTTGGTTTACAGGGCATTCGCGAGCGGGCTCGGCTGTTGCGCGGCCGGGCGTCGATCGATAGCGTACCGGGCAAAGGAACCCGAGTCTTCGTCGACTTGCCTATTGCTTACGCCCTTGGAGATGAAGAAAGCGCAATGAATTGGAGTGATGCATGACTAGCAAGATCAAGCTGTTGATTGCCGACGACCACGAAGTCGTCCGCACGGGCCTGAAGAGTCTCTTGGCCGACACCGAGGTGAAAGTGATTGCCGAGGTGGCCACCGGAGCCGAGGCCGTGAAGTACGCGTTGGAGAACGACCCGGACGTCGTCCTGCTCGACATCCGCATGCCCGATGGCGACGGGCTGACTGCCTTGGGACGCATCAAGCTCGACAAGCCGGACATGCCCATCCTGATCCTCTCCACCTTCGACAATCCCACCTACATCGCCCGTGCGGTGGCCCTGGGTGCCAGCGGCTACCTGCTCAAGGGTTGCACGCGCGAGCAGTTGCTCAACGCGATCCGCACCGCTGCGGCCGGCGAGAGCGCCTGGACTCGCGACGAACTGCGCCGCGTGACCGGCGCGCTGGCCACGCCGCGGCTGACTGCCGACGTCGAGGTGCCCTTGACGCAACGCGAGAGCGAGGTGCTGCGGCAGTTGGCCTATGGGCTGACCAACAAGGAAATCGCCCAGGCGCTGCACATCAGCTACGAAACAGTCAAGGAACATGTGCAGCACATTCTCCGCAAGATCGGGGTCTCGGACCGCACCCAGGCCGCCGTTTGGGCGGTGCGCAAGGAACTGGTCTGAACCGGCGAGTCGGCCCCGACCGAGCTGCCATGGGACGGTGATCCCATGGCAGCGTGGCCGATTGCGCCGCGATCGGCCGGACGCGGGCCGCGCCCCGCTCTACCGGCGATCTTGCCGCTTGTCGGCAGGACGACGTGACTTCGGATCCCCTGCCGGTTCCCACCAGAAAAGGAGTAGGCCGTGTCCAAGAAGACGGATCTCCGTCTCGTCGAGCTTACGGCCGAGACCGAGAGTTTTGCCTACCGCACACCGATGAAGTTCGGTGGCCGCGTGGTGAACAACGTGGTGCTGCTGCACGTCCGCGCCGACGTGGAAACCCGCGACGGACGCCGTGGCCGAGGCTTCGGATCGATGCCGATGGGCAACGTTTGGGCCTGGCCCAGCCAACAGGTCTCCGGCGAGGCGACGCTCGAGGCCATGATCGCCTTGGGGCGTCGGGCCGTCGATCAGGCCAACGGCTATCGCGACATGGGACATCCGCTGGAAATCACGCACGATCTGGCCGAAGCCTACCAGTCGGCCGCCGACGAGATCACCGCCGCCGCCGGCCTGGCCGAGCCGATGCCGCGACTGGCCCGACTTGTCGCGGCCAGTCCGGTCGAAGCGGCCATCCACGACGCCTACGGCAAGACCCTGGGGGCAAACTCCTACAACCTGCTGGGGGCCGAGTTCGTCAACCGCGATCTGTCGACGTACCTGACCGGCGAGTTTGCCGGTGAGTATCTCGACCGGTACACGTCGCGGAAACCGAAGGCGACCATGCCGCTGTATCATCTGGTCGGCGCGTTGGACCCCTTGACCGACGAAGACCTCGAAACGCGGCTTGGCGACGGCTTGCCCGAAACGCTGCCCGAGTGGATCGCTGCCGACGGACTGTCGCACCTGAAGATCAAGCTCAACGGCGACGACTTGCCGTGGGACGTGGAGCGCGTGGTGTCGATCGAGCGGGTGGCTGCCGAGGCTCAGGCGGCCCGCGGATGCTCCGCGTGGTGCTACTCGGCCGACTTCAACGAAAAGTGTGCCAACGTCGGCTATGTACTCGATTTCCTGGCGCAAGTCGGCCAGCGCTCGCCCGACGCCTTGCGGCGACTGCAATACATTGAGCAGCCCACGCATCGCGATCTGCGGGCGAACCCCGAGAACCGCATGCACGAAGCGGCCAAGATCAAGCCGGTGGTCATCGACGAATCGCTGATCGACTTCGATAGCCTGTTGCTCAGCCGCGAGTTGGGCTACTCGGGTGTGGCGTTGAAGGCCTGCAAAGGACACAGCGAGGCACTGTTGATGGGGGCCGCGGCACAGAAATACGCGATGTTTCTGTGTGTGCAGGATCTGACCTGCCCGGGGGCATCGTTTCTGCACTCGGCCAGTCTCTCGGCACGAATTCCGACCGTCGCTGCCATCGAGGGCAACGGCCGCCAGTATTGTCCGGCGGCCAACCGCGGGTGGGACCAGCGGTTCCCCGCGATGTTCGAGATCTCCGACGGCACACTCGGCACGGCCGTGCTCGACGGGCCGGGCCTGGGGTTCTAACGACAGGCTCCCGAGGAGAGGCCCGCACCGGTCTTTTCCACCGGCGTTGCCGTGGGCGCGCGCAATTGCGGCCAGCCCTCGGCGTCCCAGTCCAGCCGGCGAACGGCCAGCGTCGGCATGCCGCGCCGCGTGCCGTCGTAGTAATGATAGCTTAGCCAGTCGCGGTCGCCTTCTGAGAAGACGCCGGCATGGCCGGGGCCGATGAAGTTGTTTTGCGTGCCCAGAAACAGGCTTCCGCCGTCGCGGAGCATGTCCCGCCCGTCCTTGTCGAGATAGGGGCCCGTGATCTGGGTGCTGCGGCCGATCCGGATGTTGTACGTGCTATAGACCCCGCGGGCACACAGGCCCCAGTTGACGAAAAGGTAGTAGTACCCTTGCCGATGGTGGATCATCGGCGCTTCAATGGACTCGTGGTGGGCCAAACCGTGAATGGGCGAGTCCGGCGCCAAACGCTTCCCGCTGCCCGGGTCAAGCCGAATCAGCTTGATTCCCGACCAGAATGAACCGAACGCGAGCCACAGATCCCCCTGACGGCCCCGGGCCACGGCGGGATCGATGGCGTTGAAGTCGTCATGCCGGCCGGACTGAATCACGATGCCTTGATCGGTCCAACCGAAATCCGGATCCGCCGGATCCAGAGTCACGTTGGTGGCCAGCCCGATGGCCGATGTGTTTACACCCCACATCGAGACGGAGTAGTAGAGCAGGTAGCGATCGTTATGCCGGATGACGTCCGGCGCCCAGAAATGCCCTCTGTTGGCGGGCACCGCCTGGGCAGCCCAGTCCGGCGGACTCAAGAAGACCCGTGGACCGACACTCCAGTGGGCCAGGTCCTCCGACCGCCGCGAAATGAGCCCTCGGCCGGTGGCGAAGAGCCAGTACTCGTCCTTGCACCGCACGATGGTCGATGGGTCGTGGACCAATCTGCCCATTTCCTCAGGGGACATGCGTCGGCGCGATGGCTCCGCGCGGGCGCCGACTGCAGGACTCGCTTCGGCGCCGTGGCCGGGCGCGGCAGCGGTGATGCTCATCGCCAGCATCACCCCGGCCAGTCCGGTCGAACTTCTTCTTTTCGCCATGTTCAGAAAACCGCCTGTATGGACGCTGGCACACTCAATGCGCAAGGGCGACCACCGGGAGCCCGACTTGTCCGGCCTCCCGTTGGCAGGCCTGGATCATTCACAATGCAGACATCAATAGTTCTGCTTGCCAGTGACTTCATCGTCGTTGGGGCCCCGGATAAAAGGCCGCGGAAGACTGATTCTCGCGGTCCAGACCCCCTGATGTCAAGGGGGGCGCGAGACACCGGACCGCGTCTTGGCTGCCCCGTGCGTGGTAGCCGACCCGAGCCGCGGTTACAATGGGTGCTGAACTTGCCGTTTCGCAAGCGTGTATGCGCCGAACCGCGGAGGTGATCGAATGCGACCTGTCACGCGGAGTATCCCTTGGTTTGTGCTTCCTCTCTTCACGCTGCTGGTCGGCGGCAGCGTCCGTGCCGACGTCTACAATCTCAAGGTCGTGACCGACGCCTCGCCCGACTACAGCGACATGGACAGCATGATCCATAGCATCACCAACAGGTGGTCGACGCCGCGGGAGAAGGTCTGGGCGATGTTCTATTTCAATCACGTCGCCCGACGACAAACGGCGCCGATGTACCTGCACGGCATGGCGCTGACCGACCCGATCCGGCAGTTCAACGACTACGGATACACGATGTGCAGCACGATCGCGGGAATCAACTGCAGCATCTGGGACGCGATGGGTTTGAAGACGAAGTACTGGGACATCTCGGCGCACACCGTCTCCGAGGTGTTTTACGACGGCCGTTGGCACATGGTGGACAATTCCATGTCGGCCCTGTACACGCTCTGCGACGGCCAAACCATCGCCGGCGTGGAGGACATCGGCAAGGCGGGGAGCTGCGAGGCTTCCGGCGGTAAAGTCGAGCCGGGCCACATCGCCAAGTACCATTGCCTCAACGCCACCAGCCCCAGGGGGTTTCTTACCAGCGCCGATTGCGCCCGAGACCTGGAGCAGGAGTACCGCTGTTTCAACCCCAACGGCCTGAAGTATCGCTATTACTTCTACGACTGGGACCGCGGCCATCGCTACATCCTGAACCTCAGGGGCGGCGAATCCTACACACGTCACTTTCGGAGCCTCGGCGACACGGCGGAGTTCTACGTGCCCAACAACGGGAAAGACCCGGAGGCTGCCAACCCGCGCTACCACATCCGGGGCAACGGCCTCTGGACGTTCCGGCCCGAGCTGACGCCGGGTGGGTTCGACAAGGCAGTCTACGACCATCGCAACGTCAGCCCCGGGGCCTCCGGCCTCGAACCCGCCGGGCCGGGCGTGGTGGGGGCGGCCGTGTTCAAGGTCCAATCGGCCAACGTCACCACCAGCCAGGTGATCCGAGCGGTCGTTTCCCGGAGAACCGACAAGGATCGGGCCAGCATCTCCGTAAGCACCAACAACGGCCTGGCCTGGACCGAGGTATGGCAGGCCAGGGCCACCGGCGAACTGCCGGCCGAGGTCCGGCTCATCGACGAAGTCAACGGCGCCTACGAGGTGCTGATTCGCGTCGAGCTTTGGGCCGAACAGGCACCGCAGGACTGTCTGCTTCGGAGCCTTGCGGTGGAAACCACCACCATGCTCAACTCGAAGACCCAGCCGCGGCTGAACCTGGGCGAGAACACGATCTACGTCGGTGCGGGCGATCCGACCGGCTCGATCGTCCTTTGGCCTGAGTTGCAGGGGGGCAAGTACAAAGCGGACATTGTTGACGAGGAGAATATCGTCTCGACCCCTGAACATCCGGGCTACCAGGGGACTGTGCATCCGAAGTTGCCCGGCGAAGACGCCTACCTGGTGTATCGTCTGGATGCCCCCAGGGACCTAACCCGCGTGACGTTCGGCGGTCGTTTCTACAACCGTGCGCCGAAGAGCCGCTGCGAATTGCTCTACTCGCTCGACGCCGGCCGCACGTGGACTCGGTGCTGGTCGCTTGCCGACATCAAGCCGCCCTGGGACGTGATTCACTACGAGACCGTGGACTTGCCCCAGGGGCATCGGGCCGTGTGGCTTAAGTACCTGATGAACACTTCCGAGGCGAGCCCCGGCGGATGCAGCATCTACGCGGTCCGGATGGAGGCGAACCACTTGCCGGCCGACGCCACCTTCCAGCCCTGGGAAGTTACCTTCGACTGGTCGGAGCCGCAGGCCGATCGCACCTTGGTGCGGCGCAGCCATACGCAGCTTGTCGAGAAGCTCCCGTTAAAGTACACGGTCCATGTCGGCGGCGACGACCACCCGGTGATGAACTGGATGCGCATCAACGCCCGCGGCGCCGTGCCGGAAGTCAAATACGGCTACAGCGACGGCAAAGACGTCGGCGGCGAGAAGTTCGTGGGCCGATGGGTGACCTGCGGCAAGAACCTGGCCGTCGGCAAGGCCTACACGTGCTCGGCGCCTTCGGAAACGAATTGGGAAGCGGGCGATCCCGACGGCACGAAGCTCACCGACGGCGTGGCCGGCCCGCCATACGCCGGGGGCACTTCCTATCGATCCGGCGCGCTGTGGACCGCCGGCACCAACCCGGTAATCACGGTCGACCTTGGTGCGCCGACGACTTGTGCCGCCTTCGGCATGAACTTCCACGGCTACCCATGGTGGGACGCACTGGCGGGCGAAGTGCAGGACCGCGTGGAAGTGCTCACGTCGACGGACGGGAAGATCTACACCTCGCAAGGATTCCTACAGACGGACCTGCGTTGGAAGGACCTGCCGCTAAACCACATGTGGCCCGACGAGGAGCGAATCACCGGCCATACGTTTCAGTTGGTTCCCTCGGCGCCGCTCCAGGCTCGCTACGTCCGCTACATGGTCAGCAACAAGCGGCTGTTCGACTGCACCGAACTAGAGGTGCTCGACCGGATCCGCTTCGAGCCATTCGATATGCGCGTCGCCCTGCCCGACCAGCGGGAGCCGGGCAGCGGCGAGAAGCCCAAGGTGCTCAGTCCAGGCGGGCGGCCCGTCGCTGCCGATTTGGCCGCGAAGAACATCGCCCGGTTGCTCGGTGAGCCGGTGCTCGACGCGCCGACGCTGCACTGCCTGGGAGGATACTGGATTGTCGGCGGCGACGACAACCGGAACGCCCGGGTCGACGTGACGTACCGCCGGGCCGGCACGACGCCGTGGCAGTCGGCGTCGCCGATGTTGCGCGTCGAGCGTGGTGCGCACAAAACCGCCCAAGGCGGTGGCACGCTCAACGTGCCCGACGACGCGTGGCTGTTCGCCGGCAGCCTCCTGCTGCTGGAGCCTGACACGCAGTACGAGCTGCGACTGTCCTTGTCCGATCCTGACGGCGGGCACGCGGAGAGGATTCTGACCGCGCGGACGATTGCCGAACCCGTTGCGCCGGCAAACATGCGTACGCGCCACGTGATTCCGGGCAGCGGCGGCGGCAGCGGAACGCCCGACGATCCGTACCGCGGATTGGCCGCCGCCCAGGCAGTCGCCAGACCGGGCGACCTCTTTCTTCTGCACTCGGGCGTCTACTCGGGCACGTTCACGGCGGAAAAGAGCGGCCAGGCCGGCCGGCCAATCATCTGGCGGGGAGCCGGGGACGGCGCAGCCGTCCTCGACGGTCAGGGCGCGGCGGCCGCGCGCCCGGGACGCGTCATCAGCGCTGGCGACATCCACGACGTCTGGTTCGAGAAGCTCACGCTGCGCAACGCCGACTACGCCCTGGTGGGCCACCGTTCGGCGCGGCTGGTCGTACGGCGGTGCCACATCCACCACGTCGACTACGGCATCACGTGCACCAACAACGACAACGACAAAGTCGCCGGGTTTGTCATCTCCGACAACGTGATCGAAGGCCCCTGCAAGTGGCCGCGTTCGCGGGGAATCGAAGACCCGCGGGGCATCCAGGTAACCGGCGCCGGACACGTGGTCTGTTACAACCGGATCCGCGGTTTCGCCGACGCGATCGATACGTTTCCGTCGGTGCGTTGCGAAGCGATCGACTTCCACAACAACGACATTGACGTGATGACCGACGACGGCATCGAGATGGACTACTCACAACACAACACGCGATGCTTCTTCAATCGGCTGACGAATGTGTTCCAGGGCATCTCCTTGCAGCCGGTTCACGGCGGTCCGGTGTACGTTTTCCGGAACGTCATCTGCCACGTGGTCGCCGAACCCTTGAAGATGCACAATAGCCCGTCCGGCGCGATGGTGTTCCACAACACGAGCGTCAAGCAGGGGATGCCGTTGCTGCTGATGACGAGCGATCCGGTGCGCAACAGCACCTGCCGGAACAATCTCTTCGTGGGCTCCGCAGCCGGCTATGCTTACGAGTCGACGGCCCCAATGGTCAATTGCGATTTCGATTACAACGGCTTCGGCGGCGGGCCGTGGAAACTCTTCCTGAAGTGGAACGGCACGCGTTACGCGACTCTCGAAGAGGTAAGGGCGAAGGCCCCGGGTTTTGCTCACACCGTGTGCGTCGATCCGGCAGCGGCCTTCGTCGGCGCGGTCCTCACCAACGTCGACGAAGGAAAGCCAATGGACGATCCGCCCGATCTCCGCCTAAAGCCGGGCACGGCGGCGGTCGACGCCGGCGCAGTGCTGCCCGGACTCAACGCCGGCTACGCCGGCAGCGCCCCGGACCTGGGCGCTTACGAGTTGGGTGCCGCAACGCCCCACTATGGGCCGAGACCGGAGTAATCGCGGGAAAGGCACGATTCCGGGAAGACGGCCTTCGCGAAGGTATACAGTCAAAACAGCCTGCTGACCAAAATGCATAGGTGATTTCTGGCGAATGCAGCCACAGTGGGTTCAGGCGGGCTGAACCGCCTGCAAATGCGGCAACAAGGGGAGTCTTTGAGCGAGCGAAGGAGGCCTATCGATGTGTCGCACCAGATCCGGTTGGCTGCCGGCGATATTTGTCGTCAGCGGCGCGGCCGTCATGTTTCCCGCCCCAGCGCCGGCGGCCGTATACAACTTGCATCTGTCCACCGACAACGGGCCGGACTATACCGACCTGGAATCGTTCGTCCGCAGCGTGACCGAAGGCTGCCGGACGCCGCAGGAGAAGTGCATTGCCGTTTGGCGTTGGGGCCGTCGCAGCCGCCGGCAGACGAGCTGTGCGCAGGAGGACGGGCGGCTGATCTGGGACCCGATCCTGCACTACAACTCCTACGGGGCGATGAACTGCGGCGTCATCTCGGCGCTGAACATGGTCAGCTACCTGCAGCTTGGCTACCGGGCACGCTACGTGCAACTCGGTGACCACACCGTCAGCGAGGTTTCCTGGGACGACGGCCGGTCGTGGCACCTGTTCGATTCCTCGATGAGCTTCTTCTGCTACAATCACCGCGGCGAGGTCGCCGGTTGCCAGGAAATCCAGGAGGCCCATGGCTGCGAGCTTTCGGGCGGCAAGAGCGAGCCCGGCCACTACTACTTCTACCACGGCGCCCCGCAGTGCATCTCCCACCGCGGCCACGACGGCTGGCGGTTCTGCTGCGATCAGCCCGTGCTCTACGAGCGCACGCTCTGGAACGGGGCGTCGTCTTATACCGACGGCTTCTCGCCCGACCAGTACACGCTACACGCGCGGTACGGCCGACGGTACATCCTCAACCTCCGGCCGGGCGAGTGCTACACCCGCCACTGGAAACCGCTCGACGGCGAGGGTTCCGGTGTGGCCGACGACCAGCGGCCCGACTACTATCGGCCCGTGAACGGGCGCGATCCCGACCGGCAGCACGGCCTGCACAATCTGCGGGGCAACGGCTTGTGGGTCTTCGAGCCCGAACTGGGCACGCCGGACGGCCGCCGGCTGTTCTACGACTCCCGCGGCATCGAGACCCGCGCCGAAAGTGGCGACGGCCCCAACCTGCACCCCGCCCGGCCGGGCGAGCCCGCCATGGTCGTCCTGAAGACCTCCGCCGCCAACGTGATCACCTCGATGCGGATCGAGGCCGAGGGCGTCCGCTCGGGCAGCGAGGACCTGTTGCAGGTCTCGGTATCGCGAACGGCCGGCGTCCGCTGGACGCCTGTCTGGCAGTCGCGGCAAGCCGGAAAGCAGCAGATCCGGCTGACGCTCCGCGACGAGGTGGCCGGCGTGACCGAGGCCTTGGTCAAGATCGAGATCTTCGCGGCAGCCAAAACGGCCGACGTGGGGCTCGACACCCTGAGGATCACCACCCGAACACAACTAAATCGCCGCACGTTGCCCAAGCTCACCCTGGGCACCAATCGCGTGCGGCTGTCGGCCGGCGAGCAAGTGGCCAGCACCGTGCTCTGGCCGCCGCTGCACGCCGGGCTCTACCGGCAGACGGTCGATACCGAACAGGACGTCCACAGCACCGAGCAGCCCGACGGCATGTACAAGGCCACTCTGGGCGCGGCCTCCGACGGCAAGGAGTGCTTTGCCGCCTGGCGGGTCGAGGTGCCCACGGATATCACGGCGGTGACCTACGGCGTGGTGGTGACGAACCGCTCGGACCGCTCGTACGTCTCGCTGCGGCAGAGCTTCGACGGCCGTTCGTTTGCCGAGTTCTTTCGCAAGTCCGACGGCGACGCCCCCTTCGACGCGCAGGTGCTCCACACCGTGGCCGCTGCCGGCGGGACGGCCGCCGCCCGGCAGGCCTGGCTGAAGTGCGTCTTCTTTTGTCCCGGCGCCGCAGCCACCTACAACATGCCGGGCATCCAGGATCTGCTGATCCGCATCGACCACAAGCCCCGCGACGCCCGCTTCCAGCCCATCGAAGTCACCTACCACTGGACCGAGCACCGATCGACCGGCGACCTCGCCCGCTGGCACACCGAGTTGGTCGAGTCGCTCCCGCACCAGTACCGGCTCAACGTGGCCGGCGTCCGCGATCCGACCATGAACTGGGTGCGGCTGAAGCTGCAGGACTCTGTCCGCCCAGGCGAAACGCCGGCCTACGGATACTCTGACGGCCAGGACGTGGGCCCGGGGTTCGAGCCGGCGGCGGTGACGTACGTTTGGGGCAACAATGTGGCCCTGCAAAGGCCCTATACGGCCAGCCGGCCATCGGACGAGGCCTCGGGCAATCCGGACACCGAGAGCCGCGAGCTGACCAACGGCCAGATCATCGCACCGACCGACCTTGTCACCAGCCGGCCGGTCCATGCCGCCACCGCGTTTTGGGCCCCCGGCGAGCCGATTGCGGTGGTCGTCGACCTCGGCGGCGCGCGGCCGGTCGGCGGCGTGCGCGTCAGCACCCATCAGCCCAACGCCGACTACGGCCATCCCCAACGGGTCGAAGTCGCCGTCTCGGCCGATGGCAAGACCTGGCAGCCGGGTGGGACGATCCGCCACGACGATCTCTGGACCCCGCCGGCCGACTACGAGCCCTGGGAACACGACGACAACCCGAAATACGCCGACCTTCCCGGCGGCGGTCGCCTGGCCTACCGCTATCCTCTGTCCTTGCCCCGCCCGATCAGGGGCAGATACGTCCGCTTCACGTGTTTCCCGCTGCCCGGTCGGGGGATGGGGCTTTCGGAACTGGAAGTCTTCGACCGCGTCGAGGTGCAGCGTCAGGACTCGCGGGAGGGCAACTAGCGCACCGTTCCTCTTTCGAATATGTCCGGCCTCTTCTCTTGCGACTTGCGGGCGTCTGCTGCGGTGGCTGCCGGGGCAACTCCTTCCTGCCCGAGAATCTTGTCGATGTCCAGGAGGATCGATAGCGTGCCGTTTCTTCAGAAAGTGCAGTTCAGGTGGCAGCACCACGCTTCGGAGCCAATATTCCTCACGAAAGCCACCCACGCACCGAGGACCCAAAGATATACCCCTCGTATTGTATGCTCGTTCACATGCCACAAAGGTATGGTCAGTCGTGGGCAACCCACCATAAATGTCGCTCGGCCCATGTGAGGACTGCTCGCCGCCGCACGCCCACACCAGATGAACCTATATCCCACGAACGGCCCTCGAGCCGCGGCGTCCGGCAAAGTGTTGGCACATCGCGATCATCGCGTGAAAAGGACATTCCAGTCCGTGGAGGGCCGCTATCCAGGCGAAACCTGCCCTTGAATTCAAGGTGCCGCCGCAATATCGGACGCCGAAGAAGGCACTGCGGGGGGGCGCAGGATAGCCTAACGAGGGCCCGTCCCGTTTGAGAGTCGCTTTGAGTAGAATCGATGTTATAATGAAAGTCTCGGGGTTGTTGCTGCTCGATGAACTCCTCCATATCACCGTTCCCATCTGTCCGAGAATCTCGGCGAGAGTTCACCTCGGAACGAGTCTTTCCCAACGCCCTCCCCACCGGGGTTCCGGTGTTCACCGAAGCGAGGTATATCGATGAAGTCCTTGAATGTGCGGCTGGTTGCGATCTTGCTGGCGTGCGGGCTGGTGTTTGGGATCGCGGTCTATTTCCTACACGCATACCAGGTTCGGCGCAATGCCTACGTTTTCCTGCGGTTGGCCGAAGAGGCGAGACAGCGGGCGCGCGCAGCCGCAGCCAAGCAGGACAGCGATGCCGAGGAAAAGGAGTACCAGGACGCGATTCAGAATCTCTTCTGGTACGTCCAACTGGTGCCTGGCAATACGGATGCCCTGGAAGACTACGGCTGGCTGTTGGCCGATGTAGCGGAAAAGACGCAGACGGGCGCCCTGTTTGTCGAGGCGTTCCCGATCCTGGAGAGAGTTCTTCGCCAAGACGCCTCCCGAGCGGATGCCAGGCAGAAGCTCGTCGAGATCTACATGCTGCTCGGCCGTTACTCCGACGCGAGGGAGCATCTTCAGAGACTTCCTGCGGGGTTGCAGGAGGACGGCGAGACACTGACTCTGCTGGGACGGTGTCAATTGGCGGCGGGCGAGGAAGCCAAGGCTGCCGAGTCGCTACGCAAGGCCATTGAGGTTTCACCGCATCGGGCCGACGCGTATGCAGTCTTGGCGGCCGTGCTATCGCGCCGGGAGGGGCTGAACCGTCCGACGGAAGCCGACGAGTTGATGCGCAAGCTGGTAGGAGTGAATCCCGATTCCCGCCAGGCCCAGTTGTTGTACGGTCGATACCTGACCGGCCTGGCGGCGATCACCTCGATGGCCGACGCTCGAAAGCACCCAATTCTGATGGAGGCCATGGTGCCGACCGTCTTGTCGGAATCGGTCAAGCACGTGATCAGACTTCAGAGGCTGCCTGACGACGATCCTGATCTTCTGCTGGTGAGCGGGAAACAGGATCTTCTAGTGAAGTTGTTGGCGGAGGCCCTGAAGGCCTACGACGGTACGCTGCGGCTTGACGATCCCGATGCCGTGTTGCTGGCGGCGCAGGGGCCGGTCGACATCGACGAGTTGGACGTCGCCGCGCTGACTGCCGCGAGAGATCGTGGCCTATCGGCCCTGCGGTCCGAGTTGCAGTCCAGCGACGATCCGGCACTGTTGGTTGCCGGCAAGCACCAGCTCGTTGTGGATGCCATGAAGTATGCGCTGAAGGCCTTCGGCAGCCGTCCCGCCATGCTGCGAGGTGCGACGTACGGCGTTCTCGACGACGCGCGGCGACGCGCCCTGAAAACTCGGACCTTCGCGGCCGAGGATCGCAAGGCCCTCGCGCTGGACGCAGAACAAGAGGTTGTGCTGGCAGCGACGCGACAGGTGCTGGCGGCCAGGGGCGACCTGGTCGGTCTGCGGCTGAGTTCGAATCGGACCACGCTGGGGGAAGCTTTGGACCAGGCAATCCAGGCCACCGGCGCGTCCGGCGCCGATCACGACGTACTGGTTCGGGCGGCGAAGCAGGGCATCCTCGTGGACGTGATGGCCCGCACCTTGGCAGACCACGGATTGGCATCGGCCGACCTCGACGAGGTGCTGCAAACCGGGGAAAGCAAGATCCTGTCGGAAGCCGTGGAAGACGCGCGAAAAGAGATCGATTCGCTGGTGAAGAACGACGACAGCGGCGCGTTGCTGTTGGCGGCCCAATGCACGGTCTGGAAAGCGGAATACGACCAGGCGCGCGAATACGTGCGAAGCGGAATGGAAGCCTATCCCGACAACGTGGAAATGTATGCCCTGGCGGCGGAGATCGAACAGCGCGGCGGCAAGCCGGACCAGGGGATCGCCTGGCTGCGGCAAGGTCTGGAGGCGACGAAAGGAAACGTCGGGCTGCGCTGGGATTTGACGAATCTGCTCCTGGACACGGGCAGCGTCGAGGAAGCCGAGCAATCCATTGAGAAGCTAACATCGGCCAAGTACACATTTGCCGATCGCCGCCGAGTTCCGCAGGCGGCCGCAGCCACAGGCTATCTGCGGGCAAGGGTCAATCTGATACGAGGCGATTTGGCGGCGGCCAGCCGGGGTTTCGAGTCGGTGCGGGGCGGTTTGACCGCCTTTCCTCAGCTGCTGAAGGAGGCCGATCTGCTGCTGGCACAGTGCTACGGGCGACTCGGAAACGCGGATGAGCAGGAAGCTTCGTTAAGGAGAATCCTCGAGGTCGATCCGCTGAACAGCGCCGCTCGGATGGAAATGGTCAACCTCTTGCTGCGCCAGGGCCAGCCCTCCGAAGCGTTGAAGATGTATCAGGCTGTCTTCAATCCGGAGCAGGCGTCGGCGAGAAGCTATCTCGCCATCGCCAAGATCTGGGTAGCCATCAACCGGCAGCGATCCGATCCTGCCGAGCAGGATTGGACGAATGTGGAAAACGCGCTTGATCTGGCGATGGAAAAAGCGCAAACGGTTGTCGACGCCGCCGGCGAAGAGACGGAAACGCCGTCGGACGTCACTCCCGACACGGAGCCTCGCGTGCCCAAAAGGTTGGCCGACGCGAGACGCGTGCTGATCGAAGCGCCCATTCTCCGCTCGGAGGCCCTCGTGTCGCAAGGCCGAACGGACGATGCGGAGAAGCTGCTGTTGGAGGCCCGAGACAAGGACCCGCAATGTGTCGAGTTCTGGATGGCGCTGATTTCGTTGGTGCAGAAGCAGGAAGACTGGAACCGGGCGGCCCGGCTGTTAGACCAGGCCGAGCAAGTGGTGGGCGACACCATCGCCGTGCGACTTGCCCGGGCGCGGTACCTGGTGGGACACTTCGGAAAGGAGGCCGCCGAACGGTTGAAGCCGCTGGCCGAGAAAACCGAGGCGTTCCCCGAGATCCAGCGACTGCTGCTCTGGGAGGGGCTGCTGTACGCAGCACTGCGCGTCGGTGATGTGGATCAGGCGATGCAGCTTGCCCAGCAGGTGGCCGTGGCACAGCCCTCAAACGTGCAGATCCGGTTCATGCTTTTCGAGATCGCCTTGGGGGCCAAAGACACGCCGGCAATGGAGAAGTGGCTCGCCGAGATCGAGAAGATCGAGGGCAAGAACTACCACTGGCTGTACGGTCAGGCTGTTCTGGCCAGCGCCGCATCGAAGACTCCCGACGACAAGCGCCTCGATCAGGCGCTCGAGCTTCTGGCCCAAGCCCGCCAGAAACGCCCGTCGTGGTCGCGACTGCCGCTCTTGGCCGGGGGAATCTACGACCAGCAGGGCAAGCGGGACTTGGCGTTGGAGAACTACCAGCGGGCCATTCAGATGGGAGAGCGCAACCCGCGGGCGATCCGACGCTGTGCCCAACTCCTGGCTGCCGAGGGGCTCTATGCCGAGGCTGACACGATGCTGGCCCGATTGAGCGGTCAGCGCATGATTTCTTCCGCCGATGCGGGTTGGGAGAGCCGCTACCTGGCAACGAAAGACGACTTGACGAAGGAGGACCTCGACCGGGCCCTGGAACTTGCCAGGGAAGCGGCCACGGATTCGACGAAATACGCGGACCATGTCTGGCTCGCCCGGGTGCTGCGTGCCAAGTCGGTGCAGGTGAAGACCGCCGGCCAGACGACTCAGGCCAGGGAACTGCTGCTGGAAGCCGAGCAGACGTTGCGGCATGCGATCACTCTGGCTGAGGCGAATGCCGCGCCGCGCATCGAGTTGATCCAGTTTTTCGTCGAGACCGGCCAGCCCGCCGAAGCGGAGAAGGTGCTCGCTGAAGTCCGTGCCAAGATTCCGGCCTCGAAGGACCCGCTGGCCTTGGCCCGCTGCCTCGAAGTCATGAAGCAGGCGACGCAAGCGCAGAGAGAGTACGAGCGGGCATTGGCCACGGCCGGGGCGGATCCCAACGTGGTCCGGGCCGTGGCCGACTTCTATCTGCGCACGCAGCAGCCTGAACAGGCCGAGAAGCAATTGGAGAAGATCGTCGAAGGCAAGGTGGAAACCAGTGCGGCGGTGGTCAAGTGGGCGCGGCGCCAGTTGGCCTCGCTGCTTGCCCTCCGCCCCGGCTACCAGAATCGCCGCCGTGCGTTGGATCTGATCGAAAAGAACCTGCTGGCTGGATCTTCGCTGTTGGACGAGAGCATCAAGGCCGACCTGCTCAGCGGCGATCCCAGTCGGCTGGAGCGGGAGCGGGCTATCGGAACACTGGAAGCGATGCCGTCGAAGTCGCCGGAAGAACAGTTCCGCCTGGCGCAGCTCTACAAGCGCCAGGGGAAGTGGGCCGAAGCGAAACGGTCGATGCAGCAACTGCTGGCCGAGCACGGAGACGATCCGCAGTACGTCGCGACGTATGCGCAATGGCTGATGCAACGCAACGATCTGCTGGGAGCCGAGCCGTGGCTGCGGAAAATGGAGGAGATTGCCCCGGACAATTTCGGGACCGTCAGCCTTCGCGCCGAGATGCTGTTCCAGCAGAAGAGGCCCGCCCAGGTGCTGGCTCTGTTGAAAGGTTTTGTCGGCAAGCCCGGTGCTCAGCCTTCGGCCGAGGTCGAACGGTTGCGTCTGGTGGCCACAACGCTGGAACGGTATTCGCTACAAATGACGGACCCTGCCGAGAAAGCCACGGCGGATTCCTTTGCGGTAGAAGCCGAGACGCTGTATCGGGCGCTCGTCCGCAAGCATCCTGGCTATGAGCTGCTCTGGGCGGCCTACCTCGGTCGACAGGGACGGATCGACGAGGCACTTCAGCTCCTGGAGCGCACCCCGGCCGATAGTAGCGCCTATTGGCTCTCGCAAGTGTGTAGCATCGTGCTGAAGAGCCCCAAGGCCAGCGAAGAGCAGGTGAAACGCGGGGAGAAGGTCCTGCAGGCGGCCTTGGAGAAGCATGACCGGGATGCTGCGCTGCTGATGGTCCTGGCCGAAGTGCGTGCGACCCAAGAGGACTACGACGAGGCCGAAGCCGCCTACCGCGAAATCCTTGCCAAGGACGGCTCCAATGCGATTGCGCTGAATAACCTCGCGGTGCTGCTGGCATTGCAGAAAACCAAGCTGCAGGAATCCGTGCGCAGTATCGAACGTGCCATCGAACTCGCCGGACCGGTGGCTCCCATGCTCGACTCGCGCGCGACCGTTCACATGGCCATGGGAAATCCCGACAAGGCCCTGGCTGACCTGGAGGCTGCGATTCTCGAAAACGGGACGCCCGGGCGGTATTTTCACCAAGCTCAGGCCTATGAACAGGCCAATCAGAGACCAAACGCCATCGAGGCCATGAAGAAGGCCAATGATCTGGGGCTCACTGTCGAGATGCTGCATCCGCTCGAACTCCCCAGTTACCGCAAGCTACAGGACTTGCTGAAGTAACATTTCACCCGCGCAGGTCGGTGCCTTTCTGTGAAGCCGAGCTCAGACAGCCTGGTCGACCTGGTCTTGCCGGTCTACAATGAGGCTCACGTGCTGGAGCACTCTGTCCATCGGCTCGCCGCGGCAGTGGCCGGCCCGCTTGGTCTCGACTGGCGGATCCTAGTGGTCGACAACGGCTCCACGGACGGTACCTCGGCAATTGGAGGTCGGCTCGCCGGGCAATTCGATCACGTCCAGTTTCTGCACTTGGACGAGAAGGGGCGCGGCCGTGCACTGCGCACGGCCTGGAACGAGACCGACGCCGAATTCTCGATCTACATGGACGTGGACCTCTCGACGGACTTGGCCGCCGTGGCGGAAGTCGTGGCCCTGCTTCGCGACGGCGCCGACCTGGTGACCGGTTCCCGGCTGCATCGGGAGTCAGAGATTATTCGTTGCCTGAAACGAGAGATCCTCTCCCGAGGTTACAACCGGTTGATTCGCTGGGTGCTCCATACGCGTACGTTTGACGACGCACAATGCGGGTTCAAAGGTGTCCGTATTGCCGCCGTCCGGCCGCTGCTGCCCCTGGTCGAGAATCAGGAGTGGTTCTTCGATACGGAACTGCTCGTGCTGGCCGAATACGCGGGTTTGGACGTGCGCACATTCCCCATCACGTGGATCGAGGATCTCGATACGCGAGTGAACATCCCCCAGACCATTTGGGAGGACCTTCGAGGGCTGATGCGTCTGCGGCGGACGGCCAAAGCGCTCGTAAAGGACTACTGAGCAAGACGTGATGCCTCCCGCGACTCCACGATGGCCGCCGGCCGTTCGCAGATCGGCGACGGCACGATGGCGATGGGCCGAAACACCCATGGGCATCGGTCAGGACCGGCCGGAGGTCGTTGCCTTGCCGCCCAACGAGAGATCTGTTCGTCCCGGCCGTAGAGTTTCACGCCGTCGGCGGCTTGAACGATGAGCTGATACTCTGTGGATGGCGCCTCACCGTTGCTGACGACGAACGGCCGGGGGGCGTCCGGGCGGGCGCACCGTTGCGAATAGTCGACCCACGTGTGCCTGCCGATCTGCCAGCCCAAATCGCCGCGTCGATGCAACTCCTCGCTCACGCTGCCCCAACCGCAGGCCTCTTGGTAGGAATCGGTCCGAAATGTGGTAACCGCACCCAACTCCCGGTTCAGAGTGAAGACGGGCCTCGAGGCAGGCCAGCTAAGCACGACGCTCACCGCAAGGCCCGCAGTGGCCAGCAACGCAGGACCCCAGCGGCGCGTGGCAGGCGACCGTGTATCCCAAACGCGCCTCAGCCAAAGGATTAGGGGAATCGGCAACAGCGGGCCGAGGTAATGCAGATTCTGGTAGCCTGATCCCAAGACGATCAGCAGATAACCCAGCGTAAGGGTCGCCACCGTACGGTCCCAGGCCAATTCGCCGCTGGCGTCCCTTCTCCAGAAAACGCAAAACAGGGCAACAGCCGGTATCCCCCCGCAGCCCAGCAGGAAATAGCCTGCGTACAGTGCCGCAGACCGCAAACGCCCGGCTGATGTGAAGAACTCGTTGATGTATTCATCGCGGATCGTATCCCGCCAACCCGGAAGGGAACCGTCCAGCCAGCCCCATACCAGGTAGCCGAGCATCAGGCACAGCAAGGTGATGCTTCCCGTCAAGGCCGTGCGCCACACGGCGACACGAGAAACGGGTTGCCATCCCAATGCCGCTCCGACCGCAAGAACGGACATCACCGGACCGGCATAGAGCACCAGCGAAGCCATTGCCATCGCGGCAACACTACCGGCAAGGTCCTTCTGCCGAAGGCAATAGAGGGCCGATAGCAGCAGCAATGTATAGAGCGCGTCGGGGACCCCCGGATTGGCCGGATCCGCCATGTAAGGATAGTAGCCAACGTAAAACGTGTACCAGATGCCGGCGAGAAACACGAACAGCGCCAGGGGAATCGCGGAGAGCCACTTCGCCCGCCCCTGGCTCGGACAGGCCGAGACCATCGCCACGGCGAAAACGCCAAGCCACCAGATCCAGAACGGCAGACGAGTGGCCGATTCCGTCTCGCCCAGCAGGAGCTGCAGTGCACAGGTCCAATAGGAATTGACCAGCGAGGGGTTGACGATCACGGCGCCGAACCGGCCGGTAGTCTCAATCTCCCAGTAGGGCAGAAAATGGTGCTGCAGGCTTCGCGCCAGTTGATAGGTTTCGGTCCCGTCTCCGTTGAAGCACTGGATGAAATGCTCTCGATGGAAAACGCCCATGGCGATCACCACCGCAAACAGGCCAATCGCCAGGCTGGCCCCCCAACGCCGCGCCAAAGTGGAGATTTCGGCCATAGCCTCCGATGGCTTCCCTGCCCGTGTTGCCAATAACACGGTCCACACCAGCCACACGGCCAACAGCGAGTCTCGACGCAACCCCACGCTGTTGCGCAGCACAAGGCAAACCACGATCAGCGCCACGGAATTGAGGATCAGGCTCCAAACACCGGCAGTCGAACGTCGATTCTCTCCGCGGCGCAGCGCCAGCGTTCCGAAAAGCCAGGGAGCGGCGAACAGAAACAGCACGGCGCCCAGGGCAGCCAGGACGGCAGCGATGGGCGGAAGCCACACGAAGCGATCGGTGACCGACGCCGCCAGCAGGCCGATGCCATAGACCATTGGCCCAAGGGTCGTCAATGCGACCATGGCCCACCAGTGGCCAGGCTCGGCAGTCCGTCTCGTGGCCTTCGTCACATTCAACATTCCCGGAATCACGCAACGCCGTCTATTGACGCTTGCACACTCAATGCGCGAGGGCGACCAACGGGAGCCCGGTTTTTCCGGCCTCCCGTTGGACGGCTTGGATCATTCATGATGCAAACATCAGCAGTTGAGACTCTTCCACCGCGACCCCTGCTATTCTCTTCCACTTTCGCGATCGCGGCAAGGCAGCCAACCCGAGCGCCGCAGGGTAGACTCCCCTGCGAAAGGGGAGTTGTCCTATCCATGAGTCTCAAGTATCATGGAGAAGTCGGATGCTGGCAAGGACCCGGCCGTTGTCAAAAGTCTCCGGCGGGGCGCCGCGGGATGCGTGCGGTCGAGGAGTGTGACCATGTCTCAGTCGGCTTTCTGGGCATATATCGATCCGGTGTCGGGAAGCATCTTGTTGCAGGTGATGATCGCAGCGGTCATCGGCTCCGTGGCGTTCTGCTACCGGTCGATTTGGGGATTCGTCCGGTTCATATTCCGCCGCAAGATTCCGAGTGACGATTCTTCCAGCAGAGAACACCTCGGATGACCTTTCCCTGCGAACACTCCTTGTCCGGTCACCGTCCTCCCGGTTCGTTTCGCGATCCTTCCGGCTATGTGTTTTGGCGGGAGGACCGCGTCTTTCGCGCCGTTTCTGAAGATTGCCTGCAGATCATCGGCCGGCTGCGGGAGGCCGGCCTGCTCTCGCAATTGGCCCGCGGACAGATGATTGTCGCTACCGAGGTGGTCGAGGACAACGCACTTTGCCAGACGCTGGCAGCCGAGCACGCCGGCTATGACCACTTTCTCGAACATGAACCGCTTCCCGCAATCACCTATCCGTACGAATGGTCGGTGTCCATGCTGGCCGATGCGGGTGTACACACGATCGATCTGCAACTTCAACTCTTGGAGTCTGGTTACTCACTGAAAGACGCTACTGCCTACAACGTCCAATTCGTGCACGGGCGACCCGTGTTCATCGACCTGGGTTCGATCGAGCAGCCGCAACGATTGGACATCTGGTTTGCGCTGGGCCAGTTCACGCAGATGTTCACGCTGCCGCTGTTGCTGTGCCGCCATTACGGATGGGACCCGCGGTCGTATTTCCTGGCAAACCTCGGCGGCCGTACCGTACAACAGGCGCTACGGGGTCTGGGGTGGTTTGGCCGCTGGCGGCCACGGGTGTTGTGGGACGTCACGCTGCCGGCGCTTCTGACCGGCTGGTCGGATCGGCGAGCGCGTCCTCGGCAAGATAGGGTCGAACGAAGGAAGACCGACACCACGTCGCAAGTGTTCAACCTTCGTCGTCTGCGCCGAAAGATCCGTAAGCTCTCTGCCGGCTACTCGCCTCGCGGCGTATGGTCGCAGTACACCCGCCTTTGCGGCTACGACGAGCATGCTGAGAATGCCAAGAAGGCGCTGGTGGCCGAGTTTCTGGAGAGCACCAGGCCCCGGCGCGTTCTGGATCTCGGCTGCAACACGGGCGATTACAGCCGGCTGGCGGCCGGTTGCGGCGCCGAGGTCCTCGCTCTCGATTCCGACCACGATACGATCGAAGTCCTTTATCGGCAGCTCCGAAAGGCTCCCGCCTCGATCACTCCGATGGTCGCCGACTTGTGTAATCCCAGTCCGGGCATCGGGTATTTGAATCGAGAGCGTGCTCCCTTTCTCGGTCGAGTGGAGGCGGATTGCGTTCTGGCGCTGGCGCTGGCGCACCATCTGTTGATCTCGGGCAACTTGCCGGCAACGGCCGTCCGCGACCTGATGCTGGAAATGACCCGTCGAGATCTGGTGCTGGAGTTCGTTCCGCGCGGCGATCAGATGTTTCAGCGACTGATGAGATTCCGCGTCGATTTGTTCGGTGACTGGACGCTTCCGAACTGCCGCCATCTCTTCACCCAACGGTTTGAGCTTCTCA
This sequence comes from Pirellulales bacterium, assembly GCA_016935315.1. Classification (GTDB taxonomy): domain Bacteria; phylum Planctomycetota; class Planctomycetia; order Pirellulales; family Thermoguttaceae; genus JAFGRD01. The sequence continues at coordinate 47,530 of JAFGRD010000039.1, forward strand.
GAGAGTCACCCGTCCCCGGCACGAATCGGACGTTGCTGTTCTTGCGCAGACGGGACTGTCCGCTTGCGGAGTGACCATGGACGACGACCGATCCGACACCCGGGCGATACACGGCGGCACCGCTATCCGGGCGCTGCATGTCTTGACGCTGTGGAATCTCGCTTTTGCCGCGCGGCTGTACGAGTTGCTGGGCCGACAGCCGATGTTCTTCATCGCCCGAAAGGCCTCGGCGGCCGACGTCGTCGCGTTCGTCTTGATTCTGAGCGTCTTGTTGCCGGCGTTGGTCTTCCTGGCACCGTGGTCGGCCGGGTTGGTGTCTCGGCGCGCCGGGTGGAGTTGCCACCTGGCCGTGGTTTTTGGGGCGACTGTGGCCATGGTCCTGGCCGCTTTGAATCCGATTGAGCTGCTGCGGGCATCACCCGGTCTTCTGCTGGCGATATCGCTGGGCGCTTTGGCGACGGTAGCCTATTGCCGTTTCCGTGCCGCCAGAGCACTCGTCACGATTCTCTCGCCATCGGTCGTGCTGTTTCCCGGCCTGTTCCTCTTCGGTTCGCCGGTCTGTACGTTGTTGGCCGGGGCGACCGCCTCGCCGGCGTCGAACGTGCGACCGCAGAGGCCGATCCCGGTGGTGATGATCGTGCTCGACGAGTTCTGCGGCACCTCGCTGATGGATGAGCGTTTGGAGATCGACTCGGCTCGCTATCCGAATTTCGCCGCCTTGGCAGAGGACGCCACCTGGTATCGCAACGCAACGACCGTGTCGCCCAGCACGCACCATGCAATTCCCGCGCTTCTGACCGGCCGTTACGCGAAGGGCTCGACCCGGCTACCGGTCGCTGCCGACTTTCCCGACAGTCTCTTCACGCTGTTGGCTGGCAGCCACGAGGTGATGGCCTGGGAGACCGCGATGCAATTGTGTCCGGACCACGTCAATCGCCTGTCGGAAAGCACGACGCTTCCGGAGCGGCTGCCTTCGCTGCTGCTTGACGCCGCCATTCTGGAGATGCACTTGCTCTTTTCCGACCGCGAGTGGTTCGACTTGCCCGACGTGACCGGACGCTGGTGCCACTTCGCCGGGCAACAACAGTCTCCGGAAGTCGCTCCCGGGGCAGCTTCCGACCGTGGCAGGTTGTTCCAGACGTTTGTCCAGAGCATGGGGCCGTCGCAGAGGCCGCGCTTGTATTTCGCCCACGTGATGCTGCCGCACGTGCCGTGGAGCTACACGGCTAACGGGAAAGAGTATTCGGCGCCCTTTGCACCGAGACAACAGTCCAGTCGCCACTTCACACATGGTGTAGTCGGCATGGAGCGGGGGACCGAACGGTGGGCGGATGACGAGTGGGCCGTCACGCAGGCCCAGCAGCGCTACTTGTTGCAGTTGGGCTACGTCGACCGGCTGCTTGGAACGCTCGTCGCCCACCTCGAACGCGAGGGGCTTTACGACCAGAGTCTGATTGTGATCACAGCCGACCATGGAGTCTCGTTTCGGCCCGGCGATGAACGCCGGGGAGCAAACGGTCGCAACTACCCCGATATCATGTCGATCCCCTTGTTTGTCAAGGCACCCAACCAGGCGAAAGGTGTGATCAGCGATCGCAATGCACAATCGGCAGACGTGCTGCCTACGATTGCCGATGTCTTGGGAATCGAGCTGCCGTGGAAAGTCGACGGAAACTCCCTGTGCGATTTCTCGGCACCGGAATCCCCCAATAAGCAGATCGCCTTCGATGAGGAATTCGACGATCGCGAGGTTTTCGACAAAGCCTTTGAAGAGAAGCGCCAACCGTTGCAGCAGATGCTGGGGCGGTTCGGCTCCGGACAATCACGGCAATCGGGGGAGCTGTACAAGGTCGGACCGCATCACGAACTTGTGGATCGCCTCGTCGAAGACTTCCGGCCCCTGGGAATGTCCTCCTGCCGAATTGAACTGGCCCACGGCGAATGGTACGAGAACGTCGATCTCGGAACGCACTGGTTGCCATGCTACATCGGGGGCCGAGTTATTCCGGGGCCAGAGCCCCAGTTCCCTCTCGACCTGGCCATTGCCGTCAACGGAACAATTCGGGCGGTTACCCGTACATTTCGGGTCGAAGACTTTGAAGACACTTGGGGAGCCATGGTGCCCGACGAGGCGTTCCGCCCCGGCAGAAATGAGATTCAAGTGTTGGTGATCGTCTCGGCCGGTAATCGGGTGCAACTGCTCGAACCGATGTCGGGGACTGTCGCCAGATAGGAACGTCATGCCGTACGAGACTGGGCTCCTTCGCGCGGGGCGACGTTGTTTCTTTGCGCGGGGCGGCGTTGCGATGAGGGCGTCTTGGGCCGAGACCGGTCCCGTGGCTACCAGGCCGGCGTTATCGAGAAGGCAAAAAAGTCGACGGCCAGCCCGTACAACGTCTGGAGGTTCCATACGAACAACGCGGCAAACACGACGCCCATGATCAGGCAGCGATGGCGATCCGATGCGGCCCAGCGTATCGGGGCCATGTGCAACGGCAGCATCAACGGCATCAAATGCTTCGTTTGCCGCCAGTCGACCAGACTGAAGGCAATGGCGATCAACACCATCCAAACGGCCCAGAGTCCCGGCATGCCGCGCCACCCGCCAGCCTCCTCGTTGGACCCTTTTCTTCCCGGCCACCGGCCCCAGCACAGCAACACCAGCGACACGATTCCCAGCGGCAAGAGCACGTAGCCTGTGTGCTGCCAGAATTCCAGCCACAGACCGGGGACCGTTGGGTAGAGGCCGTATCCCAAGGGATTGTAGTGCAGAAGTCGATCGGCCAGATGGTAACGGACGTGCTCCAGCCAGAAAACGTCGGGGCTGACCGCCAGGCCGTATGTCCAGAAAGCCGCGGTGCCGGCCATGAAGCCCAGGAGCACGGGGTGACACAGCGCCGCCGCGAATCGCCTGGGTGTAACGTTCGGCACCGCTCGAATCCACTGCCACGCCACGACAGCCACCGGCAACAGCACCAGCTTGTGGTTGGCTACCCCTGCGAACGCGCCGGCCAACAGACAATTCGACCAGGAGAATCGGGAGGGATCGCTCGTCCGATCCGCCACTGCCAGCAGGATGTGCATGAGGATGAAGTTCGAGACGGCGAAGTACCCGCCATAGCTGGATCGCACGAAGATCTCGGGGTTTGCCGCATAGGCACAAGACACCAGCAGGGCCAACCACGGGTATCCGGTCGTGCGTGTGACCCACCATCCCAGCAGCCCGACTGTCAACGCCGCCAGAAACACATTGGGAGTACGCGTCGGCAGGCGATGACGGGTGTTCCGCCGAAAGTGGTCGTAGAGCATTTGGACTTCCATGTCCCGGACGGGAATTCGTCTGCCGGAAAACCAGTTGTCTTTGACCGGCAAGGGCGGCTCGACCACGTAGCCCTTGCCGTCGACGCCGACGATTCGGTGCGGCGACGCGTCGTCCTCGTCGCGCCCCCGCACGCGAACCAGGCTTCGCTTCCGAGGCACGGAGAAGAAATGATCGACCACCGGCGTGAAGGGCTCGCCCTTTTCGGCATGTCGGACCCGCTCCCATGCCTCGTCGTAATAGGCCAGCACGTCGTGCTGCCCGTAGTAGAGAAACGACGCGGCGATGCAGGCATGAACCAAGGGCGGATGCGCGTAGCAATAGACCGTGTTGCGATCGGTCAGCAACCTCATCTGCCCGTGCGTCAACAGGCTATGGGCGGTCCCTTGCGTCTCGTAGTCGTGGTCCTCCAACACCGGGACCACTCGCGTTGCCCCATGGTAGAAGGCCAGGTAGGCAACGGCGAACAGCAACACGGCCATCCACGCCGGGCGGCCACGGAGACGCAAGCCGCCGGCCGGTGGACCGCCGACCGCGTAGTTGGCCGCGACGGCCAGGTTCGTTATCACCCAAGTGGCGTTCCACATGAGGCTCGCGCCGACCGGGACGCCGGCGACGAGGAGGATCGCCAGCATGGCCACGAAGACGGCCAGGGAGGTGCTGATCACCCACAGCAGCCCACCTCGCGCCAGCCAATGCCGGCCAATCATCGCGCCGACCAGCGGAAGCCCCGGCGCCAAGAACAGCACGAAGTTGACGGCCAGTGATCGAACCAGCGCCGCATCGACCAGAGTCCATGCCGGATGACAGGCCAGAAATGGCAGGTTCAACAGCACGGCCATCGTTAGACAGCCGCCAATGCGGGAGGGCCCCAGAAGACGCCACGCGGCCGCGACTCCCGCGACGACCCGCGATACGCCCCCTGCTTTCCGGCTCCCTCGGCTACCGGCCACCAGACTTCCCAGGCATCCCAAGAGCGTCAGGCCGGACACGGCGGCGCCCCAGAGGAGGCCGTCGGGCCGATAGTAGAACGTGACTTCCCGGTCGCCGACGTTCACGGGAATCGAGACCAGACCGTCCGAGGTCCGCTGGGCGGGCAGACGTTGATCGACGCCGCCCGCGTCGCGCCGAACGGCTTTCCAGCCTGGAAAGTAGTTTTGATTCAACACCAACCGGTCGGGCCCCGGTGTTTCGACGGCCACCTGCACACGAGACATCGTCCAGTCCGTGATTTGCGCCGTGCCGCCGGGGCCTTCCAGATACGCCTCGCCTCGGTAGTCTGGATCGGTAGTCAACCGGATCTTCCCCCGGGGAATCGCGATGTTCTCGTATTCCCTCAACACACCGGAGTTGTCGCACAGATACGGGTAGTGGTTGCTGTACATCGCCCCATAGCGAACCTCCTCTTCCGCATAGCGCTGGGCAAACTGCCTCGACTGGTGGCCGGAAACAGGACGCTTCGGACAAACGAAAACGTCCGAAAACAGCGTCCACCCGAGCACCGCCAGCTCGAGGTAGACGGCCACGATGACGCCGCCTGTCACCAGATGTCGCAGCCAAACGCCGCCGGCCTTCTCCATCCAGCAGCCGAGGCGATCCACGCCGTATCCACTGCAGACCGCCGCCGCGAAAATCACGACCATCAAGAATCGCGATGGGCCTTGTAGCGAGCCGTACAACGGCAAGAGCTTCCACAGTCCCCAGACGTTGACCGGCAAGGAGGCCCCCAGCACGATGCAGACACTCACGAGGCCGATAGCCAGCAGCGGCCACTGCCGCCGGAAGGCCACCACGACGCCCACCGCGGCCATTGCCAGTCCGAGCCACGTCACGTAGCAGGCGTACTCGTGCCAATCGTAGGTCATCCCCATCTCGTCGAGCCGCCAACGCATCGGCTCCGTCACGGCACCCAGCCGCGCGCGAATCGTCCGGTTGGCCAACACGTAGTCGCGCGTCTTCTCTCCACCCGGCTGGGTTGTCTCAGTACACGTCGTCTCCAGCAATTCCCCTTCGGGGCTCCTCAGCATCAACGTGCTGGCACCTCGTGGCGATTGGGTTATCGCCAGGCGGACGTCATCGTTCTCGGGCATTTGAAGCAGCAGTCTGGCCCGGCGTACGATCTCCTTCCCGTCCGGCCGATGGCGGCTGACGTCCATGGAACTCGTGGCCCACCGGGCCCCGCAAGCCGTTTCGTCCTGCGGCGACCGGACCTGGAACAAGTAGGGGCAGTTTACCACCTCGACCTTGCACCAGTCCGCGGTCGTTTTCAGTGTGACTTCGAGTCGGCACCAGGTTGTGTTTTGCTGTGGCGGCGCAGCTCCGCTGCCGAGAAGGGCATTCCGGCGAATGGCGAAGACATGGGCGTTGGCCGTATCGGCCGGGGTCATGTCGGCGTGAACGGCGTCGAGCAGAACCTCACCATCGCGGGTGACGACCAGTCGCGATGCCCCGGAGTCTTCTCGCTCGACGACGAGCAAGAGTGCCCCTCGCTCCGGCAGTTGAGCATAGAGCGTCGCTTCTCCGACCGCCTGCTCACCCGGGTGGGGATTCACCACGCGAAGCCCCTTGCCACTTGGCGGCAGCGAACTCAGCCGCGCCGGAGTCTTGTCCGGGGCGTCGTGTCCCTCGTAGAACCACAGGTGAGGAACGTTCGTCAACACGACGTTCGCGTTCGACCACTTCGACGTGGTCGTGAGGCGTACCTCCAGACGGTACCATTTCAGTGTCTCGTAAGGCTTGGCCGACGCCTGGGTCCAAGCAGGCAGCAGCCGAATCAGCTCGTCCACCGACGGGTTTCGCACGTCTCGCGTCGCCCGATACAATTCGGCTTGTCCCGGATCAAGCGCCATCCGCCCCAACATCGAGGGCGCAACCCGCTCGTGAAGCTCCGTCTTGCGGGGGTTTGCGCTGAGAAACTCCAGGCGGGGAAGCAGCACCACTGAACCCAGCAGGACGCTGAGGCCCATGGCGACACCGTAACCAGCGACGGCCTGCCACGAGCGCGTACGCACACTCTCCAACGCCGCCCAAATGCCCATCGCGGGCGCGAAGATGGCCACGACGTAGACAGAGCCGTACAGCCAGGCCGACGCGAACACCAACGCTCCCAGCACGGCGAAACGCCAGTCCTTCTCGGCCAGCACGAGGCACAGCATGACCCACGGCATCAACCCCAGCACGCACCATTCCAGGTGCCCTTCGGCGATGTGTGCGGTGAAGTGAGCGCTCATCATCATCAGCACGCCACCGAGGAGGCTTCCGGCCCGCGAAACACCCCAGCGGCGCAGCAAGGCTGCCATGCCGGTCGTGCCCAGGGCGACAAACATCAGAACGCCGACACGTAATCCCAGCGGAGCGCCCAACGTCAGGGTCAAAAGGTACCAGGGCGAGAAGGCGGGGCAGTGAGGATGGGCCAGCAACACGTTGCCGCCGTTGACGTACGGGTTCCAGAGCGGAAGCTGCCCGTCGCGAAGCATCGCCGTGCGCGGCGTGGCAAAACGAAACGTGAACTGGTCCCAGTCGCCGCGGCCCCAGTCATCCAGGCCCGTGAGCAGACCGCCGCCGTAGACCACCGAGGCCAACACCAGCAGCCCGTAGAAGCACCAGGCCGACCGCGCGATGCGACCGAAGCGAATCATCACGATCCGCCTCCCGCAACAACGTCTGCCACCGCGGCCTGCCAGGCGGCCATGCCCAAGGTCAACTGCCGGAAATACTCCCGGTCGGCGGCGTCCAATGCCGCGTCTGTCTCCGCGGCCTCGTGGAGATGATAGGTCAGATCCAGGTAGGCCCCCAGGTACGTTGTCTCGGCCGTGGCAAACTGCCGAAGATACTCGATCAACCGTTCGGTCAAGAGGTAGCCGGGCAGCTCAGCCGCAAGATCCGCTACGTGGTTGTGGGGATTGCGCTTCTGCACGACCAGCGGCGGGCCGTAGAGAACCGTCTCGCCGCGCCCGTCGGCAATCGCACGAAGGAAGTAGCTCATCCAGATGTCGTCCATGCGGCCGATGCTGTGGCCGCGGATCAAATCCTGCATCACCGGCAGATACATCGCCGGCAATGCCGACGCGTCGAAGGCAGCGTTCTCGCTGCTCATCGGACACCAGGTTCCCGGAGCCAGACCGCACGCACGTCGGCCGTCGATGGGCGCCAGAGCGGTGACGTGAATCGGCTCCTCGATATGTGCCGTGGCGTCCACGTCAGGCACGCCCAACCACAACCCGGCGTTGGCGATCACCCGTACGTTCGCGGGCCGCACCGCATGGTCGCCGGTCCGCCAATCTTGCCGCGACTTGGGGTACCCGCGGTGATAGAACCGCCGCGGCGGATCGCTCACCAGCCGCTGGCAAACGTTCCACCAGCCCGAAGGATGACTGACCACCGGCACTTCGACCTGTCGGCCCACGGCGAGATGATGTCCGATGAAATCGTCATCCGTCATAAAGTTGTCGTCGTCGACCGATATGATCACCTCGGCCCCGTCCAGCACCGCCTGAAGGTAGCCGACGTTGCGTCGCTGGATGCAGTGGTAGCGGACGAACAGGTCCAGCGCCGGCCAGCGGCGCAACAGCCTCTGTTGGGTCGGCACGTCGAGATGAACGGCCACGGTCGCATGGCGACGATCCAGGTCGGCCACGTATTCAGTCACTTCTGGGGGCGTTCTCCGATCGCCGACCACGATCAGCATGAGTCGCTCGCCGTGGCCGTACCTTTCGGCGTTCTCGATCACGTCGGCCAAGAACCGGGGAACGCGAATGGTGGTGGTAACGACCGCCACGTGCCGCCCGTCGTCTTGCCGCATGGGACCGTTTTCGCCAGCACCTTGCACCGTGTTCACCCAAGGGATCTGGATAGTCTCAGACTACCGTATGTGATAGCTCAAGATGGCTTTCGAATCAACCCGTCCGGGCGTGCGCGCTATCGACGCCTGCACACTCCATGCGCGAGGGCGACCAACGGGAACCCGACTTGTCCGGCCTTCCGTTGGTTGGCCTGGATCATTCACAATGCAAACATCACTAGAACGTCCACGCCGTGCACGCCGGAGTCCGGACAGCAGCAACCCGCAAAATGCCAGGGATAGCATGCTCATCGTCGTCGGCTCGGGAAGGACGAGGCACCCGTGGTAGACGCCGGATTTATTATCGACCGTATAGGCAAACCGCAAGTCCTCAAGCAAGTCCGTTCCAACGAGGCCGTCGCCGATCACGTCGCCCAGCCAATGGTTGCCCACAAGCGTGAAGAGAAGATTGCCGCTGATTCGATCGTCCTGATCCTCCTGGAATAGTCCCAGGTTTTCCGCGGCTTCGCCGGTGAAGACACCATCTCGCGACTCCAGCACATACCCGTTGATCAAGACATCGCGTGTCTCAATCGTGAGACCGCCCGGCCTGACGACCAGCCGCACCGTACCGCCCGTCTCTTCGTTTCGGATCACTTGGGCATAGGATCCGGTCCCGAATAGGTTGGCTGCCAGGACGGCCTGGATGTCGATGCCGTTGACCACTGCATCGCCGGTAAAATCACCCTCGGTCCAGTCGGCCGGGATGCCGGTGCCGAACTTGCCGGCCGCCAGTATCGCCTGGATGTCGAGGCCGTTGACTTGCCGATCCCCATTCGCATCTCCGTCGGCGGCCTGGAACAAAGACACGCTCACGGCGTCCTCGGTGTACGCGACACCCCGGTGAAAGACGCCCGAGCCAAGGTGCTCGCCCAGGTCCGGTTGTTGGTCGAAGACTCCGCGAACGGCCCCGCTGCTGAGCACGATACGCTCCGCGTCACCAACGCACGGTAGTCTGCCAATGGCCCCCAGCCTCAGCTTTGAGCCCGGCAAGATCTCGATCTCGCCGCCGGCCGCAAGCAAGCCGTTTCGAGGACCACCGACTTCGCAAGTATACTGCGCGTCATCCAGCCTCAGCGTGTCGTCAATACTTAGTCTTCCATGGGGCGCGACCCTCAGCACTGCGGCATGCAAGTCTGCCGTTTCTGCGATCAGAGTGCCGCCGATTTGCAGTGTGCCGTCAGTTGCCTCGACATCGGCAAAGACCTCCAGCGTCGCCGCGTCGACGACCACGACTTGCCCGCCGCTGCGAACCTCCAGCGAGTAGGCCCCTGAGTTGCCCGACACGGTAACTGTCTTGCTCGGCACGACTGCGCCAGTGGCAATGTTGGGCACGCCATTGGCGGGGGCGCCGTGCCAGCGCCCGGCCGCGTTCCAGTCGCCGTCGCTCAGGCCGTCCCAAGTCAAGACCGGCTCGGGCAGTACGATCAGCGGCTCGTCGGCCATGGCCGCGGCGATCTGCTCGACATAATGCGGCACGAACGTATCCGCGGATCCGACGGCACCGGGGCTGTCGGCGTCCTCCCAGATATACCAGTGGATTCCGACCAGCGCCGGCATGCCGTCGTAGATCGCAAGGCTCGGCCCGCCTGAATCGCCCGATTGGAGATAAGACTCGTCGGCACCGACGCCCCCAAGTTCGTCGAAGTCGAAATGATAGCTGACGCCCCGACTGCCAAAACTGTCGGTGACCGTCTCGTAGGTATTGGGATCGATCGTATTGCGTCCCAGGCGAACGCTGGACCAAGAGGGGAGGGTGTCGGATCGCCCAAAGGTGTAGATCTCCAGGTGGTCATAGTCGGAATCGGCAGGCAGCGAGAGAATGGGATACGTGGCAACCTCACGACTGACCGGAGTCGTCAACTTCCCCAGCCACAAATCCGTCCCCGCGATCTGCGTCCCCGATTCGATGGCGTGAATCTCAACCGGCCCCTCCGGATCGTTCGTGCTGCAGAAATAGAGCGAGCCGCCGCTATCGTGATGGTGTGCGGCGCTGAGGAAGTAACGAGGCGAGATCATCGTAGCCCAACAGTAGCGACGCCCAACACCCGAGAGATCGTACGGATCGCCGAGGAAGTCCTTGTCTGGATCTGAAGGATCGAAGAACCGGTCGTGCCTCAGCGGCTCGTACGACTGAAGCTGCATCGCCGCCGAGACCGGGAGGCCCTGCACGAGAAGACAGGCCGAGACTGTGACCGGCAACCACTGGTGCATCGTGTTGAGACTCTCGCAAACTCTGTCGCCACCCCGCGGACAACGGCTCCACGGCGCTGGGGCGTTCCCAGCATCGCGCCACCCCATTGGGAATTCCACCTATTGACGTTTGCACAGTCGATGCGCGAGGGCGACCAACGGGAGCCCGGTTCTTCCGGCCTCCCGTTGGTCGGTCTTGATCACTCGCAACGCAGACATCAATAAGTTCCAATATAACAAGAATCTGCGAGAACGCAAGGACCCGGATGGAGGGTTCTCGATGGACCGTTCGGGCTGATTTCAATCACCGGATTGCCCCTCTTTGCACTTAAATACCCATCCACCTCCAGAGCCGCCCTCTTCAGCGGCACTCGCTCCATCCTTTCCGGAGCCAGCAGGACGTGTTATGATGAATGGTCCGTGAGGCCGCTGGCCGGGCTCCGAGTGCGCTGGCCGGGCTCCGAGTGCGATTGCCGGCCGCGGTAGTATCTGCAGATCAGGGGATTGGCCCATGGCCATGCGAATGCGGAAGCTGGAGCCACAGTGCAACTTGTCGACGGTACGGGACGAGCGCGGGGGAATTTTTACGTTTCTCCCCTTGGATCTGCCCATCGTTGAGTTCAGCTTCATTTTCACCGCCGCCGGCAGAACACGAGGGTTCCATTTTCACGAGGAATTCGACGAATACGTGCTGATCACCGAGGGCCATGGAGTGTACGTGGAGAAGGGAAGCGACGGCCGGGAATACCCCCTGAAAATGGCGGCCGGGGAGTGTGTTCATTTCCCCCGCACGATGCCGCACACGCTCTATGCCATCACGGACGTCCGCATGGTGGCTTTGCTGACGAAGCGGTGGGACGATTGCGACAGGCCCCTGGTGAGGATCGACGACTGATGCTGCCGAGAGTGCTGATCACCGGTGGCGCCGGATACAGCGGAACCGTCCTCGCTGCGTTGCTCGCCGACCACGGCTATCCGGTGACGATATTCGACTGTTTTCAATGGGGTGAAAACCCCGTTTTGCACCTCGTCCGCAAAGGCGTCCAAGTCGTTCGCGGAGACGTTACCGTAAGGGACGACGTCAGCCGCGTCGTCAAGAATCACGACGTGGTGGTCCATCTGGCGGCGCTGGTCGGATTTCCCCTCTGCGATCAGCATCCCCGGATGGCTCGGGAAGTCAACGTCGGCGGAACGAAGAACGTGCTCGCGGCCTCCAGCGCGCAGCAGCAGTTGATCTGTGCCTCGTCAGGTTCGGTCTACGGCAAGGTCGAGGGCGCATGTACCGAGCAAACACCTGCCAGACCGATGAGTCTCTACGGCAAGACCAAGGCCGAGGCCGAGAAAATGGTCCTTGATGCCGGTGGCGTGGCGATGCGGCTGGCAAGTCTCTTCGGCGTCAGCGCTTGCATGCGGTTCGACCTTCTGGTCAATGCCTTCGTCTACCGGGCAATTCACCTCGGCTGGACCGTGCTGTATCGGCCGGGCGATCGGAGAACGTTGTTGCACGTTGCCGACGCCGCCACCGGCTATCTGTTGGCGATCCAGAACTACGAGCGGATTCGCGGCGAAGTGTTCAACGTTGGCGACGAGTCGCTCAATTGCACCAAGCAGTGTGTCGTCGATCGCGTGGCGAACCGTTTTCCCATGAAAGTGATCGTGGCCGACGCGGGCGAAGACCCCGACATGAGGGACTACACGGTATGCTATGCCAGGATTCGCGAGCGACTTGGGTTTGCCGCCCAAACAGGGCTCGACGCCGGAATTCGAGAAGTCGGGGAAGCCGCGGGATTCTGCGGGCTGAAGATGGGTTGGCGGTTCGCGCCGTGACCGGAGAAGAGAGGCTATTGGATTGTTGATGTCTGCATCGCGAATGATCAAGGCCGACCCACGCGGGGCCGGAAGAATCGGCCTCCTGTTGGTGGCCCTCGCGCATGGACCGTGCGAACGTCAATAGAGGTCCTGCGAGAGGCCGCTCGTCTCCCGGCCGCCTTTGCCCGGCAAAACGAGGAACCGCCGTGTGAGAGTCTTGCTGATCTACCCCTGTGAGATGTCCGTCTACAAGGGCACTCGCTTCGAGTTCAAGCAGACGCAGGAGTGCCTTCCTCCGCTGAACGTGGCGGTGCTGGCCGGCGCCTTGCGTCGCGCCGGACACGAAGTGCGGGCAGTCGACTTGCAGGTGGAGGCGGCCCCCGAAGCGATCCTGCGCCAAACCGTCGTGACCTGGCGCCCGGATATAGTGGGAATCAGCTTCAAGACCCCCGTGGTCGGCCAGGCACGGCACCTGGTGGCGCTGATCCGACGGATTGCGCCCGAGGTGCTCCTCGTCGGCGGCGGCGTCCACGCCACGCATTTTCCCAGGCAGTCGCTGGCGGAAATCGATCTGGACGTGGTCGTGATTGGCGAAGGCGACGAAACGATCGTTCGCCTTGCCGATGGGCAACCCCTGGCTGAAATCGACGACGTCGCGTATCGGCGAGAGGGCGAGATCGTCGTCAACTCCGACTTCGACGAGCTCGGGCACGTCTGCTTGCGTCACATCATCGAGAACTTGGATGAGCTGGCGTATCCCGACTGGGGAGTATTCGACCTCCGCAAGTATCCGCCGGTGTCGCGACTGTTCTACGACGCCGTGCCCGTGGGCTTTCTGGAAACCAGCCGTGGCTGCCGGGGACAGTGCGTTTTCTGCTCCAAGGGCGTCTACGGTTCCACTTGGCGAGCGAAGAGTCCGCGTCGAGTCGTCGATGAAATCGAGCAGATGTTGGACTACGGATTTCGCGAAATCGAAATTGTCGACGACAGTTTCACCACGGTTCCCGACCGGGCCGTGGCCATTTGTGAGGAGATCCTTCGTAGGAAACTGCAATTCCCCTGGTGCTGCCGCAATGGGCTTCGCGTCAACGACGTTAATCAGGAGTTTTTCTACCTGGCTCGCAAGGCAGGACTCCACTTGCTCGCCCTGGGGTTCGAAACGGGAAACGAGGAGCTGCTTCGGCGGATGAAGAAGGGCGCCACGCTCCAGCGCGGTCGGCAGGCCGCCCGTTGGGCCAAACAGGCCGGCATGACTGTCATGGGCTATTTTCTGATGGGATTGCCCGGAGAGACGGAGCAGACGCTGCAGGAGACGATCGACTACGCCTGTTCGCTCTCAATCGATTTCGTCAAATACAATCTGGCCATTCCGCTGCCCGGCACGCGTTTGCACGATATGTGGAAGGACCGCATCAAGGTAACGCACTGGGGACAATACAACTTTCACGTTCCCCCCCGCGGCCTCTACGACCATCCCGATCTCGATTGGGATACCTTGGAGGCCTACGTCCGCCGAGGATATCGCCGCTTCTACCTGCGGGCCGGCTATCTGCTGGGACAACTGGTGCGATTGACACGGCAGCGCCGTCTTCAGGTCAGCGCCGCAACGGCATGGAACCTGCTTCGGGGCCCTCGGGAACAGCACACGGAAGACTGACCGGGTGCGCCCGCATTGTCAGCGACCATCGCAACGACCGGCTGGCTCTCACGCCGTCGTTAACTGGGCCGTATCCGATCTCGAGGCTGAAACCTTATGCGAATTGCCAAAGGCACGTATTCCAGCATCTGTCGGTACGAGCCGGCTGACTCGCCTTCACGGCGTGATCGCCAGCGGCAGGGGACTTCGGCAATGCGGGCGCCCAGGCGAAGCGGTTTGAGCAGGCACTCCAACAAGAACGGGTGCCCCAACTCCTCCCAGCAAATGCCGTCGAGCACCTCACGGCGATACAGCCGATAGGCGAATGTCAAATCGGTCAGGGGGGCGAAATACAGCAAGCGGAAGCAGCGCTGAAACGCCCAGTTCAGCAGCATTCTCATGCGTCCATAATCCTCAAACCCCCCGCCGGTCAGCCAACGTGACCCGGAGACGATGTCCCAGCAGCCCTCCTGCATCTTTTCGACGAATCCGGGGATCAACTCGGGATCCGTTTCCAAGTCACTGGCCATCAGCATGACGTGCGAGCCGTTGGCCTGTGCGAATGCCTCGCGCAAGGCCCCGCCTAAATGGGGCAATTGCTGTCGGTAGACGCGAACGTCGTCGGGCGACCCCTGCGCGACCTGGCGGGCCACTTGCAGACTCTCGGGAGTTGATCGCTCGGCGGTGACGATCAGCACTTCGTGCAGATAGTCCGTAGCCAAACGACGGATCGTCTGCACCGTGGCCCGTAACGAGTCGGTCTCGTTGAGAACCGGCAGCACAAAGGTAATAGCCAGTTTCTCCGCCAACGTGCCCTCGGACTCGCTGCCTGCCGAAAGGAAAGGTCACCCAAGAAAAGCAATGGGCCCACCATTGTGGTGGGCCTGTTGCTTTGTGTCAAGCACCCTGTTTCAGACTGCCGTTGGAGGCAGCTTTGTGCAGCCTGAAACAGGCCAAATCGCTTTCTATCGCTTCCGCCAACGCCAGGTGCCCACAACCACCAACAGCGCTCCGAGAGCCGACAGCGAGACCAGCGTCGAAGGTTCGGGGACTGCTACCACGCTATCCAACTCGAAATCGACGTTGGGAGTGGGAGTTCCCGAGTTGTTGAACTCAAACGTCAGGCTTTCCACGCTGCCGAACACGTTGACCGGAAAGGCGGCAAAGGGTATGTCGTAAACGAAGGGGGTTCCCGATTCGGGGACCAGGAGGTTGACCGTCGTCGGAGTGCCGCCGGCGCCGACGGCTGTAACGGCCAGGCCCAAAGCAAGCGCGTTGCCTCCGTCGACACTGTTAAACGCCAGTTGGAGTCTGTCGTTGACGCCGCCATCGGTCAGGTCCACCGGTCCCAATCCCTTCGCGTCGACCAAGGCGCCGCTTGAATCCATATCAACGCCGTCATATTGGGCAGTCACGCGTGTTCCGGCGCGCCCATAGGTTCCCACCTCAAGCACTCCATTCCCATAGACAGGCTCGTAGCCAATGATACCGGCAGCGGAAATCGGCAAAGGCGTTCCCACGACCTGGACAAGGATATCGCGCTCTCCACCAAGAACGCCGACAACCGTATCCTTATTGAGGAACGGGTTGCCGCTGCCCCAAGGTGCGAGCCCCGGAACGAAGAAGTTCGTTCCCGGGTTAGGGTTGTCGAACGAATCAATCACAATCGTGTTCGCGAGGGTCGCGGCAGGGTTGACCACCAACGCACATACGAAGAAAAGACCAATTGCCAACGAGAACAAAGCCTTAAGACGATGACACATAGCTGCCTCCTTTTGGGCGGTCGCCCAACATGTGGTAATCCCGGTGCGGGAATCAAGGCTCTAGGTTCTGGTAGGAAGGTTCGATCATCGAGAACTCGCTACCATCCCGTATACTCTACCTATTGTAATGGACGGCAAGAACCCATGTCAACGATTTTTACTGCGTAGACCCGATATCTTCCATTATATAGTGGGTAGTCTGCCCAGCGGCTGCGGCCTCTTGCCAACCTCAATTGCCGGACCCCTCCACAGGCACACAGCCTTTCCTTGACTCCATCACAATCGCCAAACACCGCCGATTTTACAGAATCAGACCAGCTTGTCAAGCAACTCCGGAGCGAGCAGCCCAATTTTTCTGAGAAAAAGTCCGAAGCCGCCAAAACGACCGCTGGCACGCCATAAAGACAATACTGCAGGGTTGTATGGCTACCTCGCACGAAGGTGGTCCTCGTCCGGTTTACGCCGACAAGACATCCGCACCGGGGCGTCTCCAGTCGGGGCGTCTCCAATCGACGGTGGCCGGACGGAATCCACCTCCGATCGCCCGTCGCCCGGGTCGGCTTGCCCTTATGCGCCGGCCAAGACTGTCGCGGTCCGCTTGGCGGCCATGCCATCCCACAAGGGGGGGCAGGACCCCTTCTTGTATGAGTTTTGGATCACCTCGTCGAGGCACTTGCGCAACTTGACTGGGTCGTTGCCTACCAGCGTGCTTGTGCCCTGGTCCACGGTTACTGGCCGTTCGGTGTTGGGGCGCGCCGTCAGGCAAGGGATCCCCAGCACGGTCGATTCCTCTTGCAGTCCCCCGGAATCGGTGACGATCACCTTCGCCTGGGATGAGAGTGCCAGAAAATCGAGATACCCCAGCGGCGGCAGTTGCACGATTCCTTCGGCGGAAGCGAGTCTCTGGCTGAGATCGAACTGCTCGATACGCTTCTTCGTCCTGGGATGGATTGGGAACACCAGCGGCAACTCCCGCGAGGTGTCGATCAGCACCTCCAGCAGTCGCGAGAGGATTTCCGGGGTATCCACGTTTGCCGGGCGGTGCAGTGTCACCAGGCCATAGCGGCCGGGCTGCAGACCGTATTGTTGGTGCGTGTCGCGGGCCTTCGCCCTCGGCAACAACCACACCAGTGTGTCGATCATGATGTTGCCGACCAGATGGATTCGATCCTCCGCGTGCCCCTCTCGGCGAAGGTTCTCCACGCCTGACGGCTCGGAAACGAGCAGGATGTCGGCGATGGCATCGGTGACGACACGGTTGATTTCCTCGGGCATAGTGCGGTCGAAGCTTCGCAAGCCGGCCTCGACGTGTGCTACCTTGACACCGAGTTTTGCCGCGGCCAGTGTCGCGGCCATGGTCGAATTGACGTCCCCGACGACGACAACCAGGTCGTAGCGCTTGCCGCCGGGTGTCCCCCTTCGCAACACGTCCTCGAATCGTTCCAGGACGCGCGCAGTCTGCTCCCCGTGCTGCCCGGAGCCAACATCCAGCGAGACTTCGGGGCGTTTCATTCCGAGTTCTTCGAAAAAGACATCGGAGAGGTTTTGGTCGTAGTGCTGCCCGGTATGGATGAGGACGGCCTCGATAGAGGGGTAAGCATCCAAAGCGCGCAGAAGTGGCGCCATTTTCATGAAGTTCGGCCGGGCGCCGACGACGCAGGCCAAGCGTAGGTTTGCCAAAGGTGCTACTCCTCGATTTGGGGGAACGAAGGTGCGCGGTTGACGTTTACGCAGTCAACGCGCGAGGGCGACCAATGGGACCCCGATCTTTCCGGCCTTCCGTTGGCCGGCCTTGATCATCTGCAGTGCAAATGTCAATAGGCATTTGTGATCGGTTGCAGGTGCAGGGCTCCGTCATTCTCACCCCAGCGCAGACTCGTATCGTCTCCTGCAAACGCCGTCAACGATGCTGGTACTTCGGGTCGGTTCCAGACAAGATGCCAACCGCAAACCAGCGGCAGCGAGGCAGTGGCGGTCCATTCCACCACAGGGCATCGTAGCCGCTGGCCCAACTCGGGACAATACCAGCCGCTTTTCACGGTGACTTCCCCGGGCGCGAGCGCCCGGAGGTAGTAGGTGGCCCCGTGCGCGTCGAGGCGGATTTCGTTGGGCCCCAGTTGGCCCGCCTCGACGTCGGGGTGGAAGTGAAGCCGGCTGGTCAGCTTGTGCCGGCCCGCGGCATCGGCCCAGTCGATGCAGAACCAGGGCCCGCCCGGCCGGCAGGCCATCCAGCGGCCCACCGTGAAAACGCCCAGCCGACGGTAGGCGTCGTGACGTGCTCGGGCCCAGTAGAAGCCGCCGGTTTCTCCGGAGGCAAACCCCCGCGGCCACCCGCGATAGCCCATGCGGAACCGCGACCACATGTCGCACTGATCGGAATCGTCGATGACCAGGACGTTATGGGCCGCGCTGCCACGGCAATAGCGCCGCATGGCGTCGTCTTGGTAATTGAAGACACCACCGTCGACGAAGAAGCGTTTGCCCCGAATCGACGCCTCAAACGTCAGCAGGTCGGCGTGGGCGTGGGCCGGCAAGTGATCCGGCCCCACGGGCCCCGCGTCAAAGAGCAGGAAATCCGTGCCGTGATGATAGGTCCAATAGTCGCCGACGCGACAGGCTGACGGGACCATCGCCGGCGTGCGGATCGCAACCGTATCGCGCGGCTCGGCCTGAGAGTCTCCACTGCCGACTCGGGCAACAAGCCGTTTGGCGGGCGGCGACTCCCCGAAGCACGCGTCGCCCAGCAGCGGGATCTCGCCGTCGCAGTGGAGAATCGCCGTGAGGAAA
This sequence comes from Pirellulales bacterium, assembly GCA_016935315.1. Lineage (GTDB taxonomy): Bacteria > Planctomycetota > Planctomycetia > Pirellulales > Thermoguttaceae > JAFGRD01. The sequence continues at coordinate 65,877 of JAFGRD010000039.1, forward strand.
CCGGCCATTCTCTCCGCCGTTGCGCCGCAGATCTGGGCCAGTTCCGGCCGCAAGTGCGCGGCCACGTCCCGCACGTCGAGAAGGGCGTCGAGCATCAGGGCATGGTACATGGGTGAACGCTCGAAATGCTCGCCGTGCGGGAGGATCTGCTCATCGAGTTGCCCGCGCAGGAGGGCGGCCCCCGTCTGAAGCCAGCGGTCGGCGTCGGGACCTTCCAGGAATGCTCCCACCAGCACCAACGCCCTGGCGTTTTCCAGCAAGTGGTTGCCGCCGACGTCTCGTTCCAGGTGTGCTTCGAGGAACCTAGCCTGGCAGCCCAGGCTGGCGATGACCCGACGCGCCAATTCGCCTTTCGGAGGCGACGCCGACCACAGCAATGCCCAGGCCGGTAGGCGTCGCGAGATGCAGTAAGGGTGCCATGCGTCGCCCAGAACCCGCCCGTCGTCAAGCCGGTTGTGCTCGATCCAGTCGCAAACGAGTTGCCAGGCCCGTTCGAACCAGACAGACTCGCCGCGCCGGACTGCCTCGGCCGCCAGATCGAGCAGGAAGTCGTGGTAGTGGAGGTGGAATCGCCATAAATGCGGCGCTTCCGGCCAACTCTCCAGCCGCCAGTCGACCGGATCAGGCAGCTCGCGCGGCTGATTGAGGAACTCGAAGTTGCCTTGCAACACGCTGGATGCGCGTGCAGTCGAACCTTCTGCACAAGAGCTGGCCAGTTTGGCTCTCAGCAGCCGCTCGAAGGCCGGGATCACCGGCCGTCGGCCGACGATCCGGGGGCTCCGGCGGTAGCGTCGCCCGCCGTTCCAACGTAGGAGTCGGCGCCGACCGATGGTCACCAACCGCATGGCCAACTGCGACTTGCGGTGGTAGCGCAACACGTACCACCATCGCAGAACTCTCTCGATCCGGCCCGGCGCGTGACAGATATCGGTCTGCGGATCGTTCAACGCGGAGCCACCGGATCCTCGGAGACTGGAGAGGCACGCCACCAGGCGAACGGGCTGGCGAGACGGCATGGCACCGGCGACTTCAACCTTCTTCCGTCTCGGCTACGGCTTCGGGTTCCGCCTTGGGCAAGACGGCTTTGGCCTCTATCGGCTGCTCGACCGATGGCGGCGGCGTTGCCCCGGCCGGCGCTTCCGAGTCCGCCACGCCGGCCACCCGATGCAACAAGTCGAGATACTCGGCTGCCAGCAGGTCGCGATTGTAGTGTTTGGCCACATAGGTTCGAGCCGCCCGCCCGTGTTGGGCAGCGAATCCCGGGTCGTCGGCCAGAGTCTTGATGGCCTCGACCAACGAGGAGGCTGAATCGGGTTCCATTTCCAGCCCCGCGCCGGCCTCGACGACGATGTCTCGGGCTTCGCCCCGCACGCCAATGATGATCGGCCTTTCCATGGCCATCGTCTCGAAGATCTTCGAGGGCAACACGGTTCCGAACAGCTCGCACTTCTTCAGATGGATCAGACAGGCGTCTGAGCTTGCCAGAATCGGCGGAATCTCCTCTTTGGGCTGTCGATCGACGAAGACAACCATGTCTGTCAAATCGGCCTGCTTCGCCTGTTCTCTCAGCCGCTGCCGTGATGCGCCGTCGCCAACCAAGGCAAAGCAGATGTCGCGTCGCTTCTTCTGCTTCAGGATCTTGGCCGCATCGAGTACCACCTCCAGGCCGTGGGCCATGCCGATTGTGCCGATGTACGAACAGACGAACCGATCCTCCAAGTCCCACATGTGGAGGAACCGCACGTCCGGTTCAGCCGGTTTGAAGAACTCCAAGTCGACCCCGTTGGTGATCACCGAGATCCGATCGCCCAAACCGACCTTGCTGACGATATTGTCCCGGTAACCGCGCCCGACGGCGACGATGTGGCGGGCCGAGCGATACATTCGGCGTTCCATCCGCTCCAGCAACCGCAACAGCAAGCGGTTGCGCAGCGCCCCGACGGCCTCGATCGATTCGGGCCAGATGTCGCGGATTTCCAGGACCAGGGGCACGCGTTTCAACCACGACGCCAGCACTCCTGCCCAACCACAGAAGAGCTGGGGTGAGGTGGCCACAATCACATCGGGCCGCGAGAGCCTCAGCGATGCTAGCGTTGCTGTCGCCAAGAAGGAGACATAATTCAACACCCGCCTTACCGTTCCGGCGTTGGGCGCCATATAGGTCCAAACGCGCACCACGCGAATGCCGTCAACGTCTTCGATCTGCCGCCGGACCCCATTCTTGTAGCCTGGGTAGACTACCCCGTTCGGGCAATTCGGTGCGCAGGTGACCACCGTCACGTCGTGTCCGGCGCGTACCCATCGCACGCAGTGTTCGTACGTTCGTGTGGCCGGCGCGTTGACTTCGGGCGGGAAATAGTGACTAAAGAAGAGAATCTTCATGCGGTGCGAGTCCCTCAGCCTGTAGGCATATTAACATGCACGTTCACTCGTGTCCATCGAGATCGGCGCGTTGTGGCCTCTGTTTTGGCCTGGTTGCGAGGACCCGGACATCAGTTGCATCGGGTCCCGGTCAGGAGGATGTTGACGTTATTTCCGATTGGAGCGACGCGATGGGTGTGGGTTCCCCCCGCTGGACGCTTTTCAGCGTGGCGAGGCTGACAAGCGTGGTGGCCACGAGCGATTCGAACTCGATCGGCAGATTGCCGCCGGTCCGCAGCGCCGCGATGAATTCCGTCAGCTCTGCCTGATGCCCCTTGTCGGCCCGTACGAGCTTCCTCCGCACGGAGCGTTTCCCGTCGGCATGGAGCTGTAAGCGCCGGAAATCTTCCAGCACGCCGGCATGACCGCCGGCGAACACCTCGATCCGCTCCTTGCTGAAGGATGAGGGGCCCGTGCTCGTATAGGCCAGTTGGCACACGGACCCGTCGTCGTAGGCGACGGTGACCATTGCGTCGTCGGCCGATTGCGTGGCGGGCGCCGCTGCGTGAACCGTCTGCGGCGCGGAATCCGTCAGGTACGCGAAGAAGTCGAAGAAGTGACAGGCTTCGCCGAGGATTCTCCCGCCCTCGGCGGGATCGGAAATCCAGTGATCGGCCGGCAGCGCGCCCGCGTTGCAGCGATAGAGCACACTGAGCGGCCCCCGCCCGGCCATAGACCGCTTCAACTCGGCGGCCAACGGGGAAAACCGGCGGTTGAAGCCGACCATCAAACGTCCTTCGTGCGACCGGCATGCCCGACATATTTCCCGCAGTTGATCGAGCGAAATGGCCAACGGCTTCTCCACGAACACGGCTTTCCCGGCCGCCAATGCGCGGCAAATTCCGCCGGCATGTTGGGAGTGCGGCGTTGTAATGAACACGGCGTCCGTATCGGCATCGCCGTAGATTTCCTCTTCCGCCGAGGCGCAAAACGCGAATCCGAACTTCTTGCCGGCGGAGCGGGCGGCAATCCCCGAAGCATCGACAATCCCTCGCCGTTCTACGTGAGAGAGCTTTGCAAGGTTCGGCAGGTGCACGGAACGGGCGAAGCCACCTGCGCCGATGAAAGAGACACCCACCGTGCCGATGGGTTTCGCTGCCACGGAAGTGGCCAACGAGACACGAGAGGTCTCCGTTGCCCGGTCGTGGCCCGGTTCCTCGGGATATGTCAACACGACACCGAGATACGGCTCCCGGTTGCTGAGGATCAGCTCGAAGGCCGTTTCCGCTTCGTCGATGGGAAATCGATGCGTGGTGCAGACTTCCGGCCGAACCGTGCCCGCGGCCACAAGGTCCAGGAACGCCTCGATATTGCGGTTCTCGGTCCACCGAACGTAGCCGACCGGATAGTCCTGTCCATGTTCTTCATATTGCGGGTCGTACCGCCCCGGGCCGTAGGAGCGAGAGACGATGAACGTCAACTCCTTGCGGAAGTATGGGGTGCGCGGTATGTCCATTCCGGTAACGCCCACCATCACCACGCGCGCCCGGTCGCGAGCCAGCGCGGCGGCCTGCTCGACGGGATCGTTGCTGGCGGTCGCTGCCGTAATCAGAATCGCATCGGCCCCTCGCCCTCGGGTGAATTGCAGCACTTCCTTCTCGGTGCGATCGCCCTCAATGACTAGTGGCCGGTCGGCGCCGTTGACAGCGGCCAGTTCCACGCGGCTCTTGTCCGGGTCGAGTCCCGCGACGCGGCAGCCGGATGCCTTGAGGATCTGGACGGTCAACTGCCCGATCAGCCCCAGGCCGAGCACGACGACCGTCTCGCCGAATCGGACGTCCGCATTGCGGATTCCCTGGAGGGCGATCGTTCCGACCGTGGAATAGGCGGCGGCTTCGGTGGCAACGCCCGGGGGAACGGGCACGGCCAGCAGTCGCGGCACGTAGTTGACTTCGGCATGGTTGGCATATCCGGCCCCGGCGCACGCTACCAACTGCCCCACCTCGAACTGACGTGCCCCGGCACCAACTTGGAGGACTTCGCCACAAGCGCTGTAGCCCATCGGTGCCTCGCGGTCCAACTTCTCGCGAACTGCTTGAAAGGTGGCCAGGAATCCGTCGCGGCGGAGTTTGTCGAGCACCTTGCGAACAAGATCAGGGCGTTCCCGGGCCTTGCCGACCAGGCTCTTCTTCGCCAGTTGCAGCATCATCCGCTCGGTTCCGGCCGAGACGAGCGAGGCCCGGCTGCGCACCAAGATCCCCTGCGGCTGCAACAAGGGAACCGGGACCTCGTCCAGAGAAAGCTCGCCCGTTCTCAGGTTTTGCGTGAGCTGTTTCAAAATGCCAACCTCATCGTATGAGCGTGTCAGTCTGTTGCTTGCCCGAGGTCCGAGCCACCAAGTCGAGCCTCGTGCCGCGAGAGCCGCAAGTCCTTTGTCGGGAAGGTGTTGCGCGGGGATGGACTCTCAGCCGGCTGCATTTGCGGTCCGCTTGCGGCGGTGGCCTCATCGTAGTGTACCATCTTCCCGCAGGCCAACGAGCGCCCTTTGAAACCTCCAACCGGGTAACACTTCAGCTACATGCCTCCAGTCGGCCTTGTTCCAGGTCAGAGACTACCACGCGGAGTTTCCCCGACGCAGAGCGCTGCAAGGCGTCGACGTATTCGATTGTCACCTCGGTCTGTTCGCCGAGCCGTTGCCGTGTCTCCTGCAACAGCCGCTGCTCGTCGGCGGGGCCGTACGCCTGGCCACGGACGACTCGCAGGGTGATCGCGCCTACCTGGCGCTGGTGAATCTGCGCTTCGCGAATATTGACCAGATCCTTGAAGATGTGATCCAGCCGACCGAGCCGGGCACCGCCCTTGAGTACCACGTAATCCTCGCGGCGCCCGTCGATCTCGCCAACGACACGGCCGGGCCGACCGCAGGGACAGGGCTCGTCCGAGACCGTGGCCAGGTCCTGCGTGTCGTAGCGGAGCAACGGCGTGGCGGGGTTGCTGAAGTTGGTCCCGATCACATGGCAGCCCGGCCCTGCGGAATTCGGCAGAAACTCGACGGCCGCGAAGTCTTCGTCCACGTGGAGCCGGCCGCACTCGCACTCCGACATGTTGGCCACGGCTTCAGCCATTCCGTAGTTCTGTTTCGGACGCCTTCCCATGGCTCGCTCGATCAGCGCTGCCTGCTGCGGCAGCAAGTTCTCCGCCCCCACGGTAATCTGGCTGACCTGGTAGCCCAAATCGCCTCGTGAGTCCAAAAGATAGGCCGCCAGCAAGGCCAGCAAGGAAGGATAGCCGTGAATCCAAGGAGGTCGTCGGCGGCGAAGCTCGGCCAGGTAGAAAGGTGCGTTCTCGGGGCTGAGATGGTAGCCGCTGAAGAGGATCTGCCGCCCGGGAACGTTGCGGCGCCAGAAGGGAGGGCGGCGTTGGGAGAGCGGTACGACCGAGCGGCCGCCAAAATAGCCGCACCACGTGTCCGGCTGAATGTCGTGCCAGCGACGATATCGCCACCACACGGCCCATTGCTGCTGAACGGCGTCCAGCGTTGTGGTAAATCGCAGGCCGCTTCCCGTTGTGCCGCTGGTGTGCGCCGTCAGCCGCTGTTTCCGCGGGATTCGGTCGGCCGGCGGTTTCGGACAGCGGCACTGCACCTGTTGTTTCGTCAGGACGGGCAATTGCTGCAGATCCTCCAACGTGCGAATCTGCTGCGGATCGACGCCATGCTGCTTGAAGAGGTCCTGGTAGTACGGTACGGATGCGGCACAGTAGCGAACGAATGCCTGCAACTGCTGATCACGATAGGCCAGCAGCCGGTCTTTCGACCACCCGGCCCGCTCTTCCGCCAGCCGCAGGTGGCGGCGAAACCCCGGGCCGAAGCGGGTCCGTTGAATCTGCCACCCAATCAGGCTGCACGCAACGTTCTGCAGAAACGTGGGCAACTGCTGGTAGACGTTCTCCAGGTGCATGCTTCCTTCTCTCGCGTTGCGTGTGGCTCGGCGCTACGATGCGTCGGAGCCAGGCTTCCCCTCAGAATCACTGGATGCGACTCGCTCGACATGTCCTTTCCACCCGAAATGTGGCATGAAGTGGAACGTGGCGTCGTCGCGAATCTCCGGCAGCGGTCCGCACCACTCCGGCCGATTACTGATCAGGCGAACGTCGGGCCAATCCCAATCGCTCAGTGGATAGTGGGTGCAGCGGAAGGCCTGGCGGACGATCGGGATCCGTTGCGGGTCGAAACCCATCAACCAGGCGCACGCCGCGTCGACACTGGGGGCGTCGATTCCGAATACGACGGTTCCTGCGGCCACCGGATCGGGATTCATTGGGCCTCGGCCTTCTCCGGCTACGATCCCATCGACCAGCACAAAGTGTCGTTTGCGATGCTCCGGCGTCCCGCGGCGCAGAGAACCGTCCGGGCTGCCGTACAAGATGATCTTGTTCAAGTCGAGGCACGTTCGCCAGACCGTATCGTTTCCCCACCAGTTGCCGCTGCGAATCACCTCTTCCGTATCGCCAAAAACGTGACGACCGACGCGCCGTGCCTGTCGCAAGATCCAGGGCCCGACGCCCGGAGCCCGCGCAGCCAGGTTGCGAAGCTGACGAACCAAGGTCCGCTCGGCCCGGTGTTTCGCCCCCGGCCTGGGGTGCTCATCGCCCGGATCATCCGACCCGGCTTCCGTATGGTGCGGCAGCCAGTTCTTGTCTCCATTGACGCCGATGAGGTTCTTCAGGCTCACGGTCACGCCGGCCTTCTTGTGGGTTTTCAACTTCGGCAGGCTGAACACGACGTCCGCCTGGATTGCCGTCCCGGCGATCAGGTACTCGTGGCGTCCCCCGCTATGGTGGCGATTGACTTCGCCGGCGTCGTAGTCGGCGCCGTAATACCGTCCCTCGCCGGAATGCCCCACGAACTCGCTGCTGTCCCCCAGGTCGAAGGCCACATAGCCGATGGGATCTCCGTCGAGACGTTTTCGCTGGACAATCACTTCGTCCTTGGCGACCCACTCCTCCTTTCTCAGATCGACGATCTCGCACGCCAACCCTTGACGCCGGTAGAAGTCCCGGATGGCATCGAGCCCGAGTCGCCGGCGGATCTGTGCAAACGAGGAATCGGTTTGCGGGGCGTCGGCAATGACGACCTTTCCGTCGCCGCCGAGGGCCTTGAATACGTAGTCGGCCACGGCCCGGATGACGCTGCCGTGCGTCAGCACGTAACGCCAGCCGCTCGGATCGCGGGGATGGCGTTCTTTGACGAGATTCGGCTTCAGCAGCACGGTTTCGCCGGGCTGGATCAAGTCGCGCATAGGATTCCAGGCCGCCGTGGCAAGATGCGCGGCGTCCAGCCCGGCCAGCCGAAAGCACTCGCGCACCGTCTCGTATGCGTCATTCGCACACGACGAGGTCGCCCCCAGCGCATATTCCGCGTACGCTTCCCCCGGGTGGAATGGCGGATCGGACGGGTATTCCGCCCCCGACCGTACACAGGCAATCACGTTTCGCTTATCCATCGACACCACGACCAGCTACCGTTTCGATCCAATCGAGTTGCATTTGATACTTCTGCTCCGGCGAGGGATACCGGGCGAGTCGCCTGCGGCCCTTGACCACAAGGTCGGCCCGCAGCACCGCGTCCGAAGCGACACTCCGAATGGCGTCGGCTGCCGCTCTCGCGGACAAGGGCGCGAAGTAAACAGCCGCTTCGTCGCAGATCTCCCGGGCGAAGTCAAGATCGGTGGTCACGATGGGCCTTCCCATCTGCATCGCCTCCAGATAGGTCGCCGAGAACGTCTCCAGCAAGGTCGGCAAGAAGACGATGGTCGATTTCGCGTACCACCGCGGGCACTCCTTCAGTGTCAATCGGCCCGCGTTCTCGATCATCGATTCTACGCCAGCGGAGGCGACCAGACGCCAGAACCGGCTGACCTCTTTGCCCTCTTCGGGCAGCGTTACCACGAAGCGGTACTGATACTCGGGGTCTTCGGCCCGCAACAGCGCGGCGATCTCCGGGATGATCGCGAGATTCTTGTGCGGAAACGGGTTGGCCAACACCAACAGGCGGACGACTCGGTCGTCACCGCCATTGGGCGCGTTCTCCTCGGTGGCGGCGGCGAACACGTCCGAGAACGAATTCGGAATCACGGCGATTCGCTCCTCCGGAAGCCCCGCTCGCCGCACCAGCCCGTCCTTCGCTGTGGTCGTCTGCACGTGGTAGAAATCGCTACGGCGCAACCAGAAAACCTTGTACTGCGAATGGAGATACTGCTTGAGGCGGCGGGGAATCGAGAGTCGCCGCAACACCAGCTTCGACGGGTGCGAAACCCAACCATCGGCGAAGCGGGCCAATTCCGTCGCCGGGAATGTCATGTACGACGGCGAGCCGACGGAGTAGACGAGGTCCGGCCGAAAATCGCGCACGATGCCGCGCAGCTTGCGCCGCGACGCCATGCCGCGAATCGGTTTGGCAGGCGACGGCGCCACGGCCACCACCGGCCGGCTGAAGTCGTCCAGCAGCACTTTGAGATTGCCCATCACTTGGGGCGAGACGGCGAAGAAGAACTCGTGCCCGCGAGGGTCCTCCAGCGCGTGCCGGATGAACGTCGTGGCCACTTGAATGCCGCCGCCGACCACACAGGTTGTCGCGTTAACCAGAATCCGCATCGGCAATGACTTGGGCTATAACGGAGGCGTTGTCGATCGATTCGTAAAACTCGGTCGCCCGCCGGCTGAAGCCGGCATAGTCGTTTTCGATGCGGTCGACGGCATCGACGACCTGTCGCGGGCCGTCCATGCTCGTACACACGCCCGCTCCGCTGGCGCCGATGGTAAACCGCAAGCCGGGCAGGTCCTGGCACAACATGGGGATCGCAAAACCTGTGTATTCCCAGATCTTGTTCGGAGCACAGAAGACCGAGTTGAGCGAATCATAGGCATACGCCGCGATCCCCACGTGCGCATGGCTGGTGATCTCCAGATGGGTCGGCGGAACGACCCAGGGGATGTGGATCAGGTCCGGACACAGCCGACGGAGCTGCTGGAGATGGCCGATCAGGTCTCGCCCCATGAGGACAAACCGGTACTGCCGCCCCAGCTCGTGAATGCCCCGGGCAATCGTCGTCAGGTCGCGGTCTTTGGCCAGGGAGCCCTGGTACAGCACGATCTTCTGGCCTTCGTCCACGGTACGGAGGATCTCTGCCGCATTCTTGTCGCCGATAGGAAGGTCTCGGTGTCGTGGATGCGACAAAGGCCGATTCGGCAAGACGGCCGGCGTGCGGTCGAGCCCATACCAGCAGCGGAGAATCGCCGCCCGCGATGCTTCGGGAACCACCACACGCCGGGCGTGCCGTGCATAGCGTCGGATGGCCGTTCGATAGCGTTGGGGCGAGCGGTCGTGCAATTCCTTGAGGTTCTGGACGTAGCGCCGGCTCAGCAGCCGGCGTCCCAGAGCCATCGCCGTATCGATGGTGAAGACCCACAGCAGGGCGTCCTCGTCGGCCGAATCGACCGCCTCCCAAGCGCCACGCCGGAAGGCAGCGTAATGTCGGAGCTTGTCGAGTTTGGAGGACGCATCGGCCAGACCCCGGCAGACCTCGACGACCTGAATGCCGGCCGATTCCAGGTCGGCGCGGGTCTGCTCCCGACAAGCGGAACAGACGCAGACCACGTCCTTCTGCAGCGTTCGCAGCGCATGGGCCAACGTCAGGGCGGGCGGGATCAGATCGATCCAACCTTTGACGAAGACGAGGACCTCGTTCGACATGGCGTCCTGCTCGGTGTTGCGTGAAACAGCGTTACGGTAAGCGGGGAGCCGGTGGCTTGCGACGCCTATGGATCTGCACTTTCTGAAAAAACGGCACTTATTGACTGTGCAAGCATCAATCAGGGGATCGGCCTCAGGGCCGTACGGTAATGAACCGTCCCACCAGAAACAAGACGAGAGTCAACACGGCCAACGGATATACCATGGTCGTAAAGGCGGAGAGCATATCTCCGCGTACAAACGCGGTGCTGACACGGAACAGCCCCAGACTCATCATGAGAACGCCGTAACTCGGTATGGTGAATCCGATCAGGGCGTACTTGGCCGCCTTTCCGCAGAGAAGTCCCACTGCCAGCGAGAGCAAGACGATGCCGGCGTAGCCGCCGTTGGCGTAACCCTCGCCCGCCAAACCGGCGGCATACGAGACTCGCGTCTGCCCGGCCGACTCGCCCGCCTTGATTTGCGCCAGAACGTTCCCGAATCCCACCGGCTTGCCGGGCCACAACTCGCGGGGAATCGGGTTGACGACGATGCTGTACGGCGTGTGGCCCCACAAGTACGGGGTCTTATCGCCAAACGTTTCCAGGCAATAGCCGACGTCTTCGCGGACGACGCTGTGGGCGCCGATGGTAGCGATCAGTGCACGGGCGACCAGCCTCGGGCTGGACCTGACGAAACTCGTAACATCTCCCACCGAACCGAATTTCTGCGTGCGCAAGACCAGCAGCAACATGGCCGCGGTGAGAACCACGCCGGCGAGCACCATCGTGTCGAGCTTGATGCGCAGCTTGCGTTTGCCAACTACGCACGCGACGATATCGGCAAAAATGACGGCGATCACCGGATAGGTGAACCCGCCGACCGACCCGCGGGGAAAGGCCACGCCCAGGATCGCGATCAGCGTAATCCAGAAGGGCACCAGCCCCCGCTTGTGTACGCTGTAATTGTATCTCAGAACAAACATCACCAACATGGCCACATTGAACAGGTGTTGACTTGCCCGGAGCAACCACGGAGACACCTGTCTTACCGGAGAACTGACGTAGAACCGAACGAGTGCCCGTTCGAGCCCCCCGTATTGCATCGCCGCTACGGTCAGGTTCAAGGTGACGTAGCCGGCCGTCAGGAGCAAGCAGCACGTGATCGCCCCGGTGCCCAGCGGTCGCACGATGCGTCCCGGTCGCGGGTCGTGAGGCCAGAGCCATGCGAAGAACGCTCTGGCCCGTTGCGCGCCTCCCCGTTGGGCCAGGAAGTAGGCCACACTGAAGCACAGGAACGACAGCAGGACTGCGACGTCGATTCTCAGCGTTTCCCGCGAATACTCCGGCACCACTCCGTAGAATCGGAAAAACAGCAGAGTGACGATGAAGTAGGGATTGATGAAACTCTTGAACACGCCGTTGCGCAGAACGCTGACTGCCGCAACCAACAAAGAGACGATCCCGGTGATCGCTATCGAAACCATCAGTTGATCTCCATGGGAGTAACGCTGTGGCAGGACCCCATTGACGCTTGCACACTCCCTGTGCGAGGGCGACCAACGGGAGCCCGACTTGTTCGGCCTCCCGTTGGTCGGCCTGGATCATTCAACAATGCAAACATCAATAGTCGGATGGCTCCGCCTCGGCGCGGCATTTCGGGGTAGCGGGCCCGTGGCGGCGCAAGACCATAAACAGCGTGTGACGTGGTTCTTCAGACTGGTAGTCGTGCTGCAATCCTTGCCGAGGCCTCAGGGAATCCCGCGTCTTTCTCAATAAGCCCAGCACACCCAGCGACTTCAAGGCATTCTTGACCCGCTTTCGCTTGACACTCTTGATCAGCCGGTTGGAGCCGCTTCCGCCGCCGGACAGAGTCCTTTCGATTTTCAGTCCGTATCTGGCCGCATATTGTTGAATCATCGCGGGCGAAAAGAAGTACAAATGTTCCAGGCTCTTGGAGAAACCTGCCCAGTTGGAAAGACCGATCGACCGGCCGCATTCGAGATTCGGAGTGGTCAGGCAGAAAATGGCTCCCTCTCGCATCAGCAGCGAAGCCTTCCTGAAGAAGGCGTCCGGGCTGCTCAGATGCTCGATCACTTCGAAAGCGAAGACCGCGTCGTATGTCTCACGGGGCTCCAGGTTGTCGATGGTGCCGTGTTCGAAGGCGATGTCGCCATAGCGCGAGCGCGCTTCCTCAATCGCGGCTTGGGAGAGATCGATCCCCGTCACCCGGTCGACCGTTGGGCATTCCTGGAGAAGGGTGTGGCAGAATTCGCCGGTAGCACAACCTACCTCCAACACCTTTCCCGAAACAGCAATGCCCGTCTCGGCGAGAATCGCCAGCCAAGCGCGTGCCTGCTCGAACAAAGATTCTCTTCGCCGATCCGAGAAGTAGTCACCCTGGTAACCCACGTCGCTGTCGCACGTATAGTAGTCCGCTTCGTACAATCGCGCGAGATGCTCGTCTTTCGGTCTTGGGCTGAGAAACACCAAACCGCAATCATCGCACTCGACGACATGCAGGCCGTCGGGTCGCTCGATCACAGGGTGATTCACCGCACCGCCGCAGAAGTCGCAAGGGTATTCGGCTAACAGGTCGGAAGGCCAGGGCATGTCTCTGGGGACTCCTCGGGAAGGTCAGTAGGGGGCGTGGTGAGTCGCCGTGAATAGATGAAGACGTTGAAGGAGTGAAAGCCGTAGGACATCAGGAACGCCAAAGCCAGGCCCGTGGCGCCCCGGTCGATCAGCAGCCAGGCAAACAGCAGCAGTGCGGACGCCCAAAGCGCATTGAGGAAGAAGCCAGCCCACATCTTCCCTTTGCTCGCGATGACCTGCCCGATCGCACTGTTGACAGACATCAGGACCGACGTGAACACCAGCAGGACCAACGCCATCACGCCGCCCTCGAATCCTGGGCCGTAGCTGGCCATGATCCACGGCGCGAGGATCGCGATGGGGACTGCCACCGCGGTCGCCACTCCGCTGTTCAGCAGCAGGTTGTATTTGAAGACCTTCCGGAACTTGGACCGATCCTCGGAGTCATTGAGGTTCGCCAACACGGGCAGGGCGATCTGCCCCACCGCCACGGGGATGAACAGGATTGCCATCCTCCATTGGTTGGCCGCGTCGAAGATTCCCATCTCGGCGTAGCCGGTCGGCTGATTCACCAGCATCGCAGCGCAACACCAACTCGCCGGACCGACCATGATGCCACTCAAGGCCGCCGGCAAGCTGAAGTGCCAAAGGACGGCCCATTCGCGCGTACACCCGCGAAAACGGAGGGGCACCGATGCGCGGGCAGCCACCTGACGCAAGCTCAGATGGTTGATCGTCCATTGGACGGCCAAGGTCACGACCAGACCCCAGATGGTCGCCGGCAGGCCGCCCCAGATGGCGGCGCCGACCAGAATCGGGAAGGATACCAGCCCCGCAAAAAAGTTGACGCGCGCGATCGTCTTGAAGGCCTCGAAGCCCGCCAAGGTGCCGGTCTGGACACCGTTGAGAGTGTTCAGCAGAACAAGGAGACATCCGACCCGAAGGGGATCCCCGAGGGCGGGGGCATTCAGCGTGTGTGCGGCCAACCAGGGTGCGAAGACAAAAAGCAGCAATGAGATCAGGCAGCCTGTGCCAACCGCGACGAGATTGGACAGAGCGATGATGCGGCCGGCTCGCTCGGGATCGCTGCTGCGGAGTTCGGCAACGTGTTTGGTGGTGGTCATGCCGAGGCCAAATCCGGCAAAAATGCCAAACATCCCCGCGGTGCTGCGGATAATGCCCAACTCCCCAAAAACCTCTTTGCCGAGCAGTCGTGCCACCAGAATGAATGCCAGTAGCATCAGACCCCGCGAGATGACCGCTCCGGCCAGCGACCAGAACGCACCCTTGGCCAAGCGATACCCGAGTTCCGAGGCCTCGATCCGGTCCCAAACCGGGCGCAACGCCCCCGGGCAGCAGCGGTACAGGGCAGTCTTGATGTTCAGGTTCCGCATAGGACTCAGTCGAAGAGCGCTTCGATAGTCGCCAGGATCCGCTCACACGCGTGACCGTCGCCGTACGGATTGACGGCGTTGGCCATTCGGGCGTAAGCTTCCGGATCACTCAGTAATCGGGCCACGGCATCGACAATGGCCCCGGCATCTGTGCCGACCAATTCTACCGTACCCATTTCCACGGCCTCGGGACGCTCGGTCGTGTCGCGCATCACCAGGACCGGCTTACCCAAACTGGGCGCTTCTTCCTGGACCCCGCCGGAATCGGTCAACACCAGGGTCGCCCGATCCATCATGGCCACGAAGGGGAGATAGTCCAACGGATCGATCAAGTGGATCGTGTCGGTCCCCAGCTTTCCAAGGATTCGATACACCGGCTCACGAACGTTTGGGTTCAAGTGGACCGGGTAGACGAAGTGAACGTGCGGGAACCGGCTCGCCAAGGCCGCCACCGCACGGCAGATGTCCTCGAAACCCCGGCCGAAGTTCTCTCGCCGGTGCCCCGTGATCAGCACCACGGGCGTATCGGACGCCCCGAGTCGGTGATTGGCCGGTTGCAGCAAGTCTGGCAGTCCGGGAACCGCCGGAGGGTTCGCCCGGACCCGCGCAACCGCGATCAGCAGCGCGTCGATCACCGTGTTGCCGGTCACGTGGATCCGATCCTCGGAAACGCGCTCCTGGAGCAGGTTGCGCTTTGCCGTCTCGGTTGGGGCGAAGTGGACGTCTGCCACTCTGGTCGTCAGTACGCGATTGATCTCCTCGGGGAACGGCGAGCGCTTGTTCCAAGTTCGCAGGCCTGCTTCCACGTGCCCGACGGGAATTCGATGATAGAACGCACACAGCGCCGCACAGAAGACCGTGGTAGTGTCGCCCTGAACGAGCACCAGGTCGGGGCGGGATTCGCTCAGGTATCGATCGACCGCTGCGACGGCTCGCGATGTCAAACCGGCGAGGGTCTGGTTCGGCTGCATCAGGTGCAAGTCCATGTCGGGCGTGACGCCGAATACGTCGAGCACCTGATCCAACATCTGGCGATGCTGGCCGGTCACGCAGACGTGCGGCTGCATTCGTGGGTGGTCCAGCATGGCCAGCACCAACGGACACAGCTTGATGGCCTCCGGGCGCGTGCCAAAGACGAAGGAAACTCTCTTCACCGACCTCGATCTCGCTCGTTTGACGCGTCGTGGGACTGGGGCAGGCGCATACTCCGTTCCCGTGGGGCGCCCACCGCCTCTGTTATTCACAATACCGTAGATCCTGCAAATTGGGTGCCCCTAAACGGACAAAGCGGGCGAAACGTCGGACTGGGGCAGTTCTGCCGATTTTGAGGCCCTCAGCACGCGTGCCGGACAAGCTCCCCCGCGCAAGATCCATGTACTCGCGGGGGGCTTTGGACGACGCGACGTTTCCCTTTGGCAACGTCACTTGCCGGGAGAGAACGTCACTTGTCGGGAGAGAGGGAGTAGAAACGGGCGATGGTTTCTACCGTGTAGGCAGCCTGTTCGTCACTCAGCTCAGGGTAGACCGGCAGCGCGAGAGTCTCGCGGGCCGCAGCCTCACTGGCGGGGAAATCACCATCGCGATAACCGAGATAGGAAAAGCACTCCTGAAGGTGCAGCGAAACGGGATAGTAGACGGCGGAGGAAACGCGGTGGTCGGCCAAGTAGGACCGCAGTTGATCGCGCCGCTCGGCCCGAATCACGAATTGGTTGTAAATGTGCCGACGCTGGGGCGCCACCTGCGGCAACCGCACCAGACCGTTCGCGGTCAAGCCTGACCCCTCGAACAGCCGGCGATACCGCTCGGCGTTCGACTGGCGCGCTGCCGTCCACCCATCGAGGTACGGCAGCTTGACATTGATGATCGCTGCCTGGATCGCGTCGAAGCGGAAGTTCCCTCCGACGTTCGCGTGATAGTAGGTCGAGCTCTGGCCGTGAACCCGCAACTGATCCAGTCTCTCGGCCCGTTGAGCGTCATCGGTGACGACCATGCCGCCGTCGCCGCCGCCGCCGAGATTCTTCGAGGGGAAGAAGCTGAAGCACCCGTACTGGCCGATCGATCCGGCACGCCGCCCCTTGTATTCCGCTCCGATCGCCTGGGCCGCGTCCTCGATCACCGTCAAACCGTGTCGCTCGGCGATTTCCAGGATCGGGTCCATTTCGGCACACTGGCCGAACAGATGCACGGGAATGATCGCCTTGGTGTTTTCGGTGATGCGGTCTTCGATTTGCGACGGGTCGAGGTTGAAGGTGCTTGGAAGGACATCGACGAAAACAGGCTTCGCGTTCAGCCGAGCGATGCTTCCGGCCGTGGCGAAGAATGTGTAAGGGGTCGTAATCACTTCGTCGCCGGCCCCGATCCCCTCGGCCATCAGAGAGACCAGCAACGCATCCGTGCCGGAGGCCACGCCCACCGCATGCGGACAGTGACAATACTCCGCAATCCTGGCTTCGCATTCCTTGACCGTAGGGCCCAGAATGAACCACTGGCTGTCCAGAACGGCCCGAACCGCCTCGATGGTTTCCTCTCGAATGGGTGCGTACTGCGCTTTGAGGTCAAGCAGCGGAACGGAAATCTCGCTTGTCTCACTGGCCATCGGATCCTCCGTAATCTCTGCCAAGGGGAGAATAAACAGTCTGTGCGGATGCGACTCCGCGGCATGCCCGGTGCTGTGGAACGCGCTCCCTCAGCCGCACGCACACCCGGCAGCGGCACTCGCAGTATACCGGGAAACCGGCTACTTGACCACCCCGTTCGCCTGCGATGGATCCAGCGGCTGATGCATCCAGGCGTGCACCGTTCGGGCAAAGCTTCGCACCTGCTCCTTCGCCTGCTCGGACTCCAAGGAGGAAGTGGTGATCAGCACCTTGATCAGCGGCGGCCATGCTTCCTGCCCCCCCAACTTGAGGCGCACCATCCCGATGTCGAATCGACTGAGGATCGTGTACTGGTCCAATTCATACCAGTAGCAGGCGATGGCAGGCGCCCTGTCTTCGCGTCTCCAAACGGAAAGGCTCACGGATTGGGGGTCGCCCGAACCCTGCACGCCGCTGGAATCGTCTGAGTCTCGGACGTCGAATCGCTCGTTCTGGACCAGTTCAAAGCCTTGGCTTCGGAAGCAATTGGTCGGCAAGTGGAAGGCGCCTACGTCGTACTCGGTGAAGATGGCGCAGTGCAGCAGAATCTCTTGTCCCGCGGGATTGCGATATTTCCGCTCGACCACGTCGTGCGCGCCGATCTTGTCCCACAATTCCGGATCCTCGGCCTGCAGGTCGACTTCGCCGCCCACCCACTCGCCGATCTGAAGGGGCAACTGGTGATAATCCCGGTCCGGAAGAGCCACCTTGGCCGGCTTCAGCCCGGCACGCAGATAGGCCGCTCCGCCGTGGACCAGCAAGGCCAACGCCGCCACGATCAGGATGCGAACGGTCGTATTCATCGACGGCATGGAGGTCTCCTTCCGTTGATTACTTAGGGTGTTTCTGCGCCAGAACCGGTTCGCCACGGGGGCGATCGGCATCAGCATCGTCACCGTCGCCTATCGGCAGCAAGACCTCTTGCGCCGAGAGGGCCAGCAGTTGCTTTTCGAACGGCTCGATCAACTCGATCAACCGTTGCAGTTGTTCGCAGACGGATCGTCCACTGCGGCGCCCCACGATCCGCAAGCCCCCGATGGGGCGGCCCGTGAGCACCAGCGGGACATCCAGCCGCCAAGACTTCTGCGGATCGTCGCGTCGTCGCAGTTCCCATGAGGCGTGATATCCCTCATGGGCCGCGGGGAGATTAACGTCCAAGCGGATCTCGCTAAGGTGCAACTCTTCGACCGATTTGACGAACGCCTTCCAATGCTGTTCCCAGTGCCGCGAGCCCTGCAACCGGATCGAACTCTGTTGGATTTCGGGCGGTTTTCCCGCAATGGGAGTCACGATCGAGCGGCCGACCTGGCGAAGACGATTGCCCAACAGCAGCAGTTCGGCGCGGCCGAATACACCGGTGGCAATGAAAATGATCACGATGGCAGAGACGGTTAGCAAGGCGATCAGGTCGGCTCGATCCGACTGGCCCCAACGATACCGCAAAACGACACTCGAGAGTGCGGCGGCCGAAGTCGCCGCGCAGCAGGAGGCCAGGCAGAGCAGCACGCGTCGGTTGGTGCCCAGCAGGCTGAGAAGCCGGTGGTGTAGATGGCCGCGATCAGTCGCGTAGATGCTCCGACCGGTGAGTTTCCGGCGGACGATAGCCGCCGCCGAGTCGAGGATCGGAATCGCCCAAACCGCCAAGGGTGCTGCCAGCAGCACGGTGCCGGGTCCTTTAAGCGAGCCTTGGATGGCCAGGGCTCCCACCACCAGCCCGATCAGCATGCTGCCGGTGTCGCCCAAGTAGATGCTGGCCGGCGGAAAGTTGAATCGCATGAATCCAACCAGGCTGCCGGCAAACACGAATCCAATGATCATGACCTCTGGACGGGGGGGCTCCAGCATTCCTGCCATGGCCGCGATGGTGGCCACCAGAATGATGCCTACCATCGTCGCCAGGCCGTCGATCCCGTCCAGCAAGTTCAGAGAATTCACGGCGCCGAGCAACCAGAACAAAGTCACCGGAACGGCAAGCCAACTCAGCTTGATCTCCAAGCCGAACAGCCCTATTCCCTGAATCACCAACCCGCCGTACACGAGAATGGAAGCCGCCACCAGTTGCCCGATGAGCTTATGCCAGCCCCGCAAGCCGAACCGGTCGTCCACCAATCCGACCAGCACGATCACCGCACCGGCGAGCACCAGGGAGGAGGCCGTCTGCCAGTGCTTGATCAGCACGTGTTGGAACGGGTTGGGCTGAAGGAACAGGGTCGGCTGGACCACGACCACACCCAAGACGCTCACGGTTGCCAGAAAGATGGCCACGCCGCCACCCAGCGGCATGGCCTTGCCGTGCAGCTTTCGGTGGCCGTCCGGACGGTCGGTCAGCCCGACGTACGGAGCCACCTCGCGGACCAGCGCCGTCAGTATCAGGCTGGTCACGCACGCGAGCGAGAAGAACAGAACAATGGCTACGACTACGATCATGGTGTCCTATCGGCGTGCGAGGTGATGGTTAGGCCGGGGCCGGAAGTCGAGCCTCGTAGCCCAGGTCCTTGGCACGCATGTTCTCACTTGAGCCGATCACAACCGCCTCCAAAGTGCGTACGCCAAACGCCTTGAGAATCTCGCAGGTTTCCTGGACCTTCGGAGCGCGACTGACGTCGCGAAACACCGAGAGGATCACGGCGTCTACGTACTGGCTGACGAATCGCGTATCCGCCACCGGCAGGACCGGGCTGGCGTCGATGATCACGAAATCGTATTCCGCCTGCAGTTCCTCGACGATCGCTTCCGCCGCGCCATTGGCCAGCGCCGCCAAGGCATGACGATCCCAACGTCCCGCCGTTACGACCGACAGATTGCCCGTCCCCGTGCGGTGGATCGACTCCGACAACTCGCTCTGGCGACGCAATACCTCGCAGATTCCCGGCACCGGCGGCAAACCGAAGGCCTCGTCAAACGCCGGTCGTCGCAAGTCGAAGTCGACCAGCACCGTATTTCTGCCGCTACGGGCGAGGCTCATGGCCAATTGCATGGCCAGCGTGGTTTTGCCCTCGCCACCCACGGCACTGGTCACCAGCACCACGCGATCCTGTTCGACCGTGGCTTGGCGGAGCAACCGTGCGGCCACGCCATCGATCGATTCGGTCAACCGCATCTGCCAACCACGGTTCTGCTTCGACGGGGAGTCCAGCCGGCGCAGAACGCGGGCCGGAATCAGCGGTACCGACCCGATTACCGGCAGGCCGAGGTCCCGGCTGACTTCCTCGCT
Source organism: Pirellulales bacterium (assembly GCA_016935315.1). Taxonomy (GTDB): domain Bacteria; phylum Planctomycetota; class Planctomycetia; order Pirellulales; family Thermoguttaceae; genus JAFGRD01. The sequence continues at coordinate 85,808 of JAFGRD010000039.1, forward strand.
GGTGTTGACTCGGCGGGATCGCACGTCCCACAGAGCAATGGCGACGCCCGGAACGCACAAGCCGATCAGCATCATCATGACCGTCAGCGTAACCCGGACGGGCAGACTGGCTTCGATCTTGGGGGTTTCTGCCCCACGAAGGAGCTTGATTCGTGGCATGGCCCGAATTTCCACGGCCAACTGGTCTCGTTCCTGGCCGATCCTGTTCAGCGTGGCCGCCAGCATCTCGATGTTGGCCCGCATCATCTCGATCTCGACCGAGGATCCGCTGAGTCGCTCGATCTCCTGCTTCTTGGCCTCCGTCTGACCGATCAGCTCCTGTTCCTGCTTCTCCAGGACTGCCAGCATGGCCTTGATCTTCTCGGTCCCCTCGTCGATCTCCGAGCGCTTCATCTCTCGGATCCGCTCCTGGAGCGATTCCTTCTGCGCGTCCAACTCCGCCTGCGCGGCATCGAGGCTGCTCTGATGCGCCTCCATGTGCCGGGTTCCGGCACCTTCTCGGACGAGGACTCGGGCTTGGGACAAGGCCATCTGGCGCATCGCGAAATCGGTGGCCAGTTGCTTGGCAACCGGGTCGGAACTCATCAGCCGATCAAGCTCGAACAGCGAGACTTCCGCCTGGTCCACGTGCTTGCGCCACGCCTGTTGCCCTTCCAGCTCCCCGAGGGCCCGACGCCTCTCGGTCTGCACTTGGATCAGACTGCGCTGCAAGGAACCCAACTCTTCCATCCGAACCCTCTGCGTCAGGGTCACGTTTTCCGCGTCCGAAGTGCCCACCTGCCGGGCATAGTTTTTCAAATTGGTCCGTTCCTTCTCGACATCGGTATGCTTGTCGTTGTAGATCGTCTGTAGTTCGCCGAGCCGGTTTCTGCGCTGTCTTTGCTCGACCTCGACGACCTCCTTCAAGTAGGCGTCCATGACCGCGTTGACCAGCGCTGTGGCTTCGTCCCGGTTGTAGCTCGTCAGGCTGATCTCCATGACTTCCGCGTCGCCGGGGAAGCCCACCCGCAACTCCTCCTGGAGCCAGACGATAGGGTCTTCTTCCCGTTGATCGAGATTGTACTTGGCGATCTCCGGGTTCCGCAGCGCCGCGGCCAGCACGAAGGGGCTTTGGAGAAGCTGAAGCTGCGTGTTCTTGAAAATATCGAAACTCGTTCGCGTGAGGCCCTCGCTGTCCTGCGAGGCGAACACGATGTGGGTCGGACGTGCCGAGATCTGCAGGTAAGCGCTGGCCTTGTATTCCGCCGGCCACAGCCAGAACCACATCGCCGGCCCGATCAAGGCAACGCAGACCAGGCCCACGGATGTGGCCAGCACCCAGTGGCGCCGCAAGGCGTGAAGATACACGGTGGCGTTCTGTGACGCCGGCTGCGATAACGGGGCCAACGCACCGCCGTCGGTCCAGCCCGCGTCGTAGCTCGCCGGTGATCCCGTGTGATGGACGGTCATTGCTTGGTGACCGGACGGGTGGTCCGGCATGGAAGTGTTGTCGTTCGTCGTCATGGCTCTCTTCCTGGACTGCGAGGTTGAGGGTCAACCCCTGGGAAAGCGTGTAAGAAAAGGATCCGCGGCGGCGACGACACCCCGGATCAAGGAAGGCGTGTTTGGAAAAGGTTTTGCCGGCATGGTTGCCAGTCTTTCATCCACTAGGTTGAACGAGTAGGGGTTCACGATTGACGGTTGCGGAAATCCGCCGCGAGCGTCCTGCCGAGTGTGAGGGGGCGCTCCGATGCCGGTTCGAGGAACAGGAGTTTCAACAGCGAAAGCTCGCCCCACAGCACCAGAAACGCCAATGGCATCATGAACAGCCCTGCCCCCTTGTGGATCAGGTGATCAGCCAGTTCTCCCCAATCCAAATGGTATAGAAGCGCCGTGATCGTGAGTCTCACGACGTTGGCGAATATGGCGATCGGCGCGGCACTGAGAGCGATCACGATCCTTTCCCACAGGGGGCATTTTAAGACGAACGCCGTGCCCACGCAAACGGCGATAAACAACATCAGCATCCGCAACCCGCTGCAAGCTTCGACAACGTTCAGCTGCCGGTTCTCCAACTGAATCACGTTCCCTTGAGCAACCGCAGACAGCCCCAGCGTCTGAATCGTGAAAACCGTGGTCTTCGTTCCGATCTTCTGAAGGGTCTGGGCCGACATGCCCGACAGAAAACCCGGCAGCGGCACCATGAACAGCAGGAATACGATGGCCGGCCAAGCCCACCGCATCGCGCGCCAACCGCCGATGAACAGTGTCAGTCCCGCAACCCACGGAACCAGAGCAAACGGGGCCAACAACTGGAAGAAGAAGTACTCCGAAACCGCGCGACAGAACGCGGCAAACCCGAGAAACGCCAGACCCCACATGCTGCCGGGCGCCGAGAAGGGCTCGCCGGTTTCGCCTTCCAGGAACAGGGGGGCAAGCTGCAACAACGCAGCGCCCAATGTTCCTCCGTACAACGCCGCCAACCAGGGGTGATACCAGGCGAAGGAAGCTTCGGGAATCTGAGACGCCATCAGGAATCCGGAGATCGTTCCCAGAAGACCACCGGCCAATCCCCAGCCCCATTTCTCCCAGCATTCCTCCAGACTCATGGGATGGATCATCTCGCGCCGGGTCCACAACAAGACCGCCGCGAAGACGGGCACGAGAAACCCGTGCCCGTAGTCCGGCGACTTCCACCAGGCCGCTACAATCGTGGCCATGGCCGCACTGTACGACCACGCCAGCACGGCGATCATCACGAGCCAGGCCATCAAGACCTTCGGCCGCGACAACGAACCCTTCAACTCCGCTAAAGTGAGTTTCGTCATGACTTCACTGTGATTGGCACTTGCCGGGCAGCGGCCGCGAGGCACGCAACGGCCGACCGTCAGAATCTCGTTCCGTAGTCACGTTCGCAGATTGGAAGCGCACCGAATGAAGGAGAGGAGAGCAGTTGGCACGCTACGGCCATCGGGAAACGACCTTTGGACATTGGGGATACGGGGTCCGCCCCCTGTTCCCTCAGTTTGATTGGACGGCACGCAGAAGTCAAGCGCCTGGCAACCAGAATTCCCGAGAATCGAGGATAGCTCGCTTGGGGGGATTCCTCGCGCACTCGTCCCTCCTGGGTCGTACCAGTGGCAGAGGAATACCCGGCCGCCGGCCCAAAGACCATGCGCTAACTGCCCTACGGCCAGCCGATAGCGCAAGTTCGCTTGCGCTGCCGGAGTCCGGCCTCAAGAGACCGTGTGATCCCGAGATTTCGGGGAGGGCCTGAAACAGAACGTACACGAAGAGGTGGCGAATCGACCGCCGGCACACGGGATTGCGGAGCTACCGCCAACCAGCAGCCCCCCAACACGGCAAACGGGCAACGCCGCCGGGCGGCAAGCAGGACGGTTTCAGCCGATCGGCTCCAGCAAGTAGTCGTCTATCTCCACCGACGCTCCTTGCTGCAAGAAGTTGATGCTTACCAGAAGACGCGTCTCGCCACGCCGGGTCAGCACTGTACCTTCAAGCCCCGCAAAAGACCCGTGCCTGACACGCACGCGGTTGCCCGGCACCAACCGGCTCTCCACCGTCAGAGGGGCATTTGAGGTGATCAGTTGCCGCAATTGCCGCAAATCGTGAACCAACTCACCCGGATCGTCCACGCTGAGAATCCGCGAGATCCGGTTGGTCATCAGGCTGCGAACCCGCTCTTCCTCCGACCCGTAAAGAAATACATAGCCCGCAAAAAGTGGGACGTGCGAAACCACACTGCGGCCGCGATGGATCGACGTCTTCCTGACCAACGGCAAGTAGAAAGGGATCTCGAATCCCAGCAGGTCGCGCGAGATCGCTTTTTCCTGTCTGGCCCTGGTATAAAGCACCCACCACTGGCGCTGCGACCGATCGAGGACGATCTCGTCGAGAAGTGCTTCCGGATACAGGCAAGGCTCTTCACTGAGAATGGGCATCGTCAGTCGGTCTCTGCTGTTGGCAGTTCAAGGGCTCTTCGCGTGAACTCGATTCGGCGACAGTCTCCTCGCGCGAGCAGACTTCAGACAGGTAATCGTTCAAGTATAGTGCATTATTCCCCAGCAGCTTCCGAAGGGCACGAGACCCTCCGTACAGGCTAAAGGGGGGCGATCGTTTGTGCAACCCCAGGGCGCGGGAGGCCGGTCAGCGGAAAAGCATGACTGCCGCCTCCGACTCTCCCGATTCTCAGCGCCCTTTCACAAGGCCCTGATTTTCCGTGGGTTACATTCGGATGGGCTCCTGATTGTGCTAAACTTGGTAGACTTGCGTCCTATTGACGTTTGCACAGTCAGTGCGAGAGGGCGACTAACGCAAGCCCGGTTTTTCCGGCCTCCTGTTGGTCGGCCCGAGTCATGTGCAGTGCGAGCATCAACAAACGGCGCATTGGGGCCTCGTCTGCGGAAAAACGGAGAATTTCGGAATGTGTGGAATCGTCGGATACGTGGGCCCGAAAGAAGCGGCGGAATTCTTGATCAGCGGGTTGCGTCGCCTCGAGTACCGGGGTTATGACAGCTCGGGGGTCGCCACCATCAGCCTCGAAGGCCGGTTGGTTGTGGCAAAGACCTCCGGGCGGATCGAGCGGCTCGAGGCCCGATTGGCCGATTCGCCCGCGCCCGGGCACATCGGAATCGGCCACACACGCTGGGCCACCCACGGCGCGCCGACTGATGGCAACGCGCACCCGCACGTCGGTGGCGAGAACACGCTGGCGGTCGCCCACAACGGCGTGATCGAGAACTTCCAAACGCTCAAGAGCCGTCTGACCGCCGAAGGCTACCAGTTCCAGTCGGCCACCGACACGGAAGTGATCGCCCACCTAATCGACAGTTGCCTGAAGCGACAACCGGCGGTCGACGACATGGCGGCGGCCGACTACAGGCCGTTGGTGGCGGCGGTCCAGGAAGCCTTGGCACAGCTCCAGGGGACCTACGGCTTGGTGATCGTCTTCCGGGACTGGCCGGACGTGATGATTGCGGCCCGGCTCGGCAGCCCCTTGATTGTGGGCGTCGGCCCGGAAGAGCACTATGTGGCCAGTGACGCCTCGCCGCTGGCCGGCTATACCGACAAGATCGTTTACCTGGCCGATCATGAGCTGGCCGTGCTCACATGCGACAGCCTCCGTGTGATCCACCGCGACCAGGGGCACATTCGCCACAACATTCACGTATTGGACATCGAGGCCGGCGACGTCGACTTGGGGACATACGACCACTACATGCTCAAGGAGATCTTCGAGCAGCCCGAGACGATCCGCAACGCCATGCGAGGGCGGCTCGATCACGACGCTGCCACGGCCAAGTTCGGCGGTTTAACGCTCACGCCGCGGCAACTCCGCCGCGTGGAGCGTTTCGTCCTGACCGCTTGTGGCACGAGTTGGCACGCGGCGCTGGTGGGCGAGTACCAGATCGAGTCGCTGGCCCGCTTGCCGGTGGAAGTCGAATATGCCAGCGAGCTCCGCTACCGCAATCCGCCGCTGGGCAACAATACGCTCTTGTTCGGCATCACGCAGAGCGGCGAAACGGCCGATACGCTGGCCGCTCTGCGGGAAATGAAGCGCAAAGGACACCCCGTGCTGGCGATCAACAACGTGGTCGGCAGTTCGATTGCTCAGGAAGCCGACGGCGGGATCTATCTCCGCGCCGGACCCGAAATCGGCGTGGCTTCCACCAAGGCTTTCACGTCTCAGTGTACGATCCTGGCCATGCTGGCGCTCTATTTCGGCCGGCTGCACCACCTGAGCTACCATGCGGGCACGCGGATTATCGAAGAATTGATGGAGCTGCCCGACAAAGTGCAAGGAGCGCTGGACACCAGCGACGAGGTCAAGCGAATTGCGTCGAAATATGCCGACTGCAACAACTTCCTCTATCTTGGCCGGCAGTTCAATTTTCCCACGGCGTTGGAGGGGGCATTGAAGCTGAAGGAAATCAGCTACATTCACGCCGAGGGCTATCCGGCCGCCGAGATGAAGCACGGCCCGATCGCGCTGGTCGATGGCCACACGCCGAGCGTGTTTCTGCTGCCGCACGGCCCCGTCTACGACAAGGTGATGGCCAACTTGCAGGAGATCAAAGCCCGGCGTGGCCCGGTGATCGCCGTCGTGTGCCAGGGCGACACGGAAGCCGCCGCGCTGGCCGACGACGTGATCGAGGTGCCGGCCGTCGAGGAGTTTCTCCAGCCGATCGTCAGCATCATCCCGCTGCAGTTGCTCTCCTACCACATCGCGGTCGCCCGCGGCTGCGACGTCGACAAACCTCGCAACCTGGCCAAGAGCGTGACCGTCGAGTAGGGCCGGGCGATTCGGCACTACGCGGCACTACCGGGGAGGACTTCTCTTCAGTGAGGCCGGACGCTTCCTTTTTCGCTTGCTGGCCACGTAATTCGGGTTGTCGGCCTGCCCGGTGATCTCGTAGAGAAACCGGCTGGGGTCGGTCGGCCGTGCCTTTCCCCACTTCCGCCGGGTCAAGGCCAAGGTGAGCGTCAACCTTCGCTGGGCCCGGGTCACCCCCACGTAGCAGAGCCGCCGCTCTTCATCGATGGCCGATCCGGCCGCCGCCACACTGCGGTGGTGTGGTAGCAGGCCCTCCTCCATGCCGACCATGTAGACCTCGGGAAACTCCAGTCCTTTGGCGGCATGCAGCGTCATCAGGGCCACCGCATCGCGATTGAGCTGTGATTCCTTGTCTTTCTCCTCGTCGGTTCCGCTGAGAGCCACGTCTCGCAAAAAGCCCACCAACGTGGGCTTCGACGCCCGTTGGGCATAGTCGCCCACGGCGTTGACCACCTCCTCAACGGCGGCCCAGCGAGCCTGCTGGTCGTCCGGGTTTGGATACAGGCGAGATAGCTCGTCCTGATATCCGATGTCTCGCACGATGCCTTGGACGACTTCGGGCAACGAGGCACTTCGGGCAAGCCGACGATACTCGCCGATCAGGCCGCGGAATTGGTCGATCGCCTCCAGCGAACTGACCGTCAGTCCTCCCAGGCTCCTCGCCCGAGGCATCACGTCCCAGACCGGTTTCCCGAGGTCGACGGCTTCTTCGAGCAATCGTCGCACGGTGATCTGTCCGATGCCCCGGGCAGGAACGTTGATGATCCGCAACAGGGACACCTCGTCGCGAGGATTGACGATCAGTTTCAGATACGCCAGCACGTCGCGGACCTCTTTGCGGTCGTAGAACGACATGCCGCCCAGCAACACGTACGGGATCTTGGCACGGCGCAACTCCATCTCGAACGACCGCGGCTGCTCATTGGTCCGGCAAAGGATGGCGAAATCTCGCGCCTGCCGCTTCTTTGTCGCCAGCCGGGCCGCGATCTCGTTGACGACCGTCTTGGCCTCCTCCACCTCGTCCGGAAGTTGCAGGATCCGCGGTGGTTCGCCGCTACAGGTTGCCCGCAAGACCTTGCCGTGGCGCAGCTTGTTGAATGCGATCAGCCGATTGGCCCAGCCGAGAATCTCCCGTGTGGAGCGGTAATTGACCTCCAGCCGCACGATCTTGGCCTCGGGCCAATCGTTCTTGAAGCGGAGAATATGGGTCACTTCGGCGCCGCGCCATCCGTAGATCGACTGGTCGTCATCGCCCACCACGCAGAGGTTGCGATGCCCAGATGCCAACGCCTTGACGATCCGGTATTGGCTGCCGTTGGTGTCCTGGTATTCGTCGACCAGAAGGTGGTCGAAGCGGTCGGCCTCGGCATGTCGCGTATCGGGAAAGCGGCGGAAGAGCTCTTCGGTGCACAGCAGCAGGTCGTCGAAATCGACGGCGCCGGCGGCTTTCAAGGCGTTCTGGTACCGGCGATAGGCCGCAGCGGCCAGATGTTCCTTGTCGGTCTCGGCGATTGAGGCCGCCTGGTGAGGGTGGATCGAGGCCATTTTCCATCGGCTGACGAAGTGCAGCAGATCGCCGGGCCGAAGCATGCCTTCGGCGACCCTGATTTCGCGCAGGGCCGTCCGGGCAACGCTTTCCTGGTCTCCCCGATCGTAGATCGCAAACGCGGTCGGATATCCCAAGTGCCGAATGTGGCGTCGCAGGATGCGGACGCAGAGGGAATGAAACGTCGAGATCTCGGGCCCTGCCTTGGTCCGCTTTCCGATCAAGGCGGCGACCCGCTGCTGCATCTCGTTGGCCGCCTTGTTTGTGAAGGTGACGGCCAGGATGCGTCCCGGCCGAACGCGATTCCGGATTAGCTCGGCAATGCGGTACGTTACCACCCGCGTCTTGCCCGTTCCCGCACCCGCCAGAACCAAGAGCGGCCCGGCAAGGGTGTTTACGGCGTCGTATTGTGCGGGGTTGAGATCCATCAAGGGCCGATCGTCAGGTGTTTTCGTGCCGCATCAGCAGGATGCAGTTCTTCGGAGGGGTGCCGCAATCTCACTCAAGCCCATCAATGGTAAGAGCCAATGGCATATCGCGAAAGAGGGTCGGAGACCTCGCCGCGAGTTGCACTGTCTGGCCATTGGCCGATCTTGACGCCTTTTGGGCGACGGCCCTATACTTCGGTACGCAGTCTGCCGTGGCAGATGTTGCCGTCCAGACAGCCGTTATCTTCTCCCGTCCGAAAACGAGCGAGCCGTAATGAAAAGCGAACGTCGACACGAACTCGAACAGAACCAACTGGCCGACTGGCTGGCCAAGAAGATCGAGGCCGTCAAACCGTATCAAAACGCGATCTTGGGTGTTCTGCTGTTGGTCTTGGTGGCCGTCGTGTGGTACTCGTGGTCTTCCCGCCAGGCCGCCGTTCGGACCACCGAAAGCTGGGACCAGTTCTTCGCGGCCATGAATGTCGCCATGAACCTGCAGAATCCTGCCCCTGAAGCCTTGGAGGATCTTGCAGAGGAATACGCAGGGGAGTCGGTGGGGTTTTGGGCGGCCACCGTTGCCGGCGATGTCCGGATGGCGATTGGCTGCAGTGCCCTCTTCAAGAACAAGCCAACCGCCAACGAGAACCTGCGGCAGGCGGCGGAACACTACAGAAGCGTTCTCGACGGCAGCCAAAGCCCCACGCTCCTCGAGCGGGCCAATTATGGCTTGGCTCGGACCCTTGAGGCCCAAGGGAGTCTCGGCAAGGCCGTCGAGCACTACCAGGCGGTGGTTTCGAGATGGCCTGACGGCGCGTACGCCGTTGCGGCGAGCCGTCGATTGGATGACCTGGAGAAGGCATCGACGAAGGAGTTCTACGACGATTTCGCCAAGTTCGACCCGACTCCGCGATACTCCGCCGAGCCCGGCCAGCCCGGCGAGCGTCTCCCGTTCGATCTCGAGAGCTTGCCCGAAGGCCCTGTGTTCTCACCCGCTTTGACGACCCCGCTGGAGCAGAGGGGCGTCGAAAATGAGAAGCCTCTGCCGGAGGAGACGCCGGGAGACTCTATGGACACCAGCCCAGCGGAGCCGGCCACCACCACGCCGGAGGGTACTGCCCCGGATGTTCCGGCCGCGGCTGCACCTACCCCAGACGCAACACCGTCAACACCGGATGCGAGCCCTTCAGCCCCGGATGCAACTCCTTCAGGCACGTCCGCTCCGGACTCAGCGGTTCCGGACTCCGTGCCGCAGCCGCCTGCTGCGGAGACTCCCGCGATGGAAACTCCCGCTACGGAAACTCCCGCCACGGAGGCCCCCGCTGCGGAGGCTTCTCCGGAAAAAGGGGAGTAAACCGGTTGTCCAGGTAGGGTTCCCGCCTCACGATGTCGCCCCGCCAGCTTTCTTCCGAACCGGCCGAATTGACCGTCGACGAGTCGGAATCTGGCGAGCGGCTGGACGCATTCCTGGCCCGCCGTTTCGATGCCTATAGCCGAGTCCATCTGCGCCGAGTGATCACTGCCGGTGGCGTCAAGGTGGACGGCAACGGCGGAAAGCCCGCGTATCGACTGAAGCCGGGGCAGCGCGTCACCATTGTCTTGCCCGAGATCCCGCGAGAGGCCCCGCAACCGGAGAACATCCCGCTGGAGATTCTCCATCAAGATGATTTCCTCGTCGTGGTCAACAAGCCGGCGGGCATGGTGGTGCATCCGGCCCGCGGCCATTGGTCGGGCACCCTGGCCAGTGCGCTGCAGCATCATTTCGGCCGGCAGCTCAGCGCCGTGGGCGGCCCCAGCCGACCGGGCATCGTGCACCGGCTCGACCGGGACACGAGCGGGGCGATACTGGTGGCACGAAACGATCAGGCCCACGCCAGGTTGGCCGCCCAGTTCGAGTCGCGATCCATTGAGAAAGAGTACTTTGCCCTGGTTGCCGGCAGCCCGAACCGGGATCGCGACTTCATCGAACAACCGATCGGCGCCCATCCGCACCAGCGCGAGAAGATGGCCATTCGCCGCGACGAATCGATCGGCCGATCGGCCCAGACGTTCTACGAGGTGACCGAGCGATTCGACGGTTTCGCGGCCGTCAGACTGTTGCCGAAGACCGGCCGCACGCATCAACTCCGCGTGCACCTGAGCCACATCGGCTGCCCGGTGCTCTGTGATCGTCAGTACGGCGGCCGATCCAGAATCACTCGCGGTGAGATTCGCCGCGACGCGCAAGACACGCGGGTGCTTCTATGCCGCCAGGCGCTGCACGCTCGCCGTCTGAAGTTCACGCACCCGCAAACGGGAGATCCGCTGGAAATCGAGGCCCCGTTGCCGGGCGACATGGCGGCCGTGCTGGCCGAATTGCGGCAATATCGCGCCGTGTAATTGCCTGTTGCTTGCTGCCGGCGGAGCGACACCTTACAATAGGACCGTGGCAGGTCCATGTGCATCGTCTTGTGCCGTGCGTGAAAACGCTTCCGATGTCCGCCGGAGATGCCTCGGGCCACGCGTCCACGAGACCGATTCTTTCGGGAGCCATGCACCGTGCCAGTGTTCAAGCCGATAGCGATCCTGCTGGTTTTCTCCTTCTCAGGCGCGTTTGCCGGGGCGCCCGCCACGGAAAACGGGCCGCCGGCGACGAAGAAGGTGCCGGTGACCGACACGTTTCACGGCGTTCCGGTCACGGAGCACTACCGCTGGCTGGAGAACTGGAACGACCCGGCGGTCCGGCGGTGGAGCGAGGCCCAGAATGCCTACGCCCGCGGTTTGCTCGATCATCTGCCGCACGTGGAGCCGATTCGGGCGAGACTGACGGAGATCATGACGGCACAGACGAGCCGCTACGGCAGTTTGGCATGGCGTCGGGGAAAGCTCTTCGCCATCCAAGCACAACCGCCCAAGCAGCAGCCGTTTCTGGTCATGATGCCTTCGCCCGACGAACCGCAGAAGGCCCGAGTGCTGGTGGATCCGAACGGTCTGGATTCCCAAGGCACCACGGCCATCGACTGGTATGTGCCGTCGCCGGACGGCACGCTGATTGCCGTTTCCTTGTCCGAAGGCGGCAGCGAATTGGGCGACGTTCACGTGTACGAAACCGCCACGGGCCGGCAGGTGCACGAGGTCATTCCGCGCGTCAATAGCGGGACGGCGGGAGGCGACCTGGCCTGGACCGCCGACGGCAAGGGGTTCTTCTACACGCGTCATCCCCGCGGCAAGGAGCGCCCGCCGGAAGATATGGGGTTTTATCAGCAGGTGTACTTCCATGGCTTGGGGACCCGTACGGAGGACGATCGCTACGAGTTTGGCAAGGATCTTCCGAGGATAGCCGAGATCGAACTGGAGATGCACCACGCTTCCGGCCGACTGCTGGCGACCGCGCAGAATGGCGACGGGGGTGAGTTTTCGCACGCCCTTCGCTCGGCCCATGGCCACTGGCGGCAGTTGAGCCATTTCGGCGACAAGATCGTGCAGGCCACGTTCGGTCCCCAAGGCGATCTATTCCTGATTTCCCGCCGGGATGCCCCGCGAGGCAAAATCTTGCGGCTCTCGACGACCGACCCCGGCCCCACCCACCCCGAGACCATCGTTCCTCAGGCCCGCGACGCCGTTGTGACCAGTTTCTATCACAGCCCCCCCAGCCTGTTGCCCACCGAGTCGCGGCTCTACGTGACCTATCAGCTTGGCGGGCCAACCGAGATTCGCGTTTTCGATCACCTGGGGCGTCCGGTCAAGGGGCCAAGCCAGTTTCCCGTTTCCAGCGTCGGCGGGCTTACCCGGCTTGAAGAAGATGACGTGCTATTCACCAACACGTCGTTTGTCGATCCGCCGGCCGTCTATCGCTATCGGCCCGGAACCGGAGCGACCGAAAGGACGGCCCTGGCCACGAGCTGGCCGGTCGATTTCAGCGACGTGCAGGTCGTGCGCGAGTTCGCCACGTCGAAGGACGGCACACGGGTGCCCGTCAACATCCTACTCCCCGATGGTGTCCGGCGCGACGGAACCAATCCGACGGTCGTTTACGGCTACGGCGGATACGCCAGCAGCCTCAGTCCCCGGTTCAGCGCGACCCTGCACGTGCTGCTCGAGCAAGGATTCGTCTACGCAATCGCGAATCTGCGGGGCGGCGCTGAGTACGGAGAGCAATGGCACCGGCAAGGCAACCTGACGAACAAGCAGAACGTGTTCGACGACTTTGCAGCCGTGATCCAACACATGATCGATCGCGGCTATACTCGTCCGGAAAAGCTCGCCATACAGGGCGGCAGCAACGGGGGTTTGCTGATGGGAGCGACCATGACCCAACATCCGGAACTGGTCGGAGCTGTGGTTTCGTACGTCGGCATTTACGACATGTTGCGCGTGGAGCTCTCCCCCAACGGCTCATTCAACATTCCCGAGTTCGGCACGGTGAAGAACCCGGCCCATTTCCGAGCTATGTACGCCTACTCGCCCTACCACAACGTCAAGGACGCTGTGCATTATCCGGCAACGCTGTTTCTGACCGGGGCCAACGATCCCCGTGTCGATCCGATGCAATCGCGGAAAATGACTGCCAGACTCCAGGCGGCCGCCTCGAGGCAGCCGATTTTGCTGCGGACCAGCTCGGACTCCGGCCATGGGCTGGACACGGCCCTCTCGGAACGCATCGAACAGACCGTTGATGTCTACGCGTTTCTCTTCGATCGGTTGGGCGTCGAGTACCGGCCGGTTGCAGGAGCCGTTGCCGGAGGTGCGGCAGATGCCTCCCCAACGCCACGACGGTCGCAGGCGATCGAGAGCGACACACCCTATTGATTTTTGCATTGTGAATGATCCAGGCCGACCAACGGCAGGCCGGACAAGTCGGGTTCCCGCTGGTCGCCCTCACGCATTGAGTGTGCAAGCGTCAATTAGCGAGACAATCGAAGCCTCATTCACCGGAAAGCAGACGGAGGTGAGAACAAGTGTACATGCAACGAACGATTCCACGGTGTTGTCTTGGGCTGCTGGGGCTGATGTTCTGCTCGAGCACGGCATGGAGTGCCGACTGGCCGCAGTGGGGCGGGAGTGACAACCGGAACCTCGTTTCGGATGAGACAGGTCTCCCCGACTCGTTTGTGCCCGGCAAGAGGATGCCCAGCGGCGGGGGCATCGATCCCAAAACGACAGAGAACGTGAAATGGACTGCCCGACTCGGTTCCGCCGCCTACGGAAATCCGACTGTCGCCGGAGGCAAGGTCTTCGTGGGAACCGACGACCTGATGCTGGCCGATGACCCACGATTCCAGCGGACCCGGGGCGGTTTGGTCAAGTGCCTCGATGAGGCCACCGGAAAGCTGCTCTGGCAGTTGGTCACTCCCAAGCGGACCCGATTGCCGGAAGGCGCCCACTTCAGTCACCAGCATCTGGGCGGTTGCTCGTCGCCGACCATCGACGGAAATCGTATGTACGTGGTCGGTAGCGCCGGCGATGTCCTTTGCGTGGACGTCAACGGCCAGGCGGACGGCAACGACGGGCCGTTCCAAGAGGAGGCACGATACATGGCGGGAGAGGATAACCCGCCGGTGGAGCTGACGGCCGACGACGCCGATATTGTCTGGCGATTCGATCCGATCGATGAGCTGGCGGTGATTCCTCACGATGCCGCCAGTTGCTCGGCGCTGATCCACGGCGAACTGGTCTACGTCGGCACGTCCAACGGAGTCGACGAGCCGCACGCCAAGGTGCTCTCTCCCTTGGCCCCGAGTCTGATCGTGCTCGACAAGCGGACCGGCCGGTTGGTGGCCACGGACGACGAGAAGATCGGCACGCGTCTCTACCACGCCCAATGGTCGTCGCCTTCGCTGGGACAGGTGGGAGAGGAGACTTTGGTCTTTTTCGGCGGTGGCGACGGTGTATGTTATGCGTTTGAGGCGCTCTCCGGCCCGCAACCGCAACCGGTCCACCTGAAGAGGGTTTGGTCTTATGACTGCAATCCGCCGGAGTACAAGCTCCGTGACGGCAAGCCGATCCCCTACTACGAGGGCGATAAGCGAAAGGGCTACAGCACGAACAAGAACGACGGGCGTTACGTCGGGCCCAGCCAGATCATTGCCACGCCGGTCTATTGCGCCGGCCGGGTCTATGTGGCCATCGGCCAGGACCCCGCACACGGCCGGGGGAAAGGGATGCTCCACTGTATCGACCCGAGCGGAAGCGGCGATATTACCGAGACTGGCCGTGTTTGGACCTATGGCGAGCTCGACCGGAGCATCTCCACCGTTTCCGTTGCGGACGGTCTGCTGTACATTCCCGACATTGCCGGGCGGCTGCACTGTCTGGACGCCGACACGGGAGAGCGTCGCTGGGTTTACGATACGGAAGCCGAAACCTGGGGCGGTCCGTTGCTGGTTGACGGCAAGATCTTCCTTGCCAACAAGAACGCGTTCTTCACAATGGTCGCCGGCAGCCAGCCGAGGCTGCTCAGTCGGACGCGGCTTGGCTCTCCCGCCTACAGCACACCGATCGCCGCCAACGGCGTGCTGTACGTTTCCTCGCAACGGTATCTATGGGCGGTTCGCCAGGATCCACAGGTGGCGCAGCGTCCCTGATTTCCGCACGGCTCTGCCGACAGCAGAGAAAGAAGCCGCGGCTCAGCACGTTACGTGGATCAACGCAGCCCTACGCTGCTTCGACTTGTTGTAGGCTTCGGCCGCTTTGGGGGTCGGGAGAACTGCACACTGAATCGATCGCCGGCTGAGATAGCGTCGGGCGTCCTCGTTCAGGCTCAGTTGGCCCGACTGGCCGGCGCCGACGAACAGCATCTCGAGACCACCTCGGCAAACCTTCTCCAGTTCCTCGGGCCCCACGGTGTGCGAGCTTCCGTAGACGGCCTTGGCCGTGGCCTTGTCTCGCTTCTTGACCTTGCCGTCGGCACGAATATAGATGTCCCGGCTATAGGTCTTGCGTCCCACAGTGATTTTGCCGAACTCGGTGCCGATGATGTGCGGATACTCCGGCTTTACGGCAAACCGCTTTTTGAAGGGGTTTCGGCCGACGAGCTTTCGGGCCAGGGCCACGGCGCCGACCACCACGGCGTCGTCGCCCAAGGCCGATAGGAGGACCCGGCCACCCTCGCGAGCACCGGTGAGCTGGTCGGAAGCCACGACCTCTTCCACGATCGGAAGGATCAAATCGCCGCACGCTTCGACGACGCCTCCCCCGAGCACGATTACCTCGGGATCGATCAGGTGACGGACGGTCAGGCAAGCATAGCCAAGGACCTCTGCCGCCCGGCGCATGATCTCGGTTACCAACTCATCATTCAGCGCCAGCGCGCGACGGAGCATCCCACTGCGAATCACGCTCAGGTCAGCCGGGGCCACCGTGTGCAAAACGGTCTCTCGCCCGGCGGCGATCGCCTCACGAATGTCGCGCTCGATCGCCGTGCGACTGGCCAACGCCTCGAGGCATCCACGGTTGCCACAACCGCACAGGGGCCCGCCGATCTGTATCACGATGTGGCCGATTTCCGCGGCCGATTCCCGAGCTCCCCGCCACAGCCTACCCTTCTGGACGAATCCGCCTCCGATGCCCGTGCCGACCAGGATGGCCACAACGCTGTCGGCATCTCGCGCGGAGCCCAGCCACTGCTCGCCCAGCGCGCCAAGGTTGCAGTCGTTTCCCAGCGCCACCGGAACGCCCAGCTTCTTTTCCATGTGCGAACGCAGCGCAACCCCCGTGAGACTCATGTTGGGGGTGACGACCACCCGTCCCGCATCGGGATCGACCACTCCAGGCACGGCTACGCCAATCGCCGTCAGATCGGCCGGCTTGACCCTTTCCTGCCTCATCAGGTCTTCGACGAGCTTCTCGATGGCCTCGACGACTGGCTCTGAGCCTCCGCCACGTGGCGTTGAACACCGCTGTCGGCCGACGATTGCGCCCGATTCTTCGGCCAGCGAGGCCTGTAGCTTTGTCCCACCAATATCGATGCCGATATATGCTCGGCCAGCTTCCTTCACCGCGTCCGCCATGATCCGATCCTCCTTGCGTCTGAATGGGTGCGGTGGGCAACGAGTCGCTCGCGCTGCCTGCCCGTGTCTAGTGCCCCTTGCACAGTCAGTGCGCGAGTGCGACCAGCGGGAGCCCGGTTTTTCCGGCCTCCCGTTGGTCGGCCTTGATCATTGGCAGCACAACCATTAGTAGTATTAGCCGTCGGCGCAGCGTTGTAAAGCGCAGATTCGCTTTCGTCGGACACCCCGAGGACAGCCTACACGTTTTCGACGGGAGCTGTCGCGTTTCCGTTGCCGCTGGTCGCAACGATGTTCACCGGCGTGGGAATACGCCGTTCGACGAAACAGGAGAGCTTTTTGGCACGAACGGGATGTTGGAGGGCGCGGACCGCCTTGGTCTCAATCTGGCGAACGCGTTCCCGGGTTACCGAAAAGATCTTACCGACCTCTTCCAACGTGTAGGCGTACCCGTCGACCAGGCCATACCGAAGGCGGATGATCTCCCGCTCCCGATAATCCAAGGCCTGCAGCACGTCGGCAATCCGCGCCTTCAACAGCTCCTGGTTCATCTCGTACAACGGGTCGTCTTCCCGGTGGTCTTCCAGGAATTCACCGAAATAGGTGTCGTCGTGTTCGCCAACGGGTTGGTCCAGTGACAACGGCTGACGGCTCATTCGCAACACGCAGGCCGTCTCGTCAACCGACATCCCGGCCGCATCGGCCGTCTGTTCGACCGACGGCTCGACGCCGTTCTGTTGGATGAGATCACGCGTGACGGTTCGCACCTTGCTCATCGTGTCGATCATGTGGACCGGCACCCGGATCGTCCGGCTCTGATCGGCGATGGCACGGGTGATCGCCTGGCGGATCCACCAGGTGGCGTACGTCGAGAACTTGTAGCCCCGGGCGTACTCGAACTTATCGACCGCCCGCATCAGTCCCGTGTTTCCCTCCTGAATCAAGTCGAGGAAACTCAGCCCGCGGTTGCGGTAGCGCTTGGCAATCGACACGACTAGCCGGAGATTGCCGGCCGAAAGACTCCGCTTGGCGGCTTCGTATTCCTTCATCAGACTGGCGGTGTGGCCAATCCGGCGCCGAAGCGTTGCGGGACTCTCCAGCGTGATCCGCATCAGGTGGCACAGCTCCTTGCGAAGCCCAGCGACCGCCGGGGCCGCTTCGGGCGTGCCGCGAAGGTCGGCCAATTGTCCGGCCAGGTCGTTCATGCGCCGGGAAATCTGCCGCAGCTTCTCCAACATCGGCTGCAATCGCTGCGTGCGTAATCCCAATTCCTCGATCAGGCGAACGGCCTTGCTACGCCGCATCACCAGGCGACACCAGGCTTCGTGACGCTGCTTCTTGGCATGCACGCTGCTGACGGCCACGGCGAAGTCTTGGCGGTTCTGCTCCAGGAGATGTCGCAGTGTGCGCAAGTTCGGAGCCAGCACCTTCATCAGGCGGCGCTTCTCGCTGACGTTGATTACCGAGACCTCGATCGTCCGGTCCAAACGCAGTTTGCCGTCGCGGATGCTCTCCAACAAGCGTACGGCCGCGTGCAACACATAGTCGGTCGCCAACATGGCGTGGCGGAATCGCCGGCGGCTGCATTCAATCCGTCTGGCCGAAGCGAGTTCCTCCTGACGTGTCAACAAGGGGATCTCACCCATTTGCATCAGATAGATCCGCACCGGGTCTTCGATCTGGTCGTCGCTACCGGTCCGCTCCGCATCGTATTCGCCGAGGGCTTCCTGTTCCTCGGTGGCTTCTTCCAGGACGCTGTCTTCCCGTCTGCTCTGCTTAACGGCGGCCAACTCGCCCGAAGGGCTCGACTTGGCCCGGACAACCCGGGAAGCCGCTCGGCGACGGACCGTCTTGCGTGGAGTGATTTTGCGACGAGCGGGATTGCTGCTGGTTTTCGACAAGGCGGAATCCTCGAAAAGGCACGGAATACAGGAGAATCAACCCTTGGACGGACGGGATACGCCCGCTAGAAAGAGCACTTCGGGTGCCAACACGTCGGCCGAGCGCTTCCGCGCGGACGTAAGGCGTTGTATTCAAAGAGCTTGCGGATTGCGCATCAAGCCGGATCAGCCGACCACTGGATTCGCCGTGTTGGCTTCCTGACGCATTTCGCTACGGGAGCGTCGCGTTTTGGAATCACAAATTCCGGAGGGGTGTAAGCCCACGGAAAGGCATACTGCCCCTTTTCATTCGACGCCAAAATCCGCGCTATCCTCCCATGTGGCATATATCATCTACTTTACCTGTTCTGCTTGACCGCAACAACCGCCCAGCAGTTTCAACGGGCCAGGCGGAAAGGGTCACCGGAGGTAGCCGCCGGAAGTAGCCGGTCAGGATCGGTCGCGCTGTTGGAGGCCTCCCGGGCGCCACATCCAGAGGACGCTCGAGGCGGCCAGCTCCGAGAGCAGCCAAACCAGCCTCAGCAGCACGGCGCTCACCAGGGCGACGACTTCGCCCATGTGCGGCACCATGAGCTGGGCGAGGATCGCCTCACGCACAACGGCCCCGCCAGGCACCAACGAAAGGAAGCCGGCCACCATTGCGAGGGAGACACCGGCCGTGTAGAGATGAAGCTGCCGGATCGGGTGGATGTCGGAGATCCCCATTGCCTTGAGCACAGCCCAAAGGCTCCACCCCAACAGCACCCAGAGCAGAGCCATGCTGATCCATCCGATCACCAGCGTTCGCCAATCGAGCTTCTCCAGATTTGCCTCCGTCGCCGGGTCCGATTTCCCCACGCCGGCCAGTCGGACCAGGCGTTTGAAGATCGGCGGAAGCGTCGGCATGCCGGCCGCGACCATCAGCCCGATGGCCACCCAGAACAACAACGTCTGGTCGCGAAACCAGGCGGCCAGGATGGCTGCGGCGATGAATGCCCCCGCGGCCATCATCGTGAGCGTCTCGAAGAACACGCTGATGGCCGCCACGGCCGTGTTGACCCGCTGGCTGCGGATCAGGCCGGCGCGGATCACGACGACCATGGCCTTGCCGGGCACGTATTTCCCGAGGTGGCCGATGTAGTACGCCCGCAGCGTCTCGCCAAGCCGCGCGTCCTGCCCCAGCACGTGCAAGACACGGTGCCAGAAGAGCCCCGCTGGCAGCAGTCCCAGCAGATACAGCAGGCCGGCCAGCAGGAGCCAGACGGGATCGAAATTCCAGGGGTACTGGCCCAGATCGGCCAAGGCCTTGGTGATCGTGTGGCGCACGGCAAGGAGCACCGCAGCCACTATCAGCAGCTTGACCATGGCCATCAGCCATTTCTTGCGGCGAGATCGGTCGGGGCTCATCGGCTGTTTCCGCGGGTGTGAGCAATTGGGCTGCTGTCAGGTCAGTTCCACCGTCGCAGTCTCATTGTGACTGCCGCCACCCCACTCGGCAAGGTGGCAGCGGATCGGCTACAATGTCGGTGGAAAAGTACATCCCTCCCCTGGAGAATCCGCCGTGTCCCGCATCGTGTCGTTTGTTGTGCTGGTGGCGATCCTGCTGGTCATGGCCGCGTTGTTCTTTCAGGTCATGGCCTCCTTTCTGCTGCCGATGTTTCTGGCCGTGCTGTTGGTGATCATGTTCGGGCCGCTGCACCGGTGGGTCGTTGCCAAGTGCAA
Source organism: Pirellulales bacterium (assembly GCA_016935315.1). GTDB lineage: Bacteria > Planctomycetota > Planctomycetia > Pirellulales > Thermoguttaceae > JAFGRD01. The sequence goes on from JAFGRD010000039.1 coordinate 105,697, forward strand.
GGGCCGCATTCGCCTGGCCGCGGGCTTGACCACGGCGGCAATCCTCTTGATCCTGCTGATCCCGGTTCTGCTGATTCTCGTGCCCGCCACCGTCCAGGGCTTCGGAATCTACAACGGTCAGGACTTCTCCCAGTTCAACCCGGCCGGGTTGGCCAAGGCCAGCGTCGACGCAGCCGGGCGACTCGGCGTTCACTTGGATGAGCAAGACGTTCGGAAGCTGATCATCGAGAAGACGCAACAGTGGCTGGCTCCTTTGGCCCTGAGCACCACACAATACCTGGGCCGCACGCTGATCGGGCTGGGCGTGATGATCATCTCCTTGTACTACTTTCTGGCCGACGGGCCCGGCATGGTCCGCACCATCATGCGGCTTTCGCCCTTGGACGACAAATACGAGGAACAGCTCATCGAGCAATTCGACACGATGACGCGGGCGGTCGTGGTGGCGACGGTGCTTTCGGCGTTTGTCCAGGGGGTGCTGGCGGGAATCGGTTTCGCGGTGGCCGGCGTGGGCTACGTCTATTTGCTGACGGCCCTGGCCATGCTCTTCGCCATGGTGCCCTTTGTGGGAACCACAATTGTCTGGGTCCCGGCGTGCCTTTGGCTCTATTTCAGCCCCGACGGATCGACGGTTGCCGCCGTTTTCCTGGCCATCTACTGCGGCGGGGTCGTCTCCCTGGCCGACAACGTGATCAAGCCGCTGGTGCTCCACGGCCGCTCGAACCTCCATCCGTTGCTGGCCCTGTTGAGCGTGTTGGGCGGCGTCCAGGCCCTGGGACCGATCGGGATCTTCGTCGGCCCGATGGTCGTGGCCTTCCTGCAAACCCTGCTGAACATGCTCCACACGGAACTCGACGCCATGGGCAAGCCGCTGAAAGCGGATGACGCGAGACCGGCCTTCCCCCCCTGATGCCTTCTCGGTCGTAGCCTCCGTACGCAGCACAATCGAATGCCCCCGCTTTTGCGGGGGCGGGTAGGAAGCGGGGCCTTGCTTTCAGCCGCGGCCAGCGACTCCGCGGGGGCGCGGCTTCGCTGCGGTCTTTCGCACAGTAGTCTTGGGGAGTATCATGGGAGCCGGCCTTCTCCGCAAGGAGGGATGGAAGAAAGGGCACACGATGATACGGGGAGAAAACACTGTGACGAAGCGTCTATCCCAAAACGCCTCGCCCCCGGTGCCACTCTCCGCAGGCGGGGCGATCGGAGAACATTTTCGAATACGCGGCAGGAAAACGACGTGGATAATCTGTCTCTGTGCTCTCGGAGTGCTTGGTCAAGTCTTGGCCTTCGGCCCGAGAGGACTGGCCGCCGATCCGGAACAGGCACGCCAGATTCTCGCGGCCAGCGGCGTCCAGGGCGGGCTGATCGTTCATCTCGGCTGCGGCGACGGCAGCTTGACAGCCGCGTTGCACGCGAGCGATAGCTACCTGGTCCACGGCCTGGACGCCCAGCAGGCCAACGTCGATCAGGCCCGCCGCAATTTGCAGGCGAGAGGACTCTACGGCCCGGTGTCGGTCGAGCAGCATAGCGGCACCCGGCTGCCTTACGCCGACAACCTCGTGAATCTGGTCGTCGCCGAAGATCTTGGCGGCGTGGCCATGGACGAGGTCCTACGCGTGCTTGTGCCCGATGGCGTGGCTTACTTGAAACGCGACGGGAAGTGGACCAGAAGCGTCAAGCCCCGTCCGGCCGAGATCGACGAATGGACGCACTATCTGCACGACCCCAGCAATAACGCGGTAGCCCGCGACACGGTGGTCGGCCCACCGCGCCGGCTGCAATGGACCTGCGGTCCCGACTGGTCGCGGCACCACGACCACATGGCCAGCCTCAGCGCCCTGGTTTCGGCCCATGGCCGGATCTTCTACATTATGGACGAAGGGCCCCGAGAGGCGATCCTGTTGCCGGCCCACTGGATGTTGATCGCTCGGGACGCCTTCAACGGAACGATCCTCTGGAAGCGGCCGATCGCTGAATGGAACACGCACCTCTGGCCGCTGAAGAGCGGTCCCAACCAGCTTCCTCGCCGCCTGGTGGCCGTGGGCGATCGCGTCTACGCCACGCTGGGCATCGACGCCCCGCTCAGCGCGCTGGACGCCGCCACCGGCGCGACGATCCGGACCTATGCCGCCACGGAGCACACGGACGAGGTGCTCGTCTCCGACGGCGTGCTGTTTCTTTTGGTCGCCGAATCGCCCAACAAGTGGAAGGAATATCGTCCGGCGTCGACCTACGTCTGGGACAACACCCGGCGCGCCAACAGCGAGTGGGCCTGGGACCAGGCAACTCGCCACGTGATGGCCGTCCAGGCCGATACGGGCACGGTGCTGTGGGACAAGGAGCGTCGTGTGGCCCCGCTGACCCTGGCCGTCGACGGCGAGCGGGTGTTCTTCTACGACGGCGAGAGGGTCGTCTGTCTCGATCGCACCGACGGCGACGAGCTCTGGGGGTCCGAGCCGGTGCCGCGAAAGTCGCCGTTTCCCACCGGCTACGGTCCGACGCTCGTTGTCCAGCAGGGCGTCGTCCTGCTATCGGTCGAGAATCGATCGATGCACGCGTTTTCGGCGGTCGACGGCGAGACGTTGTGGGCCGCCCCGCATCATCGCGGCGGGCACATGTCTCCCGACGATATGCTGGTCATCGACGGGCTGGTGTGGTCGGGCGCCGTGGCCAACGGCGCGGACTCGGGCGTCTTCACGGGCCGCGACGTGCAGACGGGCGAGGTGAAGAGCGAGTTTCCGCCCGACGTGAATCCGCCCTGGTTCCATCATCGCTGTTATCGCAGCCGCGCCACGGACAAGTACTTCATCGCCTCCCGCACCGGCACGGAGTTCATCGACTTGAAGGCGGAGCACTGGGACATCAACCACTGGGTCCGTGGCGGTTGCCTTTACGGATTCATGCCCTGCAACGGTCTGATCTACGCCCCGCCGAATTCCTGCGGCTGTTTCCTCGAATCGAAGCTCTTCGGGTTCAGTGCGCTGGCGCCGCAGCCAAACGGCGGGCCGATGCCGCAGGAGGTTTCCGACGACGCCCGATTGCAGCGGGGCCCTCTCTACGGCGTGCCGTTGGGAGAGCCGGCTTCCACGGGCGTCGACCAGTGGCCCACCTACCGCCACGACGCCCTGCGGAGCGGATCCGTGAAGAGTTCGGTGCCCACCGATCTGAAACGCGTGTGGCAGGCCGATCTGGACGGGAAGCTCAGCAGCGTCGTCGTGGCCGGCGGCAAGGTCTTCGTGGCCGCCGTCGACGCACACACCGTGCATGTCCTGGATGCGGACTCGGGGAAGCCGGCCTGGAGCTACACGGTCGGCGGTCGCGTCGATTCGCCTCCCACGATCCACCGGGGCCGCGTCTTGTTCGGCTCGGCGGACGGTTGGGTGTATTGCCTTCGCGCCGAGGACGGGGGACTCGTTTGGCGTTTCCGCGCCGTCCCCGACGACCGGCGGGTGATCGCCTACGAGCAGCTCGAATCGGCCTGGCCGGTCTCCGGCAGCGTGCTCGTGCACGACGACGTCGTCTACTGCGTGGCCGGCCGATCGGCGTTCCTCGACGGGGGCATGCGGCTGGTGCGGCTTGACCCGAAGACCGGCCGCAAGCTGTCGGAAACCGTGCTCGACGAGCGCGACCCCGAGACCGGCGAGAACCTGCAGAGCAAGATGCTGGGACAGGACATGCCCGTGGCCCTGCCCGACATCCTCTCGTGCGACGGCCGGTCGGTGTATATGCGGTCCCAGGCGTTCGACTTGCAGGGGGTCCGTCGCAACGTCGCGCCGGTGAAGCTCAGCCTGCTGCTGCGCCGCCGCGGCAACGCCGGCGCAGAAGACGACGAGTTGACGGAAGTCGACGACCACCTGTTCTCCCGCTCGGGTTTTCTCGACGATTCCTGGTTTTTCCGCTCCTACTGGATCTACGGCAAGGCTGTGGACAGCAACTACGGTGGGTGGCTCCGCCCGGGACACTTTGCACCATCCGGCCGCCTGATGGTCTTTGACGATACCTGCGTCTACGGCTTCGACCGCAAGCCAGAATACTTGTGCAACGCCTCCGTGCAGGAGTACTATCTCTACCGTGCCGATCGCGAGGTAAGCGACGAGTCGATCAGGCGGGTCCAGGCCGCCACCGGCCGAATCAACGCCGCTTCACCCCAGAAGAGTGCCTCGTCGTCCGATTGGGCAACCCGGAAGAAGTTCTCCCTGACGGACCAGAGCGTCGCCGCCTTCAGGTGGGCCAACGCCTATCCACCGATCCAGGCGCGGGCCATGGTCCTGGCCGACGAGACGCTTTTCGTGGCCGGTCCGCCCGACGTCGTCAACGAAGAGGAAGCCTTCCGAAATCCAATCGATCCGGCGATCCGGGCCAGACTCGAGGCCCAGGCCGCCGCGCTACAAGGCCGCCTGGGTGGGCAGATGTTGGTCGTCTCGGCCGCCGACGGCAACGTGTTGAGGGCCTGGGAACTCGGCGCCACGCCGACCTTCGACGGCATGGCCGCGGCCGGCGGCAGGCTGTACCTGACGACCGTCGACGGCGCGGTGCTCTGCCTGGGCGGCGAAGGGACCCCGCTGCCTGAAGCCGAGGAAGTCAAGCTGGAGGCCCTCGACGTCGGCGTCAAGCCGCCCCCCCCCGAGCCCAAGCTCGAATCGGGCCCGTCGCTTAAGGGAGATTTCGCCAAAGTCGTGCGGGCGCAAGTCACGGGTTCCCAATTGGGCTATCGCGTGGGCGCCGGTGGCAAGCGATCGGCCATGGCGGTGAAGAAGCTGCCGACACCGCTGCGAGGGAAGGTCCACTTGAAGGGCCGGCTGCAATGCGCGCCTGGCGGGCAATTGAAGAACGGTTTCCTGGTCTTCGGCGACACGGCGGACGAAGCCGGCCTGGTGAAATGCGGCCTGCGATTCAAGATGCAGAAGGCTGTCATTGTCGAGGGCCCGTTTGACGAAGGTAAGACGGTGGAGGAGGACGTCAAGCTGGACGAGGCGAAGGTCTACGAAGCGGACGTGACCGTCGAGTTGGCCACCGGCCAGGTCACCATGAAGGCCGGCGGGGTAACGGTGACCGCCACGTTGGACCGTTGCCCCAAAGAGATCTCGTACGTCGGCTATGCCGTTCTGAACACAATCACAGATTTCACTCTGGTGGAGATATCCGGCGATTGACGAGCTCTGTTGACCTCTGCGCAGTCAATACGCGAGGGCGACCAACGGGAGCCCGGTGTTTCCTACCTCCTGTTGGTCGGCCTTGATCATGGGCACTGCAAATATCGACAACAACTTCACTCAACTGCCTCTGCTGGGAAAGGAGAGCAAGATGGGAACTTCTGGCCCCAAAACGCGGCTTGTGACGACCGTGCTCGCCCGCCCGCCTCGACTCGTCGCTTGGGCCGCGGCGGCTGTCGCGATGATCGCCATATTCGGCAGCCTGCTGACGGCCCCGGCCCGCGCCGCCGAGAAGGGCGCGGCGCGGCGGCCTAACATCCTCATGATTTTCTGCGACGATCACGCCTATCAGGCGATCAGTGCCTACCGGTCGGTCAGCGCCTACGGCCTGAAGCTCAACGAGACGCCGAACATCGACCGCCTTGCGCAGGAAGGAATCCGGTTCGACAACTGTTTCGTGACCAATTCCATCTGCGGGCCGTGCCGGGCGGTTATCCAGACCGGCAAGTACAGCCACTTGAACGGGTTCTGCTGTAATGGGAATCGTTTCGACGGTACGCAACAGACCTTTCCCAAGTTGCTGCAGAAGGCCGGCTACCAGACGGCCGTCATCGGCAAATGGCACTTGGGTCAGCACATGACGCCGCAGGGTTACGACTACAGCGAGGTGCTCATCGGCCAAGGCCCTTACTACAATCCACCGATGTTGCGCGGCGGACAGCGCGTCCAACACACGGGCTACACGACCGAGATCATCACCGATCTGGCGCTGAGCTGGCTCAAAGACAAGCGTGACGCGTCGAAACCGTTCTTGTTGATGTGCCAGCACAAAGCACCGCACCGCAACTGGCAGCCCGGCCCGGGTTACCTGAACCTGTACGACGACGTGACGATTCCCGAGCCCGACACGCTCTTCGACGATTATTCCGGCCGCGGCACGCCGGCCAAGACCCAGGACATGACGATTGTCAGGACGATGAACGATTCGGACCTGAAACTGGTGGCCCCGCGGAACCTCACGCCCGACCAGTTGGAGGCTTGGAACAAGGCCTACGACCCGAAGAACGAGGCGTTTCGCAAGGCGAATCTCCAGGGCCGGGACCTGGTCCGCTGGAAGTACCAGCGGTATATGAAGGACTACCTGCGGTGCATCGCCGCGGTCGACGACAACGTGGGACGCATCCTCCGGTATCTCGACGACAGTGGCCTGGCCGACAGTACCGTGGTCGTGTACAGCTCGGACCAGGGCTTCTACCTTGGCGAGCACGGCTGGTTCGACAAGCGGTGGATCTACGAAGAGTCGCTGCGAACGCCGTTGCTGGTCCGCTGGCCGGGCGTGGTCAAGCCGGGAAGCACCAACCGGGACATCGTTTCGAATCTCGACTTCGCCGAGACGTTCCTGGACATCGCCGGCGCCGACGTGCCCGACGATATGCAGGGCCGCAGCTTCGTGCCGCTGCTGCGAGGCCGCACCCCGGCCGACTGGCGGAAAGCGTTCTACTACCAGTACTACGAGTATCCCGCCGTGCACAGCGTCCGTCGCCATTATGGAGTCGCCACCGACCGGTACCGGCTGGTCCATTTCTATCCGAATCCCTGGGACCCGAACCCGATCGACGAGTGGGAGATGTACGACGTGGAGTCCGACCCGAAGCAGATGCACAGCATCTACGGCGACCCGCGGCATGTGGAAGTCCAAAACGAGCTCGAACAGGAACTCGGCCGACTCCGCCGGGAACTCCAGGTTCCCGAGATAGATCCGCCGGCAAGCGCCCGCGGCCCGGCTCGCCGCGAGTCGGCGGCCCCGAGACGAGTAACATCTCAGCCGAATGGTAGCTGAGGTCGCAAGACTTCAGATCTGGTACAACAACAGACGACGATTCGATAGGCTGCATTTTCTGAGGAAACGGCGCATGGGCCTATCAGAAAGGGGATAGGACACGCGTGCATCGAAACACTGGATAGGAGGATCTGACCATGAATCAGGAGGACTCCGTCTCGCGACGCCAGTTTGTCGCCGGTGCCTCCAGTCTGCTGTTGGCGGGTGCGGCGGCGAGAGCCGCTGAAAAGACCGGTTCCAGCCAAGGTTCTCAGCTTGCTGTGCACGGCGGTGAAAAGGCCGTCAAGAGGGTGCCTGCTTCGCAACGTCGCTGGGGGGAAGTGGAACGCAAGCAGCTCGAGGCGATGCTCCAGCAGAACTCGCTCTTTTACTGGCAGGGACCGCAGACCGAACTGCTCATAGAACGGTTTCGGGAGGTCTGCCCGGTCGAGTACGTGCAGACCTGCTCCTCAGGCACCGCCGCGATTCACACTGCCGTGGCCGCGGCCGGCATCGGACTGGGCGATGAGGTGATCACCTCGCCCGTCACGGATATCGGGACCGTGATCGGGGTCCTGTACCAGCAGGCCGTGCCCGTATTTGCCGACTTGGGCAAGGGCACACACAATCTCGACCCGGCCGACGTCGCGCGACGGATTACGCCGAAGACCAAGGCGATCATCGCGGTCCATTTGACGGGCAACCCCTGCGATCTGGACGTGCTGAAGACCTTGGCTGACCGCCACAAGCTGGTTCTGATCGAAGACTGCTGCCAGGCGTGGGGGGCGAAGACCCGCGGCCGGCCGATCGGCACCGTGGGAGACATCGCGTGTTTCTCGCTCCAAAACTCGAAGCACGTGACCTGCGGCGACGGCGGCTTGGTCGGCTCCAACGACGAGCGTTTCGGACCCCTGTTGCAGAAGTTCGGCGACAAGGGTGGCAACCGGCGCAAGTGGGGCGGGTTCGACGCGTTCGCCACCAACTACCGCATGAGCGAGCCGCAGGCCGCCGTGGCAGCCGCCCAACTCACGCGCCTGGAGGAGATCGTCACGAAACGCAACCGCCTGGGCACCCTGCTGACGGAGAACATCGCGGACGCTCCCGGCATCATCCCGCACGAGGTGCACCCGGAGGACCGCGCTGTCTATTGGTTCTACTTCTTCCGCCTGCGTCCTGAGGCCTTTCGCTGCGGACGCTCGGAGTTCGTCAAGGCGCTTCTGGCCGAAGGCGCGGGTGTGCGGGGAGGATACATCGGCGTGCCGCTCTATGGCGAACCCGTCTTCCAGAACCACGGCTTCTTCGCCGGCCGCTGGCCCGTCAAGGAAATGGGCCTTACCACCATGGATTTCACTAAACACAAGTGTCCCAACGCGGAGTCCATGCTGACCGAAGGTATCCGCGTACCGATCTACGAGTACATGACGGAGGACTACATTCTTGACGTGGCGGCGGCCATCCAGAAGGTAGCCCGCCACTACGCGGCGTAAACCACAGGGGCCGGCTCCGTATTGACCACGGGCGTGCCCCAGGTCTATACTAGCGTTTCCAGGTGAGAGAACATCGCTGATTCGGCCGCTTGTTATCGAGTCCTGTGCAGCCAATGAATCGGTGGGTGCCATGGGTGGTTTGTCCGCCTCTGCACTGAGGCAGCGGCAGACAAGCTACTGCCGTCACTCCGGCCATTGACAAAGCAGGACTCAACGAAGCCGCGCCATCTCTTCGTCAATTTGAGAGGACCGTGCGATGAATGAGCCGATTAAGAGCCGTCGTGAGTTCCTGGCAACCGTTGGCGTCGCGGGCGCCGCTTCGGTGCTGGTGGGTTCCAGCGAGGCTCGCCGGGGCTTTGCCGCCGAGGGCCAGCAGAAGCTTGCCATCGACGGGGGGACTCCCGTACGAAAGACCCTGCTGAGCTCGAGCCCCTACGGGCCCCAGTTCTACGACGAGGTCGAGAAGCGCGAAATCCTCGAGGTTATTGAGTCGAGAAAGCCTTTCCGCTGGTGGAAGGGCGGCTCCAAGGTCCTCCAGTTCGAGGAGGCGTACGCGGCCCACATCGGTGTGAAGTACGCCCTCGGAGTGACCTCGGGAACGACGGCCCTGTCCGCCGCCTTGGCAGCGCTGGAAATCGGGCCCGGTGACGAGGTCATTCTCCCCGCTTGGACCTGGTACGCCGATTACGATACGGTCGTCCTGGCGGGAGCGCTGCCAGTCTTCGCCGAGATCGACAGCTCGCTCAATATCGATCCTGAGGATATCGAGGCGAGAATCACGCCCCGCACCAAGGCGATCATCGCCGTCAGCCTTCAGGGATGCCCGGCCGACATGGGCCCGATCCTCGAAATCGCGCGGAAGCACAAGCTCCGTGTCTTGGAGGACTTCTCCCAATGCGTGGGAGGGCGTTATGAGGGGAAGTACCTGGGCTCGATGGGCGATATCGGCATCAGCAGCTTCCAGCAGAGCAAGACCATCACGGCGGGTGAGGGCGGCGCCGTGGTCACCAACGACCCGATGCTCTTCGAGCGAGCCGTGCGCGCCCACGACGTCGGCGCCCTCCGCTCTCCCTACAGGGAAGGCCTTGGCGGCGGGCAACTCCCGGGGTTCGCGGCGTCCAACTTCCGCATGAACGAATTCACCGGCGCAATCCTCAAAGCACAGGAGCAGGACCTCGAAACCATCTGCAAGGCCGTTCGGAGCAACGCCCGGAAGGTCCGCGACGGCATTGCCGGCCTGCCGGGGCTGAGAATGCGGAAAACGCCGGACCTCGAGGGGGATTTGGGCGTAACCGTCTTCCTCGACCACGGCACCCGCCAACGACGCGACCGGTTCCTGCGTGCGTTGCGGGCTGAGGGGATCTCGGCCTCGTCGCCGGGCGGCTCGGTGATTCTGCCGATCGACGAGCGGGTTGAGAACAAGGTCACCGTCCACCCCGATTGGCCTTCCTTCAACACTCCTCAGGGCAGGGCCATCCGCTACGGGCGCGAGTGCTGCCCGAAGACGATCGACATCCAGGGACGCCTGGGTGGCGTGATCATGGACCCCAACTTCACCAATGACGACGTCGCAGACATCGTCCGGGCCATCCGTAAGGTCTATTTGGCCATGGGCGCAGCGTAGGCGTTTCGCCAGACACAGTAGATTCTCGCCGCACCGCCGTTGCGTGACGGTGGCTGCGACAACACGGATAACTTGGTGAACCCTTATTGATGTTTGCATTGTGAATGATCCAGGCCGACCAACGGGAGGCCGGACAAGACGGGTTCCCGTTGGTCGCCCTCGCGCATTGACTGTGCAAAGGTCAATAGCAGGGAGTATCACCCGACAATCCGAGAGGAACCAACGCCATGAAAAACGATTTGACACGACGTGCATTTGTCCGCAACGCAGCGGCTGGTTCTGCCGCACTGACCTGGCTGGGTGCCGGCCGAGCGCCGACGGTCTTCGCCGCCGAGGCCAACAAACCGGCTCTGCTCGGAGGCACGCCGGTGCACAAGGGCGGCTGGCCCAAGTGGCCCCAATGGGACGAGTCGTGGGAGCCCGAAATCGTCGATGTCCTCCGTAGTGGGCGGTGGTGCTCTTCCGGCAGCGGCGGGCGCGCCGCGGAGTTCGAGGAAGCCTACGCGAAACTGCTCGGCGCCAAGGGTTGCGTTTCCACGGCCAGCGGCACCACCGCGCTGCTCACCGCCCTGCACGTGACGGGCGTCGACGCCGGCGATGAGGTGATCACCTCGCCCTACACGTTCATCGCCACGTACAACGTTTGCCTGATGCACCGGACCCTGCCGGTGTTCGCCGACACGGACCCGGCCACGCTGACCATGGACCCGGCTTCCATCGAAAGCCGCATCACCGACCGCACCCGCGCCATCTTGCCGGTGCACATTTACGGCATGCCGTGCGACATGGACCCGATCAACGCGATCGCCAAGAAGCACGACCTCGCCGTCGTTGAGGACGCCTGCCAGGCGTGGCTGGGCGAGTACCAGGGCCAGAAGTGCGGCACGCTGGGCGACCTGGGCTGCTTCAGCTTCCAGAACTCCAAACACATCCCCGTCGGCGACGGCGGCGCCATCACCGGCAACAACCAGGAACTCCTGGACCGTTGCTGGTCGTACCACAACTGCGGCCGCGCCCACGGCACCTTCAAGGGGAGCGGCTCGTTCAGCCGCGGCACCAACTTCCGCATGATGCACTACGCGGCCGCCTTGCTCCACCAAGAGATCGACAAGCTGGTCACGGATACCAAGCGGCGGCAAGAAAACGCCGACTATCTGACGGCCGGTTTGAGGGAGATCCCGGGCGTTGAGCCGGTGCGTTTGCCGGAGAACAGCCGGGCGGTTTGGCACCTGTTCGCGTTCCGGTACGACGCCAACCAGTTCCACGGCCTCTCGCGCGGAAAGTTCATGGCGGCCCTCCGCGCCGAAGGCGTCCCCTGCGGCGGCGGTTATCACGAGCAGTATTACGACGGCCTGCTCGACGAGGCGATCGCCTCGCGCGGCTTCCAGCGCCTGTTCTCCGCCGAGCGGCTCAAGGCCTATCGCGACAGCCTCGAAGAGCTCAAAGGCAATAAGCAAGTCTGCGCGACGACCGTCGCCGTGTTCCAGACTCTGCTCCTGGCCGACCGCAGCGACATGGATCACATCCTCGAAGCGATCCGCAAGATCCACGCTCACAGCGCCGCGCTGGTGACGTGATTGTGTGTCCGTCTGGCCAAAACCTGGGGCTACGGCCTTCGATGGACACAGGCGGAAGGGCTCGCCGAAGGGAACATCACGAAAGGAGGATACGCGAATGACAGTTGCCCGAAGGGTCTCGCGGCGCCGACTGCTACGACAGGCGCTGGGTGCGGGGATCAGTTTGCCTCTGTTTGTTTCCTGTCGGAAGGAGCCGATACCGGGCTCGGCCGGGCCTCCGCCACGGGTTCCCGAGCCCTCCTCGGACGACGAACCGGCTGCCGGCCCCAACGACCAGGTCGGCGTGGGGATCATCGGCTGTGGGCGGCGCAACGGACAACTGGCCATCGGAAAGGGCGGGCAGGGGAAGATGCCCAAGTATGCCCGCATTGTGGCCGTCGCCGATTTCAACAAGAAACGGGCCGGCCAATGGGCGGCCAAGTACGAGTGCCCGGCGTTCCAGGACTACCGCAAACTCCTGGAACGCAAGGACGTGGACGTCGTGATCTACGCTACCCCCGAGCACTGGCACTACCTGCCCTGCATCCACGCGTGCCAGGCGGGTAAGGACATCTACGGCGAACAGCCGCTCTCGCACACGATCCGCGAGGGTCGCGTCATGGCCGACGCGGTCCGCAAATACAAGCGCGTGTTCCAGACCGGCGAGCAGCAGCGATCTCACCCGCTGACGCGCAAGGCCGTGGAGTTGATCCTCAACGGGCGGATCGGCAAGGTGCACACGGTCATCGGCTACAACTATCCCAGCCCTTATGAGTGCAACTTTCCCGCCCAGCCGATTCCCGAGTGGCTGGACTGGGACCGGTGGTGCGGGCCGAACGAACTGGTGCCCTACCATACCGACCTCTATCTGTCGCGGATTCCCTATGTCCGCGAGAAGTACCCGGCCCAGCCGGCGGAAAAACATGCGGTCGGGCCGGGGTGGATGTCGTTCCGACCCTATTCGGGCGGCGAGCTGGCCAACTGGGGATGTCACGGACTGAGCATGGTCCAATGGGCGCTGGGGATGGACAAGAGCGGTCCGGTCGAGGTTTGGGTCGACCCCGCCGAGAAGCTCCAGGAGGTGGTCTACGACAACCCGGAGAATCGCGATCGCGGCGATAACATCGCCAGCAGACCGATCATCAACTGCAAGTATGCCAACGGCGTCGTGCTGACACTCAGCGGGACCGACAGCCGGCTGGGCGGCGGAGCGACCTTCCTTGGCGAGAAGGGCAAGATCACAGTCTTTCGCGAGGGTTACGAGTGCGATCCGGTGGGCCTCGACGAAGACCCGCTCCCGGCCGGCGCGATCCGCGTCTACCGCAACGACCACCACATGGGCAATTTCTTCAGGTGCGTGCATTCGCGCAAAGACCCGATCATGAACGTGGAAAACGCGCATCGCGTGGCCACCTTGTGCCATCTGGGCAATATCGCCCGCTGGCTGGGACGCCCGCTGAAGTGGGACCCGGAAAAGGAGGTCTTTCCCGGAGACGAGGAGGCCAACGGCTATCTCGACATCCCCAGACGCAAGGGCTACGAGTTGCCCGATCAAGTGTAAACCGAACCCTCGACCGCTTTCCGAGCCATCTCGTTGATGACTGATTCATTGACGCTTGCACACTCAATCCGCGAGGGCGACCAACGGGAGCCCGACGTGTCCGACCTCCCGTTGGTCGGCCTTGATCATTCACAATGCAGACATCAATAGGAGCAAACGCATGATATGGCGACCTCTCGTATCGGTTGGGCTGGTCGGCTGTTGCCTCGTGCTGGCCGTTTTCCCGGCCGCCAAGGCCGCGACCGACGATGGCGCCCCCGCGGACGCCCCAGCCGTCGACGACATGCCGGTCCAGGAAACGAACGAGCCATCGCTCCAGTACGTTGCTCTCGATGCCCCGGCAGGCATGTCGCAGGCCGTGGTGGTCCAGGGGTTTCCGCTGGTGTATACGCGCCAGCTTCTGCCGCTGGACGGTGAGGGGAAACTCGTGGGCGAAGGCTCGGCCGACGAGCAGATCGAACAGGCCCTGGACAATCTGGAGGCCGTATTGGACGCTGCCGGATCGGGCCTGGCCCATCTGGTTCGCCTGAACGTCTACGCCCTCTCCCACCAGGCGGCCGACCGCCTGCGTGAGCAATTGACCGGGCGGCTCGACCCGGCCGTGCGCCCGGCGATGACCGTGGTTCTGACACCCCTTCCACATCGCCAGGCGCTGGTGGCCGTCGATGCGGTCGCTCTGGCTGCCGCGGCTGACCCGGGGTCGGCGCCCAGGCAGACCTTGGGCCTTCAGCGTGTCGAGGCCGTGGCCGGCGACAGAGACTGCGCCGATGCCGCGGTGCTGCCGCCCGGCGGCGTGGCCTACCTGTCCGGTCAGCCGGAAAAGGGCGGACTGGCCATGTCGGCCGTTGCCCAGTCGCTGTCCACCCTGCTTGGAAGACTCGAACAGTTGAAGCTCTCGCCGGCCCAGGTGGTGCAGGTAAAGGTGTTTCTCACCCCGGCCTCGTCGGCCGACGAGGCCCTGCGCGAGGTGAAGAAGCTCTTCCCGGGCCAACTCACTCCGCCGGTGGTCTTCGCGGAATGGATCGCCTCGGTGCCGGTCGAGATCGAGCTGGTCGCGCAGTTGCCCGCCGCGGGCCAGCCGGCCGAGAACCTCGAACATTACAACCCACCCGAGGTCAGACCCTCGCCCGCCTTCAGCCGCGTGGCGCTGGTCCACACCCAGCGGCAAGTTTTCATTTCCGGCCTGTCGGCGCGCGCCGCGGGCGACGGCGAGGCCCAGGCCCGCGATGTGTTCGAACAGTTGCAGTCGATCCTGGCCAAGACGGGCAGCGACATGCTCCGTCTGGCCAAGGCCACCTACTATGTGTCCGACGACGACGGGAGCAGGGGGATCGACATCTTGCGTCGCGAAGCCTTCGACCCGCAGCACCCGCCTGCGGCCTCCAAGGTCACCGTCCACGCCGTGGGGCAGCCCGACCGCACGCTGACGATCGACGTGATCGCCGTCGGCGCCGGGCAGTAGCGGTAGTCGGGTTCAGCAACGAGACCGGAGGCACAAGCCGATGAGCGAAGCACCGGAATCCTCGCCCGGCAAAGAGGGCGGCGAGAAGGGCGGCAAGAAACGCTCCCGGGCCTGGAGGATTCTCAAGCGGGTCGCCTTGGCCCTTTGCGTCGCCTTGCTGCTGGTTACCCTGGTCGTTGGCATCGCGGTCAAGGACCACGTGAGGACGCTGTGGTCGCTGCGGCGCATTCCGAACACGAACATGTACTGCATGGACTACTACGGCACGTACAACATCCGGGAGATTCGCGAGAACGGGGTCGACGTCACGGATATCGAGGGGAGCCTGATTCGCACGTTCTTTCCGAGTTTTCTTGTGCCGCTGGCAAACGACGTCGCGGAGTCCACCGAGCCGCAAGCCGTGGCTCGCCCCGATCTCGTCGTTGCACATCGTTGTTCTACGGTGTCGTTTCGCACCGAAAGCGGCCAGGTCCTCTTCGGCCGCAACTTCGACTGGTCGCACGACTCCTGCCTGATCCTGACGATTCACGGCCGCGACGGGTACTCATCCGTGGCGGTGCTCGATCTGCACTACCTGGGCCTCGATCAACGCAACCTGGAAGACCTCGGGGTGCTGGAGAAGGTCCGTCTGCTGTTTGCCCCCTACCTGGTCATGGACGGCATGAACGAGCACGGCCTGGCCGTCTCGGAGATGGCCTGCAAAGCGGAGGTGAGCTTCGACGACCGCAAGCCGAACGTCAACGACTCGCTGGCGATGCGGCTGATGCTCGACTACGCGCGGGACGCGGACGAGGCCGTGGCGCTGCTGCGGGAGTACAACGTCCACTTCGAGGAGATCGCCTGTCATTTCATGGTCGCCGACGCCGGCGGCCGCAGCCTGATTGTCGAGTTCGTCGACGGCGAAATGCGCACGCTCCCGGCCGACGACCGCTGGCAAGTCTGCACGAACAACACCATGAGCGGGAAGTCGGAAGCGGAGAGGGACGCCGCCTGCGACCGATACCAGCGTGCCTCCGACCGCCTGGTGAAGCTTGGTGATGAAATCGACTGCGACCGACTGCGGCGGGTGATGGCGTCGATTTCGGCCAAAGACTGGACGATGTGGACGAGCCTCTACAATCTTACCGGCGGGCAGTACCAGGTCGTCTATCGGCGGCAGTTCGACGCGCCCTACGCGGATCGCCTGGCGGTCGACCGCGGCGGGCCGTGAGTCAAGTGCCCCGGGGGAGCTAACGTGCGCCTTCTGCGATTCCAGTACAGTCTGCGGACTCTCTGCCTCTTTGTCGGATTCGGCGGCGCGGCGCTCGGCTGGCTCGGCTACTGGTATCGGTCATCTGGAGGACCGTTGGCTAAACGGAACAGGCTCTACGGGAAATTCGAGGTCGAAATGCTCATTGGTGACAGCAAGGAGGTAGCCGCCTTTTTCCACAATTGCGCGCCCATGCAGGATGGCGACCTGGTATGCATCGAAGACTTGGCTGAAGCCGGATTCGATCTGGACGAGCTGAACATACCGGGTGCACCGATCAACGGTTCGGGCTTGAAGTATCTACAGTGGGCACCGAATCTGACGGGTCTGTATATTGCGGATACTCGGGTAACGTCTGATGCTCTTGTCCACGTCAGCCGGTTGAAGCTGCTCGGATGGCTCGACTTGACACGTACCAACGTGGACGACGAAGGGCTTGCATTTCTGGCGAAGTCAAAGGGATTGAAGTGGCTGTGCCTGAGAGAAACGAATGTTCTGACAATGGCCTCAAACACCTGAAGGACCTGCGTGAGTTTGAGCAACTAAGCTTGCGTGGTACTCACGTTACAGACGCGGGACTGATCCATCTTCAGCAGATGACGCAGCTCTTTAGACTTGACCTTGGCATGTGTGACATTAGCGAGGAGGGACTGATGCAATTACGTTGCCTTCCTTGCCTGCGCGACATCTGCGTCGACGGCACGAAATGCGAGCCGCAGGTAGTGGGGCGACTTCTCGACGCTATCCAGCGTGAAGCGGACAAGAAGGGGAAGAAGACGCGTGAGAGCATCCCCCGAGAATCGGCGCCGCGCGATTGACGCATAAACACCAGTTTGCAGTTTGTAGGTCATGCTTCAGCATGACGAATGCCCGAGTCCGCGGCCGGCCGTGCGCGGCGCAGTCGTCGGGCGTTCTCCCGGGTAATGGCCCTGACCTGGGCCGGCGGCAACTCGGATTCCTGTAGCTTCAGCAGGGCCGATTCCAGCACGAACAGCGGGAAATGGGACCCAAACAACAGCCGGTCGACCGGCACGCGTGCCAGCAGGTTCGCGACGCCGCCGACGCCTTCGAGCATGGAGATCTCGAAGTAGACCTCGCCCGCACGCAGCAGCCGCGTGATCGCGTCGCCGCGGAGGATCGGCAGCGCGCCGAGCAGCACCAGACGCAGACGGGGACGGGCGACGAGCAGTTCCGGCAGCGGTCCGACGTCCACGTCGGGCACGCGCATCAAGGGATGCTGCACGCGAGGGTCTTCGAGGCGCGCGGCGAGCTGCACGATCAGCCCGCGGCGCTCGGCCAGGGTAAGAAGCTCGGCGAACGCCGGGTTGTCGAGTCGATAGCCATGGTAGGCCGGGCAAAGACGAATCCCCGGCATGCGGTGGTCCTCGTGGCAGCGGCGAAGGTCCTCGCGCCAATCGGGAAAGGCGGGATTGACCGAACCGAACGGGCGCAACAGGCCCGGCCGGCACCGGCGGCAATCGTCTGCCAGCCGGGCGTTCGCGCCGCCGAGGTCCTTGTGAAACACGCCGTCGAAACTTCCTGCCCAGGCCTCGGTCACGCCGCAGACGTGGAGCTTCTCGGCCAGCCTGGACAGCTCGTCGCAGGGGAGTCTGCGGAACGGCCAGCGCGACAGATGGACGTTTACGTCGACGATCATGGTCTGATCCCCTTGGCGGCAAAGATCGGTGCGAGCATCCTCTGGATGTTGCCGGCGAAAATCAGTCGCTTGGCGTCTTTGGAAACGTCGGCGCCGTGGACCTTGGCCAGTTGCGAGGCGAAGCTGCGTCCGGCGTAGTCGCTGCCGTACATCACGCGTTCGGCGCCCAGCTCGCGCACCGCCATTTCGACCATGCCGGCCGCGGGGTCGCTGCCGCAGATTTCCGCCGTGACGTTCGTGGTCGCCCGGATCGCCCGGATGCCGCGCTGCCAATCGCCGGCCGTGTGGGCGGCAATGAACGAGGCCGCGGGATGCCGCGCGGCCAGGATGGCCAGATCGGCGGCCGTCGACTCGCCGGGCAGGTTCCCCGTGATCTTGTGCCAGGTGTGTTGCAGCACGGGGGCCTTCAGCTCCGTGGCCCGCCGGACGATCGGGTCCAGACACTCCTCGTGGCAGCGCGCCGCAACCCACAGCTTGACGCCGACCATCGGGCCGTCGCGGACACAGCGATCGAGTTCGGCGAGACTCGCTTCGGTGTGCTTCGGGTTGAGATAAACGAAGCCGAACGCCCGCCCGCGAGCATGCTCGACCGCCTCGAGGACCTGATCATTTTGGCGGCGGACTTCCTCGGGCGACGGATCGTAGGCCCAGGGATAGCCCATAAACACGATCAGCCGTTCAATCCCCATGCGGTCGGCGTATCTCAGCAGATTGGCGATTCTCTGGCCAGGTGTGTCGCCGGGTGAGCTCAAATGTCCGTGCACGTCCCAGATGACGTAGTCCGGGTTGCCGGACGCCGGCTCTTCTTCCGCGATGGCTGGCCGGCAACGGGGCACGAGGGAGGCGGCCACGGCAGCCTTTGCCCCACCCGTCAGCATTGCCCGTCGCGTGAGCGCGTGATTGGCGGATTGCATTTCTCGCTTCCCCCAGGGAAGTCGGACAAGGTGACACCTTCTTGCTCTTTGCGCAGTGTAGCCGCTCGGGGAGATTCTGCAAGCAGGCGCGGGTCTTCGCCGCCGGCAGCCGGCCAATGTGGCCGAAATGTTGTCCGATTTGCTCGTCGCCGGCGTGTGTGCTAGACTACCGGGCTGCGGCACTCGGCTCGGTGGTGTTTTCCGCTCTAGCACCTCGAGAATGCCGCTTTCTCGCCATTCTGCAAGAACCCTGTTCCATGACACGGAGGCACTCCTGATGAAGAGACTCTTTCACGCCACGATCGGATTGGCAGCCGCCGTGTTGCTTTGCGCCGCGGCAACTGCCGCCGACGAATTCCCGCGCGTCGCCGCCGCCATGCACCACGCCCGCGACGGTCTTGGCAACGTGCTGGCCCGACTTGAGCGCGGCGAACCGGTCCGCATCGGCTACCTCGGCGGGAGCATCACCGCCCAGAACGGCTGGCGGCCCAAGACGCTGGCCTGGTTCCGCCAACAGTATCCCGACGCAGAGATCGAGGAGATCAACGCGGCGATCGGCGGCACCGGCTCCGATCTGGGTGTGTTTCGCTATCATCAGGACGTCCTGCGGCACCAGCCCCATCTGGTCTTCGTCGAGTTCGCCGTCAACGATGGGGGCGCGGCCCCGGAGCAGATCCGCCGTGCGATGGAAGGCATCGTGCGGCAAACATGGCGGGCCGATCCAAACATCGACCTGTGCTTCGTCTACACGGTCCATCGCGGTCAGATGGAGGATTATCTGGCCGGCCGTTGCTCGCGGAGCGCCTCCGTGCACGAACAGATCGCCGATCATTACGGCATCCCGTCGATCTGCATGGCCCTGCGCGTGGCCCAGTTGGAGAAGGCGGGCAAGTTGGTCTTTCCGGCCGACCCCGACGATCCGGCCAACGCCGGCAAGATCTGTTTCGCCCGCGACGACTGCCACCCGACCGACGCTGGTCACGATGTGTTCCTCGCGGTTATCTCCGAGGCGATCGGCAAGATGCGGCCCGAGTCGAAACCCGGTCCCCATGCACTGAAGGAACCGATGCGGGCCGACAACTGGGAGCAGGCGAAACTCGTCGCTCTAAAACCTGCAATGCTGACCGGCAGTTGGCGGAAGCTGCCGACCGACGAGGGTCTCGGGCGGAGCTTTCAGAACCGTTTGCCGGAGATCTGGCTCGGCTCCACGCCGGGCGACAAGCTCCAATTCCGCTTTCGCGGCACGATGGTCGGACTGTACGACCTGCTCGGTCCCGACGGCGGCAAGGTGGTCTGCACGGTCGACGGTCGCAAAGGCGACGCGCGGCCCCGGTTCGACTGGTACTGCACCGGGCACCGGCTGGCCTCGCTGCGAATCGCCGAAGGCCTGGAGGACCGGCCCCACACGGTCACGGTCGAGATCCTGGCGGAACAGCCCGACCGCGGCCCCGTGGTCGATCGCGTCCGCGACCAGCCAGGCTTCGACCCAAAGCGATTCGACGGCACGAACCTATGGGTGGGCTACCTGATGATGATCGGCGAGCCGATCGAGTAGGAGCCGACGGCCGCCTCACGGCAGGAACTGGATCGAGTACAGGTCCGCGTCGCGGAGCACAAACCGCAAACGGACGGGTTTCCCGGCAAGCTGTCCGACGCTCTCGCCGCCCGTCCAGCGAACGGTCCCCTCGATCCGGTCGCCGACGATTTCCGGGCAGTCGGCCAGGGTGAAGCCGTCAATCGCCTGGCGACTGGGTGTCTGCAATTCGACTTGCAGGCTGCCGGCCGCGGAAGTCGCGTAGTTGATGCTCAGCCGGCTTCCCGAGAACAACAATGGCCTGGTGGTCATCTCGCCGCCGTTGTAGGGGCCGTTCACGGAGACAAAGCCATCGGGTCGCAGGGTGTAGCGTCGCACGTGGGCGGTCGGGTAGCCGGCGTTGTGCTTCACGTAGAGCGAGAGCTCCTCGTCGGCCGTCTCGACGATGCCGCGGGCGGCGTAGTTTGCCCGCGAAGTCCAGTTCCGCAAATCAAGGCCCGGGCGGACGAATGCCTCGAGAAACGTGCGTTTCAGTTCCGCGCCGCCGCGAGCCGAGCAGAGAAGCACGTCGGTGCAGTCGTTGGCGTAGTCCCACTCGGTGGGAGTGCCGATCTTGCGGGCCTCTTGCTCCGTGACCACACGGCGGCCCGGCATGAAGCGGGTCGGCAGTCCGAGGTAGATGTGCGGTGCACGGAGGTACGGGGCCATCTGGTTCGTGTAGAGGTGCTGCCGCGGCTTCCCGTCCAGTTCCAGATCGACCGGCTCCGTCCATTGGACGAAGTCCTTCGAAGTCGAGCGGGCGATCCAGCGGATGCCTTCGCGGAAGACACGAAAGTAACAGACGTACTGCCCCTCGCTCTGGGACCAGAACGCGTTGTTCTGCGAGTCGAACGCGCCTTGGGTGATGACGGGCTCCTTCTGGAGTTCCTGCCAGTGAATCCCATCGGGCGAGACGAAGGCGATCAAGCCGGGGGCGCCGCTGCCGCCGAGCGCCTTGTATTGCTGATCGGCCGGCGCGTGGGGATTGGCGTCGAGAAACGGGGCGAAGTTGTGGCAGGCCCGATGCCGCGCGAGCACAACGTTATTTTCTTTCGTGCCCTGCACCTCAAACAGACCCAACTCGGGTTTGGCCCACGAAACACCGTCGCGGCTTTCCGCTACGCAGGTGACCTCAGTGTCGAGCGTGTGCCTGGCGACCGGCAGCCCTCGGTAGTAGAGCCGAAAGACGTCGCCGGTGTGGAGGATCGTCTCGTACCCGCTGTAGAGGCCTTCCCAAGGCCGATCGAACTTCAGCACGATTTCGCGGGGCTGCGGCGGATGCAGCTTCAATCGGGCGCCCTGCAGTTGCACGATCAGCCGTCCATCGACGAAGAGTTCACGCCGGCCGCCGATGTCGATGGAAACCTCGGCGGCGGTGACTGAAAAGCACAAGCAGAGCAGCCAGGCCATACAGCCCAGCACGGGAATGGTTGGCCTCTGCATAATGGCTCTCCCTGCTGCCAGATCGTAACGGGGTTGGCACCTCACCGGCTTGTCGTCAGCGGCTGCCAGCCGCTGGCTTGCAGTCGCCGGGATTGCCTCATATATTGGATGCTGTTCGACTGGCGCCTATGGTACAGGATTACCGAGCAGTCTGCCAGCCGCCTGCTTGGGAAACTCCGACGCTTTGCTTTCCCCCGCCTGGGAGAATCTCCCAAAACACTTACGGCACAGACTCAAGGAGAATCTGCTATGGACGAACCTACCTCAAGACGCTGTTTCTTGAAGATCGCCGGCTTGAGCGCCGCCTCGTTGGGAGCGGCGTCGGTGACCGGGGCCGGCGAGCCGAAGATCCAGGGATTCGAGCAACAGCAACCCGACCAGAAGACGGCCGGCGCGTGGGAGCCGGTCTCCGATCGGAAGATCCGCATGGGGATCGTCGGATACGGCGTCTGCAAGTTTGGTGCGCAGTTCTCTTTGCAGGACCACCCGAACGTCGAGGTCGTCGCCGTCAGCGACCTGTTCCCCGATCGCTGCGCGGAGCTGGCTCGTCAGTGCCGGTGCGAGAAGACCTATCCCTCGCTGGAAGAGATGGTCAAGGACGACTCGATCGAGGCGATCTTCTGTGCGACCGACGCGCCAAGCCACGCCCGACATTGCATCGAGGTCCTCAAGCACGGCAAGCACGTCGCCAGCGCCGTGCCGGCCGTCTGGGAGCGACTGGAAGAGGCCGACCGGCTGTATGAAGCGGTCAAGAAGTCGGGCCGGAAGTACATGATGTTCGAGACGTCGTGCTACCACGAAGATCTCTACGCCATGCGGCGGATCTACGAGGCGGGTGGATTCGGGAAGCTGGTCTACAGCGAAGGCGAGTACTTCCACTACGCCTGCGCGGTGATCCCGTCGTACAAAGGTTGGCGGATCGGCCTTCCGCCTCAATGGTATCCGACGCACTCGAACGCCTACTACGTGGGTGTGACCGGCGGGGGCTTTACCGAGGTCTCGTGCATGGGGATGCCGAGTATCCGCTCGGAGCTGCAACCGGAGAACAATCGGTACAAGAATCGCTTCGGCACCGAAATCGCGATGTTTCGCACCAGCGAGGGCGGTATGTCGCGGATGGGCGTCAGTTGGGACACGCCCGGCTACGGCGGCGAGGTCGGCCGGGTCCGCGGGCAACAGGGGTCGATGACCGGGCTGGACTACCAGGGACTTCAGAAGACGCTACCGAAGCTGACCAGACCGCCGCTTCCGCCCGGCATCGCCCCCGGCGGACACGGCGGCTCGCACGGCTACCTCGGCAACGAATTCGTGATGTCGATTCTCGAGGACCGCCAGCCACTGGTCAACATTGCGTGGGCGCTGAGCATGACGGTTGCCGGCATCGTGGCCCACCAGTCGGCGCTGAAAGACGGTGAGCTGATGAAGATCCCGCAGTATACGCTGTAACAATCAACGGAAGGGAACACCATGCGCTCGATCATCGGTCGCAGCACGATCATTGTCCTGTTTGGCCTGACACTGCCGTCGCCGGCACAAGAGGCGGTGCAACCGCCGCGTGCGGCCCGCTCGGTCCATCTGTTCTACCCCGCGCCCGAAGCCACCGTGTTCTACAACGAGTTGACCGTCGAGAAGTCGGTACCGGGCAGCTACTTCATGGCTTGCGGCTTCAACCACGGCTACTTCGGAATCCAGGAGTTGGCCAACCGAAAGAAGGTCGTGATCTTCTCCGTATGGGACCCGACCAAGGGAGACGATCCCCGGGCGGTCGCCCAGGATCGCCGCGTGGAGGTGCT
Organism: Pirellulales bacterium; assembly: GCA_016935315.1. Lineage (GTDB taxonomy): Bacteria > Planctomycetota > Planctomycetia > Pirellulales > Thermoguttaceae > JAFGRD01. Next base: position 128,985 of record JAFGRD010000039.1, read on the forward strand.
CTACAAAGGCGACGACGTGATCGCCCGTCGCTTCGGCGGAGAGGGCACCGGCGGGCAGAGCTTCTTCGACTACGACTGGCAGACCGGCCAGACGTGCCGCTTCCTGGTCGAGGCCACGGTGGCAGAAGGGAAGACGGCCTACGCCGCCTTCTTCTACCTGCCGGGCCCCAAGACCTGGAAGCACCTGGTGACCTTTCGCACGCACGCCGGCGGTGACCGGCTCCAGGGGCTCTACTCGTTCATCGAGGACTTCCGCCGTGACGGCAAGAGTGCCGACGAAGCGCGCCGAGCGATCTTCGGCAACGGCTGGGTGCGCGACGGCGACGGCGAGTGGACGCCGCTCACGAAGGCCCGGTTCACCGCGTCGGGTGCCGCATGGGAAGCGAAGGAAACGATCGACGCCGGCGTGCTGGGAGCCCGTTTCTATCTCCAGACCGGCGGCGACACGCAGACGACAACGCCGTTGCGGACCATGATGGAGCGTCCACCCGGAAGCGCCGCGCGGCCGCAACTTCCGCGGGAAAAAACGCCGTGAAAGAGCAAAACCGCTGCGCGCCTTTCCTCTTTCATAGAGGCCTAGGTGCCGATTGTTCAGAAAGTGCAACTGCAAATCACTCAACCGCCATTCGGCTGAAGTGTTACGAAGCGCGCCGCTAATGAGCCACGGTGACCCTGCTGACGGGATACCACCCGTCCTGGGCCCGGCCCTTGACGCCAAGCTGTACCACCGGCTTGTCGTCCGCTACACCGACGATGGCCACCGACAGGGCATATTCTCCCGGCGGCAGGTTATCGGGCAACTGGACTGAATCGGCAACGTCGGCAACTGGGCCCGGCGGCAAGTCGGCCGGTTGTTGGAAGAACTCGTCGGTGAACAGTTCGATGGAACCGGGGAGCCATCGGTTCGCGGTGACGTCGCTGACGAAGACTTGCGGGCGCCCGTCGGGGCCGGTCAGCCGATAGGCCAGTCGGTAGGGCTTGTAGCAGGGGGCCGAGCCGGCGTTCTGCCACTTCATCGCAAGCGGGAGCTTCCCGCCCGGGTTGACTTGAGCCGGGTGCCCCAACTCGTTGAGCACCAACCGATACCCGAGCCGTCGCAGAAACCGTTCGACCTCCGGGCGTACATGGTCGCCCTCGGGCAGCGGGGCCGATTTGTTGTTGATGACCGAGCCGTGCAGGGCCAGGGCGTAGTTGAAAATGAACGGCAGAGACCAGCCTTCGTTGACCCACTTCCGCATGTCCCAACACGTCTCCCAGGCCACCGGCGCCGTCTTCCAAGCGTCCAAGGCATCGGCCCCGGGAAGATGCTTGGGGTAGGCCATCCGCATGTGGCACCACGTCCGGGAAAACCCGCCCATGTCGCCGAGACAGTCGGCCCGCCAGCCGGCGCCGCGCCGAGTCGCGTAACGGAGCATGTCGCCGCCGCCAATCAGCATCAGCAGTGGCGTCTTCTTGAAGGCAGCAAGATAGGCATCGACGATCTTGCGCTGCGTCTCGGGAGTCGGCATGGGTGCATGGGAGGACTGGCTCATGTGCCATTCGCCCCACCAGCCAACCGAGCCGAGGTCGACGTGGTCGATGTCTGGATGACCATCGTAGCGGGCCCCGAGACGCCGGATGAAGTCGAGGTGGGCTCCGAGGACTTCCGGATCATCGAGAACGGGGACTTCCAGCTCCGGGCCGTCGCCGTAACGCGTCGTGACGACCTCTCCTCCGATATCCTTCAGCCAGTTCGGATGGTAGGGACCGCGCGGAGATGTGGAGCAACACATGGCCCGGAAAGCAAGCGTCTGGCCCGCTTCCCGAGTCTCCTTCAAGACGCCGTCGAGAAACTCGCAGTCGATCTTGCCTCGCTCGGGCTCCAGCGTGCCCCAGCCCCATCGAGCGTAGTGGACCGTCGAGGGAATCCAGGAGGGCAGATTCCGGTCCCGGGTCCTGGTCCGGTGAAACGTCTCCCAGCCCATGCCGGGGTTCACCAGGATCGCATCGGTTTGCTCGGGCACGACCTTGACCCAAGCGTCGTCGTCCCCCGGCACCGCCCGGGGTTGGAGAACGAGGAGCAGGGCGATCGCCAGCGCCGGTGGAAGCCATGGTCGGAACATCGGATATTCCCCCCTGCAGCAGAATGGTGAATGGGGGTTACACGCGCCAGGGCTCGCGTTTCGCCCGCGACAACCACCGCGACGCCCCCTCGTCGTCGAGAATCACTTCTTTGGCCGGGTCCCAGCGGATCTTCCGCCCGGTCAACATGGCGATGTTGCCCAAATGGGCCACGCTGATGCTGCGGTGGGCCACCTCGACCGGGGCTGCCGTCCGCTGGCGGCTCTTGATGCATTCCAGGAAGTTGGCGTGCTGGCTGCGGCTTTCGTAGAGGTGGATTTCGTCGGGCCCGATGACCGAGTCGGCTACCGAGGACGGATCAGTCTTGCCGCCCAGCTCCACCCAACCCTCGGTCCCCTCGAACCGGTTGGGCCCGCCGCTTTTGACGATCATCTTTACGCCGTCGGCGTACGTGCAAGTGAACTCGAACGCGGTCGCCACGTTCCACAGATCGGTCCGCGGCGGAAACGTGCCTTGGCCTTCGATCTCCACCGGCCCCGTCTCGTCGCAGCCCATGCCCCAATGGGCCATGTCGATCATATGGGCGCCCCAGTCGGTCACGTTGCCGCCCGAATAGTCGAGGTTCCAGCGGAAGTTCCAGTGGCAACGGTTGAACGTGTAGGGCGCCCACGGTGCCGGCCCGAGCCACAGGTCGTAATCGAACGCCTCGGGAACCGACTCCGGGTCGAACGTCTTCTTGGCGTTGCTGCGGATCCAGTGCCCGCCGGGCAGGCCCACGCGGACGGTGTGCAGCCGGCCGATCCGCCCGTTGCGGACCAGCTCGCACGAGCGGCGGCAACCGGCGTCGCTGCGCCGCTGCGATCCGCATTGGAACACGCGGTCGTATCGCGTCACGGCGTCGACCATGGCCCTGCCGTCGGCGATCGTCAGGCTCAAAGGCTTCTCACAATAGACGTCTTTGCCGGCCTTGGCCGCCGCCACGACGATCGGCGCGTGCCAGTGGTCGGGCGTCGAGACGCACACGGCGTCGATATCATCTCGGGCGAGCACGTCGCGGAAGTCCTGATAGTCGTCCACCCCTCGAAAACCGCCCGAGGCCGCTTGAGACGCATAGTGCTTCTCGACCTTCTCCTTGGCCGGGGCGAGCCCGCGATGCCAGGCGTCTTCATAGCGCGTGCTGCCGAGGTCCACGTCGCAGAGGGCGACGATCTGGGCCTCGCCATGGCCGAGAAAGGCCTCCATGTTCACCGTTCCTCGCCCGCCCAGGCCGATACACCCCAAGGCAATCCGCTCACTCGGCGCCGGCCGATCTTCAGCGCCCAGTGCCGATCCGGGGATCAGATACGGGGCCGCCAAGGCCGCCCCGGCAGCCAGGGTGTCGCGGAGGAACGCTCTGCGTGTGGAAGCTCCGGTCGTTTGGTCTCTCATGATTCTCCTCCTTCTTGCCCTTCCCGTCGCGACGATCCGTCCAGGAAGCGTCTCGGCTCGTGCAGTGCAAGCCCCGAGCGCCGACGGGTCTCGCTCACTCGCCGAGGAAATGTTTGTTCAGTTGTGGATCGGAGTGGCGCACGGCCGAATTGGTGTGGACGTTGGCTACTTCCGTGAGAATGGCTCCTTCGGGGCCGCCGTACTGCCAGTGGCGGGTCTTGACTTTGGCCAGCGGGACAAACACGCCCGGCGTGGCGTAGACTTCGTGCTCCGTGGTCACCTTGCCGCCCATGTGGCACTGGGGAATGACGATGTCCTTGCTGAGATTGGGTTCGCCGATGCCCACGATGTGGCTGGCGCCCCATCGCACCAGCCAGCCCTCGCGCTTGGCGGGGTTTGTCTCGCCGTCGAGGTGCCAGTGTTCGGGCAGCATTTGGCCGGGAAGCAGGAAGAGGTCCATCAGCATGTAGCGATCGGCCTCGTTGTTGATGAACATGTAGGCCGCCAGCCCCAGGCTGGTGAACAGCCCCGTGTTGTAGTCCGACACCCAGAGATTCTCTCGCAAGCCGGGAAAGACCGGATAGCCGTGGTACTTGCACAGGGCGAGAACGGCGTCCTTGCCCTTGTCGACGTCGAACTTGCCCTGGGCGTCGTAGAGGGCCGAGTTGTCGAATTCCAGCTCGGGCTTTTCGGCGGCTTCGACCTTGGGCGAAGCGGGCGCGGCCGCGCCGACCAGGGCCGCCCCGGTGACTGTGCCGGCCGCTTTCAAGAGGGAACGTCGATTGAGCTTTTGGATCTTGCTCATGGTAGGGTCCTTTCTGCAATAGCGTCGGCCGTGAGGCTACACGCGGTATGGACGGAATCGGCGTTACGGTGGCGTCTGCAGCTCAGCGTAGACGCTTCGCAGGTCCAATTCGTCGCCGGTCTCCTCCTGGAGCTTCAGCAGCGCGGCGAAGAGTCTCTTCATCAGCGGCTTATGCTGCGGGTCGGCAGCCAGGTCTTTCATTTCATGGGGGTCGTCGTTCAGGTCGAACAGCCGGGCCTTACCGAGCGCCGGATAGAGGATCAGCTTGCAGCCGTCCTGCTTCACCGAGCGTTGCAGGGCGAGGTAGGCCCCGTAGACGGCGCCGTAATGCGCATCGGCTCCACCCCGGATCAGGGGCATCAGGCTCTTGAATTGCACGTGGTCGGGCTTCTCGACGCCGGCCAGTTCCAGCGTCGTGGGCATGACGTCCTGGAGGTAGACCGGCGTCTGGATCCGCTTGCCCTTCGGCACATCCGGCCCGCACACGATCAAGGGAACGCGGACGCTGTGGTCGTAGAGGTTCTGCTTGCCCATCAGGCCATGGTGCCCGACCGCCAGGCCGTGATCGGCCGTAAAGAACACATAGGTCTTCTGCGCCTTGCCCGACTCTTGCAGAGCGTTGAAGATCCGGCCCACTTGCGTATCCATGTGCGTGATGATGGCGTAGTACTCCCTCCGATTGACCTTCACGGCGTAGGGCGTGCGCGGGAAGGGGGCCAGCCTCTCGTCGCGCAGCCCCTTACCACAACCGATGGCGTCCTTAAAGGGATACTCCGGCAGGAAGTTGACCGGGAGCTTCACGTTCTCCAGCGGGTACTTATCGACGTACTGCTTGGGCGACTGCCTCGGGTCGTGCGGCGCGTTGAACGCCAGATACATGAAGAACGGCTTCTGGCGAGTTGCTGCCCGGTCGAGGAAATCGACCGCGTGGTCGCCGACCACCTCGCTCCAGTGCTTGCCCCCCTTCCAATAGCCGCCGAACTTCGTGTCCCACGGTTTCCAGGGATCGGGCTGACCGTCGATGGGGCGGTTGTAACCTTCGGGCGTTTGGCCTGGCATACCGCCGCGGACGTCGGCCACGACGTCGAAGGCCTTGGCCGCGTCGGCCCGGACGTGCCACTTGCCGGTCATGTAGGTGTCGTAGCCGGCCCCCTTGAGATACTCCGACCAGAACCGCCCGGCTTGGCGTTCTCGCTCCGATTCGTCGTAGATTCGCCGAGCATTCCAGAGGAAGCGGCCCGTGTTGAGCATCGTACGGCTGGCCACGCACACCGCCCCGCTCCAAGAGCCCTGGTTGTAGGCGTCGGTAAACGTCAGCCCCTCGTCGACCAGCCGGTCGAGATTGGGCGTTTCAACCACGTCGTGCCCCAGTGCGTGGATCGTCTCGAAGCACTGGTCGTCGGCAAAGACGAATACAATGTTCGGAGGCGTCTCGGCGGCTTTCACCTCGGGCCGTTGCACCACGGCACAAATGAAGCCGCAGACCAACGCCGCCAACAATTTCCTGCTACACATCATCGCGTGGCTTTCCGGTACGTCTGCTTTCGATGTGTCCGGTTTCGATTCCGGCGGCGCACGAACACGGTCTCATTCTAGTTGTCGTCGGCGGCGGGGGCAACAATCGGACCGCGGCGCCGGGCGATCGGGAGAACCGGCACAATAGGGTCTGGCTGGCGCTGCTTGCCCCCATTTCGTCGGGTGGCACGAGCTGATTCGGGCCTTGCCGCCACTGCGAAAAGCTGCTAGGATACGTCACATAGTCCTCTACCATGTACGTGTTGTCGATGTGAATTTTGGTGAGCCGATAAGATGCCCGTTGGGTGCCTGAGTTAAAGACACTGGCCGCGTGTACAGTCGTGGACCGGTTCCGCTTGGCGAAGCCGGCAACGGATCACACAACCCGGAGTCCAGGTCACCCCCTTTTGCAATCACGGGCTCTCAAAAAAGCATCACCACGGCATTGCGGTGGAGGACTTTTTTGCACTTCTGCAGGGACGCAACGACAATCCGAAGAAGGAATGACGTGCCTTCTCGGCGACGCCTGTCCCCCAAGCCCCCGATAGCACGGCCATGAGCGATTTGCCAGCCGAAATCGCTGCCAAGCGTGATCGACTTCTGCAGTTGCTGAAAAGCTACGGGAGCTGTGCCGTGGCGTTCTCCGGGGGGCTAGACAGCGCCGTGCTGGCCAAGGCGGCCCAACTGGCGCTGGGCGATCGGGCCGTGGCGGCCACGGGCGTCAGCGCCAGCCTGGCAGTCGGCGAGTTGGACGAAGCGCGAGAAGTGGCCCGGCAGATCGGCATCCGGCACGAGGTGATCGAGACGGCCGAGCTGACCCTTCCCGAATATCAGGAAAACACGGCGAATCGCTGCTACTTCTGCAAGACCGAGCTGTTCGAGCAGGTGGAACGGCTGGCCGAACGGTTGAGTGTGGCGGTGGTGGCCGACGGCAGCAACCGGGACGACCACGGCGAGCACCGCCCGGGAATCCGCGCCGCCCGGGACCAGGAAGTCCGCAGCCCGCTGGCCGAGTGCGGTTTCACGAAGCCGGAGCTTCGCGCCTTGGCCGAACACTGGGAGCTTCCCGTCTGGGACAAGCCGGCCACGCCTTGCCTGAGCAGCCGGATCGCCTACGGGGAGAAGGTCACGCCCGAGCGGCTGGCGATGGTCGATCAGGCCGAACGGTTCTTGCGCGACCAAGGGTTCAAACCGTTGCGGGTGCGCTACCATAAGGGCGACGTGGCGCGGATCGAGGTGGCGCCGGAGGGATTGTCGCGGTTCACCGATGAGCCGTTCCGCCGCGAGGTGGTCGATCGGCTCAAGTCGATCGGTTTCCGGTATGTGTCGCTTGACCTGGAAGGATTCCGCAGCGGCAGCCTCAACGCGGTGTTGCCCGTGGAGAGCCTGGAGATCTCCGGCGGCCAGGGCGGCCGGCGGTAGTCTGCGGTCAGGGCGAGGAGCCTGCACCGAGGAGAGTACGCGTGTTGCACTCCGCGCGTCGGCAACCTGTCTTAAAGGGCGTGCGGCGGTTGCGCCTGCGAGGGATCGTGTTCCGGCTGGCTGCCGTGGTGCTCGGTCTGGCCCCGTTTATTGTGGCGGAGGCCGTGTTTGCCGTACTGGATTGGGGCCGCCCCGCCTACGACGAAGACCCCTTTGTGGGATTCAGTGCCGCGCAACCGCTGTTCGTGTTGTCGGACGACGGCACCCGTTACGAAATCCCGCGTTCGCGGCAGGTTTTCTTCCGGCCCGAATCGTTTGCGGCGCAGAAGGCCGACGACGAGTTCCGCATCTTCTGCCTGGGCGGTTCGACCGTGCAAGGCCGGCCGTTTGCCGTCGAGACTTCGTTTACCACGTGGCTGGAGATCGACCTTGAGGCGGCCGATCCGAAGCGGCGCTGGGAGGTGGTCAATTGCGGCGGTGTGTCGTATGCCAGCTACCGCCTCGTGCCGATTCTGGAAGAAGTGCTGGGCTTCGACCCGGACCTGATCATCCTCTACACGGGGCATAACGAGTTTCTGGAGGACCGGACGTACGCACACATCAAGCACTTGCCGCGCGTGGTGGCCGGGCCGTGCGAATTGGCTTCGCAAACGCGGACCTACACGCTGCTGCGTCGCGCGTACGTCCAACTGCTTGGCGTCTCCGATGCGGGCGCGGAAGACGGCCGGCCGATCCTGGGGCCGGAGACCGAGGCGATGCTCGAGTATCGCGGCGGCTTGGATCAGTATGAGCGAGACGACAAGTGGAGGCGGGACGTGATCGAGCACTTCTGCTACAACCTCGATCGGATGGTGCAAATCGCACACGACGCGGGCGTGCCGGTGCTGCTGGTCAACCCGGTGTGCAACCTTCGCGATTGTGCGCCGTTTAAGGCCCAACACCGCGACCATCTGACGGATGACCAACTGCGGCGGTGGGAATCGCTGGTTTCGCGGGCCGGCGAAGTGCAGCGCACCGACTTGCGTCGTGCCGTCCGCCTGCTGCAAGAGGCGGCGGCAATCGACGACCAGCATGCCGGCGCCCATTACCGCCTGGCGAAATGCTACGACGCGCTGGGAATGCTCGATCAGGCCCGGGAGTCGTACTTGCAGGCCAAAGAACTGGACGTCTGCCCGTTGCGCATCCTCGAACCGATGAATCAGGCCGTGCTGGAAACGGCCGATCGAACGGCCACGCCCGTGCTGGACGTACGGAAGATCTTCGAGGACCTCAGCCAAGGTGGCATTCCGGGCGGCTACCTGCTGGTCGACCATGTCCACCCGTCGATAGCCGGCCACCGACGGATTGCCGATGCCCTGACCGACGAATTGACCGCCCGCGGAATCGTCGATCCGGTTCCCGGTTGGGAGAAAACGCGGGACCAGAAGGCAGAGGAACATCTCGGCTCGCTCAGCGACCTGTACTTCGCCCAGGGCCAGGAGCGATTGGAATCGTTGCGTGGCTGGACCCAGGGCAAGGCCGATTGGGAGCGCCCGCGAGGGCGCGCAACCGGCAAGCCGCCGTAAGAATGTGGTCAGCGGCTTCGCGGCCTGCGGCGCCGCCAGAAGACCCACAGACCAACGACTCCGGCAGCCAACATTGCCAGTGTGCCGGGTTCGGGGACAATCACCAGGCGAGCCGTGTACGTCCCCTTCGTGTCTTGGATCGTGTAGGTCATCAGCAGGTCGTCCGAGAGATCCACGTCTCCGCCCGGGGCGATTTGCCACTCCGGCCCGACCACGTTGCCCAAGAAGTGTTCGCCGTCCAAGGCAAAAGCGAAACTGCCGGAGACGCAACCATCCGTGTCTTCCTGAAAGACCCCCAGGTTGCTCGCCGCCTCGCCGGTGAAGATACCGGCCGCCGAGGTGAGCACGTAGCTGTTGATGACGACGCCGTCGGTGTTGATGTAGAGACCTTCGCCGGGCACCACGACCAGATCGACGATGCCGTCGCCGGGCTTGCCGGAATCCATGGCCGCGTAGGGGACTTGCATGCCAAAGAGGTTGGCGGCCAGAATCGCCTGGATGTCGAGGCCGTTGACCCGTTTGTTGTTGTCGAAGTCGCCTTCCGTCCAGTCGGCCTCCAAGTTCTGGCCGAACTTGTTAGCCGCCAGGATGTTCTGGATGTCGATACCGTTGATGAATCGGCTGCCGTCGGTGTCGCCTGGAGCGGCCTGAAAGAGGTCCACATCGACCGCGTCGGGATGGTAGGTCAAGCCCTGGTAGAAGACGCCGCAGCCGAGATGCTCGTTGGGAAGCGGTTCCGTGGCAAACGTTCCGGCAATGCCGGCGGGGCCGGCAGCCGAGACGAGGGTTCGGGTCTTGTCCCCCCAATCCCGGACAGTCAAGTCTCCCACGGAGCCAACCGCTTGCATGTAGAGCGAAGCACCCGCATCGAGAACCGCATTGCCGGTCACGGTGAGTGGGACGTTGTCCGCGGAGCCCAATTCCACCCCCATGCCCCCACTCATCACAAAATCGCCGCCTACGGTCAGGCGGCCGGTTGGCGCCATCACCACCGTGCCGGCTATGTCGGCGTTGTGGGCGACAGCCAGCGTCCGGTCTTGAGCAATCATGATCATCCCGCTGGCCCCGTTGGCAGACAACGCATAGGCACTGGCATCCTCCGCAACCGTCACCACGTGGTTGCCCACGACGGCCTCATGGAGCATGGTGGGAACCAGCGTGCCGTCGTCCCAGGTGGTCGCAGCGTTCCAAGGGCCGCTGGCAACGCTGGTCAGCGTGATCGTCTGGAAAGCGTCGAGGACGACCATCCAGGCCTTGGAGTTGTATTGGGCATCGCGGTCATACCCGACCACGACGCGGCCGTCGGCGGAGATGCCGCTGGCGGTCTCCAGCCTCCAGCCGGTGAGATCCAGGCCGGGGTCCTCCGAAAGGACGTCCCTAAGGCTTCGCATGCCGTTGGATGCGTCCCAAATAAACGCGGAGTCGCCCGACGCCGAGTTGCTGGTTCCGACCACCACGGAGCCGTCGGCCGAGACGCCATATGCGGCGCTGTACCCGGATCCTCCCGGCAGAGCTCCGAGGCCGACCATCCCGCCGCCGGGCGCCCAGCGAAAGGCCTGCTCTTCTGTCTCCGCGTAACTTGCCCCGACGACGGTCGAGCCGTTGGCAGAGACGTCCCAAGCAGTGCTGCCATACTCGCCGCCGGGCAGTTCACCCAGGCCGACCATGCCGCCGGCGGCCGTCCAGGTGAATGCTTCGGTGCCCGCCTCGGTGTTGCTCATGCCGACCACCGTCGAACCGTCGGCCGAAATGCCATAGGCCTCGCTGGGCATCCCTTCGGACAATGCCCCCAGCCCGACCATCCCACCGCCGGACGTCCAAACGAAGGCCTCCTGAAGAGACTGATCGTCGACTCCCAGATGGCCCGTGCCGGCTACGATCGTGCCGTCGGCCGAGACGTCTTGCGCAATACTCCGAAAGTCTCCGTCGGGCAAATCGCCCAGGCCGACCATTCCACCGCCGGACGTCCAGAGAAAGGCTTCATAACCGGATCCGGAAATGCTCTCTCCGACCACTGTCGAGCCGTCGCCGGAGACGGCCAACCCGCGGCTGAGCAACCCACCACCAGGCAAATACCCCAGCCCGGCCATGCCACCATCGGCGGTCCACTGAAATGCCTCGTATCCGGCATCTGTCCGTCCCACTCCCACAACCGTCATACCGTCGGCCGAGACGCCGTAGGCAGCACTGGAGTGGACCCCCCCAAACAGGTCGCCGAGATCGTAGAACTCAGCGGCGTTTGCTGCGGACGTCTGCAACAGGAACAATGCCAGACTGATACCCGCGAATCTTCTCATAACTTCCTTCTCTTTCCGGAGCCGTTGGCGCGCACCGATAAGATTTGCGGCCGGAGATGCCCTTAGGTTTCATATTGTTCAATCCGGTTTGAGAAGTCAAGCGATTTGTCGCCTTTGTACAGGCAAAAGGGGATGAACCACTGCCCGCCATCGGTGTGGCCATCGCGCGAGATGCCGCGCGGCAGGACGGGAGTGCGGCGCGAAAGAAATCGCAAGTTGTTGCCACAAAACCGGTTGGGATGGTCGCGCCATCCGGAGACGCCGCCGCGCGAGAAACCCAGCCGGCCTGCGGCGTCACGCGGATCACCACAGAAGCCTTCCGTCGTCACCCACCGTCGATCGGCCGAATGATCGCACCGATGGTGGCCCCGGTGGCACGAATATAGTCCCGGGGGCAGAGCAGGATCTGCGTTCCGCGAACACCTGCCGACACGGCGATCTGCTCGAACTGCCGGGCATGCTCGTCCAGGTAGACCGGGTAGTCTTTCTTGCAGGCCAACGCGGTTACGCCGCCGCGAATATAGCCGGTCAGCGGCTGCACTTGCTTCAGCGGCACCATTTCGACCTTGCGGTTCTCCGTTAGCCGGGCAAGGGTCTTCAAATCCAGTTCGGCGCTGCCCGGCACCACGGCCAACAGCACGCCGTGGCGATCGCCGCGGGCCAGCAACGTCTTGAAAACCTGTTCCGGCGACATCCCGATGTCCCGGGCGATCTTCTCCGCGCCCAGGTCGTTGGGATCAACGGGATACTCGCGGAGTTCGTACTCGACGCCCAGTTGGTCGAGAATGCGGGCGGCGTTGGTCTTCATGGCAGCGTGAAACGACGGGATGAGCGGCTTGCCGATCGACCGACACGATGTGGCCAAGGACTCGTGGGGTGCTCGATCCGTGTCGAGGGGCCTACGTGTATCGACACCACAAGCGCATAGCATAGCCCGGCGTTCAAAACAATACAAGGTGCCTAGTTCGCTGCGCGGCACTCGGGGCGCAGTCGCCCACAACACCGGGCGTCCTTTGACGTAACACTTCAGCCAAGCGGCGGCCGGGGGGACCATTCGGCTGAAGTGTTCGGCCTATTGCCATTCCGGCCTAAACGTGGATCGCGTGGATCTCTCTGACGGCCTTCATGTACCGATCGCTCACGGCGTCCCAGTTGATGACGTGGAAAAACGCGTTGACGAAGTCCAGTCGGCGGTTCTGGTACTTCAGGTAGTACGCGTGCTCCCAAAGGTCCAAACCCAGGATCGGCATGTGCCCGTGCATCAATGGGCTGTCCTGATTTGCCGTGTGCTCGACCACCAGCCTCCTGTCCGGGGCAACACTCAACCAGGCCCAGCCGCTGCCGAATCGGGCCATGGCCGCCTTGATCATCGATTGCTGGAACTGGTCGAAGCCGGACAAGTCGCTTTCAATCGCTTCGGCCAGCTCGTGCTTCGGCTCGCCACCGCCGTCAGGCGACATCACGCTGAAGAACAACGAGTGGTTGGCATGCCCTCCGCCCTGGTTGCGGACGGGCAGACGAATCTTGTCGGGCAACGTATGGATCGAGGCGAGCAATTCCTCGATCGTGGGACGTCCGAAATCGAAGCCTTCGATGGCTTTGTTCAGATTGGCCACGTAGGCCCCGTGGTGGCGCCGGTGATGGATCTCCATCGTCCGGGAGTCGATGTGTGGCTCCAAGGCATCATACGCGTACGGCAAACGTGGTAGACGGTAAACCATCGTCTCTCTCCTTTCGGATTGGACTTGCGCGCCCGGAATCTGTTCGTCGCGTCTCTATTGACGCTTGTACCCTCAATGCGCGAGGGCGACCAACCGGAGTCCGACCTCCCGTTGGTCGGCCTGGAGTATTCACAACGCAAACACCAATGGGACTTCCACTACGTAGCGGGCGACATTCCGGCGGCTCGTGTGTTGTGACAGGTCCTTCTATCAAAATACTAGAAGCAGCTTGCCCCGAGACAAGCCCAGAAAGACGTAAATCCATGTCGCACAGAGACACAGTCGCACAGAGACGGAAAGCCGGGGAGAAGAGGGGAAGCCGACGTCTCAGTGCCGCATCGAGAGGGAGGGGACGCAACGGTCGTGATTTGCACAGAGGCGGCGTGGAGTCGGGCGTCTCGGCGCCTTTTCGACAGGCCCCTACGTCAGTCCGGCTAGCTGCTGGATCAGAGTCACGATGCCCGAGCGCTGCTCGCGAAGAATGGCTAGTCCGGCGATGCTGTTGGAGGCCAGGTTCAGGAAATACGCCTGCCGTTGAGTCTCCTCGGTATCATCGACAAGGTTGATGTCGTCGATGGCGCTCTCGAGGTCTTCTTCCAGATCGGAAAGGTAACTCGATGTCGAGGCGACCGAGGCGCTATAGAACCCGTCGACGGCGCCCTCGGTCACGGTCAATTGGGCCAGGGCTTCGTCGACCACGCGGATGGCTTGGGATGTGTTCGCAGCGAGGCCGTCGAGGCCGCCGCCGGAAGCCAGCTCGTTGAGGTGGCCGCTGAGCCCGCCAAGATACTCGGCCTGGATGCTGGGCAGCGCCAGCGTCGCCGCGCGGTTCAGGTCGGTCGCCACAGCGAAACTCAGCGCCTCGTTGCTAACGGTAATCGAATCGAAATCGCCGCTGAAACCGCCGGCGAACTCGACGTCGTAGTGGGCGCCGTTTTCGGTGACCGTGATGCGATTGCCCCCGCCGGCATATCCCCGGCCGTTGATCGTCGCTTGAACGTCGTCGCCGGCGTTGGTGGTCGTCTCGCCCGCCGCCACGATGAAGGTCCCCTCGCCGACGGCGATTGTGGCCGGGGCGGCGGAGCCGTAACGGACGCTGGTGAACGTCAGCGTGTGTGCGTCGGCATCGACCGCCGCGGTAACGCCGGTCTTGTGACTGTTGCTGTTGATCTCCGTGGCCACGGCGCTGAGGGTCTGACCGTTGGTGACGGAGAACTGCTCGGTCCCCACGTCGCCGGTCAGCGTGAAGGTGGCGTCGTCGGTGATCAGATTGCTGGCGTCGCCCGAATAGACCAGCTGGGCCTGCGTGGCGGCTGTGGCGACCGAGCCGATGATGTTCAACGTTGCACCACCGGTGGCATAGACGCGTACGTCGCGGACTTGCGTGGCATTGCGGCCCGAAACGTCGAAATTGGCCGAACCGTCCAGCAGACGGCGCCCGTCGATCGACGACGTGGCAACCGTGTTGATCTCAGAGATGGCAGCGTCGATATTGGCCTGGGCCTCGGCTCGTTCGGCCGGATTGAGGCTGCCGGTCTCGTCCTTGAGCAGTTCGGTGCGGATGGTATCCAATTGAGTCCGCACGCTGTCCAGGGCACTCTGCGTCTGGGTGACCATGCTTCCGGCGGCGGTGACGTTGGTCATGGTGGCCCGGACCGTGCTCAGTCGGGTCTGATACTCGCTGAGCCGTGTGAAGGCGGTAGGATCGTCGGCTGCCGAGTTGATTCTGTTGCCGGTGGACATCCGCAAGGCACTGAGCGTGACCTGGGCGTCGGCTTCGGCCAGTCGATTCAACAAGCTCCGCTCAATCCCGGACAGGGTTGCGCCGATGCGTCCCATGGTCGTTGGATCCCTCGCAGCACGGGGAGAGGCTATTTTTTTGCCAGCCAGGGCGCCAGAATCCGTTTGGCGCGGTTCAGAGCGCCGAGGGAACTCGTCTCCTTCTCCTGCTCTTCTTCCTCGTAGGCCATCAAATAGGAACGGAAGCTGACAAGGACTTCACGGGCTCGCTCCTGGACATCGTTCCGACGTCGGTCGCGGTTCTTGCTGGGTCCGATTCTCAGCCTGATTCGAGTCCGCAGCACCCCGCTCGATGGCTGATCATGGCCACGATTCTGGAATCGTTCCTCTTCAAAACGCGCGTCGACCGAAAACGTCACCGGCCGGTCGCCCAGCCGCCGCAGTCGACTGGAAGGCTGGTCGAGAATCTGCAAATGAACGTGATTACCGTCGATGTCGACGATCTTGGCTTGATGGTCGGCCACGAACCCGCGCAGCTTTTCGATCGCCATCTTGATTGGGACGGGCGTGACCAGAACGCGTTCGAGTGCCTCTTGCGGCGGCGGGGTCTTCCTGCGCCAGAATCCGCCGGCCGTCTCGAATTCGTCGCCGCCGGAGCCTACCCCCAGTTGCACCACGTTGTTGCGTCCTCGCTCTTTGGCCATCAGCAGCGCGCGGTCCGCGCGGCGGAGCATGGTTTCGGGTGTGTCGCCCGGCTGGATTTCAGTGACTCCGAAGCTGACGCTTGACGGCCGACCGCCCATTTTCGGCTGCGGCAACTGGCAGAGCCCCTGGCGAATGCCTTCGGCGCGTCGGGCGGCCGCCGCGTTGTCGCAATCGGCGCAGAGGATTACGAATTCTTCTCCGCCATATCGGGCCACCAGATCGCCGGGGCGACAGGAACGCTTCAGCAGCTTGGCCAGGCTCTTGATGACTTCGTCACCCGCCTGGTGCCCATAGGTATCGTTGACTTTCTTGAAGTGATCGAGGTCGCCGATAATCAGGCTGCAAGGAACCTGCTGTTGCTGATGGGCGGCCACGAACATCTCGTGGACTCGGTCGAACTCCGCCCGGTTGGCAACCTGGGTCAGCGGGTCCTTGGTGGCCTTCTCGTGCAGGCGCTGACACCGCTGCTCGAGCGAGATCTCCGAAGAGGCGTCGTGAAACAGCAGCACGGCTCCCATCGTCGTGCCGTCCTCGCCAATCACCGGGAAGGCGTGCGTGTCGACGGCTACCGGCTGCCGGGTTCGCCCCCAAATCATCAGCCTCCGCAACGACTGTACGCCGGACTGGATGGCACAGTTCACGGGGCAATCGGCTTCGTGGATCGCCTCGCCCTTCTCATCGCACATTTTCAGCAGTTCGGGAAGCCACTGCCGCTGCCGCACACTGCTGCCGGCGATTCCGGTCAGTCGCTCGGCGCCGCGGTTCCACAAAGCGATCTGTCCGGTCGCATCGATGAACACCACGGCATCGTACATGTTTTCCAACAGCTTCGCCTGAAACACGCCGTCGACGCCGTGTGACCCTGCCACGGGCGGAACACAGTTGAGCTGCCAGTGGGAGTTGGCCAGGTTCGGATCCAGCGTATTGAGCCATCGGCTGGCGACCTCGCGGCGCAGCTCCGTTTGATCACAAACGTAAAGCTCGGCGAACTGCCGAACGAGTTCGGGATCGAATTGGGTCCCCGCACAATCGAACAACTCGGTCATCGCCCGTTCATGCGACATGGCCGAACGATAAACGTGATCAGTGACCATCGCGTCAAAGGCCTCGGCGATGGTGATCATTCGGGCGCCGAGCGGGATGTCGGTGCCGCACAGCCGGAAACCCTTCCGCGAACCGTCGTACCAAGCCCCCACATATTCGACAATGTCGAGGATGTCGGCCGACGTGCAGCTCTGGCGGAGAATCTCCAGGCTCATTTGGCGCGATCGCGCCATCACCGCCGCTTCGTCCGGGTCGAGAACGCCGGGCTTCTGCAGGATTCTGTCAGGCGTGCCGATCACGCCGACGTCGTGCAACAAGGCGGCGATCTCGATGGCGTCGCGTTCGGATGGGTCGAGCCCCGCCTTCAACGCCCACGCCGAACAACTCAGCGCAACCCGCAGCACGTGCTCCGCCGTGGCCACATGCTTGCACTGCAGTGCCGCGAACAGACTACTGGCGGTTCCCAGCCGCACTTGGACCAACTGATTGTCGGCCCCTGCGTGCACGGGAGCTGCGGTTCCGGCTCGGGCGCCCTTGGGATGCTCCAACTCGTGCAGCAGCGAGCCAATCTCCGCCATCCACCGATCGGGCGATGCCTGAGCGCTCCGCGCAGCCGGATCGCCAGCCGGCGACTTTCTGCCGTGGGCTTCCGGACCCGGTGTGTGCGGACTGGGAGTCTTGGCCATGTTTGCCGATTTCGAACGAGCGTTTTCAACAAGAAAGAGATCGGTAGCGGCCGATGCTCCGGCACGGCGCACAAATACCCCGCTTGCGCCCTGACGGTGTTGGCCGACAACACCGCTCGATATTGAAACCTAGGTTGCGTACGGACTTCGGTCAAAGCGAATACCCCATGACCAGCATCGCCGAAGCCGAACGGAGGTGGGTTCGTTCCGGCGTGTATACACAACGCAACACGGTTGAGAATTTGCCTCGCCCAGCCGCCGAACGTTCGGCGCAATCGGCAGGAATCCCGCGTGTTCTGGCGAGCAACCGGCTCTGGCCGACGCCCCACCTTGCCACGCGCCGGACAATCCGCTATGGTGGCGCCTTCTACGTTTTTGAATCCTGGCGAGAGAATCCGGAGCTACTGATGAAGATCGTGACTTACCGCAGCGATCAGGGGCCGCGCGTGGCCGGGGTGCGCGATGACGGCTATGTCGACCTCAATCGGGCCGACCCCGAGGTGCCGGCCTGTGTGAAAGGGCTGCTGGCCCAAGGACCGGAGGGGCTTGCCCGTGCCCGCAGAGCCCTGGAAGCCGGCGAGCCGTTGGCCGCGACACGACCGGAATTGACGCCCCCCGTGCCGAGTCCGGAGAAGATCTTCGGCATCGGTCTAAACTACGCTGACCATGCCAGGGAGAGCGGCGCTGCACCGCCCCCGGAGCCCGTGCTATTCAACAAGCTGACCACCGCTGCCACCGCCGACGGGCAACCGATCGTGTTGCCGCGGTTGAGCCAGGAAGTGGACTTCGAAGCCGAACTGGTCGTCGTCATCGGGGTGGGCGGACGCCACATTCCCAGAGAGCGCGCCGAGGGACATATCGCCGCCTATTGCTGCGGCAACGACGTCTCTGCCCGCGATTGGCAGCTCCACAAGCCGGGCGGGCAGTGGCTTCTGGGAAAGTCGTTCGACTCGTTCGCGCCCTTCGGACCGGTGCTCGTCACCGCCGACGAGATCCCCGATCCCGGCAACTTGAGGGTCCGGCTTCGCCTCAACGGCCAGACCATGCAAGACTCCAGCACCTCGCAGTTGATCTTTCCCGTCGACGAGTTGATCGAGTACATCTCCGGCGTGTGTACGCTTTCGCCGGGCGATCTGATCTTCACGGGAACGCCCCCGGGCGTCGGTTTCGCCCGAAAGCCCCCCGTCTTCCTCAAGCCGGGAGACACCGTCGAAGTGGAGATCGACGGGCTCGGCATTCTCCGCAACCCGGTAGTGAGTGAGTGACCCCGGCATGGGTACATGCAGGCGTCCGGCGTACATGCAGGGGTCCAGGGCGAACTGAACCTTCTCTTCCTGCTCCGCGCGACGCCGCCTCCGCGCGACGCCGCAAACGAACGAAAGCAACTGTCAGGTTGCCCTGGGGCCATGGCTCGACCTTGACATTGCAGAAGATCGGGCTGTTCCATCGGCTTCCGGGCGATGGCGATGATCTCAGGGGCCGTGACCCGGACAATCCGGCAGCTCCGGCTCGTCTTCGTCTTCCAACTCTGCCCAACGTAGGCTATTCGCGTCGAGTAGTCTCTGCTAGGATAAACCGCCTATGGGTGATCTCTTGGCGCGATTGTCGCTTCGAGGGCCGTACCCCAGTTGGGTGGCCTGAGTGCCACCCCAGATTGCCGCGGAAATGGCCAACACCTCTGTCTTGGCACGAGACCATCCAGGAAGCAAGGCTAACTCTTGCGTGAGCGCCTGTAGCTCAGGGGATAGAGCAACGGTTTCCTAAACCGTAGGTCGCAGGTTCGACTCCTGCCAGGCGTACTACAGAGACCGCAGAAAGAACTGCACGCGAAACCTCGCCATCGTCTCGTTGGGCATTGTCCGCTCGGGACCCTTCCTCGCAAGCGGCTGGCGTCAATCTGCCCCTTTTTGTATCTTGGCATCGAGCACATGGACGGGCAAGGACACAGTTCCGAATTGATTCTGGTCGTTGAGGACGATCAAGCGCTGTTGAAGCTCATTCAACGGCGGCTCGGTGACAACGGGTTTCACACCGACGGCGTTACCAGCGGCGCCTCTGCTCTCCGGTGGCTGCAGGAGCACTCTACCCGGCTGATGTTGTTGGACTACAGCCTGCCCGACATGATGGGAGAGGAACTGCTTCGGCAGCTTGAAGCAAAAGGCTTGAGGGTACCATTCGTGGTAGCCACTGGGCATGGCAGCGAAACGGTTGCCGTGGAGATGATGAAGCGCGGGGCCCGAGATTATCTGATCAAGGGCGCCTCGTTCCTGAAGCTGCTCCCAACGGTCGTGGGCCAGACGCTAACGCAACTGGACCAGGAGCGGCGCCTGGCCGAAGCGGAGGAGGAACTGCGACGAGCACACGACGAGTTGGAGCGGCGCGTGCAGCAGCGGACCGCGGAACTGGCCGAGGCAAACGCCAAGCTGCGCGCGGAAATGGAGGAACGCCGGCGTGCTGAGGAGCGGGCCAGTCAACACCAGGCGGAATTGGCCCATTTTGCCCGTCTCAGCACGGTGGGGGAAATGGTAGCGGAACTCGCCCATGAGTTGAATCAACCGTTGGCGGCAATCTCCAGCTACGCACAAGCCTGCGCTCGGTTGCTGCGATCGTCCCGCGAGGACAGCACCGAAGACCTGGTCGCCTCCGTCCGGCAAGTGGTCGAGCAGGCCGAACGGGCGGCGGAGATCATTCGGCGGCTTCGGCGCTTCGTCAAGAAAGGCAAACCCAGTCGCACCGCACTCGATCTGAGCGTGCTAGTGCGTGAGATTGCGGCGATCGTCGAGGTCGAGGCTCGTACCGTACGAGTCGATCTACGTTTCGACCTGCTCGAACCCTGTCCGCCCGTGATGGCCGATCGAATTCAGATTGAACAAGTGCTGATCAACCTGATCCGCAACGGTTTGGAGGCGATGCGGGAATCTCAGGGCGGGCGTCGTATCTTGACAATCGAGACCCGCGTGGCCGACGGGCAGCATCTGGAGGTGGCCGTACATGATCAGGGCGTGGGAATTCCGCCCGACATGATGAAACGGGTGTTCGAGCGGTACTTCACCACGAAACCCCATGGCATCGGAATGGGATTGCCGATCAGTCGGTCCATCGTGGAGAGCCATGGGGGGCGTCTCGGGGTGACTTCCGATCCCCAATCCGGCACCACGTTCCGCTTTCACTTGCCGATCTTCAGCGAGGACCGTCCCAGTGGACCGTAGGGCGACCGTCTTCATCGTCGATGACGACCCGGCCGTACGTCAGGGTTTGTCGTTGCTGGTCCGGTCGATGCAATTGCTGCCCGAAACGTACGCTTCGGGCCAGGAATTCCTCAACGCCTGTGATCCGTCCCGACGGGGATGTCTGCTGCTGGATGTGCGGATGCCGGGAATCAGCGGGCTGGAATTGCTCGACCGGCTCGTTGAGCGGGGGCCTCATCCGCCGGTGATCCTTATCTCTGCCTATGGTGACGTGCCGACAGTCGTGCGGGCGATGAAGGCGGGGGCGGTGAGCTTCCTGGAGAAGCCGTGCCGGGACCAGCAACTCTGGGAGGCTATCCAAGACGCACTGGAATGTGATGCCAGAAACCGGCGTCAGGCTGCTCTGCGGGCCGCTTTGGACCAGCGCCTCGCGCGGCTGTCGGACGGCGAGCGAGACGTGCTCGAAATGCTCGTGGAGGGCGAATCGAACAAGGTCATCGCTGCCCGGCTGGGGCTCAGCATCCGTACGATTGAGGTCCGCCGCGCCAAAATCATGCGAAAAATGAAGGCCGAGACACTGGCAGATCTGATAAGATTGGCGCTTTCCGCGCGACTCCCTTGCGCAAAACCACATGCCGGCTTCGGAAACTACCATTAAGTCCCTCCGATTGCCGTACGATGTAAGGTATAAAGGGTTATATGGGGATGGAAGCCGGCACCGTGCGGCGTACAGACCATTGAAGCCCGGGTTCTGGCCGAGAATAGCCCAAGTCGAGCTTGCACCGGCGGCCAGAGCCCTTTTCTTTGACGCGGCGCCATGGGCCCAAGACCCCCTATCTTTGGTGCCTCATCGCAGCAGGGATCGAACTTCCGCAACATGGCGAGTCGAGGGCTTTCTGCACAAGCCCAGTCAGAAGAAGGACCCGCCGAAAACTCGAAACACGACCATCCGGGGCTTTGTTTCATGAAGTCTACCTCGAAGCGGCATCAGCCACCGACTGTGAATCGGCCCGACCAACTCGCTTCAGCAACCGGGCAACAGGCGGCCCGCGTTCCGTGCTCCTGGCAGGAACTTCTGGCGGAAGTCCTCGAAGCAATTCTGCCGATGGCCGAGAGCAAGGCAGTAGCTCTCGATCACCAGTACTGCGGTCCGCCTCCCATAACGATCGTTGCAGATTCGGCGTGTGTTCGACAAGCGCTCACTTGCTTGATCACCGGCGCCATCGCCTTGAGCGAAACCACCGCGCTTCGCCTTTTGACTCGGCTGGTTGACGATGCAGAGGCGGAGACGACCTTGCGTTTCGACGTCGTCGATCCCGGCACGAATCTCTGCGACGCTCGGATCCGCCAGTTGCTGTACCCGCTTTGCGAAGTCTCCCAGCCGGATGCCGCAGAGACGCACACCCGTGAATTCTGGCTGTCCACGTCGAAGCGGTTGGCGCAGCAGTTGGGCGGAGACTTGACCATCGGGCCCTTGCCCGAGGGAACCCGATACCGACTGACCTTCGCTGCCGGACGAAGCGCCGATTCGGTCTCCAGACCGCGGCACGA
The DNA here is from genome assembly GCA_016935315.1 of Pirellulales bacterium. GTDB lineage: Bacteria > Planctomycetota > Planctomycetia > Pirellulales > Thermoguttaceae > JAFGRD01. The sequence goes on from JAFGRD010000039.1 coordinate 150,713, forward strand.
CGCCTCTGACGTTCGGCCGCGTTCAACGGATCGTGCGTGCGCCGCGTCCGCTGAGACGTGCCTCGACTGCCGTGTCCTGCTGGTGGAAGACAACGAAGACCATCAGCCGCTGCTGTCGCGGATTCTCAGCAAGGTCGGTTCCCACGTAACCGTTGCCGAAAACGGAAAAGTGGCACTCGAATTGGCGAACGTCGCCCGCGAGAAGGGAAGGCCGTTCGACGCGATCTTGATGGACGTGCAAATGCCTGTCCTTGATGGGTTGACTGCCACCCGAATGTTGCGCTCAAACGGCATTGCGACTCCGATCATTGCGGTCAGCGCCCGGGCCGTGTCTACCGACCGCCAGAAGTGCTTTGACGCCGGCTGCGACGATTTCGTATCGAAGCCCGTCAATCGGGGGGAACTTGTGCGGCTGTTGGCCAGCCATGTCGGCCGAACGGCGGCGCCCGACTGACGCCTTCGCCCTCGGGTCCAGATTTCCGGGCTCAAATTGCCTCTTCCGGCGGGCGGGTCCCCAAAAAGCAAGGTAGAATTACATTGGGGATTCGCCGAGCTAGACGCGAGTTCCCGCAGACGCGTATTACACATCACGAATCGGGAAACGGCCATCGTTTCTCGTTCTGCTCTTTTCGGTTGGGGGGGCATATGCTTTCGCCAGTGATACTCAACGCAGACAAATCCCGCGTCGTCCTTTCCGAAGGGCATTGCACCTAGAGCCGCTGGAAGACCGACTCTTCCTTAGCGCGGCGTCCATGCTGCCGGTGGTCTCGCCGGCGTGGTTTCAGGATTTCACCGGCCCCGGTACAGTGAGTCACGTCAACCCGGCGCCGTTCTCCGCGGCCCAAGTGGGCATCTCGGGTGCAGCCACGGATTCCGACGCGTCCGGCGCGGAGTTCTCTGACTGGATCGTCCGTTTTACCGCCGAGTCGCTGCAGGGCGTCGCGTCGGCCGACCAGACGGTGAGCCTGCTGGCCGGCGGCGGAGTGCAATTCGAGGTGCTCCGCGGCCTCGGGCTGGTGGGCCAGGTGCTCGTTCGCAGTTCGGGAGCCGCATCCGACAACGTTGCCGGTTGGCTCGACCAAAACACGCACGTCGCCAGCTACGAATTGGACGTGGTGCAAAAGCTTCAGGCCACACCGGACGATCCGCAATACGAGCGGCTTTGGGGCCTGGAAAACGCGGGCCAGACCGGCGGCACCGCGGGCGCCGACATCGAGGCCGAAGCGGCTTGGGACATTTCCACCGGCGCCGGCAGCATCGTCGTCGGGGTCATCGACACGGGCGTTGATTATACGCACCCCGACCTGGCGGCGAACATCTGGACCAATCCCGGGGAGATCGCCGGCAACGGCTTCGACGACGACGGCAACGGGTTTGTCGACGATGTCCATGGTTACGATTTCGTCAACAACGACGGCGACCCGATGGACGACCACAACCACGGTACGCACGTCGCCGGCACGATCGCGGCGGAAGGCAACAACGGGTCGGGAATCGTCGGTGTGAACTGGTCCAGTTCGATCATGGGCCTGAAATTCCTCTCGGCCAGCGGTTCGGGATACACCTCGGACGCCGTGCGAGCGGTCAACTATGCGACCATGATGCGCACGCAATACGGCGTGAACGTACGCCTGACCAACAACAGTTGGGGCGGCGGCGGGTACAGTTCCGCACTGGCGGCCGCGATTGCCGCCGGGGGCGACGCCGGCATGCTCTTCGTAGCTGCCGCCGGAAACGACGGCGCCAACAACGACCTTTCGCCCCATTATCCGTCAGATTACGAATTGCCCAACGTCCTTTCCGTCGCCGCCAGCGACGATGCGGACAACCTCGCGTGGTTCAGCAACTACGGTGTCTCCACGGTTCATCTGGCAGCCCCGGGTGTGTCGATCTATAGCACGATCACCGGCGGCGGCTACGCATCGTATTCCGGCACGAGCATGGCGACGCCCCACGTGTCCGGCGTCGCGGCGCTGGCCTGGTCCGTTACCCCGACGGCAACCGTCGCCGAGATCCGCGGCGCGATTCTGCAAGGGACCGACGTGCTGGCCTCCTTGAGCGGAACCACGACCACCGGAGGACGACTGAACGCCTACCATACGCTGCAGCTTGTCGGTAGCCCCGATCCCGAACAGCCTGTGGTCGGGTCGCTGCTGGCCAGCCCCCGTCGCACCGCAGCGGGCATGAGCGTTGCGATTGCGGCTCACAGCGTGTCGGATCCCGATGGCAGCGTCTCGGCCGTCTACTTCTACCGGGACACGGACTCCAATGGAGTGTGGGGCGAGACGGATGCACTGTTGGGAATCGATACGACGGTGATCGATTCGGAAGCCGGCATCGTCTACGACACGACGAGCCTGACGCCGGGAACCTACGGCCTGTTCGCCCGGGCCGTCGACAACGATCTGAATTGGAGCGACGCCCGCACGACCTTCCTGGAAATCGTCGCGCCCGACGATCATGGCGACAATGCGGCCACCGCCACCTTGGTGGCGGTGGGCAGTACGGCAACTGGAACCATCGACTCGCAAGACGATCAGGACTGGTTTGCGCTGGACGCCGTGGCAGGCGCGGGCTACTGCTTCACGACGGAACTGCTCACGTTGACAGACTCCATGCTGATGCTCTACGACCAGGACGGCGTGACGCTGCTGGCATGGGACGACGACGGCGGCCCCGGGTATGCCTCGAGCATCTTCTGGACAGCCGACGCCAGCGGCACGTATTTCCTCTCGGTCCTGCCCTATCCAGGCGAGGGAGCGGGCGACTATGTCCTGAATCTGCTTGAATCGACCGACGACCACGGCGACAACGCCCCCTCCGCGACCGTGGTCTTTCCCGGCAGCTCCACCGGCGGCGTGGTGGATCACGCGGGCGACGTGGATTTCTTCGCCTTCGACGCGGTCGCCGGTCGTCGCTACACCATCGAAACGACGCTGCTCGCGTTGAACGATTCCGTACTGTCGCTGTACGGTCAAGACGGCTCGACGCGAATCGGCTACGATGACGATAGTGGAGAGTCTTTGGGATCACGGCTGGTCTGGGCGGCACCGGCCAGCGGTACCTATTACGCGGCCGTCGAGGCGTTCGACTCGGAAGAATGCGGAAGCTACCTCCTCGAGTTGCGGCAGAGCGCCCCGCAGCGACTCGGAACCGTCGACTTTCACGCCATCGTCGTTCCCGGCTCGGCGGACCTGGATCAGTGGTACCGACTGGAGACCGCGCACGACGGATGGTTGACCATCGAAACCGACTTCACTGGGGCGTACGGCGGAGTCGAGTTGGAGTTGTTCGGCGGCGATCTGCGCGAACTGGCCGTTTCCAGCAGCTACAGCGGTGCCGATCGCATCGACTGGGACGTCCACGCCGGCGAAACGTTTTACGTGAGCGTCATCGGCAGTGTCTCTGGCGGGACCCTCCGCCTTGCCAACCTTGTCGAGCAGGACGGCAGCACCGTGACCGTCTGCGGCACGGACTTCAACGATGAGCTTCAGTTCACGGCAGGCGAATTGCACCAGGTGGTGATCAACGACGTTTCATACTCCTTCGACTGCGCCGGAGTGACGCAGATCGCCTTTGGGGGCGGCACAGGCAGTGATTCGGCGACGTTGCTGGGGACGGCAGCCACGGAGACGGCTGTCATGGCTCCGAATTCCGCTACCTTAAGCGGCTCGCAATATACGGCCACCGTCTCGAACGTCGCCGAGATCCTCATTCGTGGCGGTGGCGGCAACGACGCCGCCCACCTGTACGACTCGGCCGGAGATGATACGTTCATCGCCACGCCCGACTATGCCCGTCTATACGGTGACGGGTTCTGCAACCAGGTCGAGGCGTTCCCGACCTTGGCCTTCTACGCGACCGGCGGCGGGATCGATCAGGCCTATTCGGGGCCGAGCCAGCCTTCCCTGAGCAGCTCGGAAGAGGGGTCTGCGGCCGATCCGAACGCTCTCTCCGTGGAACTTCCGGGGCAATCGGCGGCGGCGGCCGAATCTCGGCCGCGAGATCCGGTCGCGGCTGCCCCGGCCATCCGAACGCTGGCCTATGACCTTCTTTACGAAGCCGCCTCCCCCGTTTCGGGCCGGCGGTGGGAAGCCTGCTCGCTGAACGCCGGAACGGACTCTCATCGCGCCAAGCTCGTGGATTGGGCCCTGGAAGCCGACGCCGATTGGCTTGCCGCTTGATTGTGGGTCTCTGCTCGATGCGGTTGGCACCGCCCCCTCCCGACTCCCACATTGAAGAGTCCTTGCGGAAAACCGGCAGAGGCAGTAAAGTGGCGGTTTGTGTAGTCCGGCTTCGGTTCACGCTGGTCGGCAGAGTTTCTCATAAACACTGGGAGGCACCGGTTGCCAGCGTGATCGACCAGCGAAGATAACTGTGCGACTAGCCCGCAGTCCCTCTGCCAGGTGGGGGCGTGGCCCAAGCGGCCGGTTATTTCTTTCGTCGCGAGCGAAGGCAACATCTGTGACTCTCGCACGCCGGATTTGCACTACCGGAATCGCGGGATACTGCCCAAGCCGGGCAGGCCGGCCCGGATCAAGGTGTCTTCCGATGGCGTAGACTTCTTGCGGAAACACCAGACTGACAGGCCCTGCCCGGGATAAGCTGACATACATGATTTCCGTCGCTGAACCTTCCCTACCGCTTGATCGAGGAGACTAGTCGTGGAAAAAAGACGCTTCGTGACCATTGATGGCAATGAAGCGACCGCCTATGTAGCGCATCTGTGCAACGAGGTCTTGGCCATCTATCCGATTACTCCCTCCTCCCCGATGGGAGAATTGCCGGACGCCTGGGCGGCAGCCGGCCGAAAGAACATTTTTGGAACCGTGCCCGACGTTACCGAGATGCAGAGCGAGGCCGGCGCCGCCGGCGCCGTGCATGGCGCCTTGCAGGGCGGGGCGCTGACGAGCACCTTCACGGCCTCGCAGGGTCTGCTGTTGATGATCCCCAACATGTTCAAGATTGCCGGGGAATTGACGTCCACGGTCTTCCATGTGTCGGCCCGCACCGTCGCCACCCACGCCCTGTCGATCTTCGGCGATCACAGCGACGTGATGGCCTGTCGCAGTACGGGTTGGGCGATGCTCTCGTCCGCCTCGGTACAAGAGGCTCAGGACATGGCCCTGATTGCCCACGCGGCAACGCTCGAAGCCCGGGTGCCGTTCGTGCATTTCTTCGACGGCTTCCGGATCTCCCACGAGGTCAACAAGATCGAGCAACTGACCGAGGACGACGTTCGGGCGATGATCGACATGGAGTTGGTGCGCGCACACCGTCGCCGGGCGATGAACCCGGAGAGACCCGTCTTGCGCGGCACGGCCCAAAACCCCGATGTCTTCTTCCAGGCTCGCGAGGCCTGCAATCCCTACTACGAGGCCGTCCCGGAGATCGTGCAAAAGACGATGGACAAGTTTGCCGCAGTGGTGGGTCGGCAGTACCATCTGTTCGACTACGCCGGAGCCCCCGACGCCGACCGCGTGGTCATGCTGATCGGTTCCGCGATCGGCGCCGCGGAAGAGACAGTGGAAAAGCTCAACGCGGGCGGCGCGAAGGTAGGACTGGTCAAGGTCCGGCTGTTCCGCCCCCTTGACATGCAAGCCCTGGTCGATGTGCTGCCGAAGACGGTGCGAAAGATCGCCGTGCTGGATCGCACCAAGGAGCCCGGCGGCGCCGGCGAACCTCTCTTCCAGGACGTGGTAACCGCGCTGGTCGAGCGGTGGAGCGGCGGCCCGCTGCCGAAGGTGGTCGGCGGCCGTTACGGCCTCTCGTCCAAGGAATTCACGCCGGCCATGGTGGCCGGAGTCTTCCAGGAGCTGGCCAAGGACGATCCGAAGCCGCGGTTCACGGTGGGTATCCGCGACGACGTGTCCGGCATGAGTCTCGACTACGACCCCACGTTCTCGACCGAGGGTGACGACGTAACGCGGGCGGTGTTCTTCGGGCTCGGCAGCGACGGCACGGTGGGGGCCAACAAGAACTCGGTGAAGATCGTCGGCGAGAGTACCTCGTTATACGCCCAGGGGTATTTCGTGTACGATTCCCGCAAGGCCGGTTCGTTGACCATGTCGCATTTGCGGTTCAGCCCACGCGCGCTGCAAGGATCCTACCTGATCGACAAGGCCAACTTCGTGGCCTGTCACCAGTCGCACTTCCCCGAGCGGCTCGACATGCTGTCCATGGCCGAGCCGGGGGCCACGTTCCTGCTGAACAGCACGTACGGTCCGGACGAAGTCTGGGAGCATCTTCCCATCGAGGTGCAGCAACAGATCGTGGAGAAGAAGCTGAAACTCTATGTGGTCGATGCCTATCAGGTCGCCCGCGAGGCGGAAATGGGCGTGCGAATCAACACGGTCATGCAAACCTGTTTCTTCAAGCTGGCTGGCGTCTTGCCCGAAGAGGAGGCCATTGCCCAAATCAAGCAGGCGATCAAAAAGACCTACGGCAAACGCGGCGAAACGGTCCTCAGCCGCAACTACGCGGCGGTCGACGGGGCAATCGGCGCATTGCACAAGGTCAAAGTGCCGGAGAAAGTCACCGCGACCGTTCATCAGCTTCCGCCGGTGCCCGCCGACGCTCCGGAGTTCGTCCGGGATGTCTTGGGGGCGATCATTGCCAACAAGGGGGATATGCTCCCGGTCAGTGCCTTTGAACCCGACGGCACGTTTCCCACGGGCACGACGATGTACGAGAAACGGAGCGTCGCCCAAGACATTCCGATCTGGGACTCGGCCGTGTGTATCCAGTGTGGCCGCTGCTCACTGGTTTGCCCGCACGCTTGCATCCGTTTGAAGGTCTTCGATGCGGCCGAGGCCGGCGGTGCTCCGGACGGTTTTGTGACGGTCGCCTCCAAGGGCAAGGAGTTTGCCGGCACGCAGTGTCGGCTGCAAATCGCCCCGGACGACTGCACGGGATGCGGCGTCTGTGTCGATTGCTGCCCGGCCAAGAATAAAGAGGTCGCCGGCCGCAAGGCGATCAACATGGAGCCGAAGCTTCAACACATCGATCGCGAGCAGGCCAATTGGGATTTCTTCCTCAAGATTCCCGACATCGATCGCGGCAAGGTCAAGATCGATACGATCAAGGGTTCTCAGTTGCTCCAGCCGTTGTTCGAGTTCTCGGGCGCATGCGCCGGTTGCGGCGAAACGCCCTACGTGAAACTGATCACGCAATTCTTCGGCGACCGGATGATGATCGCCAACGCCACGGGCTGCTCGTCGATTTACGGCGGCAATCTGCCGTGCACGCCGTATACGATCAACAAGGACGGGCAGGGCCCGACATGGTCGAACTCCTTGTTCGAGGACGCTGGCGAATTCGGTCTGGGCATGCGGCTGGCCGTCGATCAGCAGATCGATTACGCCAGGGAGTTGCTCAATCGCCTGGCGCCGAAGCTCGGCGACGGCGTCGCCGCCGCCCTGGGCGATGCGAACCAGGAGACCGACGAGGGGATTCGGCAACAGCGTGAGCGGGTGGCCGACTTGAAGAAGCGGTTGGAGGGAATCGACGACCCCGACGCCGTCAACCTGATCGCCTCGGCCGACTACCTGATCCGCCGCAGCATCTGGAGCTTCGGTGGCGACGGGTGGGCCTACGACATCGGCTTCGGTGGTCTCGACCACATTTTCGCCTGTGGCCGCGATCTGAACATCCTGGTGATGGATACCGAGGTCTACTCGAACACCGGTGGTCAGGCCTCCAAGGCCACGCCCCGCGGGGCAGTCGCCAAGTTCGCCGCCGGCGGAAAGCCCAGCGGCAAGAAGGACCTGGGAATGATCGCCATGACGTACGGTCGGGTGTTCGTAGGCCAGATCGCCATGGGCGCCAATCCTATTCATGCGTTGAAGACCATCCAGGCAGCCGAGGCCTATCCGGGGACTTCGCTGCTGATCGCCTACAGCCACTGCATTGGCCAGGGTATCAACATGACCACGGCGATGAACCAGCAGAAGGAAGCGGTGGCCTGTGGCTATTGGCCGCTGTACCATTTCGATCCGCGCGACGCGACTCAGCCGTTCCACTTGGACAGCAAGGCGCCCACCGGCAATTTCAAGGATTTTGCCCTGCAACAGGGGCGCTTCGCGATGTTGGCCCGCTCCAAGCCCGAGGATTCGGAGCGGCTGCTCGATCTGGCCCAGCGAGACATTACCGCTCGCTGGCAGTTGTACGAGCACCTGGCCGACGGCGGACGTGCGGCCGAAACCGAGGGTGAGGGCTCCGGCGACGGCAACGGGGCTGGCAAGACGGAGCCTGCCAAGGGAGCCACTGCCTAGGCGTGTGCCTTCTGCGAAACGACACAGGGCGGAAAAAAAGATCCATAAGGGAGGATATGGCATGAGCGTGAACTTGGGTACGACGTACCTCGGACTCCAACTGAAGAACCCCCTGCTGATTGCCGGGTGTTCGCTGACCGGGGACGTGTCCGGCCTTCGCCGGCTGGAAGACGCGGGGGCAGCGGCCATCGTGCTGCCTTCGCTCTTCGAGGAGCAAATCGTCCACGAGGACATCCAGATCAGCCAGGTCCAGGATTTCGGCACCGAGAGCTTCGCGGAGTCTCTCACCTACTTTCCCGAGTTGACCGACTACCACCACGGCCCCGACAGCTACTTGGAGACCATCACGGCGGCCAAGAGTGCCGTCTCGATTCCCGTGATCGCCAGCCTCAATGGGTCCTCGGAGGGCGGCTGGACACGCTATGCGAAGTTGATGGAGGACGCCGGCGCCGATGCGCTGGAGCTGAACGTCTACTTCATCGCCGCCGACGTCGAAATGACCTCGGAGCAGGTCGAATCGCAGTATCTTGCCCTTGTCCGACGAGTGAAGCAGTCGGTTTCGATACCGCTGGCGGTCAAGATCGGCTCCAATTTCAGTGCCTTGCCCAATATGGCCAAGCGCTTGGTCGAGGCTGGAGCCGACGGACTGGTTCTGTTCAACCGCTACTTGCATCCCGATTTCGACCTGGAACGCCTGGAAACCGAGCCGAAGTTCTGCCTGAGCAACCCGGATGATTTGCGAGAGCGGCTGCGGTGGATCGCCATCTTGCGCAACCGGATCCCGGCCTCGCTGGCGGCCACCGGCGGCATTCACTGCGGAGGCGGACTGTTGAAGGCACTGCTAGCCGGGGCCGACGTCGGCACGGTCGCCTCGGTCTTGTACAAAGAGGGAATCGAGCAGGTAGGCAAGATCCTCGATCGATTGACCGAGCTTATGGAGCAGAAGGAGTACGAGTCCGTCGAGCAGCTCCAAGGCAGCATGAGCCGCGAAAAGTGCCCCGACCCCGCTGCCTTTGCCCGAGGGAACTACATGAAGGCCCTTTCGTCGTTCCCGAGCCAACCCATCTGAATGGACTTGCACGATGCCGAGAACTACCGACTCTGCCGCCACCCTTCGGGAGGCCGGACAAGTCGGGTTCCCGTTAGTCGCCCTCGCGCATTGAGTGTGCAAGTGCCAATAGGACTCGCCAGAGAACGTGTTGGCGTGTTGGAAGAAGGAACGATCCGCTGTGGTAGCAGCGGGCTTGACTGCGGCTGGTTTGGGAGACGCTTGACATGCACAGGATCTGTTCTGCTCTGGCGTTTGTCGGTCTGGTCATGGGCCAGACGGCCTGGCTGACGGCTGAAGAGGCCGGCTCACCGGTGGTCTACGATGCGCCCGAGAGCTCGATCGTGCCCGCCTACCGTTACGTGGGCGAGGCGGCGGTCGGAAAGGTTGCCTTCTATAGCGAGTACGGCGCGCAGAACGACGAGCCGCGGCAGTATCGCGGCGATCGGGACTCCTGGCTGGACAACCTGGAGGTGATCACCGAGTATTCGACCTTCTTCCCCATCACGTTGCGCAGCGCCGACGAGCCGGAGAAGTTCGAGTTAGCCGTCGAGCTTGCCCGGCGTGCCTACCGGAAGAAGCAGCTCCTCTCGTTCTCCGCCTATGGCACCGAGGGCGTCGACAAGCTCTCGCGCGTGCTGGATCGGCTCGAAACGCTGCCCGAGGGAAAGCACGTGATTCGCAACACGTTTGCGTGTATGCTGGGCGACGAGCCGTACCTGGCCGGCCGCTCGCCCGAGCAGGTTGAGCAGTTGATCGGCTGCTTCGACCGAAAGATTCAGTCGCGCTATCCGCACATCCAGTCGTGGATCAACTTCGCCGTTTCCACGCGGGATGTGCGCACGTGGGGCACGGGCGAGGACGGCCTGAAGCGGTTGCCCCAGGGGCTCGATATCGTTAGCATCGACTGGTACGCCTACCTGGGCAACGGTACGCATAACAACTGGGGCCACCGGGACTTTCGAGTGGTCGAGCGCCAGATTCTCGACACGGTGCTACCGACGTTTCTCGACGAGCAGACGCAGAGGCTGCAGCAGGCCATCGCGGCCGCCTACCAGCCAGGCGAGGAGCCAATGATGATCCTGCTCGGCACGTCGTCGTACGTCTGGGACATCACGCACCCGACCCCCGTCTCGGTGCAGGATGCGTACTTCGAGTACGTCAAGAAATCGCCTTGGGCGGGGCTGATGTGGTGGATCTTCGAGGACTTCAAGGACTGCATCGGCGGCCGGCACCACGAGATCATTCGCAGCCACCAGCGTCACGGGCAGCGGATCCGGGCCGAGGGGCTCTACTGAATGTCGCCGCAAGTGCTTGCGTGCTCAAAAGAAAAGACCCGCTGACAACGGCTGTCAGAGGGTCTTCGAAGCGAGGGCGAGGGGACTCGAACCCCCAACCACCGGATCGACAGTCCGGTACTCTAACCAATTGAGCTACGCCCCCGAACCGGAAAACGCCGAATTATACCTCTTTTTGATCGGCCTGCAAGGGTGTCGCGGTGGATTCTTTTCGCGGCATTTCCGCCACCATTTCCGGTTGCGGCTGCGCCGTCCTGCAAGGGGGCGCGAGCGCCTCTGCGGGGGAGCAAATCGTAACGTATAGTTCAAGTGATAAGCACAGTGGGCAAACCGTGTGTGCCGCAAGGGAATCGGTCATGACCCGACTCTTTCATGACATGATGAGGTATCTCGATCGCATGGGCACCCAGGAATGGGCCCTGGCACTGATCGCCGCGATTGTCTTGGGTGTCTTCTGCCTGCGCGGATTCGGGTCTAGGTCGCAGTACTGAGAACGGATTCGACCGGTTCCCTCCCGGACGGCAGTCCGGTCACAATACGCGTTGCCCGCGACGACGCTTGCGTCTCACGATGCGGTCGGCCCGCAGCGCCACGTCGCGCCACAGCCGCTTCCAATCAACCGCTGCCGATGGCAACTCGGCCATGTAGGCCCTCAGGAATCGACGGCAGATGCTTGGCGTGATCCAGCGGTGGGCGTCAAGGCCGGCCGCCAACCGGGCCAGATTGGCCACCCTGCGGGAAGAACTCATGTGGCCGACGATCCGCAGGCCGTCCAGGTCGACCAGATACGTCGTCGTGCGGCCGGAGGCTTTGCCGCTCTCCATCTGCCCGACGAGCAGATTGGCCGCTTTGAGGTCCCGGTGGGCAATCTGCCGGGCGTGCATCGCTCCGATCAGGTGTCCCAGGCTGTCGGCGCACAAGGCGGCAGATCGCAGACGCTCGGGAATCGGTCGCTCGGCCAGGCGCCAGCCGAACAGGTGCAAGTTTTCGGTGCCCTCGATCCACTGCGTGACGAGGTAGCTGGTGCCCGGCGCACGGAATCGGCCGGGCTCCCAAGCCGCCAACGGCCGGGCCGTGGCGATCTGCCGCTGAAGCAACTTTCGACCCAAGAGCCAGGCACGCCGAGCGCGGCTGCGGCGGAACAACGCACAAAAGGCCTTCCAGCGGTTCCGCGGGCGGTAGCGCTTGCACACCACGTGGACCCATTGGCCCGCCACCGGCAATTCCGCCTCGACCATGAGGCTCTCGTGGTCGATTTTGACCGGGCGGTCGAGGTTCTGCCAGAGGAGCCGATCCGGGTGATTCACCAGCCCACGCAGGACGTTCTCGGGCAGTTCCCCCGCACACAAGCCGCGGCCGCAACGGGTGCGCAGTTGCCTGAAACCCTGGTTGCTCATCCGCCTGTACCATGGAGCCGGCCGCCGGCGGCCGCTGAGGAAGGTGGCCGTCGCTTCGCGGGCCCTATCGGTCTTGGGGGCATCATAGAAAAAAGCGGGCCACGGCGCAAGTGAGAAATCTCAAAACCGCGACCAGCGACACGGTAGCTGAAGTCGCAAGATTTCAGATTGGGGCCTTCGGGTGCCAGAGCTCGCCCCGTCCTGGCGGGGGTTCGGGCCGCTCGTCGCGATAAGCGAGTATCCCCACGGCTTGTCGCTCGTGGCGCTATTGCCGCGGCGGGTCTCGCAGTACGCGTCCTGGACAATCATTTGACACGAAGGCTATAATTCGACAACCTCGTGGTGTCCCGCCCCGCGACCCCACCGTGTTCTTCCGCCCGTTTCTCCCTTTGAGGTCCAAGAGAAAGGACGATCCCGTGAAGAAGACCACTCTCTGCGCCCCTTTGGCGGTTGCCGTCGTGTCCATCGTGGTTGGCGTCGGAGCCGACTGGCTACGATTCCGTGGACCGGCCGGCAACGGCGTCGCCGACGACACCGGCCTGCCGGTTACCTGGAGCGCCACCGAGCATGTCGTCTGGAAAACCGCTATGCCGGGTTCTGGCGCTTCGAGCCCGATCACGCTTGGCGACAGGGTATTCCTAACCTGCTACAGCGGTTACGGGCTGGATCCCGACGAGCCGGGCGAACAGGAGAACTTGCTGCACCACGTCACGTGCATCGATCGCGCCACCGGCAAGATCGTCTGGGACAAGCGCAGCAAGGCCAGGCTGCCGGAGACGGAATACGACGCAGAGAGATTCCTCCAGCTGCACGGCTACGCCTCGAGCACGCCGGCCACCGACGGCCAGAACGTGTATGCCTTCTTCGGCCGTTCGGGCGTCTGGGCCTACAGCATCGACGGGGACTTGCTCTGGCGGGTCAGCGTGGGCAGCGGCACCCACGGTTGGGGTTCCGCGAATTCGCCGGTTCTCGCAGGCGATCTGGTGATCGTCAACGCCAGCGTCGAAAGCAATGCGGTGGTGGCGCTGGAGAAGGCCACCGGAAAGGAAGTCTGGCGGGCCGAAGGAGTCGAGAAATCCTGGAGCACACCCGTGCTGGTCGAGTTGCCCAACGGCAGCCGGGAGCTTGTCGTCAGCATGTTGAACTACGTCCGGGGCTACGATCCGGCCACGGGCGAGCAGCTTTGGCAGTGTGCCGGCGTGAGAGACTACGTCTGTCCGATGGTGGTCGCCGCCGACGGAATCGTCTACGTCAGCGGGGGCCGCTCGGTCCAGACCGTGGCCGTTCGGGCCGGAGGGCGGGGCGACGTGACCGAGACGCATCGGCTTTGGGAAGTCAGGAAGGGTACCAAAGTGCCTTCGCCGCTGGTGCACGAAGGACTCCTCTATTGGGTCGACAATGGCGGGGTCGCCTGTTGCTTCGACGCCGCGTCGGGAGAATCGATTTACCGCGAGCGGCTCGATCTCAGCGGCGGCGGCGATAAGGTCTACTCCTCGGTGGTGCTTGCCGACGGAAAGCTCTACGCCGTCAGCCGGAAAGGTGAAGCGGTGGTCCTGGCCGCCGGACGGGAGTTCAAGGTGCTGGCCAAGAATGATCTTGGAGACGACAGCATTTTTAATGCCACTCCCGTGGTAAACAACGGTCAGCTGCTGTTACGCAGCGATCGGTTCCTGTATTGCCTCGGCAACTAGCTAAGCGGTCCGGTCTCGACAGACGTTGACGCAATCGCGCCGGAACCCTAGCATTCTGTTATTGACGTCTGCACAGTCGATGTGCGAGGGCGACCAACGGGAGCCCGATTTTGCCGGCCTCCCGTTGGTCGGCCTTGCCCATTCGCAATCCAGACGTCAACAGTGCCCTGCCAATTCTACCCCAGTCCTCCAGAGGGAGAAGGTATTCATGCCCCTGTTCGAGATCGAAACGGATGCCCACATCATCATTACCTGGGCTGATGATGAACGGGCCGCTACGGAGGTGGTCCGGGAGAGCTATCCTGGGGAGTCGGCGACTCGCATCACGCGACGCCCCCGCGACAGTTGGGTCATCTCCAAATCGGCTCTGGGCATTACGGGCGCTCTCGATCCGTGCTCCACGGCCCGCGATTGCCTGGCCAAGGCGGCCGGCGACAAGGTCCACGCCATTCGCCTCTATATGCAGCAGACCGGCGCCGATCTGGAACGCTCTCGCAAGGTGATCGAGTCGAATATGGTCGTGGGCTGGTAGCCGCTTGGCTATCCTTCGCGGTTTGGTCCCCCCGACGCGGCTTGTCAGCGGTGGGGCCGTCTGGCATACTACGTGTTTTGTCACTGCGCCCGGCAACGGGCAGGAGCATACAGCGCGTGGAAATCTGGCCGGCAATCGACTTGCGAGGGGGTCGTTGTGTGCGCCTCCAGCAGGGGGACTACGATCGCGAAACCGTCTTCGGCGAGGATCCTGTCGCAATGGCCCTACATTGGGTCGAACAGGGGGCCAGGCGATTTCATCTGGTCGATCTGGACGGGGCCCGCGAAGGCCGGCCGGGCAATCTCGATAGTGTCCAGGCGATTGTGAAGGCGTCGGGTGTCCCTTGCGAGTTGGGTGGAGGGATACGCAACCAGCAGACGATCGGCGAGCTGCTCGATTTGGGCGTGTCTCGCTTGGTGATCGGCACGCTGGCGATCCGCCGGCCGGACTGGTTTCGCCAAATGTGCCGCCGGTTTCCTGGCAAGCTGGTCTTGGGCATCGACGCCAGGGACGGTCGTGTGGCGACCGAGGGCTGGCTGGAGACCAGCGATGTGGAGGCGACCGAGCTGGCCAAGGAGTATGCCGGCCAGCCCGTGGCTGCGGTGATCTACACGGACATCGCCACCGACGGGATGATGGCGGGGCCGAATCTTGCTGCGATGGCCGAAATGCGGGCGGCGATCGATCTGCCGGTCGTCGCTTCCGGCGGGGTAACCTCCGCCGAAGACGTCACCCGGCTGGCCGCTGTGCCGATGGACGGCTGCATTATCGGGCGGGCACTCTACGAAGGAACATTGACGTTGCCCGAGGCCATGGCAGCCTCCGGCGAACGATAGCTGCCGCTGGCGGCTTGACAGACGACCTGATTTCAAAGGAAACAAGTGATGGCAAAGCACAAAGTCCAGGACCTTCGCAACATTGCCTTTTGTGGACACGGCTCGGCCGGCAAGACCACGCTGGTCGACAAGCTCTTGACCTTCACGGGCACACTGAAGCGTCAGGCAAGCGTCGACGACGGTACCAGCATCTGCGACTTCGACGACGAGGAGAAGCAGCACCAATACTCGATCGAAGCGACACTGGTCCACTTCGACCACGCGGGCAAGCACTTTCAGGTGATCGATACGCCGGGCTACCCCGACTTCATCGGCCAGACGATCGGCGCCATGCGGGGCGTGGACACGGTGGCGATCGTGATCAACGCCCAGGCGGGCATCGAAGTGAACACCCGGCGCGTGTTTGCCGAGGCGGCGAAGGCCGGCCTGGGACGAATGGTCGTGATCAACAAGATGGACTCCGACAACATCGATTTCCCCGCTCTGCTTGAGAGCATCCAGGAGGTCTTTGGAAAGGCCTGCGTGCTGCTGAACGTTCCCCTGGGCCAGGGCGCCGACTTCCGTGGCGTGGCCGGCACCTTGAAGGTGCCCGACGAGGCCAGCGGTGCCCTGATTGATCCGGCCGAGATCAGCGAATCCCTGCTCGAGTCGATCATCGAGGTCGACGAAGACGTCATGGAACGCTACTTCGAGGGGACCATGCCCAGCGACGAGGAGCTTTCGCGGCTGATCGTCCGGGCGGTGGCCGAGGGCAGCGTGATTCCGGTGGTTTGCTGTTCCGGCAAGACCGAAGTGGGTGTTGCCGAGTTGCTCGACGCGATGGCCATGTGTGCCTTGCCTCCGGATGTGTTGCCGCGGTCGGCCAAGGACGCCGAGGGGAACGACGTGGAGTTGAAGACCGATCCGGCTGGCCCGCTGGTCGCCCAGGTCTTCAAGACCCGCATCGACCCCTTCGTGCAGAAGCTGACTTTCATTCGCGTCTTTTCCGGCACGCTGCACAAAGACACCACGGTGCCGGTCGTCGGGCTGCGCAAGGGGCAGAAGCTGGGACTGTTGATGAAAGTGCAGGCCAGCGAGACCACGCCGGTCGACGAGGCCGTCCCGGGCGATCTCGTGGCCGTCGTCAAAATGGAAGAGCTGCACACCGGCAACACGCTGGGGGAACTCAGCATGCCGCCGATCGCGTTTCCCACGCCGATGGTCGGCCTGGCCGTCACGCCGAAGAGCCGCAGCGACCAGACCAAGCTCTCCGGTTCACTGCAGAAAATCGTCGACGAAGACTCCACGTTCCGCCGCGAACTCGACTCGCAAACCAAGGAAACCGTCGTCACCGGCATGAGCGAACTGCATCTGCAGATTGTCCAGGAACGGCTGAAGCGCCGCGACAAGGTCGAGGTCGACACGAAACTGCCGAAGATCCCCTACCGCGAGACGATCCAAGCCAACGCCGAGGGCAGCTATCGCCACAGGAAGCAATCCGGCGGCAGCGGGCAGTTCGCCGAGGTCCATATCCGCATGTTCCCTCTGCCCAAGGGAACGAACGTCGAGGAGTACGCCACCAAGGCAAGATTCCCCTCGCTCAAAGAACCCCATTACGACGAGAAGAACAATTTCCTCTGGCTTGATTCGGTCGTCGGCGGCTCTATCCCGAGCAACTTCATGCCGGCCGTGGAAAAAGGCTTCAAAGACCGAATGGAACGGGGCGTCGTGGCCGGCTACCGCGTTCAGGACGTTTGTGTCGAGGTGCACTTCGGCAAGGACCACCCGGTCGACAGCAATGAGCAAGCGTTCAAGACGGCCGCGTCGATGGTCTTCCGCAACGTGTTTCAACAGGCCCGGCCGTCGCTGCTGGAGCCGATTGTGAAGCTCGAAGTCACCGTGCCCGCCGCCAACGTGGGCGACATCAACAGCGATATGTCGGGCCGTCGCGGCCGCGTGCTCGGGATGGATTCCGCTGGAGGCGGGATGCAGACGGTTACCGCCGAAGTGCCGCTGGCCGAAGTGACCACCTACGCCCGAAGCCTCTCCAGCATCACCGGCGGCCAGGGCAGCTACACGATCGAATTCAGCCACTACGACGTGGTGCCCGGCAACGTCCAGCAGGAGATCATCGCCAAGGCGGCCATGAAAGAGGAGGAAGAGGACTAGTGCCTCTCGCGCCCGAATCGGGCTCGCCCGCTTGCCTGCCTTTCTTGCGTTTTCCGATGACCGCAGGTTCCTCGCGGAACACTGGCCAGACGGCCAGGCTTCCGCTGAAACAGCCAGGTTGAGAACAGCCGGAAGACGGAAGTTGCATTCCACAAAGGGTTTGAGGAGAATGGAAAACTCCCGCCCGGCGCTATCGCGCCGGGGATCGGACAGGGCCAACGCGGGCTCATAGCCTGGTGCAGCATCCAGCCACGGCCGAGCGGGGGGGAAACCGCGGCAAGTCGGCGGCCACGACCTACATTTACAGCGGGTCAGCCCGAGCGTCGGCCCTGGGCGGAAAGCCCGGTGTCGCGCTGCGCCCCATTCATGTGGCATGCCGCCACGCTGCCGAGACCTCCGGTCGTCGAGTGGGGCAGAATGCCGGCCCCTGAATCGCACCTGCTACGGACAGACCGAACATCGCCATGGCCGAAGACCATCCTCCCGACAGCCCGAAAGATAAAGCGGCGAACCGTGCCGCTTACGTGGCACTTGTTCTGGTGCTGGTGGCGGTTGGTGCGGGTGTCAGCGTCTATTTGGTCTCGACCAAGGCAGGATCCCACGGGCAACCGGAGGCAGACCCCGGACGATTGGTGCGTGTCTTCAAGGCGCAGAAGACCTCGCATCGCATCGCAATCTCTGCCTACGGGACCACCCGCGCCAGCGCGCAGTGGGCGGCGATTGCCGAGGTGACAGGTCGGGCGGTCGCCGTCGATCCGCGCTTCGAGCCCGGCGAGATCCTTCCGGCCGGCCTGCCGCTGGTGACCATCGATCGGACCGACTACGAGTTGGCCGTCAGGCGACTGCGAGCCGAGGCCTCAGCCACGAAGATTCAACTGGACGAGTCGGACCAGACGAAAGAGAACCTCAACCAGATCCTCGAACCCCAGAAGCGTCAACTCGCCCTGGCCCGATCGGAATACCAGCGGCAGCTCGCGGCGTATCAGCGCAGCGCCATTTCACTGAGCGTGCTGGAGGCCGCCGAGAATGCCTACGTGACGAATCTGACCGCCGTCCAGCAAACGCAGAACAGTCTTGCCCTGCTGCGCGAGCAACGGGCACGGACCGAGGCATTGCTCGACGCCGCCAACGCACGCCTAGCCCAGGCCGATCGGGACTTGAGCAAGTGCGAGATCCGGCTGCCGTTTGCCGCCCGGTGTGCCTCGAAGTCGGTGGAGCAGGACCAGTACGTCGTCATCGGGCAACCCTTGGGCACGTTTCTGGCGATGGAATCGGCCGAAGTCGTGGCCCTGGTCGAGACCCGCAAGATGCGGTTCCTGTTTCCCGACGGAATCACGCAGTTGGGCACGCTCGACCTGAGTCGGATGAGTCATGATGAGTCGTTCTGGAAGCAGATTCGCATTCCGGTGGCGGTCACGTGGGGATTGGGAGACCAGCCGTTGACCTGGTATGGCCGGGTGACCCGGGTGGGCAGCTCTCTGGATCCGGGAACGCAAACGGTCCCCGTGATCATTGAAGTGCCCCGCCCGTATGAGAACGTACAGCCGGGCATTCGCCCGCCGCTGATTCCGGATGTCTTCTGCGAAATCACCGCGTACGGCGCCACGGCGGACGACGTGGTGGTGATCCCCCGCGACGCGCTGCACGACGGTCGCGTGTATCTGTTGCGTCAGGGGAAGCTGCATATTCAACCGGTGAAGGTGATGGTGCGTGAGAAGGACCTGGCGGTAGTCTCCGAGGGCATCGAACCGGGGGAGCTGGTGATTCTCACCGACCTGTCTCCCGCCATGACGCTCGCCGGGCTTGCTTTGGCCACCGAGGGAGCGAAACTGCGCGGCCAAGTGGTCGAAAACCCGGTCAGCCCGCGCACCCGAATCGACTTCCCGGAGGGCATCTTCGAGGAAGGGACGCCCCCGTGATCGGCTACTTCGTGCGCCATCCGACCGCCGCCAACCTGTTGATGCTGGCCGTCGTCCTCCTGGGCCTGTTGGGGGCGGTCTCGCTGACCCGCGAGGTCTTTCCCGAATTCGCCTCGGAATTCATCAACGTGCAGGTGATCTACAAGGGCGCGTCGGCCGAGGAGGTCGAAGAGACCATTTGCCGGCGGATCGAAGAGGAGATCGAGGGAACCGAAGGCATCGAAAAGGTGACGTCCACGTCGCGCGAGAACATGGGCATGGTCACCATCGAGGTGGCCGACGGGTACGAGGTCCGCGATGTGCTGAAGGACGTGGAGAACGCCGTCGACCAGATCGACAACTTTCCCGAAGACATCGAAGAGCCGCTGATTTGGGACGTCGATCGGATCGACCGCGTCTGCACGGTGACCGTATGGGCCGAGCAGGAAATGCCGGAAAAGGACCTGGTTGCCCTGGCCGATACCATCGAGAACGAACTGCTCGAATTGGACGCAGTCAGCCTGGTCAAGAGGACGGGCGTCTCCGAGCATCAGATCCGGGTGGAAGTGCGCGAAGAAGCGTTGCTGGCGTTGGGTCTGACCATCAACGACGTCGCGCGCGAAATCCAGGCCCAAAGCATCGACTTGCCGGCCGGCAGCGTCGAGACGGGGCACCGCGAAATCAAGATTCGCGTGGTCGATCAGCGGCGGTGGGCCGAAGATTTTCGCGATCTGGCCGTGCAGGTCAGCCCGAGCGAAGCGTGGCGCAGCTTGACGGATGGGGCCCAGAGTCGCGCCGGGGCTCGGATCCCCTTGCGGGCCATCGCCACCGTCACCGACACGTTCGAGGACGAGTGGACCCGGGCGACGTTTCAGGGACACCGGTGCATCAACCTCGATATCAGCAAGACCCGCGCCGAAGATACGATCCGCGTGAAGAATGCGGTCCAGACATATGTCGACGCCCGACTCCCGACCCTTCCCTCGGGCGTCCACCTGACCCTATGGGGCGATTGGTCTCTCTACGTTCGCGATCGGCTGGGCATGCTGGTCGAGAACGGCGTGCTGGGGTTCGTTCTCGTGTTCTTCACGTTGTGGGCCATGCTGCACCTGCGACTGGCGGTCTGGGTTGCGGTGGGGATCCCGATCTCGTTCCTGGGAACGTTGTTCGTGATGGACCGCCTCGACATGAGTCTGAACATGATCACCATGTTCAGCCTGATCCTGGCGGTGGGCATCATTGTCGACGACGCGATCGTCATCGGCGAGAACATCTTCGCCCACTATGCCGCGGGAAAACCGGCGGCCCAGGCGGCCGTCGACGGCACCAAGGAGGTGGCGACGGGCGTGATCGCTTCCATGTTGACCACCGTAGCCGTTTTTATGCCCTTGCTGACCATGGAGGGCGATATCGGCAAGGTGCTGCGCGTGATGCCGATCGGAGTGATCACCGCCCTGACGGTCAGCCTCGTGGAGGCCTTCCTGATCCTGCCGAATCACTTGACGCATTCGCTGCACAAGATTCCTCCGGAACCTTCCCGGCTCCGCGCCGCCACCGACCGCCTCGTTGCGTGGTTCACTCAGAGAGTCTACGGGCCCGTGCTCGACTGGTCGGCGCGGCGCCCGCTGGTTCCGCTGGCTGCGGCAATCATGCTGTTCTTGATCGCGCTGGGGTTGCTCTTCGGCGGCCGGCTGAAGTTCCAGCTCTTCCCGGAGCTGGACGGCGATTTTCTCGTGGCTCAGGTCGAGTTGCCCAACGGCACCGATCTGGCTCGAACCCGGCAAGTCGTCCGCCAGATCGAGGAGGCGCTGCAAGCCGTGGAACGGCGATTCCAGCCGCAACCGGCGGACCAGCAACTGATCCGGTACGTCAACAGCTCGTTCGGCTTCAGCCGGACCGTGGGTCTCGATCCCGAGCTCCCGGAGACCGGCAGCCATCTTGCCCAAGTGCTGGTCGAGTTGCTCAGCGCCGACCAGCGCACGGCGCGCTGCGACGACGTGCTGCAAGTGTGGCGCGAGGAGGTGCGTGACGTGGCCGACGTGGTCAACCTGACCTTCGAGCAGATGCAGGTCACGCCCGGCGGAAAACCTATCGACATTCAACTTCGCGGCAAAGACCTCCACGCGCTGCGCAAGGCCAGTCTCGAGCTGCAACACCAGGTAAAAAGGTATCCCGGCATCCGCAACGTCACCGACAACCTGCGGCCGGGCAAGGCGGAGGTCCTGGTTCGGCTGAAGCCGGCCGGGCGACCGCTGGGGATTTCGTCGGCGGCGTTGGCCGTGCAATTGCGGGAAGCGTTCTGGGGGAACATCGCCCAGCAGTTTCAGCGGGGAGCGGACACGTTCGAGGTGGAAGTGCTGTTCGCCCCCGAAAACCGGCGCTCGCTGGCCGATCTCGACGACTTCAAGGTGCGAACGCCTGACGGCCGGATGATGCCGTTCCACGAGGTGGCCACGGCGAAGGAGGTTCGGGGGTACTCGCAGATCGTGCGCGTGGACGGGCGGCGGACCATCTCGGTGACCGCCGATTTGGATACGGCCCGGGGCAACGCCGCCGAGATCATGGCCGATTTGCGGACGCATTTCTTCGAGGGCTTTCTCGAGCGCAACCCCGCCGTGAAAATCAACCTCGAAGGCCAGAGCAAGGAAACGCAGAAGACCGGAATGAGCGTGGTCCGGGGCTTCGTCGTCGGGTTGTGCATGATCTTCATCCTGCTCTCCTTCGTGTTCAAGTCGTACGTGGAACCGCTGATCGTGATGGCGGCGATTCCCTTTGGGCTGGTGGGGGCCGTGGCCGGGCATCTCCTGTTGCGGATCGATTGGACCATGCCCAGCACGGTCGGATTCGTATCGCTGGCCGGAATCATCGTCAACGATTCGATCGTCCTGGTCGGCTTCATCAAGCTGCGATTGGCGGAAGGAAAGGGCTTGCATGAAGCGGTGCACCAGGCGGGCATGCAGCGGTTTCGTCCCGTCTTTCTCACCTCCGCCACCACCGTCGCCGGCCTGCTGCCGATCATGCTCGAAGCGAGCCTTCAGGCCCAGTTCCTGATTCCCATGGCCGTCTCGATTTCATTCGGGCTGATGTTTGCCACGGTGCTGGTATTGCTGATGGTGCCATGCCTGTACGTCGTCCTAGCGAAGCTTGGCTGGAGTGCGAAGGTGACTTAAGTGCCGCCTTTTTCAGAAAGTGCAGTCCCCCCTTGCAATCGGCGCGGAATCCCCTTACGCTGACAGGGCACTCCGGATGATCTCCACGCCACTCTCAGCCCCCAGCCCAGAGGATCTCGCCATGAAACACGCAACGTTGCTGCCGCTGGCCGTGATATGTCACTTGTCGCTTTTGCCGGCGGCGTTGGGGGCGGCCGACCGTACCGATCTGCATGCCGATCTGCCCGCCAGCAGCGCGGTCAAGCCGGAGATGTACGCCACCGGCTTCGAGTTCGCCGAGGGGCCGGTCCTGGACGCCGAGGGAAATCTCTTCGTGGTCAACTACCGGGTCAACGGCACGATCGGCCGCATCGCGCCCGACGGGACCGCCGGCGTCTTCTGCGACTTGCAGGAACTCGTGCCTGCCGAAGGCCGCGCAGCTCAGGCCAACGGCCTGAAGCTTGACAGCGAGGGGCGGCTGATTGGTTCCGACTCGGGGGCCGGCCGGTTGTTGCGCATCGCGGCCGACGGCAAGAGCGCCGAAGTGCTGGCCGACCGCTGGGAGGGAAAGCGATTCAACAGTCTCAACGACGTGGCCCTCGATCAAAAGGGCAATATCTACTTCAGCGATCCGGGCGGATCGAGCGAGAAGAACCCCATCGGCTCCGTTTACCGCTACGACATCACCACCGCCACGGTGTCGCAGCTTGTCACCGGATTGGCCTTTCCCAACGGCCTGGGCGTCACGCCGGACCAGAAGCACTTCTGTCTTTCGGAAAGCGAAAGGCAGCGTGTTCTGATCTTCGATCTGATGGAAGACGGAACGTTGGCGAATCGTCGCGTGCTGATCGAGTTTCCCATCGAGCCCAGCCCGGCCAACCCCAGCGGCAAGTACGTGCCCGACGGAATGGTCTTTGATCAGGCCGGGCGGCTCTACGTGGCTACCTGGACCGGCGGCGTGGTGAACGTTATCGAGGTCCCTTCCGGGAAGCTGATTCGACGGTACGACGCCGGCGGAAGCCGCGCCACCAACTGCCATTTTCACGGCGGCTACCTCTACGTAACGGTGGCCGCCAAAGAAGCCGTCTTTCGACTGAAGCTCGGCGTGCAGGGATACCGCTACGCCGCAAGCGTCGGGCAATAACCCTTTCGCGGTGCCATGACCATGAAGTATCCTGTTGTGTTTTTCGCCTGCACGCTGGTGGCGCTGCTTTCGGCTTCCTGCCTGGCCGAGGAAAGCCTGCCCGCGCCCGGCACCCACGGACACTACGCCGTACTGACGGCCACGCCTCACCGGCCGCCGCCGTTTCTGGCGGTCGATCTACGCTACGGCCCGCGAGAAGACGTCGAGGGCACACCGCACGTGTGGTGGCAGCTCGAGGTTCGCGCCGAAGAACGGCCCGAATCGGCTCCACTCTTCCAGCTTCGGGCCCTCACCCAAGAGGATCCGGTCCAGGCGGACGACCAGCCGCTGCACTTCGTCCGCTACCTGCTGCGAATTCCGGAAACGGGTGAAACGCTCGAATACCGAACGACCCGATTCGGCCGGGCGCTGTTGCCTTCCTGGCGGGATTTCAGCAAGCACTTCGTACCGCATCGTGCCCGGACGGCCCATTTCCAGCAGGGCATTCCCGAAACGTGCCGCTACCTCGGCCACGTTCTCACTCTGCGGTACGCCGGCCATGGCGTTGCGTGGGAGCCTTGGAACGACACGACGGTTCTCAGCCTGAATCCGGAGCTTCTGGTGGGAACCGGGCGCAGCTTCAAGGACGCCGAAGGACACCGCCTTCCGCAACAGCCCCAGCGGCAGAATTACACCTACGTGCCGTTCACGGCCGAAGACTACCCGGTCATGATCGACGCCGGCATCAATCTGTTCTGCGTCACCCCGGCACAAGAGCAGTACGTGCAGGACGAGCCCGTGTTCTACCTGCGCAAAGTGGACGGGGATCCGGCGCTGCGCTTTCCGGCCGATCTCTACCGCAGCAACTACGTGGGCACCGTGATGTTCATGGATGAGCCGACGATCATCATGATGGGGGACGAGCTGATCCACAACTCGCTGCGCTATTTCAGCGATGCCGCGGCACTGATTCCCGCCCGAGTCGAATCTCGCTACCAGGCTTCGGGCAGCTACGGCTCCTACAACCTGGAAGCCGGCTTGAAGAGTCGCGGCGTTGAATTCGGCAGCATGCGGCTGCAGCAGATCGACTACCCCTCGTGGGAGACGGTCTTCGAGACGGCCCACTATCAGATGGAGGGCGGGGTAGCGGGAATTGTCCATGAAGGCCGTTACCAGCTTGCGCCGTTCGACGCGGCCGTCTCACAATGGCTGGGTGAAGATCGCCGCCACACGGCCGAAGAACTCCTCCGCTACCACTACGCCTTTCTCCGCGGCGCCACCCGGCCGTTCGGAAAGTCCTGGGGCACGAGCATCTACGGACAGTGTGATCCGAAGCTTGCCGAGCAGGCGGTCACGCTGGCCTACGACATGGGGGCCCGCTACGTCTGGTTCTGGACGTCCGACCACGACCACCATCTTCCCTGGCCCGAGCAGCTCGATCTGGCCCGACGCCTGAAACAACACGCCGAGGCCCACCCCCGCCGCTGCATCTTCGGGCCGCCGCCCGTGCTCGACAGGGCCATCGTGATCCCCGACGGCTACTTCCTGTCATTGGGGAACCTCTGGTGGGTGCGCGTCCTTGACCGGGAGGGCAAGAACGAGGCGTCGCTGCGGTACCGATGCCTGATGCAGAACGCGCTGCGCGCCTACCACGACGCATTGGCCGAAAGCGAAGATTTCGACTTCGTCATCGACTCGCAGCCGGAGATTCAGGGATATCGGCGGATCGTACGCGTCTCCGACGCCGCGGAGTAGGTGCCCTTGAAGAACGGCAGCGCTTCGGCCAAGTGGTAGCTGAAATCGCAAGACTTCAGATTATTGACTGTGCAAACATCAATAGGGACCTTTCGGTAGCGCAACGATCTGAACTCTCGCGAATCCAGGTACCGGGTCGATTGCCCCGGCATGGATTCGGGCGTGTTCGTAGCGGCCACCGCGGCTTCGCAATCACCGCAACGGCGTCGGCATGGGCTGTGCCTGGAGCGGCCCGAGCGGTGGTCCGGCGGGCGGGCCAGCCGGAAGCGGCTCTTGGTTCGACACCGGCAACGCCTCTGCATCCCGCGGTGCCGCGGCCGTGCCCGGCGGGCGACTGGAGATCTGCGGTGCTCCGGCCTCTTTCCGATAGTAGTGCGTCGTCTCTTCGCTGAGCAACCGGGTCCCGGTCGGCTTGCAGTGGACCTCGGCACGGAAGCTGTGGTTGCCCGCTGTTTCCGCCCGAGCATAGATCGTCAACACCATGTCGGCGCCGGCCGGCAACGACGGAATGGGGCTGAAGACGACTTGCCCTGCGCTGATCCGGTGCGGAATGCCTTCGGCCTTGATCGGCTCGATGCCGCGCGAGAAATACGCCAGGACCTCGACGTTTTGGGCGTTCTTGGTCCCGCGGTTGCGAATGCGCACTTCGTAGACCGTCTCTTCGCCCACTGGAACGGGTCCCGAGGGGTCCTTCACGACCAGCGCCAGATCGGCGATGGCTTCGACGCGAGTGGCGGCGCTGGCCGAGGCGGCCAGGTCGCCCTCGCCCGTCGAGACGACCTCCACGAGGCTCGAACCCGACTGTCCCAAGGTGCACTGAATGACGAAGCTTTTTTCGCTGGCCGGCTTGAGCTCGTCCAACGTCCAGACCACCTGCGAGCCGTTCGCATCGAGCCGGCTGTTGTCGATTCCCGAGAGATACCTGGCGCCCGGCGGCATGTTCACCGAGAGCTCGACGTTTCGGGCTGGAGCGTTTCCCGGATTGCTGACGCGAATGCTGTAGTTGCTCACCGCACCGACGTATTGCACGGTCGGCCCCTGGATGTCGACCTGCAGGCCGGCCCGACGGACCAGCACCTGCTCGGCCAACTCGGCGTGAACGCCTCCGTTGCCGCGCACGGCAACCTTGATCAGCAAGTCGCCGACCTGCCGGGCGGTCAATTCGACCTCGATCGCCTTGTCGCCCCCGGCCTCGATGACGCCCAGATTGTGGGAAACCGGCTGGCCCTCGCCCGCCCCGGCCGGCGCCAGCGTGATGACCACGTTCTCCGCGTCTCCCGTGCCGACGTTCGAGACCGTCAACTTGAAGACCTCTTTCTCCCCATAGAGGACCTCGTCGGGCCCGTCAAGGCTCAACTCCAGCTTGGGCTCCTGCACTTCGATCATTGCCTCGGAGGCCACCGGCTGGCAGTCCCAACGCACGGCCAGATCGAAGGGTCGGCTCTCGCGAGGCACGATGCGAAGTACCAGCCGTTCGCGTTCCCTCGGCTCAATGTGTCCCACCTTCCACTGAAACGGCACACCGACGCCTCCGGCAATGGCCGCCTGCGTGGCTCCGGTGCTCGCGTCGGCCCCCAGCACGTCGGCCCACGCGGGGAGATTCACAAAAACCACCACTTCATCCGCCGCCACCTCGCCGGCGTTTAAGACCGTGACTTCATAGGCCGACTCCTTGCCCACCGTGATCCGCCGTGGCCCGAGAGTCTCGACGCTGAGCACCGGGCTCTTGCGGGCAAACAGCACGTTCTCGTCGCCAAGCGCGTGGTTCCGAGGCAACACGTTGCCGACTCCCGGAGCCGTCGTCTCCTGGGTCGGACTCCCCGCGTTCTCCGACGCCAGAGCCGCCGTCGGGCGCTGCGCGATCAAAGGTCGGGTGAAAGGTGCCCTTTCCGATGCGTTCTCCGGCCGCAGAGGCGACGGTCTTTGCACCGCGGGCGTCGGAACGTGCGGCGCGGAAACCTGTGGCGTCTCAACATGCGGTGTCGAAACGTGCGGCGCCGCGGGCGTTGGCATCCTTGCATCGCCTTGTGGCAACTGACCGGGCGCTGCGGAATCAGACGCCGCGGCGCCCTCGGGCAGCGCCTGATCTTCCTTCTCCTGCGAGAACATGGACCTCTGAAAGGCACTCAAGCGTTCGTGCAACGGAACCGGCGACAAATGGACCGGTCCGGTCGGTGTTGCGGGTGTAGTCTGCGAAGTCCGGGTGGGCCGCCCGGCCACGGTGCCGCCGCTTGGCGTGCGACTGTCTTCCTTAGAGGACCGCATCACGGGTAGGGCCCGCGATTGGGTTGTGCGCGAGCCCATGGGGGCCGCGCGGGATTGACTGGCGTCCGGGGCCGTTTGCCCGAGAGAATGCCGGTTTAGCGTCGCCTTGGAGGGGAGCTGAAGAATGCTGCCGGCGCGGGTCGAGGCCGAACCGGTGGTGACTCGGGCCGCCGACGGGCCTCCCGCGGTCGTCCGGGGAATTCGGTCGTTCTGCGGCTTCTTCTGCTCGCCGGGGAGAATGCCGCCGAAGATGGTGCGGCCCAAATCGTCCAACTGGTCGGCTAGCGACTTGGCCGACTTCGATTTTGGCAGTGTCCACGGCCTCGATTTCGATGCCGTTTCCTGAGCGGCCCCGGAAAAGGCGATCCCCAAAACCCCAAAAACCAAAACGATCGCGAAGGATTTCTTCTTGAACATGATTCCTTCCTGCGCAGATAGACGATTAGCCGGTTACATCAGAACCTCATCAAGCGGTATCGGACGAGACGATTTTCCGGGTTTAGGCAACTTTTCAGATTTGTCCGATCATCGTGAATGCACACTATAGATAATGTCCAGAGTTCGCAGGGAATGCGAGGAATGCACTGGCTGGGCAATCTCGTTTGGGCGCCGAATGCCATAGGCCACATCTTCAGACGGGCAGTGCCACCATCGCGCCCTAACCGCCTCACGAGCAGCCTGGCAACGCGGTTGATGTCAGCATTGCGGGTCTGCTCAGACGATCTGCCGCCCGTAGAACGTGCTCAGCGTCCGTACCCGATGCACAAGGTAGGCCACCACCGCTCCCAGCAGGATCAGCGCGAGGATGTTGATCACGTGGCGATCCGGATCGGCGTCAAAGCGCTGTTGCAGCTCGGGCCGGCGGTAGTAGAAATCGACGATCAGGACGCCGTAGGAAAGCAGGGAAAGCACCGTAATGAACGTGACGAACCGGACCCGGAACCACAGGCCGGCGCCGACGATCAGCAGCCCGTAGCCGATCACCAGCGGGCTAGCCACGCCGTCGGCAAGCAACAGTGCGGCCAACAGAAGCAACGAGTCGAGCATTCCCCAAACGTAACGCGCGGGAAACGACCAGCGACGGCTTTCGAGGAAATGCTGGCACACGACCGACGCCGTCGTCCAGACTGCCAACACGACCAGCATCTGCCAATGGAACGCCCACACGACCACCGGCGGCTCGCCCTGGCGCCCGGCGACCCAATACTTCACCGCTTCCACGGCCAGAAACGCGAGATAGAACAGCCCCAACGCGACGAACCGCGAGGCAAGGGCCGGCTTCCGCCGCGTCCAGCTCCAGAGCCTTTGCCCCAGGTGCGGCGGTCGGACCTCCAGCGCCTCGCCCCGGGCGAAGTGGTCCAGATCGTCGGCCAGGGCCCCGGCCGAAGCGTAACGCTCCTCGGGCATCTTCGCCAGACATTTCAGACAGATCAACTCCAACTCGCGCGGGACGCGGGGGTTGAGCTTCCGCGGCAGCGTCGGCTCGCGGCTGAGCACTTCCATCAGCGTATCCAGCGGATTCTCCTCCCGAAACGGCGGCCGGCCGGTCAGCAGCTCGTAGAGAATCGCCCCCAGGCTGTAGATGTCGGCCGATGGGCCCACCAGCGAACCGTGGCCCGAGGCCTGCTCGGGCGCCATGTAGCTGGGGGTGCCGGTAATCACGCCGGTGGCCGTGGCCTCCGAACCGGGCATCGAGATCTTTGCCAGCCCGAAATCGGTCAGGTACGGATGTTCCTCGGCGTCGAGCAGGACGTTCGACGGCTTCAAGTCACGGTGGATGATCTTCTGCTCGTGCAGGTGGTCGACCGCCCGGGCAATTGCGGCCACCAGCCGGACGGCCGTTTCCATGTCGAGCGGCGAGCGGGCGATCCGCTGCCCGAGGCTCTCGCCGTCCACATACTCCATGGCAAAGTAGTCTTGCCCGTGGAGTTGCCCCACTTCATGAATCGGAACGATATGCGGATGCCGCAGCCGGGCGGCCGCTTTGGCCTCGTCCTGGAATCGGCGGATGTGCTCCGGGGAGGCCAGGTGGCTGGACAGAATCATCTTGACGGCCACCACGCGATCGAGACTCTTCTGCCGCGCCTTGTAGACCACGCCCATTCCGCCGCGGCCGATCTCGCTGAGCAGCTCATACTGCCCGAACGCCCGCGGCAGGCCCCCCATCGACGATCCGAGGTCGAGTGTGTCGTCCTTGCTGCCGAGCGTTCTGGCAGCCGGCGACGGGGCCAGTTCCTCCAGCGCCTCCAGGCAGTCCAACGCCGAGGCCAGTTCGGGATGTTCGTCGAGCACGGACTCGCGATCCGGCGCCTCGCCGGCCTGCAGCCGGGCGAGGTAGCCGTCGAGGAGTTCCATCTTCCGTTCGTCGTCGTGCGGTCCGTTCATTTTGCCGCCAAATGTCTCATGTATCCAGCACAAACGCCCACAGCGCACAGGCCCTGCCTGGCAGAAGGACGATATCCTCGATTGCGTCAGCCGCGACCGTCGTCGAAAAGACCAAGGCAACGGCTCCATCACGACCGTGAACCGCGGGACGCTCTTGCGTCCCTCGCCATTCGTCACTCACCGGTCCCCTCCTGCCTGTCCTCCTCCTCCAACGCTGCCTGCAGCTTCCGGATCGCCCGCATCCAGAGCATTTGCACGGCCGGGCGCGAGCGCCCCATCCGCTCGGCCACGTCGCTAAACGGCAGCCGTTGGAGGTTGCGCAAGAGGATCACCTCCTGGTAGTCGGGCGGCAGGTCGGCCATGGCGGCGGTCACGCGCAACTCGTTGTCAAGCTGCAAGAACTCTTGGCTGGGTGTCGCCCCGGGGGCGGCCGGCTCGGGGGCTCCGCCCGCCCGCGTGTCGGCCGGATCGCGGAAGCGGATTTCGCGTCGCGCCTGACGTTTTGCCGTGCCCCGATAGCGGCGGATGAAATCGGCGGCGTTGTTGGAGAGGATCCGGCGCAGCCAAGCGAGCCATTCCCCTTCGGACCCGCCCTGGAACCGCTCGAAATCGCGATGCGCCTCCAGCATCGTCTGCTGCACCAGGTCCGAGGCGTCGACCTTCACCCGCAGCCAGCTTTCCACCTGGGACCGGGCCACAAAGCCCAGGTAGTTGCGGCACAGCTCGAACAGCCGCTCTCGGGCATCGGCGTCGCCGTCGCGAGCCAGCTCGAGCAGTTCGGAAACCTCCGGCGTTTCTGAGTTTCCCGCTTTGCCCATGGCTGAACCGTTCCAGTCGCTTAAGCCGCACCACTCCGATAGTCTAACGCAGTCAGACGGGCATTTCCAGTGAGACTGGTCGCCGAAACCGGGGGCGAGGTGCCGCGGATGAGTTGCTTCTATCGGGTGGGCGCTGCGAAAAGCCGCATCCTATCCCTCGACCACCGCCTCGAACCCCAACGCTTCGATCATGCGATAGTCCTCTTCCGGCGACTGGCCCTTGGTGGTCAGATAGTCGCCGACGAAAATCGAGTTGGCCGGGAAAAGGCCCAACGGCTGTAGAGGTCCCAAATGCATCTCGCGGCCGGCCGCAATCCGCAACTCGCACTTCGGATTGGCCAGGCGGAACAACGCCAGTACCTTCAGGCAATAGCGGGGATTCAGCCGTCGCACACCTTCCAGCGGCGTGCCGGCAATCGGCTGCAGGAAGTTGACCGGCACGGCCTCGACGGCCAGTTCGCCCAGTTGCCGAGCCAGATCGACCACGTCGGCGTCCTCTTCGCCCATGCCGACGATTCCCCCGCAACAGATTTCCATGCCCGCGCGACGCACCGCCTGGAGCGTTGCCAGGCGGTCTTCATAACTGTGCGTGGTGCAAATGCGGGGATAGAACCGCCGGCTGGTGTTCAGATTGTGGTTGACCCGGTCCACGCCACAGGCCTTCAGTCGCTCGGCCTGCTCGCCTGTCAGCAGCCCGGGCGAGACGCAGACGTTGATCCGGCAGGTGGCCTTGATCTTCGGCACCACTTCCTCGATCGTCTTCAGGTCTCGCTCGCTGGGGCTTCGCCCGGAGATCACCGTGCAGTAAGTTCGCGCCCGTCGCTCGACGGCAAGTCGGGCGCCTGCCAGGATCTCCTCGGCACTGACCAGGTCGTACTTCGGCACGTCGGCCGTGGAGACCCGCGACTGCGAGCAATAGCCGCAGTCTTCGCCGCAATGGCCGCTTTTGGCGTTGATCAATAGGTTTAGGTGGACCCGATTGCCGAAGTGGCGATATCGGACCCGGTAAGCTGCCGTCAGGAGGTCCAGGAGTTGGTCGTCGCCCGCCCGAAGGATCGTCAGGCCTTCGTCGCGCGTAAGCCGGTGGCCGGCCAGGACTCGCGAGGCCAGTCCGATCCAGCGGTCCTCAGGCCCCCCTTGCTCGGTGGTTATTGTGGACGCAGACCTTTGTTCGGTTATACTGTTCATGACCTGGATTGTACCCGACTTTGGGCCGACTCCAACAGCCGGCCCAAGGAATTCGCGTTAGCCAATATGGCCGCAGATGGATAAGCCGCTTACGATCACCGAGGCGTCGCGCCGGATTCGCGACGGCCGACTCGCGCCGCTGGAATTGGTCGAAACGTGCTTGGAGCAGATCGATCGATTCGACGATCAGGTTCACGCTTGGGTGACGGTCGACGAGCAGCAGGCTCGACGGACTGCGGAGATGCTCGGCCGTCAGACGCCGCGTGGGCCGCTGCACGGGATTCCCTTGGGGATCAAGGATATTGCCGATGTGGAAGGCCTCCCGACCCGGGCGGGGTCGCCGCTGCGCGAGGACCACGTTGCCCGCCAGGACGCACCGCTGGTGGCCGCGTTGCGTCGGGCGGGGGCGATTCTCCTCGGCAAAACGGTCACGGTCGAGTTCGCCTGCTTCGATCCCTCCCCGACGCTGAACCCCTGGGACCCGCAATGGCGGCACACGCCTGGCGGCTCCAGCAGCGGATCGGCCGTGGCCGTGGCGTTGGGCATGTGCCCCGCAGCAATCGGCACCCAGACCGGCGGCTCCTTGGTGCGCCCGGCCACATATTGCGGCGTGGCCACCTGCAAGCCGACGTTTGGGCGGATCGATACCGGCGGAATCGTCCCGGTCAGCTACCACCTCGATCACCCCGGGCCGATGGCCCGAACGGTCGACGATCTGGAGATTCTGTTGCGATGCCTGGTTGCATCGGGGGGCGCCGCCGAGGGCCCGCCGCCGAAGCCTCAGCCCGGCGGACGCCGGGACGAGTCTGCCGATTCCTCGCGGCCGGCGGCACCCCGACTAGGGCTTCTCGAACAGTTCTTCATGGAGGAGGTCGACCAGCCGGTACGCGAAGTGACGCTCTCGGCGTTGGCAAGGCTCCGCGAGGCCGGCGCGAAGCTTGAGCCGCTTGCATTTCCCGATGGTTTCGAGCAGGTCCAGCCGATGCACCGGACGATCATGGCGGTCGAGGCGGCCGAGTATCACCGCCGCCAGTTCGCCGACCATCGTGATTCGTACGGACCGTTGATCAGTTCGCTGTTGGACGAGGGGCTGACGATCTCGGCGGTGCAGTACGCGGCGGCACTGGCCTGGCAGCGGCGTTTCCGCCGCCGGGTGGCAACGCTCTTCGAGGAGGTCGATGCCCTGATCATGCCCTCAACGGACACAACGGCCCCGGCCAGCCTGGAGACCACCGGCACGCCGAAGTTTCAAGCCCCG
This sequence comes from Pirellulales bacterium, assembly GCA_016935315.1. Classification (GTDB taxonomy): domain Bacteria; phylum Planctomycetota; class Planctomycetia; order Pirellulales; family Thermoguttaceae; genus JAFGRD01. The sequence continues at coordinate 183,775 of JAFGRD010000039.1, forward strand.
TGGAGTTGTGCGGGCGTGCCGGTGGTCTCGCTTCCCAGCGGCGTCGCCTCCGACGGGATGCCGGCGGCCGTGCAACTGGTCGGGCCTGCCGGCGACGATTGGCGGCTGCTGCAAGTTGCCCGGTGGTGTGAGCGGTGGCTGGCATTCGACGCCCTGCCGCCGCTGATGGCCTGAGACTCGCAAAAGAACAAGTTGGGTACTCTCGCGGGCAGATAGGCGGGCGCAGACGCCTTTCTATCTATAGCCGTCTCACGGTGTCGTATGCCGACTCACAGACTTCTGATCGGGCAGGAGCCACGATGCAAACCATGAAATTGCTTTGTGCCACGATTCGGGCCGTAAGTCTCGTGCCGCTGACGGTCATCATCGCCCAGGCGGCCTTGGTGGGCACCGACGTGGGCACACTCTATCCACCCGACCCGCCGGGGTCCTTCGAGCAGTCGGCATCCGGGCAGATCACGGTCGGCGGCAGCGGCCGGAGTATCTGGGGGGCCAACGACTCGTTCTTCTACGTCCACCCGCAGGACGCCGTCGAGCTGACGGATTTCGTGCTGACGGTCCGCGTGCTCGACTTCTCCTCGGAGAATCCCGACCAGGCGTGGCAGACGGCCGGCCTGATGGTCCGCCAGACGCTCGGCGACGACTCGGTCCACGCGACTTCCGCGATTACTGCCGTGGACGGCTACACCTTTCAGGGTCGCGACGTGACCGGCGGCGCCAGTTTCAGCCAGGCGACCGCCGAACTGGCCGCCCCCATTTGGCTCCGCCTGGAGCGCGAAGGGGACGAGTTCCGCGGCTGGCGGTCGCTCGACGGCCAGGCATGGGTCCCGGGGGGCGAAAGCACGATCCCGATGGGAAGCCCCGTCTACTATGGCCTGGCCGTGACCTCCCACGACCAGGGCCATCTGGCCGCGGCCGTCTTCGAGCATCTCGACCTGACCGTCCTGCAAGAGACGTTGACTTGGGATGGTCAGGGCCTGGGCGTCTGGAATGCCCCGGGGCGATGGACCGGCGGCGACAGCGACAGCGTTCCCGGCCCCGCAAACCACGTGGTCGTGCAGACCGATCGCGTCACGGTCGCTTCCGAAGCGTCGGCCTTTGGCCTGGCCGTCGATAGCGGCAGTGTGGTCGTCGCCGACGGGCAGTCGCTGTTCGTCGGCGTCGATGGTGTCTGCTTTGCCGCCGACGCCGCATTGACGCTCGGCAATCGCGCCACGTTGGATGTGGCCGGCGGCGGCACGATCGACACGCTTCACGTCAGGGGCAGTGCCGTGATTTCCACCGGCGGGGACGTCTCGGTGGCCGCTTTCCATGCCGACGGCGTACTCGGCGTCCTCACCAAGCGAGGCAGCGGCGTCCTCCGGTTGGACAACGCCTCCGGTTCCGGTGTCTCGGCCGCCGAAACGGTTTTCCGCATCGAGCGGGGCACGCTCGCCTCGCGAGGTGCCGACCCGCTGGGCGGCGCCGCGGCGGTCACGCTTGCTGGTGGCGCGCTCTGCGTCGAAGGACCGCTGCAAGACGCCGGCCTCGACACCCCGGAGTCGCTGCTCGCGCTGGACATGAGCGAGACGGCCGTCTCGGTGACCGCCGATTCGCTGCTCGAAGCGATCACCAGCTTCGACGCCCGGTTCGGCAGCTTGGCGTTGGAGGCGGGTGTGCTGACGATCGCCGGCGCCGACCACGGCGTGCAATTCGAACGAACAAGCCTGTCGGCCCAAGGCGGCTCGGCGGGAGCCCGGCTGATGGTCCCGGCCGATCTTGGTGTGATCGAGGCGAGTCCCGGCGAACTGACCTTCGTCAAACAGGGGCCGGCCGACCTCGTGTTGGCCCGGCCGAACGACCCGCTCGACCACGTCACGTTCGATGTGCAGCAGGGCCGCTTGATTGGCGCGCAGGCCGCCATCGGCACGGCCGGGCTGCGCCTCGGAGGCGGCGAGTTGGTCTTGGCCGCCGGCGCCGACGGCGCGGCGTTCCGGGCTCCCGTCGTTGTCGCCGACAGCACGTTGACGGCCGGTCCCGGCGGTGTCGGGGGAGGGGGCCCGCTGACGGTCCTACTGGGAAACCTTGCCGAACCGCTGGTGCTGGCCGACGGTCTGCTGACGCTGCAAGCGACCGACGGCTATTGCGTCCACGTACCAGGCGCCTTCACCGGCCAAGGCGGTCTCGCCCTGGCCGCCGGCAGCGTGATCGTCGACCGGCCCATCGATGTCGGCAGCCTGCATCTGGTCGGCGGCACCCTGGTGCGCTCTGGCGCCGGCACGCCCCAGGGCAACGTGACCGTCGACGGCGACTTGACCCTTGTGGGCGACTCGCTGGACATGACCGGTTCGACGCTGACGACCAGCCCTCAATCGTCCGTCTCGGTGGCTGCCGGCAGGGCACTGACGCTTGCCGATTCCCTGTCGATCGGCGATCTCGATTGCGCCGGCACGGTCACGGCCCACGGCATTTCGGCGGCCAAGATGGACATCCAGGCCGGGGGCGTGGTCCACTCGTTGGGCCCCGTCACCGCCGATCAGCTCCATGTCGCCGGGCGGCTGAACCTCTCCGGCGTTGGCCCCGAGAGGGACGTGACGATTCGCCCGGGCGGCTGCCTGCTGCTGGAAGGCTGGAATCTTGACGTGGAAGGGGCAACGTTGACGGCCGTGGAAGCCGACGTGACGATCGGTTTCGGCCGACGCCTGGTTTGTGATCGGGCGCTGACGGTCGGTTCGCTGGAACTCTTCGGCGACCTCGTGCGGCGGGGCGCGGATCCGGCAGCCCGCGGCATCACGATCGCCCCCGGCGGCCATCTCGCTCTTCACCCGGGCACAATGCTCAACATGACCGGCTTAACCGAGGGCCCGCTGACGGCCGCCGGCGCCGAGATTACCGTGGACGATGCTGAACTGGTGCTGGCGACTCCCCTGGCGGCCGAGCGGATCGCGGTGGCCGCCGGGCTGCTGGTTACCTCGGCCGAGATCACCGTCGGCACACTGGAGATCACCGGCGGCCGGGTGAACACGAACTCCAGCCACGTGACGATCGGCAGGCGTCTGAAGCTCGGTGAGGTCATCTATGCCGCCGAGCCCGGCAGCACATTTTCCGCCCGCGGGTCGGACCTGTTGGCCGGATTCGACCTGGTGCTCAATGGAAGCGTGCTCGATGTGCTCACACCGGCCGTCGCCGTCGAGCAAGGGCTGCAGTGGGGTCGCGTCTTCGCACGGGACGACGAGGTCGACTATCCCGTGCCGCCGCTGGTCCGAACGCCGGACTTGGCCGCCACCGAGATCACACACGAGGACGACCCTCCGTTTGGCGACAACGAGACGCACGTCTTCAGCGGCTATTTCTATGACGCTGATGGGCACGTCTCGTTCCGCGAGAGCTGCAACGACGAGTTTTATCTGAGGATCGACGGCGACGTGAAGATCAACGACGACCTCTGGAGCAACGTGACTATCGTAAGCCTGCAACTGGCCGACCACCCGACGCTGCCGGCCGGCTGGCACGAAATCGAGCTGCGGCTGAGCAACGGCGGCGGCAGCGCCGGACCGGTCCATGGCCGGGCCTTCAGCTTCGACGCCACCGGGGGCACGGATTTCGCCCATCCGCTAGATACCGGCGACGCCTCGATGTTTGCCCCCGACCTTGGCGGCCTGTTGATGGAGCCGATTCACCAGCAGACCGTCGACCTCGCCGTCCAGGGTGATTCGCTGCTGCGCGCGAACACCTCCGGTAGTACCCTGTTCGGCAATTTGACGCTCGACGGCGGCGCGACGATGACCCTGCAAGCGACGTCCGCCGTCAGCGTCGGTGACGTCCGGGCCGCCGACGGGGCCGTCGTTCACGGCGGCCTCTTCGTTCGTGGCGAGTTGCAGCCCGGCGACGATGCCATCGCCGCGCTGACCGTCGACGGCGTGTTCGAATTGGGCGACGACGCGACCTATGTTTGCGAGTTGGACGGCGCGGGCAGCGACCGGATCGACGTGGTCGACGGACAGGACATCTGGCTTGGCGGCACGCTCCAGCTCAGCGCCCTGGACAAAGTCGTTCCGCCCGACGCCCCCGGCGACCGTCCTTGGGGCGACTCGACGCTGACGATCCTCACGACGGTCGACGAGGGGGCCGTCGGCTGGTACTTCGAGAACGAGCCCGCCGTTGGCCAACACGTCGGCTGCGGCGTATTTCTTACCGACCGGGGCGCTCGCGGCCGGGGCGTGTCGTATCTTCCCAACGCCGTCGACGTGGACGTCTTCCAGGCCGCGCCCGGCGATACGGACGGGGACCGTGCGGTCAACGGCAGCGACATTCAGGCCATCCTGGCCGCCAACAAGTTCGGACGGGACGTCGATGCCGACTGGACCGAAGGCGACTTCAACGGCGACCGGCGCGTCAACGGCACCGACATTCAGGCCATCCTGGCCGCCAACCTGTTTGGCAGACCAGTGTACGCCGCAACCGATTACCCCGTCGGTTCGGCCGGGCCCTTCGACAGCGTTACGGATCTCAGCCGGGTCTTGGGCGACGACCTCTCGATGGGCCCAATCGATGCGGGAGTTGCTTGCAGTTGTTTCACGTCGGACGATGGTCCCCTTGCCGGTAGTCCGCTCTGCGTCCCCGAGCCCCGTGTGCCCCAGATGGTTCTGGCCGGCGTTCTGACCCTGATGGCGCTCGGGCTGCGCCGCAGAGCCGTCGCGGGTTGATTTCTCTTGCTGTGCTTCGCTCGTCGGGCAAGGCCGGGACACGGTTCGTGGCCTATGTTTGATGGGGAGGCTGTCCTTCGTGTGCGGGGCGGCCTGGAATCGAGCAGAAGGGTCATCGCCATGCAAGCGCGCCAACCGCAGCGTCCCGATCTATCTCAACTCTCAGCCAAAATGGCCGCCAACCAGGCCAGGGTCGCCCAATTCGTCGAGCATCTGGACGGCTCGGTGGACGAGTTGGTCGCCGCGGCCGGCCGTCAGGATTGGGGTGACGTCCAACGCCTCAGTGGCCAGATTGCCGAGCAGGGCCGCGCAAGCGGATTTCGCGCCGTCAGCGCCATGGCGCAACGGGTGTTCGATGAGGCGCATCGCCCGAACAACGCCTTAGGCATCAAGCAGAGCCTGATTCGGCTGATCGGCACCTGCGGCCAAACAAGCACACCCCACCGCCGGGGCGGGATTCGGCAGCACGCGAGGCCGTAGCCGGGCGTCGGCACGTACCGATGCATTCTGGGGCCAGCGGGACCCACACGGAAGATTGGGCTTCTTCGCCTTCGCGCGGGGATGAACCCGCAACTCGCTGAGGACAGCGCCGCTGGCGATTTCCCTGGTCTTCTGAGTCGGTTCTAAAGGCACGCCGGCCAGACTGCCATGCCCGCAGCGATCGTCCTCGCGAAATGCGCCCGATTGCCCGTGCGCAATGCACCCGGTAAAATGTGAGCTTTTCAGCGGGTCCATGTGATGGGGTCGTGGCATGAGCAGCGGAGCGAGAAACATTGTCGTCGCCCAAAGTGGTGGTCCGACTCCGGTCATTAACAGTAGTCTCCAAGGCATTATCGAGGCCGCAAGGGACCTGTCGGCAATTGGGACTGTCTACGGCGCGCGACACGGCATCGAAGGCGTCTTGAAGGAGGAACTGCTCGATCTCTCGGCCCAGACCGCGGAGGAGGTGGCCCTCTTGCGGTTCACGCCGGCAGCCGGATCGATCGGCACCTGCCGTTACAAGCTGAAACCTGGACAGGACGAAGACTTCGGGCGGGTCATCGACGTTTTTCGTGCCCACAATGTCGGCTACTTCCTCTACATCGGCGGCAACGACTCGATGGACACAGCCAATAAGATCGCCCAATTGGCCCACGAAAGGGGACTCGATCTGGTGGCCGTCGGCGTGCCGAAGACAATCGACAACGACGTGGGCGACAGCCGGTTTCGGCTCATCGACCACACGCCGGGCTACGGGTCGATCGCCCGATACTGGATGCAGATGGTCCAGAACGCCAACGAAGAGAACATGGGCTCTTGCCCGGCCGATCCGGTCCTGGTGATGCAGGCCATGGGCCGCAAGATCGGCTTTATTCCGGCCGCCGCCCGGTTGGCCGATCCCCAGCGCGAAATGCCCCTGCAGGTCTACCTGGCCGAGAGCCCCTGCACCTTGGAGCAGTTGGCCGAGCAGGTCAACGCGAAGCTGCGAGAGGCCGGCCGCTGCCTGGTCGTGATCAGCGAGGGTTTTGACGTCGGCGACGTGGGCGAAGTCAAGGACTCGTTCGGGCACACGGCGTTCGGTTCCAGCAAGCTAACGGTCGGGCAGATCGTCGTCAACTATCTCAACGAGAAGGGCCTGGCCGTCAAGGGCGCCGCTCGGGGAAACGTCCCCGGAACCGACCAGCGGCACAGCATGGCGTTGGCGTCTGCGGTGGATCTGGACGAGGCGTATCGGGCGGGGCAGATGGCGGCCGAATTGGCTGCCTCGCGGCAGAGCGGCTACATGTCGACGATCCTGCGCAACCCGGGGCCGATCTACAGCGTGCGCTACGACAAGGTTCCCCTGGAAGAAGTGGCCAACAGCGAGCGGACCTTCCCGGCCGACTGGATCGACCCGAGCGGCTGTGACGTGACCAACGATTTCGTGCGATACGCCCGGCCGCTGGTGGGCAACGACATGATCAGCCTGCCGATGGTCGACGGCCGACAGCGGCTGACGCGGTTCCAGCCGGTCTTTGCGGAGAAGAAGCTGCCGAAATACGATTTGCAGGCAGACCGGAAGTGACGGGCCTTTTCCGGCCGACGGGCGACAAGGGTGTTGAGAATTGGAGACGTGTTTGCGGTCCCTGTGACGTGTTTGAGACGGACTTCCCGATGATGGCGAAGGTACTCTTGTCGCACCGTCGTGGCACCAGGCGCGAGGGTCTGGGCGTACTTGCGGCGGCTATCCTTACGAGCGGCGGTTTGCTCGCCGGCATCCACGTGTTCGTCTGGATCAATCCTGAGTTCCTTGCGAACGATCCTTGGTTCTACTACGTTTTCTGCGGAGTTGCGTTGGTGATTGGCGCTATGCTTATTCTCTGCGTCGCCGTGCCCAACCTTCGGATGCACGAGGAATTCCGCTTTGTGGTGTCCGAGAAAAGGATGGAATGTGTGAGTCCGGCAGAAGCCTTTGGCGAATCGTATTCGATTCTGCTTGACGAGATCGCCATGCTAGAGGAGGAGGACAGCGCCAGCGAGGGGGCCAATGAATGGTGCGTGGTTACCCAAAAAGGCCGGAGAATCCACATCACGCCCAACTACGGAAACCCAGTCCGGGAGATCGTTGAGACCCTGAGGGAGCTGAAACCGGAAATCCCGGTGAGACACGTTTATTAATGTTTGCATTGCGAATGATCAAGGCCGACCAACGGGAGGCCGGAAAAATCGGGCTCCCGTTGGTTGCCCTCGCGCATTGACTGTGCAAACGTCAATAATGTTTGCATTGCGAATGATCAAGGCCGACCAACGGGAGGCCGGAAAAATCGGGCTCCCGTTGGCCGCCCTCGCAGATTGGCTGTGCAAACGTCAATAGAACTCTGGCATTTCAGGAGACAGGCAGATACTGTAACGACATGCTTGACATCACACCCAAACACGACTACCTGGTGGGCATCGACTCCGACGGATGCGCCTTCGACACCATGGAGTTGAAGCACAAAGAGTGCTTCATTCCGAATCACATCAACTACTGGGAACTCCAAGGCGTGAGCAAGTACGCCCGGGAAGTGTCCGAGTTCGTGAACCTCTATTCCAGGAGCCGCGGCGTCAACCGTTTTCCGGGCATGGTCGAGGTGCTGCGGTGGCTGCAGAAGCGGCCCGAGGTCAAGGCCCGAGGCGTAACGATCGAGATCCCCAAGTCGCTGACCGACTGGATCCAGCGCGAGACGAAGCTGGGGAATCCGGCCCTGGAAAAGGAGGTCGAGCGGACAGGCGACCCGGCACTGCGTCACACCCTGGACTGGTCCAAGGCGATCAACGAGTCGGTGGCCGCCATGGTCCGCGGCGTGCCGCCGTTCCCGTTCGTCCTCGAAAGCATCCAGAAGCTGCGCGAGCAGGCCGATGTCATCGTGGTCTCGGCCACGCCGCAGGAGGCGCTGGTGCGGGAATGGGACGAGCACGACCTGACGCAATACGTCGAAGCGATATGTGGCCAGGAGATAGGCACCAAGCAGGAGTCGCTCGCTGCGGCAGCGAAATATCCACCCGCCCACACCCTGATGATCGGCGACGCTCCGGGCGACCACCGGGCGGCGGTGGCCAACAACGCCCTGTTCTTCCCGATCAACCCGGGCGCCGAGGAGGCCAGTTGGAAGCGATTCTACGACGAGGGAATCGACCACTTCTTTTCCGGCACGTTCGCCGGCGAGTATCAGCAGCAGTTGCTCGCCGAGTTCGACAGCTACCTGCCCGAACAGCCGCCCTGGCAGACGGACGGTTAGAGATTGGGGATTGGGGGCATGCGAGGAGCGCGACAAACGACTTCTTACGTTATCTGGACCTTGCTGAGGGCTCACCGGCGGAACTGGAGACACATATGATGCTTGCCGAGCGGATCCAACATGGCGTGCCGGACCTGATCACGCCGATTCTGAGCTTTCCCAATCCCCAATCCCTAATCCCTAATCTCTAATCCCCTCCTCCAAGGAGCAACTCATGCCCGATAAATGTGACTTCGGACTGGTCGGCCTGGCCGTGATGGGCGAAAACCTGGCCCTGAACATCGAGAGCCGGGGATACAGCGTGGCGGTCTTCAACCGCACCACCAGCAAGGTGGATGATTTTATGGCGGGCCGGGCGAAGGGCAAGAACTTCGTCGGCTGCCACTCGCTGGAAGAGTTGATCGCCAACCTGGCGGCGCCGCGGAAGGTGATGTTGATGGTCAAGGCCGGCCCGGCCGTCGACGCCTTCATCGAGACCCTGATCCCCCTGCTCGCGCCCGGCGACGTGATCATCGACGGCGGCAACACCCACTTCACCGAAACGGAACGCCGCACCGAGTACGTCGAGTCGAAAGGGCTGCTCTACATCGGCACCGGCGTTTCCGGCGGCGAAGAAGGCGCCCTGAAGGGCCCCAGCATGATGCCGGGCGGAAGTGAAAAGGCCTGGCCGCTGGTCAAGCCGGTTTTCCAGGCCATCTCGGCCAAGGTCGGCCCCAACGGCGACATTCCCTGTTGCGAATGGGTGGGGCCCCGCGGCGCCGGCCACTACGTGAAAATGGTCCACAACGGCATCGAGTACGGCGACATGCAGTTGATCTGCGAAGCCTACTGGATGCTCAAGTTGGCGCTGGGCCTCTCGAACGACGAACTCTACGACGTCTTTGCCGAGTGGAACCGCGGCGAGTTGGACAGCTACCTGATCGAGATCAGCCGCGACATCTTCAGTGTCAAGGACGACGAATCCGGAGAGTTCCTGGTCGACCTGGTTTTGGACACCGCCGGGGCCAAGGGAACCGGCAAGTGGATGAGCCAACTGGCGCTGGACCTGGGCGTGCCCAGCACGCTGGTCACCCAGGCCGTCTATGCCCGCTCGCTCTCGGCCATGAAGGATGCCCGCGTTCGGGCCAGCAAGACGCTGGGCGGCCCCTCGGGGACCTACCAGGGCGATCGCGACGAGTTTATCGAACAGGTCCGCCAGGCCTTGTACGCCTCGAAAATCTGCAGCTACGCCCAGGGATACGTGCAAATGCAGGCGGCCGCCGCCGAGCATGATTGGCCGCTGCAGTTCGGCCCCATCGCCCTGTTGTGGCGAGGCGGGTGCATCATTCGGGCGGTCTTCCTGGAGCGGATCAAGGACGCGTTCGACGCGGACCCCGGCCTGGAGAACCTCCTGCTGGCGCCCTATTTCAAGCAGGCCGTCGAACAGTCGCAAACCGCCTGGCGAAACGTGGTTACCACGGCCGTCGACTTGGGGATTCCGGTGCCGGCCTTCGCCGCCGCGCTGGCCTACTACGACAGCTACCGGAGCGCGCGCCTGCCGGCCAACCTGTTGCAGGCCCAGCGCGATTACTTCGGCGCCCATACCTACCATCGCGTCGACAAAGAGGGCACCTTCCACAGCGACTGGCTCCGTCTAAGAAAGCCGCCCGAGTAGCCGCTGCCTGGCCTACCAACACCGTGGCCGCGCGCGGCTTCGCAACCACAGGAGACCTGCCATGTCTGCTGAATATCTGCAAAAGCTTTTCGGACTCGACGGCCAAACGGCCGTGGTCATCGGCGGCGCCGGCGTGCTGGGCGGCGCCTTGTGCCGCGGCCTGATTCAGGCCGGCGCCCGGGTGATCGTCGCCGATTTGACCGAAGAGGGCTGCCGGGCCCGCGTCGAGGAATTGAAGCAACTCGGCGGCGAGGCCGGCTTCTGCCTCGTCGACGTCACCTCCCGCAGGTCGATCGAGGGCTTGCTGGCCTCGGCCGTGGAGCAGGCCGGGCGGATAGACATCCTGGTCAACTCCGCGGGCGTGAACTTCGGCAGTCCCTTTCTCGAACATCCGGAAGACCAGTGGGATCGGATTCTGGCGATCAATCTGAAGGCCGTATTCCTGGCCTGCCAGGTTTTCGGCCAACACATGATCGAAGCCGGCGGCGGCTCCATCCTCAACGTCGGCAGCGTCACGTCGCATCTGCCGCTTTCGCGCGTCTTCGCCTATTCCGCATCGAAGGCCGGCGTGTTGAACCTGACGCGCAACGTGGCCCAGGAGTTGGCGGCACACAACGTACGGGTCAACGCCGTTTGCCCCGGTTTCTTCCCCGCGGAGCAGAACCGCCGGCTGCTGGATCAGCAGCGCATCGACCATATCATGGGAGGGACCCCCATGCGACGTTTCGGCGAGCCCGAGGAACTCGTCGGCGCCGTGCTGTTGCTGCTTGCGCCGGTGGCCGGCAGCTTCATCACGGGAACCCACGTCAACGTGGACGGCGGGTTCACGGCGGCCTGGTTCTAGGCTTGCGGGCAAATGACCGCGAGGATCGCCTATACGCCCAGCCTACCGATGGCCGTCGATAGTGCCGTACGTCGCGCGAGCCGGCGCGCAGACCGCCTTGCGTGAGGACCATCGGCGGCTACACTTAGTATGTACGAACAGACTTCCGGTCGAAATGGGGATTGGCCATGGCCCATAGCATCGTCATCTTTGGCGCCTCGGGCGACTTGACCAGCCGCAAACTGATTCCCGCGCTCTATGAATTGCGCCGGAAGGGGCGACTGCCCGAACAAACACGCGTGATCGGATTCTCGCGGACGCAGTTCACCAACGAGGCATGGCGCGAGAAGCTGTACGAATCGACGGCCCAGTTCGTCGGCAAGTCGTTCGACTCGGCAGTCTGGCAGGAGTTTGCCCCCTCGGTCTTCTACCACGCCGGCGACATCGGCGACGCGGACGACTTCGCCTCGCTTGCCAAGTATCTTGACGAGCTCGAAGGCGAACAGGGAGCGACACGCGTCTACTACTTGTCGACGGCGCCGCAGTTCTACGAACCGGCAGTGGCCCAGCTCGGTGCCGCCGGCATGGTTGACGAACCGCACCACAAACGGCGGCTGGTCATCGAGAAGCCCTTCGGCACCGATCTGCAATCGGCCTGCCGCCTCAACCAGGCCGTGCACGAGGTCTTCGCCGAACACCAGGTGTACCGGATCGACCACTACCTGGGCAAAGAGACCGTGCAGAACGTCTTGGTGCTGCGTTTTGCCAACAGCATCTTCGAGCCGATTTGGAACCGCAACTACATCGATCACGTGCAGATTACCGCGGCCGAAGAAGTGACGATCGGTCACCGCGCCGGGTATTACGACGGGGTAGGCATCCTCCGCGACATGTTTCAAAACCACTTGCTGCAACTGCTCACACTGACGGCCATGGAAGCCCCGACTCGATTCGAGGCCACCGCCGTCCGCGACGAGAAGGTCAAAGTGCTGCGGGCCATCAAGCCACTGTCTCGCGACGACGTTCTGATCGACACCCTGCGAGGCCAGTACCGCAAGTATCGCGACGAGCCAGGCGTGGCCCCGGATAGCGAAACCGCCACCTTCGGAGTGGTCAAGTTGTGCGTCCACAACTGGCGGTGGCAGGGCGTGCCGTTCTTTCTCCGCACCGGCAAAGCCATGTCGTGTCGCACCACGCAGATCGTCATCCAGTTTCGTCAGGCGCCCCACATGATGTTCGAGATGGGGCCACAAACCACCAACCAGACCAACCGATTGGTCATCCAGGTCCAGCCGGCCGAGGGCATTCAGTTGCATTTCCACACCAAAGTGCCCGACGTCGGCATGAAACTGCGGCTGACCGACCTGAACTTCCTGTTCAAGGAGAAATTCGCCGGCGAGATGCCCGAGGCGTATCAGCGGCTGCTGTTGGACGTGATGCAGGGCGACGCCAGCCTTTTCTCGCGGTCTGACGAAGTCGAACTGGCCTGGGGCATCATCGATCCGATCGCCGCGACATGGCAGGCCACCTCGTTGCCGCCACTGGAGCTTTACGAGGCGGGCGGCTGGGGACCGCCCAATTCGACGGAATGGATGCAGCGTCACGACCGCGAATGGTTCGACAGTTGCCCCGTGCTCAAGTAGCGATCCGTTTGTGTGATCGTTCCGACTCGCCGGCAGGTCGCATGGGCAGCGCCGCTGTGCGTCGCTACTCTCTCCCTTATGCCCAACCCAATTCTTTACGAGTCCTTGAAGCGATGATCCAGCGCCCTGCCCAACTCCGTGTCGGTTCGGTCGAGATTGGGTTCCCGGTCGTCCAGGCCGCGCTGAGCGGCTATAGCGATTGGCCGATGCGGACGATTGCCCGCCGACTGGGAGCGCCCTACACGCTCTGCGAGGTAATGCTGGATCGGTTCGTCATCAACGTTAGCAAGGGACGCAAGGCGGATCGCTATCTCCGTGTCGGCGACGAGGAGCACCCCTGCGGCGCCCAATTGATGGGATCGAGCCCGGAGGAATTTGCCGAGGCGGCCGGGAAAATGGTCGCAGCCGGATTCGACGTAATCGACCTGAACTTCGCTTGCCCGGTCAAAAAGGTTCTTGGCAAATGCCGCGGTGGTTACCTGTTGAGCCAGCCCGAGACGGCCCTGGCGATCGTCGCTCGAGTTCGCGACGCCTTGCCGCCGCAGGTCCCGCTTACGGTGAAGATGCGCCGGGGAATGGACGACGGCCCGCAAAGCCGCGAGCATTTCTTCACCATTCTCGACGGGGCATTTCAGTTGGGTGCCGCCGCCATCACGGTCCACGGCCGCACGGTCCATCAACGCTACGAAGGCCCCAGTTCCTGGGAGTTTCTCCGCGAGGTCAAACGCCATGCCGGCCATGGCACGGTGCTCGGCAGCGGCGACCTGTTCACACCGCAGGCATGCCTGGAGATGATGGCCCAAACCGGCGTCGACGGGGTCACGGTTGCCCGCGGCGCCATCGGCAACCCCTGGATCTTCCAGCAGGCCCGTGCGCTGGCCGCCGGCAAGCCGGTCGTCCTTCCCGATCTGTGGCAGCAAGGTGAGGTCCTGCTGGAACACTTCCGCCTGGCCGAGGAGGTCTACGGTCCCGGCCGGGCATGTCGCCGGATGCGGAAATTCGGCATCCGATACGCCCGGCTTCACCCGGCCGAACCCAGCGTCCGCGATGCCTTTGTCGCCGTTCGAGATCCGTCCGAATGGCATACCGTGGTGCGGCGTTGGTATCCGGCCTCGTAGGCCTAAGGACTCGCAAAAGAACAAGTTGGGCATGCATGAAAGCGCAAGGGCGCGCAGCGGCCTTGCTCTTTCATCACACGCCGCCTTTCCACCCATAAGGATGCCCGACTTGTTCTTTGCGAGTATTAAGTGCCGTTTTTTCAGAAAATGCAGCCCCAGCAGTCAACGTGTGAAAACGGGAAGGCTGCCCCCTATATGGAGTGGATTTTGCCGGAAATCTCTGCGCTGCGTCACGTTATCCGGTTTGGGCGGCCTATAAGCCAATGGAGCGAGGGGCGGTTTTAGGAAAGCCAACTCATCTGCTGGGGAGCGAGAGACATGAAAAACTGGATCATGGTATGTGCAGCGTTTATGGTGCTGGTGGTTGCCGCATCGGCATCTGCCTCGATCGAGGGGGACACGATTCAGGGCGTGTTGAACTTCGGAGGATTTCCTTCCACCAACTATTTTGACCCGGCAAGCACGATAGGCAGCCCCGCGCACTCGTCAGTTCCTGCCGGTAGCTCCGGCATCCAGCCCAGCGCCGTGGTGACCTCCGACGACGCCAGCAACGGGTACGTCGAGTTGATGTACCTCAACGACCGCAGCGGCGTCAATGTAGACGTTGATGCGAACACCGTGACTATAGACTGGTTCGTCATTGCCTCACCGTATTACGTGGAAATGCCTAACGGCTGGACCATTTACCTCAACGATGTCGATTGGCTCCCGTCCGGCGGTGGATTGCTCGGTGTGACCGAGATCAGCGACACCTTTGACACCACTCTTGGCAGCGGGGTGACCGCCACACTGCTCTCCGACAGTTCGATCCAGTTCTCGTTCGCCGGTGCCGCCGTGTTTGCGGAGCATACCACGGCCGTCTATCGACTGTCGGGCATCCCCGAACCGGCCACGATCCTGATCTGGTCGCTGCTCGGCGGCCTCGGCATGGTGGCGGTTTGCAGGCGACGCAAGCGGGCCTCATAGCGGCTGGCTTCAAAACGCGAAAAGACACCGACGGGTCGTCCGAAAGGGCGGCCCGCTTCTGTTCCGGACTTGCAGAAGAACAGGTCGGGCATCCGTGAAAGAGGAAGCAACCGCAGCGCGTCTCACGGGCACCGTTGCAGGGCTGCTTCAATTTCTGTCTGCACGGCAGGGACCGTCTCGACCTTCTGCCTGGCGACCAGCGCCTTTCTCGCGTCCTCGATCGCGTAGCAGCCCAGAGCCCACGCACAGGCGGAACGCACCAACGGCTCGTCGTCTTCCAGTCCGGCGACCAGCCCAGGCAATGCGGCGGCGTGCGGCCGATTGCCCAAGACAATCGCCGCGTTGCGCAAAACGCCGCGACGCCTTAATCGCCACAGCGGCGTGTGACGAAATCGCCTTCGGAACTGCGCCTCGTCGAGCAAGAACAATCCAGTCACCGTGACCGGGTTCATCTTGTCGCCCGGATAGAACGCCCTTTCAGCGGCAGGTGGTGTGCGGTGGTTGAAGGGACAGATCTCCTGACACCGATCACAGCCAACCAGATGATCACCGATTGCCTCGCGCAGTCCGCCCGGTACCGGATCACGCAACTCGATCGTCAGATAGCTGATGCATCGGCGGGCGTCGAGTCGGTAAGGTTCCACAAGGGCCCCCGTTGGACACGCATCGAGACAGGCCCGACAGCTCCCGCAATGCCCGGCGCCGAGAGGTTTGTCGTACTGGAGTTCTGCGCTGGTCAACAGGGCCGCCAGGAAAAGCCAACTACCGTACCGCTTGCTCAGCAGCAGCGTGTTCTTCCCGATCCAACCCAGTCCGGCAAGCCGGGCAAACTCGCGCTCCAAGAGAGGAGCCGTGTCGACGACGCCCCGAACAGCGACCTCAGGCATCAGTTGCCGATGGAAATCGGCCAGCCGATGCAGCCGCCGCCGAATGACTTCGTGGTAATCGGTTCCCCAGGCGTAGCGAGAGGCGACCGCCTGCCCGGGCCCGGCACCAGAGGGCTCGACCGTTCGGTAGTTCGTCGCCAGAACGAGAACGCTCCGGGCCCCTTCGAGAACGTGCTGCGGATGGCGATAGGCTTCGGCGCGGTCCGCCATGTATCGCATCTGACCGGCATGCCCTTCGGCCAACCATCGGTCGAATCGCTCGATTCCGGGCGGTGCCGCGGCCGGGGTGGCCCCCGCCAGATCAAAGCCAAGGCGGTGGGCTTCCTCTTTCAATGCGGCGGTCAGCAGGGCAGGCGTCATGGGTCGAGTCTGTCGTTCAGGTCGCGGATTGCCCGGAGTCTACGCCGTAGATTGTATACCCGGCCGCTGATTCCGAGATCCCGCATGCACATGCTAGCCGGATTAATGAGTTTTTTGGTGATAATGGACGGATGTGGTTTGGCCCTGTCCGGCGAGAATCCGGGGCCGTTTACGAAGGGGGTTCCATTGCCCGGCGTGTTGATTAAGATAGACAGGACAGGCGAACTATGATGCTTTTCTGCAACCAAGGCCTTTCGGCAACCAAGGAGATGACCATGAGAGCGAAACTGGCGATGGGGGTCCTTCTAGTGGGATTGGCAATCTGGGCCACACCCAACGGGGCGAAGGCAGCCTGCGGACCGTACTTTGGTCATCCCTATTGTGCCACACCCTGGGGTTATGATTCGGGGCAGACCTATGCCCACCTGAGCAACAATCTCCCCTATTTCGCACTGCATCCCCCAGTTTACTACAACTACTCGGTACAGCGCCCCTACGGCTATAGCCCATTTGCCGACCGTCCCGCACCGATTCCCGCAGGCTACGCGGCGACCTCGCCCCAGGCGGCTCGCGGTATCGATTCTCCTGCTGGATTCGTTGCCAGACCGGAGCCTCAGCCGCCGGTCCAGCCGCTGCGGATCATCAATCCGTATGTGTTGCAGGCCGGCAATTCGGGAGCCACACCGTAGGGGCTCGTCCCCGCCAGCACCCTGAATCCGGCCGGTTCCGACCTCGGACCGGCCCGTCAGGTGCGCATGGGGCCGCAGGCCCCGGGTCCGGAAATCGCTCTGGACACGTGTGGAAAAAACGCTACCCTACTGGCCCCATCGGCGGTAGTGTTCGCACGCCGGGTCACGTCATGAGTGCCGCCAAGGACTCGCAAGAGAATAAGTTGGGCATTCTTATGGGCGGAAAGGCGGCACGAGACCCTCGCTCTGCCGAGAGTTGGAAAGGAGTCTGTCCTATGAAACGGCTGCTACTGCCGGTAACCCTCGCCTTGGCCCTGACCGGCTGCGCCAATCAGCAGCCGCCAACTGCCAATCCGTTTGTCGGGCCGACCACGGTGCCGCCTCCCGGAACCAACACGTATTCCAACGGGGCACCAAACTCCTACTACCCAGGCGCACCCAACATCACGTTTCCTCAGACGTCGCCGACACAGGCGGCTCCGCCGGTCAACCAGCAACCCCTGCCGGGCAACGGAGGTTCCCAATACGCACCACCGGCGGGAGGATACAACTACCGCAGCAGTTCCCGGCAGAGTCTTTCCGTCCCGACTCCCGCCCGCTCGGCGTCGCGGGTCTCTCCGCCATCGTTCACCGAGCCCCAACCGACTCGCGCAGCCGAGGGTACAACCACTTTGGCGGCCGATCTTGTGCCCGAGCCAATGGACGACACGACCGCAGCGGCCCGGCAGGAGAATCCCGCAGCCATCGACCTAGCGGCGGAGACCTTGGCGGGACGGCAGCGGGTCGTCCGGACACTCCAGCCGCGGTCGCAAGCTCAGGCCGCCGAGGCCGAGCAGGTGGCGATTCCACGGCCCGCTCTGGGCGCCGCGCCGCGTGAGCCGCGATTGCTGGACGTTGCCGAGGATGCCATCGACATCATGGACCTGCCCGCGGCGTCCGCTTCCTCCGCGTCTGGTGGCACCCAATCGAAGTCGGCGGCGCAAGGTTTCCGCCTGGTCTCCGGCGCCGAGGCCTCCGGGCAATCGTCGGAGGTGGCCACGGCAGTGGGCTTCTCTAAGCCGAAAACCGACCCGCCGCAAACCCGTTCGGCCGCGCAGGTCAGCTACGGTCATGCCTCCGACTACGCGTGGATCCGAGGCAAGCTGGAGTACTCCCAAATCGATCGCCAATGGAAACTCAGGTACATCCCCGTCGAGGGAGAAACCGACGACTTTGGCGGCAGCGTCGTGGTATCCAACCCGTCGGCATTGACCGGGCACGAACGAGGGGATTTCGTCGAGATAGCGGGCCGGCTGGTCGATCGGGAAGTGAAGAAGGGCTTTGCCCCGACCTACGAAGTCAGCACGGTTGCGACGCGCGTCGAGCCGGCCCAATAGGGTCTTTCGCGGTAGCTCCTGCGCGCAGTACGAGCCTGTTGGCAGGTGCTGTTGGGCTGCGGGCCAACCCGCTCCAGGGGGCAGCGTCGCGTGGCGAGACAGGGCGGGGTGGTTCTCCGAGGCGTTCTGTAGCCTATAATTATTGATGTTTGCATTGTGAATGATCCAGGCCGACCAACGGGAGAGGCCGGGAAAAACGGGCTCCCGTTGGTCGCCCTCGCGCATTGACTGTACAAGCGTCAATGGGAATTGGGGAGGGCGCGCTCCCTGGCAGTCACCGACTTCGTTTTTCGAGGGCCACCTTGAGCGATATTCCTGCGGGATTTCAGTCACGCTTGGCAGCGATCAGCGGCGGGCCGAATCGCGTGCGACTTGCCCATTGGGCGCAATTGCTGCCGAAGATCGCTGCGTTGGAGCCGGGGTTGAAGGAGTTGGACGATTACCAGCTTCGCAAGCGGAGCCTCGCGCTGCAGTATCGCGCCAAGAGCGGCGAGCCGTTGTCCCGGCTGTTGGTGGAAGGATTTGCCCTGGTTCGTGAAGCCGGGCGCCGCACGATCAACATGCGACACTTTGATGTGCAGTTGCTCGGCGGCATCGCCATGTTTCACCGGTCGATCGTGGAGATGCAGACGGGCGAAGGCAAGACGCTGTCCGCGACGTTGCCGCTGTACCTTCACGGACTGACCGGCAAGGGCTGCCAACTGGCCACGGTCAACGACTACCTGGCCCGCCGCGACGCCGAGTGGATGGAGCCGATCTACAAGGCGCTGGGTTTAACCGTGGGCGTGGTGGAAACCCAGATGTCCCAGCCACAGCGGCGGAAGGCCTACGCTTGCGACATCAGCTACGGGACCGCCAAGGAATTCGGATTCGATTTCCTTCGCGATCGGCTCCTGTTGCGTCGAATCGGCGAGGGGCAGACCGATCTGCTCGGAGGCATGCTCAGCGGGGGGAGACGAGGCGAGACGAATGAGAAGCCCGTCCAGCGCGAACCCTATTTCGGCCTGGTCGACGAGGCCGACAGCATCCTGATCGACGAGGCGAGAACGCCGCTGATCATCAGCGCCGTGCCGACCGAAGAACAGCGATTGGAGGTGGAAAGCTACAAGTGGTGCTCGTCGGTGATGGACGAGTTCATCGAAGACGAAGACTACGAATACGATCACGAGAAGAAGAAGGCCGAACTGACTCGCGCCGGCCGCCAAAAGGCGCGAGGGCTGTCCAAGCCCGAGGATCTCGACACCGTCGGGATGGTTAACATCTATCAGTACTTGGAGCGGGCCATCGTGGTCCAGCGCGAGTACCACCTGGACCGACAATTCGTGGTCCGCGACGGCGAGGTGGTGATCGTCGACGAGTTCACCGGCCGTCTGGCTGAAGGCCGGAAGTGGCGCGAGGGCATCCACCAGGCGGTGGAAGCCAAAGCCGGCGTGGACGTCACCGTGGCCACCGGCCAGGCCGCCCGGATCACCGTGCAGGATTTCTTCCTGCGGTATGACAGGCTGGCCGGAATGACCGGAACGGCCATGCCCTCGGCCCGGGAGTTGCGGAAAATCTATCGCTGCCACGTGCTGCCGATCCCCACGAACCGCCCGGAAATCCGCCAGCGATTGCCCGACAGCGTCTTTGGCAACACCGAGGCGAAATGGACGGCCGTGGTCGAGGAAATCTGCCGACTGCACGCCGAAGGCCGGCCGATTCTGATCGGAACCCGCTCGATCGACAAGTCGGAGCTGCTTTCCAAGATGCTGCAGGAACGAGGCATCGAACACCAGGTCCTCAACGCCAACCATATCGAGGCGGAGGCCGACATCGTGGCGCGGGCCGGGCTGCCCGGCAGAGTCACCGTCTCGACCAACATGGCGGGACGCGGAACGGACATCAAGCTGGGTGAAGGGATCGCCGAACTCGGCGGCCTACACGTGATCTGCACCGAGATGCACGACTCGGGCCGCATCGACCGCCAGCTTATCGGCCGCTGCGGTCGTCAGGGCGATCCCGGCACCTTCCGACAATACCTCGCCCTGGACGACGAGCTGTTGCTCGGCGGCCTCGGTCCGGAGAAATCGCGGAAGCTCAAGGCACTCGGCGAGCAGGCCGAGAGCGACTCCTTCCACCGATTGGGCAGGGTTTTCCGCAGGGCCCAGAAGAAGGTCGAACGGCGCCATTTCCGCCAGCGCAAGGCACTGATGTACTTCGAGAAGGAGCGCAAGAAGATGCAGCGGCAGATGGGGCAGGATCCGTATCTGGACACGCCGGGGAACTGATGTTCCCGCGCTGAGTCCGCGTGGCTCGCCGTGTGTTATACGCCGACTCACGTGTATTCTGATTGACAGGCCCCAAGAAAACGCGGGAAGGCCATCTTCCGAGGGCCCTCCCGCGTCATGTCTGCCGACGGATCGGATCAGGCGTAAGGATCGTAAACACCCGGCACGGGGATCGGGTAGTTGCCGTCGGCGTCCTTCTGGACGGGCGCCGGGGCATCGTAAGAGAGATCGTCGGGCATTTCGGAGCGACCCTTCTCGACCAGTTCATCCCACTTGACGACCTTGCCCGAGTAATTCGCGATGCGACCCAGCACGGACGTCATGCTGCTGTTGGCGCCGTAGTAGCCTTCATTGTATCGCTCTCCGGCCCGCAATGCGGCCAGCAGATCGGTCTGCTCCTGCTGATGGCCGCCGGGGCTGCGACCGCGGAAGCTCCACTCGTTCTTGCCGTCGATGCGACCGTTGCAGTTCGAGGTGCCTTCGGAGCCGTGGGCGGCCTCGGAGACGGGCCCCCAACAGCCGCTCATGTGCCGGCACTGGCTGTACATCCTCGTTCCATCGGCGTAGGTGAACTCGACGAAGTGGTGGTCGAAGATCTGGCCGGTGCCTTTCCAGTCGCCGAGGTAGCGAGCCGTGCAGCCGCCCATCCCGTTGGCTTCGACCGGATGCTGATCGCCCATCACCCAGTTGCCGACGTCGAGGTTGTGGATGTGCTGCTCGCCGATGTTGTCGCCGCTGAGCCAGCAGAAATGATACCAGTTGTGGACCTGGTACTTCATCTCCGACATGCCTTCCTCGCGCCGCCGATTCCAGATGCCACCGCCGTTCCAGTAGACTCGCGTGAACAGCACCTTGCCAATGGCACCGTCCTGAATCCGCTTGACGGTATCGATGTACCTCGGCTCGTGGCGGCGTTGCAGTCCGACACCGACCAACAGGCTCTTCTCGTCGGCGAGCTTGCTGGCCCGGATCAGCTTCAGGTAGCCGGGGGCGTCAACACAGCAGGGCTTCTCCATGAAGACGTGCTTGCCGGCTTCGATGGCCGCCTCGTATTGCATGGGGCGGAATCCCGGCGGAGTGCCCAGCACGACCAGATCGGCGTCGGTGGCGATCGCGTCCTTGTAGGCTTGCAGACCGACAAACACCCGGTCGGCAGACACGTCCACCTGGCTCGCGTATTGCTGCTTCAAGCCGTTGATGGCCCCGGTGGCCCGATTCTCGAACGCATCGGCCACGGCAATCAGCTTGACATTCTTGTCCGCGTTCATCTGCTGGGCCACGGCGCCCGTGCCGCGTCCGCCGGCCCCGATCAGGGCCACCTTGATCACGTCGTCACCCGCTGCGTGGGCCGACCGGGCGATATTCAGACTCCCGGCCAGTGCAGCACCGGCGGCCATGGCCGTGGAACCCTTCAGGAATTCCCGGCGCGAGGGTTTCGTCTTGTCGCTCATCCTCGAATCTCCTAGAACTGGGTAAGTAACGGAATGTTAAGGTAAGAACACTGAAGGATGAATGCCAACGCATCACTCATCTTTCACCACGGGCTGCCCTACTCTTTGCCCGCCTGGGCCTCCTGGTACTCCCGAATGGTCTTTGCGTCCGGCTCGTACAGCTTCGCTTCCGCGGTATCCGGCACCTTCAAGGGACGCACCACACGGAACCCGGGACAGTAGACCTCGGTCAGGTACCAAATGCTTCGCGGGATCTGCGGATCCTGCATCTTCCAGTCGGCGCTGGAGGGGCTGCGAGCCGCGCTGCGAAGGGCATCCGGATCGTTGTCCCAGCAACCGCCGCGGGCTACACGAGGGTAAAGCGTGGTCGGCACCGCGAACGGCCGCGTGGTCGTCTTGCCGGCAAACTGCTGGTAGTAGTCGGGGAGGTACTGGTCGAGCACCCACTCGGCGACGTTGCCGTGCATGTCGTACAGGCCCCAAGGATTGGGCTTCTTCAAACCGACCTTCTGGTAGCCGTCTTCGCTGTTGCCGAAGTGCCAGGCGTAATCGTCCAACTGGTCGGGATCATCGCCGAACGAATAGGCCGTGGTCGTCCCGGCCCGGCAGGCGTATTCCCACTCGGCCTCCGTCGGCAGGCGATAGTAGCGCCCCGTCTTGGCCGAGAGCCACTTGCAGTAAAGCTTGGCGGCAAGCTGCGTCATGCAGATCGCCGGATACCCGTCCCTGCCCATGCCGAAGGTCATGTCGGAGTAGGGATTGGTGGGACGGGCGATGGCGTCGACCAGCTTCTCGCGTTCGGTGGGCTCCCCACTGGCGGCGCCCCGTCTCTGTTCCCGGCGCTGCTTGTCCAGACTCAGCCCCCACAGTTCATACTCGTCCCAGGTCACCTCGCACTTGCCCATCCAGAACGGTTCGATCACGACCTCGTGCTGCGGGCCTTCGTCGTCTTTGCGATCGGCCTCGCTGTCCGGGCTGCCCATCATGAACTTGCCGCCCGCAATGGGGACCATGTCGAACGTCGTGTCGGCGTCGGGGATGACTTCCGTGTAGTTCTTCATCTCTTCCGGCGCGGTTGCCGTCGCGTTGGGAACTTCGGTCGGCTCGGGCAGCCACTTGACGATCGGCGTCGCCGTCGCATCAAAGGGCTCGTCCGACGAGACGTCTTCCGCGGGGGCGTCTCCAGCAGGAGCATCAGCAGCGGGAAGGTCTCCCGAGGGCGCATTCATCGCCGGCGTGTCCTCGATCGGCGCATCCGGCGCCGGTGCGTCGGCAGCCGGTGCGTCGGCAGCCGGTGCGTCCATCGCCGGCATATCCGCCGCAGGCGCATTCTCCGTTGGTGTATCCGCCGCAGGTGCGTCCATCGCAGGGGCATCCGTAGCAGGAAGGTCTTCTGCCGGAGCATCTGCCGCGGGCGCATCGACAGCAGGCAGGTCTTCGTCGGGCAAGTCCGGCGACGGCGGGTCCTCCGCAAAGGGATCCTCGCCGGCCTGCCCGATGACGGTCGTCGACAGAGTCGTCGTTGCGGGAGACGGCTCTTCGTCGACCCGGGGGGCACAGCCCCACGACACGACGATCATCGTGCCGCAGAACAACACGAAACACGCTTGCAATACGGACCGCTTGCCAAGTACGCTAGACATTCAGAGAAACCTCTCTCTCAAGACTCGTGAGACTAGTGGAATCGAAAATCCAGGCCCAAGACTTTATCGACAAGGACCTGACCACATGGGATGGTTGCTGGTTGCGTGGCTAACGGGGGCGGGTGTGACGACCGCTCCACCCGATGAGCCGGCCTCAGACCGGTTCCAGTTTACCCGAGTGGAAATGGCCGTACCAATTAGGATTGTATTGTATGCTCCGGATGCCTCGACCGCAACCACGACTGCCGAGGCGGCCTTCGCCAGGATTCATGCCCTCAATGCCATTCTAAGCGACTACGATGCAAGAAGCGAATTGCGACAGCTCGGCAACACCGCCACGGGGGGGAAGACAGCAAGAGTCAGCAACGATCTCTGGCAAGTCTTGGCCCGAGCGCGGGCGCTTGCCGACCAATCGGGTGGGGCATTCGATCCCACTGTTGGACCGGTCGTCCGCCTGTGGCGACGCGCCCGACGCAATCGACAGCTACCGGCGCCCGAGGCGATCGAGGCGGCCCGCGCGCTCGTCGGGTACGATCTGCTGCGACTGGACCCCGACAAGCAGACCGTTGAACTGCTCAAGCCCGGGATGCGCCTCGACCTCGGTGGAATTGCCAAAGGATATGCGGCGGATGAAGCCCTCAGAGTGTTAAGAAATTTCGGTCTGAATCGCGCGCTGGTCGACGCCGGCGGCGACATCGTCTTGGGCGACCCGCCGCCCGACCAGGCCGGTTGGCATATCGCCATCGCCCCGCTCGAGGCCGACGGTCCGCCCAGCCGCGTGCTCTCGCTCTGCCGCACGGCGATCGCGACCTCCGGGGATACCTGGCAGTTTGTCGAAATCGACGGCCGGCGCTATTCCCATATTGTCGATCCGCGAACCGGCCTGGGATTGACCGACCACAGCAGCGTGACGATCGTTGCCCCCGACGGCACGGCCGCCGACGGCCTCGCTTCGGCCGTGAGTGTACTCGGGCCCCAGAAGGGTATCGAACTGATCGAAGGGATGCCCGGCACCGCCGCGTTCATTGTGCGGGCGCCCGACGGCAAGCTGGAAACGCACGCGTCGCGCCGCTGGCAGGAGTTGCCCGTCGCCGTGGCACCGTCTCCCGACGAAGCGACAAGAGAAGTGCCGTAGTCGTCCTCCGTCAGCGCGGGCCCTTACTGGTAAACGTCCTCACGATGACTGACTCCTCGAATCCTTGCCCCGAGACGTCGGCCGACGCGACGGGAATCGTGTTTGACGTCAAGCGATACGCCATCCACGACGGGCCGGGAATTCGCACTACGGTCTTCTTGAAGGGCTGCCCTCTGCGATGCCGCTGGTGCCACAATCCGGAAAGCGTCCTTGCGAGGCCTGAACACTCGTTTCGGCGCAGCCGCTGCACGGGTTGCGGGCGTTGCGAGGCGGCGTGCGAGTTGGGGGCCGTTTCCCGGTCCGGCGATTCGTGGTTGGTCGACATGGCCAGGTGTGTGCTTTGCGGCGCGTGTGCCGACGCCTGTCCGACCGGGGCCTGGGAGATCCTCGGCCATCGGGTGACCGTGCGAGAACTGGTAGCCCGGATCGAGCGAGACGTGATCTTCTTCGACCAGTCGGGCGGCGGTGTGACGTTCTCGGGTGGAGAGCCCTTGTTTCAACCCGTGTTCTTGGCGGAGATGCTGCGGCAGTGCCAGGCGAGGGAGATCCACACCGCATTGGACACGAGCTGCCATGCCCCGTGGGAGACGATCGAGGCGCTGCACGCAGACATCGACCTCTATCTTTGCGACGTCAAGCACATGGACCCGGTGGCCCACGAGCGATTTACCGGCGTGTCCAACGAGTTGATCCGGCAGAACATCGAGAAGCTGGATGCGCTGGGCAGCCGGATAATTGTCCGGTTTCCGGTAATCCCGGCAGTGAACGACGATGACGCGAACGTGGTGGCAACCGCCGAGTTCATCGCCTCGCTTCACCACGTGGAGCGGGTCGACGTTCTGCCGTACCACGAAGGGGCCGAGGTCAAAGCGGTCCGGCTGGGCCGAGCGAACGGGCTGTTGAAGACGGTGCCCCCTTCGCCCGAGAAAAGCGAGGCGATTGCGGCGACCCTGAGGCGTTTCGGCCTGAGCGTCACGATTGGCGGCTGAGCTTGCGACTGACGGTCGCGGCAGTCCGGCCAGCGGGGCATGACGCTTTCTCACGGCCCGAAGAAGCCGCTACAGACCGTGGCATATACTGGACCCGGGCCGTGAAATATGCTAGGATTCCCGTGGTCACGTCTGGAAACTGTGGAGCTGTGCCGTGGAGAAGTTCCAATCCGTGCTGCTGAAGGTCTGGCGCGAAGCATGTCGGCACATCGAAATTCGGGAGTCGGTCGAGACGATTGCGCCGATGCTCCTCGGCGACATTCCCATGGATCAGCTCTATGTGCGGCGAATCGACCGACAACGCCGATCGATCGAAACGGTGGCCCTCGGGTTTCCCGCGGCATCGCCGGACCAGCAGGAAGCCCGCACCGAGTGTTCGGCGTCGGAAATGAAGAAACTGATCGGCTGGTGCACGCGAGGCAAGCTCGTCGACAGCCAGGCGGCGAAACGCCGCGCGGAAGCGTTGGCCATTATGCTACCCGACGGCGTGGAGCGGAGTGTGCTGGTGGGCCCGCTGGGCAAGAGAGACGCACCTTCCGGCGTGTTGGTGTTCGTCGCACCCGGCCAACGCACGTTCAGCGCGCGTCATCGTGCGCTGGCCGAGGCCCTCTTGGAGCCGTTCTCCGCGGCACTCGACAACGACCACCAGGTTCGAGAGACGGACTCGCTGCGAAAAGCGGCCGAGGCGGAAAACCGTTCCTTGCTGGCCCGGCTGGGACGCAAGAAGCTGGCAGACACGATCGTCGGCGCGGAATCGGGTCTGCAAATGGTGATGGAACGCGTCGAGTTGGTCGCGCAATCCGACGTGCCCGTGTTGATCTTCGGGGAAACGGGGACGGGCAAGGAACTCATTGCCCGAGCCATTCATGCCCGCTCCCGACGCTGTGAGGGACCGGTGATTCGGGTCAACTGCGGCGCCATACCCTCGGAGCTGATCGATTCCGAGCTGTTCGGCCACGAACGGGGAGCCTTTACCGGGGCGGTGGACGTTCGCAAAGGCTGGTTTGAACGGGCGGACGGTGGGACGCTGTTTTTGGACGAGATCGGCGAGCTGCCCGCCGCGGCGCAGGTCCGCTTCCTCCGTATCCTCCAAGACGGCTGGCTGGAGCGCGTCGGCGGCCAGCGGCCGATCAACGTCGATGTGCGCGTGGTCGCGGCCACGCACCGCGACCTGGCCGGCATGGTGGCCGGCAGTGAATTTCGCGAGGACCTTTGGTATCGTCTGGCCGTGTTTCCCATCGTCTTGCCGCCGCTGCGCGAACGCGCCGGCGACATTGCGGAGCTCGCCCGGTATTGTGCCGAGCGCGCCGCCACGCGATTCGGCCTGCCGCTGGTACTGCCCTCGCGCGAAGACATCGATTTGTTGGGGTCCTACGCTTGGCCGGGAAACGTCCGCGAGTTGGCGGCGGTCATCGATCGGGCCGCGATTCTGGGCAACGGAGAGCGGTTGGAGGTGGCCAAGGCCCTGGGTGTCTTGGCCGGTCCTGCCGGCGCGTCGCGGAGCAACAACGTGCACGGCACGGCGCAGCCGCGGTCTCCGGCGGACGTCGTGCCGCTGGATTCGGTCGTCAGGCAACACGTCCAATCGGTGCTCACGATTACCCACGGACGGATTGAGGGCCCTCAAGGGGCCGCCGCGCTGCTGGAAGTCAATCCCCACACGCTGCGCGCCAGAATGCGCAAACTGGGTATCGATTGGCGGCAATTCCGCGATTCGGACGTTTCCTCGCCAAGCAGGCGGTAGCCGAAAGCACGCACTGCGCGGGCACCGCTTCGGGCAAGGGCGCGGGGACACTCAGAAACCCTCTTCCACCGCCTGCTGCCCGTAGATCGGCATATAGCGGTAATAGACTTCCAAGGTCATCAGCGCCATCGCCGTGTTGTACAGACGCCCGCCCTTGTCGCCGTGGGGGTCGGGAAAGTGCCAACTGCCGGCCTCATGGCTGGCGACGGCTTGCGTGGCGACCAGGTAGTCACGCATCTCGGCGTTCCACCGCTCCCACGGCTGCCCCTGCCAGTGGTGCAGGGCCTGGGTGGCGTAGTAGTTGAAGTACATGTTGCTCTTCGACGGCCCCGTTTCGGCAAGCAGGGCGACGCCTCGCTGCAGCCCCGGATGGTCGCGTTCCCGGCCCGTATACATCCGGCAGAGCAGCCCGATTGCGGAGGTCGTGCTACGCGGCTGCGGCGTCATGTAGCCGTATTGGGCCCCGCCGTCCGATTCGACGCCGGAGAGGAACTCTCGGACCAGGTAGATCGTCGGCGGGGGAACGGCCATCCCGGCCATCTGCCCGCTCTTCAGCGCCATCAACTGCCAGCCGGTGACCGTCATGTCGCCGGGTGCCCCGGGCGTGTAGCGCCAGCCGCCGCCTTTGACGTCCTGGGCGTAGCAGACGAAGTCGATTGCCCCTTGGCCGAAATCCTTCAGAGCCGGATCCCTCGTCATGGCGTAACCTTCGCAGAGCGCGATGGCGGCCAAACCCTGAGCATACATCGTCCCTTCCTGAAGATCGTAGCCGTGGGGCGTGACCAAGGCCCGGCGGGTCAGGTAGTAAAGCCCTTCGCGGACCACGTCCCGGTATTCGCCGTCCATGTGCGTGTATCCGGCGCCCAGAAACGGCAACAGGGCCATGGCGGTGGCGGCGGTGGTGCTGGCCTCGCTGCCCGAGTAGCGACACAGTCCCCTGCAACTGGTCTTGCGAAGGTCGAAGCACCAACTGCCGTCTTCACGCCGGTGGGCCTTCAGCCATCGCAGCCCCCGCTCGACCGCCTCTTCGCTCTGCGGCGTGCCGCCACCGGCTTGCGCCAAAACGGTCCGTTGGTCGCGGCCGTCCAACATACCGCCGACCGGTGTGTCGGCCCGCAGGAGCCAGTCGGACGGTTCCGGCGGTCCCGTGCCGTGTGGGCGCGGCTCGACGCGGCCGGACCGCTGCGAGTCCACGCGAAGATCGGCCACTCGGGGCACCCGATACGTTGGATCGGAAGTCGTCGCGCCGCCCTCGGGAAGATTCGGCTGCACAGGCAAAATATGGGACAGACGTGGACCGAGTTCCTCAAGCGGCACCGGCACGTTTGCATAGGCAGTCAGGCCGCGCACGGCCGAGGTCGGTCGCGCGGCCTCGACGAACAGCGCCAGGCTCAACAGCAAACAGAAATGGAACAGGAAACTGACCACACAGCCGGACGACAAGCGCCGTCCGACAAACGCCCACCAGAGGCGCCACCCGGCCGGTCGGGGGCCGCCAGTGTCGACTTCCGGCGACGCGGTTTCCGGTGACGCGGTCCTACCCGGCGGTGGAGGCGGCACTGCCCGGCGCGGCCGGGTGACAACTTCCAGGGGCGAAGCGTCCGATTCGTCGCCGCGCTGCCCCCCGACGGCCGCCGCGGCCCCATGGGCCGGATCGGATTGCACGGGCAACGATTTGGACACTGCACGGGCTCCAGTATGGCCGTCCGGGGAAACGGCGCAAATCCAGGCGAGAAAAGCACTTTTATTGACGTTTGCACAGTCGATGCGCGAGGGCGACCGACGGGACCCCGATTTTTCCGGCCTTCCGTGGGTCGGCCTTGGTCATTCGCAATGCACACGTCAACACTAATTATAACCCGGCGCGGCGGGAAAGAAGAGCAGAATCCACCTTAACGAGGGGAGTCGCAGCGTTGCTCCGTGCGGCCTTTCGCCGTCGGATACCGCGGCAGGCTACTCCGGGAACTCTTCCTCGGTGCTCTGTTTCTGATAGATGGGCAAGTGGCGATAGTAGACCTCCAAGACCATCGTGGCCATGGCGGTGCAGTAAAGACGCCCGCCCTTATCCGAGCCGTGATCACCCTTGTGCATGTACCAACTGCCTGCCTCGTGTCCCCCCTTGGCCTGCGAGTTGACCAACTGATCGCGCATCACGTTGTTCCAATTGTCCCACTCTTCGCCTTCCCAGTGTCGCATCACCTGGGTGGCGTAATAGTTGTAGTACATGTTGCCCGAAGAAGGGCCCCGGTCGCTGAGGAACTTCACGCCGCGCTGTAGCGCCGGGTTGTCCTTCTTCCAGCCGAGATACATGCGGCAGAGCAAGCCGATGGCGCTAGTGGCATCACCCTGGCCCGGGCTCGTGTAGCCGTAGTTGGCGCCGTCGTTGGCCTGCACGGAGTCGAGAAACTGGATCGCCTTCTTGACCGTGATCGGCGGCACGTGCAGGTAGGCCATGTCGGCGCTTTTCATCGCCATGATCTGCCAGCCGACCACCGACGTGTCGCCGGGTGTGCGTTCCTCGTAACGCCACCCGCCGCCGATCGTGTCCTGGGCGTAGCAGATGTAGTTGATTGCCGCTTGGGCGTAGTCGTGGAGGTCCCTGTCGTGGGTCATGGCGTAGGCCTCGCACAAGGCGATCGACGCCAGCCCGTGCGAGTACATCCGCCCGCCCTTTTCCCAAAGCTCGCCGCCTTTGGGAGTGACCTTCATATTGCGGGCCAGAAAGAACAGCCCGGCGTTGACGTTGTCCTTGTACTTGCCGGTCTTGTGCGTTTGTCCGGCGCCCAGAAACGGCAGTAGAGCCATTCCGGTAGCCCCGATGCGGGCCTCGGCCATGTCTCCGGGATTGCGGCAAGCGCCGTTGCACTGCGGAGCCAGGGCGTGGTTAAAGCACCAACCTCCGTCGGGCATCTGGTGGCTGGCCAACCACTGCAGCGCCAAGGCCACCGCCGCTTCGCTTTCCGGCGTCCCCTTGTACTTACGCAGCAGCGCCTGCCTCGCCTCGCCGCCACGTCCCTCCGTTCCCTTTCCCGTAAAGGACCCGATCGTCGTCAACAGGTCGTTGCGGGGCGCGTGTTCCACCCCGAACTCGCTGAGATCAACGTGCATCGGCGCCGCTTCCAACTCGTCGGTCATCGGGATTTCAACGTCTTCCGGCGCCACGTCGGTCTCGATCGCCGTGATGTCGACGTCAATGTTCTCCAGCGGCTCGTCGGGCAAATCGTCCAGATCATCGACTTCCGCAAGTTCCTCGGGCGAAAGGAACAACTGCCGCAATTCGTCCGGAACGGCCTCTGGAAGCGTTAGCAGGGCCAGCCCAAGCAGAATCACCATATGGACCACCATGCTGACCAGCCAGCTCGGGGTCTGTTGGATGGCGCCGTGCAACCAGGTGCTGAATCCCCCGAACATCTCCCGTTCCAGGAGTTCTTCGGCGGCGCCCATTTCCCCGGCGGCAACGGCCGTCGTCGCCGCGCCCGCCTTCTCCGTGGCTTGCCCAGCAGCCGCTTCCGCCTTGCCCGACTCTTGCGTTGGGGTCGATTGCTCTTTGCCCGCGGACAACTCCCTATCGGCCATCGTTCTCACTCCGCAACCTGCTCGCGCACCCTAACCTTTTAGCCTACATCCCCTTACGGCAAGAATCAACCGCCGAGTCCTTCCGGCGACCACACGGGCTAGAAGCATCCCGTCGAGAGACTGGTGATCGCTCCACAATACTCCCCACGGATGCGGCACAGAAACCTGGCCCAAAAAGCCAGTTTCCCTTGGGGCTCACCTAACCTCCCTGCCGGTCTCATTGCCCCTTCCAGCCTCTTTTTCGACTACCGGACATAGGTTTATTCCCCGATCTGAAGGGCGGCAGAGTCGGCAGCCGTGGCTGCGCCTCCGGAAACTCCCCTGACAACGCGGGCATTGGATGCCGCTATTCTTAGGGGGGCGTGCCCTTTGGGCCGCGGCTGGTGATCGCCCGCCGACCAAGCTACCGCATGCACGATCTCGACGACGGTATACGGGGCCGACGATCGGCGGTCGGGTCAAACCACTTCGAACACGTAGCGCAGGTCAAAAAACACCCCCAGCAGGATGAAAATCCAGCCGGTCGTCATCCGCGCCCACCACTCGACCTTGGACAGCAGGTTGTAGGTTCTGCCGACCGATTGCGCGCTGTAGGCCAAGAGAAAGGCAACCAGAAGTACCGGCACGGCCGTCCCGATGCCGTAGATCAGCGGAAGGACAACGACGCTGCCGGGCAGTGTGGCCTCGGGCAAGACGATGCCAATCTTCGCCAACATGGCCGTCACCGCCTCGGCTTCCGCGCCAAAAACAAGCGCCAAGAGCCCAAAGAACCAGGCGGCCGAGGTCGGACAGAACGAGACGGCAAAAAGAACGCCCAACAAGAGGGCTCCCCAAATGCCCATGGCGTCGACCTTCTTCTGCATGCCCTCGCTCATCACCGCCCCGCCACTGGTTACCGTGACCAGGCCCACCAAGAACACGCCCAGAATCAGGAAGATCGGTCCGAGAACCAGATGCATGTACTTCTGGAGAAAGACTGAAACGCTGGGGATCGACAACGCGGTGCCGGCCAAGACGGTGGCCAGCCCCAGATAGAGAATGCAACGCCCCAGCGTGTAGAGCCCGCCGGCCAAGAGGACCCTCCGCGGGTTTTCCACCTTACGGCCGATGTAGGAGATGGCCGCGATGTTGGTGGCCAACGGGCAGGGGCTGATCGAGGTCAACAGGCCCAGGTACAAAGCGGCCACGACGTAGAGTGCATAGGCAACCATCGAATACCTCCCGATATCACTTCGCCCGTTGGAGCGATGTGTCGGGGGCCGGCTCCAGCGCGGTTTTCGGCTCCAGTTTCTGGCAGGCCGTGACATGGTCGCGCACGTACTTCAAAAACACCTCCTTGTTGCGGTTCTTCGTCCAGATCTCCTGCA
The DNA here is from genome assembly GCA_016935315.1 of Pirellulales bacterium. Lineage (GTDB taxonomy): Bacteria > Planctomycetota > Planctomycetia > Pirellulales > Thermoguttaceae > JAFGRD01. Next base: position 215,888 of record JAFGRD010000039.1, read on the forward strand.
AGTCCGTGAACCGCACGACCTTGTTCTTGACCACCTTTGCCACGACCAGCGCCGGGCCACTGATCTTGTAGCCTCTGGTCAGCGCGGCGTTTTTCTTGTTCTGGAAATCGATGTAGTGGAATTCGACCGTGCCGTCCTTGACTTGCTCGGCAAAGCCCTTGGTGACGGCCTCTTCCGAGTAGCTCCCCATCTTCAGGCAGGTCGGGCATCGCTGGGTGCGATGAAAGTACATCACGACCACGCGATCGGCCGGTCGCTTCACTTGGGCCTTCTTCTCCGCGGCAGCCGCGCCGGCGGATTGCGTCGATCCGAGAAGGATCATCGCGAGCAGCACAAATGGTAGGGCCATTTGTCTCATCTCTACTTCCTCCTTGTTCGAAATCTGAATTCTCTCTTGCGAACACTTACTACGGAACGGGAATCTCACTGGGGCCGGCCGGCAGCGGAATGTCGCCCGGCTCGCCCTCGGGCACCGGCAGCCCCGGGCCATCGCCAGGCTGCGTGGTCTCGGGCTCCGGGCCGGGCGTCGTCAGCATTTCGTCGATTTCCTTCTGAAGGTACGCGGAAAGGGCCGGCTTATCGTCGGCAAGCATCAGCACCCGATCGAGTGGATTCCAGACGCCGATTTCGCCGGCCTTCATCTTCACGAGCACGATGGTCGAGCTCGTCACGCCAAAGCGCTTCGCCATCGACTCGGCCGTGGGGTCCGTCACGTAGTCGAGCACCTTCCAGACCACTTCGCCGCTGTCCAATTGCGAGGCATACTCGCTCTGAAGCGTGTTGTGGGCGTTGGCTTCGGCGGCGCGACAGGTCGCGCAGCGAACACCGTGGAAATAGTAGACCATCAGGGCGTCGTCGGCCGCCGCGATGACGGTCCCTTCGCCCGAGGCCGCTGCCAGGCCGCCCTGCTTCCGGATCGCCTGAAGCTCGTTGGCAATCTGCTTTAATTGGGGCTCCAATCGCGAGGCCGCCTGCAGGTCGAGCGCCCGGGCGATCAGCACCACCAGCGACGCGGAGAAGAGCGAAATCAGGCATACGGCCAGTGCGTTCTTCAGTTCCATCATGCACCTCCGGCCGCTTCGGCCAGGCGCGTGCGTCCACGTCCAACCACTTGGTCCACATGGTCCGGCGTGGCGGCCGTCTTGCCCTTTTCCATCCCGAGATCGTTCAGCCGCAAATGCTCGAACCGGGTGAAGCCGGCTTCTTCGAGCGTCTTGCGGCCACAATCCAGCGGGCAGCCGTCGATGGCCAGGATGGCGGCGGCCGCCTTAGTGGTTTCCAGAATGCCGCCGACCCGGCCCCCGATCCCCGCCAGGCAGAACATCTTGCCCGCCCCCTCGGCAGTCAGCTTCCGGGCAGCGAGGTCAGAGACCTGCCCGACGTCCGCCGCCCCAGAACAGGCGAATATGAGCTTCGGAGCAGCGTCGCAAGCACAACATGGTTTCTTGGGTTCTTCGGTCATCAAAATCGTCCCGTGAAGTCAGGGTTCTTGGCCACCGCATAAGGCTCCCGGATTGACTGGTTCACCTTATTCTCTTTCGAGTCCTAGGTCAAAAGCTTCTTGATCTCTTCCACCGACGGAACCTTGCCGACGAGCTTGACCTCGCCGTCGACGGCGAGGGCGGGCGTCATCATGACGCCGAAGCCTGTGATCACGTTGATGTCGGTGATCTTTTCCACGGCGGCCTCCACGCCCGATTGAGCAACGGCCGCTTCGGCGTTGTGTTTGAGCTTCTCGCACTTTGGGCAGCCGGGCCCCAAGACCTGAATCAGTTTCACGTTACGTTCTCCTTTGCTCAACGGTTCGTTGTCTGCGCCGCCTTTCCAGCCATAAGAATGCCCAACTTGTCCTTTTGCAAGTCCTTACGCAAAGAACCAGCCGAAGATCATTCCCACAAACGTGCTCATGATCACGGTCAAGACGACGAACGTGGTCGTCTTCTTCAGTCCGATCACACTGTAGATGACCGCAATGCTCGGCAACGACAGGGCCGGGCCCGCCAGAAGCAGAGCCAGTGCCGGTCCGCGTCCCATACCCAGCCCGAGCAGTGCCTCGAGGATCGGGATCTCGGTCAGCGTGGCGAAGTACCACATCCCGCCAATCATCGAGGCCACCAGGTTGGACGTGAAGCTGTCGCCGCCGACCCAACTGGCCACGATGTGCTCGGGAATCAGCGCCCCGACGAATCCGGTTACCAGGACGCCCCCGAACAGAAGCGGGATGATCGACTTCGAGAAGCTCCACGTCTGGTCCATCCATTCGGCGAGTTCTTCCCGGTCGAACCACCGCCATGCCATCCCCGCGACCGCCAGGAAAAAGCCGCCGGCGAAATACCAGCGATGGTGAAACACCCAGGCGACCCACCGGTAGTTTTCGGGCGTGAGGTCTTTCTCCGAGGCGATGCCGCTGATGTTGAGCATCAGCTTGGCGCCTTTCTTCAGGTCGCCAAGGGGCTCCTCAAGCTGGACCCGATAGGTCTCCGCCGTGCGAATCAACACGGTCACGTGCATCCGCGTGCCGTCGGTCTTCTCGATGATGGTCTGGCTGGGGTTGGCCCAATCGCTGAAAACGAGGAACGTGATCATGCAGACGAAGAACAGGGCCGTCTGCCAAAGCCTCCGCCGGGCCGGCGGAGGGTCGGGCAATTGCATCACGGCGGCCGTGCGGTCTTCTTCGTCCTTGCGAAAGATGACGGCCATAATCAGGCCGATCACCACGGCAAACACTACCGAGCCGATGATCCGCGCAATACCCAGGTCAAAGCCGAGCACCCGTGCGGTCAGGAAGATGGCCATCACGTTGATCGCCGGCCCGGAATAGAGAAACGCCGAAGCGGGTCCCAGGCCGGCTCCTACTCGATAGATGCCCGCAAACATCGGCAGTACGCTGCACGAGCAAACGGCCAGCACGGTGCCGGAGGTGGATGCCACGCTGTAGGCTTCCACCTTGTTGGCCTTGGGCCCCAGGTGGCGCAGCACGGCCTCTTTCGAGAAGAACGTGGCGATCGCTCCCGCAATGAACATGGCCGGCACCACGCAGGCCAGGGTATGGTAGCGGACATACCACTGCAGCATGTAGAACGCCTCCATGATCGCGTTCTGGATCTTTGGACTGGCGAAGTTCACGTAATAGGCGAACAGGAAGATCCCAACCAGGGTCGCCAGAATCGAGAGCTGCCTCTTACTCATCCGGAGGTCCCTTTCCGAGGGCCGGTAAAGCCTGCTTTGTTGATTGGCAAAATTAACAAATATCAGCCCGAAACAAATGGCCATGCCGGGAAGCAGGGCCCCTATGCAAGCAACTCCTGTTGACTCTTAGCGTTGCACGCCAAGACCGATTCGACGCAGTCGAAGAAATTCAGGATGCACTTCAGGCGGAGACGGTAGAACACCATCTGTCCGCGTTTCTCGTCCTCGACAAGACCGGCCCCCTTCAGAACCGCCAGGTGTCGCGATACGGTCGACATGTCGGAGCCGATCATCTCGGTCAGCTCACACACACAACGCTCTCCGGCCGTGGACAGTTCGTCCACGATCAGCAGGCGAGCCGGGTGGGCCATGGCCTTGATGATTTTGGCCCGGGCCTCGTATTTGGCGAGTCTCTTGCTGTCCATCGGTCTCTCGTATCGGCCGCTCTTATGTATCGGCTTGGCACAATTGGTATCTTAGCCAAATATGCAAGCGATAGTCAATCCTATTCCGGTGCGCCCGGGCAGGCCACCCCCCGATATGGTGCATCCGGGGCACCATGCCTCGCGGCCGGTGTTCCGTCTGGCCCAGCGCCACATAGGGCTCGACCGCGCGTGCGCTTGCTCGCGGTGGCGGATCGGACTACCGATCCAACGCCTCGGGCAGCGTCTCTACGAACGCGCGAATCTCGTCTCGAACACGGCGATAGTGGTTCAACGCCTCTTCCTCGCTCGCGGCCTCCTGGGCCAGTCGCGGCGGGTCGTCGAAGCCCACGTGCGTTACCTTGGGCGTGCCGGGAAACACCGGGCAGGACTCGTGAGCACGGCCACAGACGGTCACGACGTGGTCGAACTCGACGTCGCCGACCTCGTCCAGGTGTTTCGAGCGATGCCCGGAAATATCGACGCCGACCTCGGCCATGACCCTCACGGCGCTGGGATTCAGGCCGTGCGTCTCGATGCCCGCCGAATACGGCTCCAACACATCGTCCTTCAGGTGCCGAGCCCAGCCTTCGGCCATCTGGCTGCGGCACGAGTTTCCGGTGCACAGGAACAGAATCTTCAGCATTCGCCCCGGCTCTGCTTTCGGCATGGCCTGTGACCGTACGAAGCTGTAAGAACGTGGCGTCGCTTCTCGTCGGACAGCGAGACTCAGCGGAAGTAGTATCGCTTCGGCGGCTTCCAGGTCGTTTCCCCGACCGGTCGAACCTCGCGGATTTGCACGCTGGGACGGCGCTGATCCAGGACCACCGGCTCGGTCGTCTCGAACGTGCCGACGTTGCCCGCCTTGTCGCGGACCTCCAGCCGAAGATAGACCGTTGCCGGCGCGCGATCATCGATCGGCCAGGCGTATCGCCCCGTGTTCTCCAACCCGGTGGCAATCGTAGTCCACGGGCCCCCCGGGCTTTCGCTCAGTGAGATAGAGACCGGCTGATCGGCAAGGATCTGGTCCGTGGCTTGCCAGGTAACGATCAGATTGCCGGCGCCGTCACTCGTCCCCCGCGAGGCCGAGAGAATCCTTGCGGTCGGCCTGGTCAGATCGACGACAACGACCACGTCGGGCAACTCGCCGCTTTGGGGCGGCTTGCCACCGAAGCCGGTGCCGCCGGTCACCACGACCCGAAACCCGTAGATCCCTTCTTCGTCCACTTTGACCAGCAACGGGCTGCGGTTGTCGTCGTCCAGGGCGAAGCTCTTCCAACTCCGACCCCCGTCGCGGGTGGCCCAGAGCTCGACCCTTGCAATCCCGGAGGGGCCTGGCGAGCTGACGTCGTAGTCCAACTCGAAGAGCCGGGAGTTGACCATGTGTTGCGGCGATTTCGCCGCGGCGCCGTCGGGGAGCGCGGCGTCTTGGCCATTTCCACCGGTCGGAGCCGTGTATTGGTGCTGGATCGGTGGACTGGCGCCTACTGCAACCGGGCCGGAGGGCGGACCGGCTGAGGGATAGCGATAGCCGGCGTACCGATCGATGCCGTACGAGGCACTCAGATCCTGACGGCCTCCCGGTGGGGCCGCGTAGCGGCTGTCGGCCGCGAGCGGGGCGGGCTGTTGCGAGCCATCCGATTGCCGGGAGGCCGAATCGGCGGGGGCCCGCCAGGGCGACGAGGCCTCGGAGCCCGCCGGCGACGCCTGCGAAGCGACACCGGACGCGGAAGCCGGATCAGCGGCGATGTCGGAAGCAGTACGGGCAACCAGCTTGACCTGGGCATGACTGACCGAGGGATTGCCCGCCCTGTCGGCCACTTCCGCCCGGATCTGCACCTCTCGGGCGTCGGCCGGCGGCAGCCAGGTCGCCTCGTTGACGAACACCGGCCCGGCCAGATCGGTGCCGGCGCCGCTGACCGCCACCGGCTGCCACGGGCCGTCGGCCGTTGCCCGATACTGGATCTTCAGGCTACCGGCATCCAGATTCGGCTCCTCGATCGTCCATCGGGCGGTAATCTGTCCGGCCTGGCCCCGCTCGGCCAGGATGTCGAGTTTCGGCGGCGCGGTGTCGACCATCACTCGCAACCCCGGCCCCACGACCTCCCTGGGCCAGAACTGGCCGGATTGGTCCAGCGTGCGGACCATGAACCAGTATTCACCGTCGGAGGTCGCTCGAAACATGAAGTGCTGCCGCGTCGGCGGTGACTTGCTGTAGAGGTGCCAGCTTGCGCCCCGATCAACCGAAACGAACAACTGGACCTCAACCGGTCTGCGCGAGGCATCCGTCGGCTCGTCGATCCGGAATGGAATGGCAAAGAGCGTTTGCCTTGTCGCAATCGGCGTGGGCAAGCCCTCAGCCGCCGGGGGCGAGCCGGGCGCCGCGGGCGGCGCCATGGCTGCCAAAACGATCAATCGGGCCATCGGTGCGAGCCACATGACAAGACTCCTCTAAGTGAGGGAGCGAGAGGCCAATAGGACACGGCGCGCGCAACCCCGGCATCAGGCAGCGCGAAGTTCGTATCGGCTTCAACGGTCATGCGACTTGAAGAGGAAGAAATGAATGGTTAAACGAGGGGGAGCAGGGGGAAATGGGCACGCGTTCCAGCGGATGACGTGATCCAGGCGATTGCCTAGTCGAACGCCTCGTTGACCAGCTCTCCGCCGGCGATGGTGCTCATCGACCTGGCCTGCTGCGGGTCTTGCTCCGGGCGTCTGAGCAACACGGTGCCGTCGCCGAGCAGAACGTGCGCCCCGCTCGGATGATAGCTGCGGATTCCGTCATCGGTGCCGTCATTGACTCGAAAGCTGATTTCTTCTGCGGAAAGGTCCCGCGGCTCCGTCCATGGGATTCCGCTGCCGGCGGCCTCCACGATCAGGATCGTCAACGGGAGGCCATCGTGGATGTCTTCGATTCGGTGCGCGGTCGGCCCGTCGGAAATCATGCCGGGGCCCACGAGCATCGCGTAGCTGGTTTGCGAATCGACGGCGTGAGGGTCTTCCGGACAACCGTAGACTTCGGGCATCTGCCGGGCGACCGCCAGATTGGCGGGGCTGTCCCAGGGTTCGTCGAACTTGTAGGCGTCGTAAAGATCCTGGCGGCCGAGAAACGGCAGCAAAAGCACGCGCCAACTGTGCTGCGGCTTGCCGTCGCCGTCGGCGACATGGGAAGGCGGAAAATGGCCGTTGGCTGCATGGTAGGCGTGCATGGCCGCGCCGATCTGCCGAAGACGATCGGCGCATTCGTCGGTGGGCAGATACGGTGCGGCTGATAGCGGCACGGGCGGCGGCGACACGGCGACGGCCCGAAAGCCCACCAGAAAGAAGGCACCACCGCAAAGCACCAACATGGCGATCAGCCCGAAGACAATCACGGCAACGATGGCCAGCGTCGGGATGCCTCGTCGCGCGGGCGAGTAACCGGGCGTGCCGGCCAGCGGGGGGACCGTAATCGTTCGGCCGCAGGCGGAGCACGGGCCGGATTGGCCGGCGTACTGTTCCGCCACGTCGGTCTTGGTGCCACAGTGCGGACAGGTAAACGAAATGGGCATCAGTGGAGTCCTTCTCGAGAGACTCGTCGCCACGGGGCGGCGCGGCGAAGGGCCGCGGACTAGGGTACGGCACCCTCGGGCAAGAGCCCTCTCTCGGGTAACGGGTCCTCTTCGGCCGAAACGGGCACGCCCTGCAGCGAACCGGGGGGAACCGGACCGACGATGGGACGTACGGAGCCGTCGCAGTAAAGGACATTGGCTACTGCGGCGTGTTTGCTGCTGATTCCCGCGCCGGGACCGTTGACGATCGTGGTCATTGTCTGGATGTCCAGGTCCTTCGGTTCCATCCAATGGATGTCCGCGCCCGCGGTTTCGGCCACCATGATCGTGTTGGCCATATTGGGAATCTGTTCCGGCGATACCTTGGAAGTTCCGTCGGAAATCGCTCCCGGACCGACGATCATCGCGTAGCTGGCGATCGCATCGCCCGGCTCTCCCGGCGAACTCGGACACCGGTAAACCTCCGGCATCATATCGGCCAGCAGGCGGTTGTTCGGGCCGTCCCAGGGTTCGTCGAGGTCGTATTGATCATAGAGCATCTGCTCACCGAGGTACGGCAGGATGAGCACCCGCCAACTGTGCATCGGCTTTCCGTCTTCGTCGGCGATATAGGCCGGCGGGAAACTCCCGTTGGCCGACGCGTAGTTGTGCAAGGCCACGCCGATCTGCCTCAGGTTGTTCGAGCAGGCCGCCCGGCGAGCGGCTTCACGGGCTGCCTGGACCGCCGGCAACAGCAGGGCGAGCAGGATTCCGGCACACGCCAGCAGGACGGGCACGGCCACTAAGGCAATGACGATCAGAACCGATGCCGAGGAGCTGGATCCCTTCGGTGGTGGGGTATACACCGGGGCGCCTCCCGGAGCCGGAACCATGATCGTCCGGCCACATTGGCTGCAGGGCCCGCTCTGCCCCGCGTACTGATCGGATACGTCCGTTTCCTGCCCACAGTGCGGACACGTGAAGTGAATGGACATCGTGATTCCTCCTGAAGTGTGGATCCCCAGGCGCGCCGATGCACCGCGGCCGGCTGCGTGGCGCGATGCTCGGTACTCTCTAGTTCGTTATTCGATCTAGTTCGTTATTCGACACGGGGCCTCTACTCTTGGGTGTCTGATTTGCCGGCCCGTGTGTGTCGGACGATCTCGGCATACTGCCGGGCGAGCGATTCGATTCGTGCCATGTCGCCGGCGGCGACGGCCTTGGCCTCGACCAGCGAACCACCGATTCCCAAGGCGCAGGCTCCGGCCCGGAGAAAATCGGCGGCGGTCTGTAAATTGACGCCGCCGGTCGGCATCAGGCGAACCTGGGGCAACGGGCCGTGCAGCGCCTTAAGATACTTCGGTCCGGTAAGGTCGGAGGGGAAAACCTTCACCACGTCGGCGCCGGCCTCCCAAGCCGCGAGCACTTCGGTCGGCGTCAGGGCTCCCGGCATCACCGCCTTGTCGTAGCGCCGGCAGAGGCGGACCACATTGAGGTTGACCGTCGGGGCGACGATGAACTCGGCCCCGGCCAACAAGGCCGTCCGCGCCGTCTCGGGGTCCAATACCGTACCTGCCCCCAAAAGGACCTTGTCGCCGAGTCGATCCGCCACTTGCTCAAGCACGCGATGGGCCCCCGGCACGGTAAAGGTAACTTCGATGGCTTCCACTCCACCGGCCAACAGGGCCTCGGCCACATCGGCAAGCATCTCGCCGCTGGGAGCGCGAAGCACGGCGATCACACCCGAGTTGATGATTCGCGAAAGGGTCTCGTCTTTCGACATGCTGGCTTTAGAATCCCGGTCGGAGGTAAGGTCGCGTGCCCCTCATTCGGGTCAGGGCAGGCCTGCTCATGTTCAGTCCTCAGGTTAGGTCCATCGGGGGCAGTTGTCAACAAGCGGGAAGATCGGGTGGCGCACGCTGGACCCGGCCCTGCATGATGGAGATAATAGACGGCGTGGTTTGATTGATCGACCTGGGGACTCTATTTGGCGCGGTGGCCGGCAGTCTCATGCAGCGACTCACGGAAACGGGCGCCGAAGAGCTGATCCTTTGGATTGCGATTCTGGCCATAGCGATCGCCGTGGCGGTTTATGTGATCGACAAAGTTCGCAGCGGGCCGGTACAACACGAACCGAAGGCCACCGAATTGATCTCAAAATTCCGCGATCTGCACTCCCGAGGTGAGCTAAGCGATGTAGAATTCCGAACAATAAAGACTGCATTGGCCACGCGGCTCCAAGCGGAGTTAAAGGATAACGGGGAAACGGGTTGCGACGAATGAAGCCACTCACTCCGGAGTCGTCGGTTCGGGCGGTTCTGACGACCGAAGAGGCTTTCTGGCTTCCGCCGGGCCAAACCCCCAGGCACAACGCCCCGTAGAAACAGCAGCTCTGACAGTTCAGGCGGAACGCAAAAAGGAATTGGCATGCCCTCAGGACGCGATTTCAACTCGGGACGTCGAGGAAACGGAACCACCAAGAAAAACGCCTTCTGTTCCTTCTGCCGAAAAAGCTACCGCGACGTCGGTCCGCTGGTCGAAGGCCCGGGCGACGTCTACATCTGTGGCGAATGTATCGACCTCTGCCAGTCGATCTTGGAGCAGGAGCGCCGGCGTCGAGGCACCTCGAAACAGTTGTTCACCAAGGTGCTATCGCCTCGGCAGATCGTCGAGCAACTCGACCAGTACGTGATCGGGCAAGAACGGGCCAAGAAGGTCCTGGCCGTGGCCGTCCACAGCCACTACAAGCGGCTGATGCACGGCTGCGAAGAATCCGACGTCGAAATCGACAAGTCGAACATCCTCCTGATCGGCCCGACCGGTTCCGGCAAGACGCTGCTGGCGCAGACGCTGGCGCGGATCCTCGATGTGCCGTTCGCCATCGGCGACGCGACCACGTTGACCGAGGCGGGCTACGTGGGCGAGGACGTCGAAAACCTCCTGTTGAAACTGCTGCACGCCGCCGACTTCGACATCGAGGCGGCCCAGCGCGGCGTGCTCTACATCGATGAGATCGACAAGATCGGAAAAACCAGCCAGAACGTCTCCATCACCCGCGACGTTTCCGGCGAAGGCGTGCAGCAGGCGCTGTTGAAGATGCTCGAAGGCACGGTGGCCAACGTTCCGCCGCAGGGCGGTCGCAAGCATCCCGAACAACAATACATCCAGATCGACACCAGCAACATCCTCTTCATTTGCGGTGGGACGTTCGTGGGCCTGGACGACATCATCGGCAAGCGATTGGGCAAACGCACCATCGGCTTCGGACAGGACAAGGTGGTGCACGACGACATGGAGGTGGGCGAACTGCTGCAGCAGGTCACCAGCGACGACATTCTCCAGTTCGGCCTGATCCCCGAACTGGTCGGGCGGCTGCCGGTCGTCTCGGCCTTAAGTCCCCTGGACGTCGACGCCCTGGTCCGCGTCCTTTCCGAGCCGAAGAACGCCCTGATCCGGCAGTACGAAGCCCTCTTCTCCATGGAGAGTTGTGAACTGGCATTCACCGACGAGTCGCTGCGAGCGATTTCGCAGCGGGCGATGGAAAAAGAGACGGGTGCCCGGGCGCTGCGTTCCATCATCGAAGAGGTCATGCTCGACATCATGTTCGAGTTGCCGGATCAGCCCCGCGGAAGCAAGTACCTGATCACCGACGACATCGTCTACGGCCGCCAGCAGCTCTTCCCGCTGCCGGAGCCGAAGAACAAGAGCGCGTAACCTCTCCGCGATCACTGCTGGCGCTGCCTCCACCACGAAGAGCCAGAGTGTCCACGAGCCAAGGTGTGCAAGCGACGGCCAAGACGCGCGCCGACCGCCGCCCTTCGTGCCGCCTGCGAACTGTCCGGTCGCCCGGCAGCCTCGCCGCGCCCTCGGTCGCAGCCTCTCGCCGCGACTAAGGCAGCCAGGGCTGGTAGTCGTAAGTCTGCGGGGCCGGTGCGAGACTGGCCAACCACGCCACCAACGCGAAGGCCGCCAGAAGCAGCACCACCGTGATTGCGGCGTGGATGCGATCCTTGCGGAGTTGCTCCTTGCTGATCACGTGCTTCTCCGGTTGCTGCGGCGTCGACTTGTGAGGCGTCTGCGGAACCGTTGCCATAGCCTATCTCCTCTCGGGCAAGACAGGGTCTGTAACCGCTCTATAGCAATCATAGGACCCGCCCGGCAACGAGCCACCCCTCGGAATGGTCGTCGAGCGGGCCGGAACGGCAAAGCAGCGACAGGAGAGGAACCGGATGTGAGGGTCGTGCCGTTCTCTACGGTTCGCCCGTGATCGATCGCTCACCCTTCCCGGGCCAGCCTCTTGAGCACCTCAATCCCCCGCTCGATCGTTGAGTCGGCCGCCGCGTAGGAGATTCGAAAGTGCGTGTCGCGGCGGCTGAAGACATTGCCCGGGATGACCAGGAGGTTCTTCTCGATCGCCCGGGCGACGAACTCCATGCCGGTGCCCCGGGGGAGTTTCGGGAACGCGTAGAAGGCGCCGCCGGGCGTGACCAACTCGTAGTCGCCGGCCAGCCCCTCCACCAGCAGGTCCCGCTTTCGGCGATAGGCCTCCCTCTGCCCGCCCTCGTCGAAGTCCATTGCCAGCGCCCCGGCCCATTGGAAGGGCTGGGGAGCACACACGAAACTGTATTGCTGCAGCTTGATCATTTCGTGGATGATTGCCGACGGGCCGTGGGCAAACCCGAGCCTCCAGCCGGGCATCCCGTGGCTCTTGCTGAAGCCGTCGACCACCAGCGTCCGAGGGTTGTACTCCGCCGGCGAGACGAACGACCCGTCGTAGCAGAACGTGCGGTAGATCTCGTCGCTCAGCAACAGCACGTTTCGCGCCGCCGCCAGCTCGGCCAATTGTCGCACTTCTTCGCGGCCGGCCACGGCGCCGGTGGGATTGGCGGGGCTGTTGAAGATGATGGCTTTGGTGCGGGAGGTGACGGCGTCGGCCACCCGGCCCACGTCGATGCGGAAGTCGGGATACGTGTCGACATAGACGACTTTGCCGCCGGCAACGCCTGCCAACGCGCTGTACATCACGAAGTAGGGATCGAAAACAATCACCTCTTCGCCCGGATTCAGCAGCACCAGCATGGCCAGCATCAGCCCGCCGCTGGTGCCGCAGGTGACGAACACCTCGCGGTCCTCGTGACCGTACTGCGCGTCGATTCTCGCTTGCAGCTTTTCGCGGAGCACGGGCATTCCCTGTGAGAGGGCATAGCCGTTCTTGCCGCTGCCGATGGCCTCGACCGCCGCCTGACGAACCGGCTCGGGAACGTCGAAATCGGGCTGTCCGATCGAGAGGTTGATCGGGTCGGTCATCTTCGCCCCCAGGTCGAACACCTTGCGGATGCCCGACGCGTCGAAGCACTTGGTCCTCTCGGCGATCCAGTTCTCAGACATGGTTGTCGTCTTGCACTGTTGATGTGTGTACTGCAAATGACCAGGGCCTGACGCGGGAAAAAACGCCATGAAAGAGCAACGCCGCTGCACGCCTTTCCTCTTTCCATATAGGCCTAAGTGCCGTCTTTTCAGAAAGCGCAGTGGAGTACTATCCGATATTCTAACCCGCCGCCGAGGCGCCGTCGAGAACCTCGGAGAGCCGTCGGTCGCTTTGGCTGAGAACCACCAACAGCAGCGTCAGAGTCCTCAGCGCGTCGGGCAGCGCAAGCCCGCCGTCGGCGTACCAGAAGCGCCCGCTCGGGCCACCGCCGAAGATCGCCCCCTGCTCGCGCATCGCCCGCTCCATCGCCGCGCGACGAGTATCGGCCCTGGCGACTTGGCCTCCCAAGGCTTCGATGCGCCGCGCCGTTGCCAAGTCGGTCCCGGTCTCCAACACCACGGTCTGCGGCGACCGCTCCGTGACCAGGTGGCCGGCCACGCGCAACAACAACCGTTCGACGGCCACGCGGCGGCCCTGCTCGTCGAAGAGTCCGCAGGTCTCGCCGTCGTCACCGATGCGGATCGCAAAATGCGCCCCGTCGGCGACGACCTGCTCGGGCAAACGGCCTTCGGCCTCGCGAGAGGGAATGACCCGGCAGGCCACGGGCCGAAGCAGCCTTTCGAGGAATCGGCTGAGCGGGCCGCAGGAGCTGTCCAACACAAACCGCAACGGGCGCAACGCGTGATAGTGCTCGGCCAACGATGCCACATAAGGCTCTTCGGCCCGAAACCGCCGCAACGAACCGAACCTCCGCGTGGGCCGATCGACACCGGCGCGATGCGTCTCCCTTAGCAGGTCGAGCGGTCCTTGGGCCGAGAGGGGGCGCGGCCCGGCCCAGAACTTCAATCCCACGGTGTGCGGCCGGCCGTCGCGATTGCCGACCAGCAGCCCGCCATCGGCGCCGAGATGCTCGATCGCAAACGCCAGGCACGGGGCGCTGGCGACTCCGACGTCGGTTACGTCGCAACCAGCCCAGCGTAACCCTTCGGCGGCGGCCGCCACCAGCTCGCAACTCAAAGGCCGCCCGTCGCCGGCGATGACCACTTGTGGGGCACGTTGTGGCGGCTGGTGCTTCCCGGCGAAACATCCCCGCAGACCGGTACCCAACGCGGCCGCCATCTCGCGTGCCGCGTCCGGTCCCAGATCGTTTCCGTAGACTCCCTCGGTCCCTTCATCGTGGAACAGGGTCGCCGGCGAGCCCCGCGGCCGCGTTTCGACCAGTTGGGCGATTTGCCGCCGCGAAAGCGGGCCGGTCTCGTCCCGGTGCGGACATTGCCGACACCCAGGATAGAACCGGGCCATGCGTCCCAAATGGACGGATCGCGAGATCGGATACGGCTGGCCGGGGCAGCGGTATTCGGCGGTGTGTGGATCGGCGACAGACACGTCGGCTTCCTTCGCGCAAGGTCAGCCGGGCACTGTAGGCGTATCCGCCTCTTCCGGTCAAGGCCACTACCGCACGCGGCAGCGGAAGCGGAGAATGCCGCCCTGGCCGGGCTGCAACGGGTTGGCGACCTCGCAGCGGATCACCAGCGAGTCGCCCTCGTTCGGCTGGGTGAGGAACTCGGCCTCGACGCTGCACTGGGCGCTGTCGAGAACGTATTCCAGCCGCGACGTCAGGTTGTCGATGATCGTCACGTTGCCGATCGGCTGCGTGCCCACGTTGTCGAAGCGGATCGTGAACGCCACCTCGTCGCCCGGCTCGGCAAACGGCGTCGAGGCGACCTTGACTACTTGCAGCCGGGCCTCGCCCGGCGGGGCCTTCGCCGTGAAGAGGGAAGACACGCTTTGATCGCTCACGTCGGCCATGGCGGCCTGGCGGTCCAAAACCACCTGTACCGCCTGATCGTGCTCCCAGGCAACCGCGGCGGTATGGCCCTGGGCGAGCCACGCAAGCTCCGCCGAGTCGATCATGCCTGTACGCACCGTCCGCAGGTTCTCGTACGGCTTGAAGGCGTCCTGGAAGCCCTTTGGCCAGATCGCGCTGGACATCACGCCATCGCCCTGCCGGCTGCGGTAGATCGCCAGGGGCTTGGTGCCGATTTGGCGACCGGTCTGCAAGTTCTGCTTGCTGGCGGCGACCGGTTGGATCGTGGTGGGGCCGGCCAGGACCTCGGGCGAGTGGACTCCGGCCAGCCGGCGAGCCCGCTCATAGGCCACCGATCCCACCACCTGGCGGACGGCGCCGAACCTCGGGCTGTAGATGTGGACTTGGTTGCTCGGCTCGACCACCCTTTGGCCGTCGACCGTGTCGTAATGGGCGATCGTGTCTTCCAGTTCGAGCCCGGTCACCTCCCAGTCCTTTTTGACCCTAGCGGGCAAGCCGTGGTCGCCGCCGTCACGGAGATATTCGTCCTCGGGCCACGGCTGACGGATGCCCGGCGGGGCCCAGGGACCACTCGGAGTGTACGGCAAGGGCACTCCCTGCTCCATGCCTGGCGGGCCGACAAGAGGCTGAACCGGCCCGCCTGTGTAGGCTTCCGGCGGCAAGCTCGCAGCCGTTTGGGGGCACGCCGGAGCCTCCACCGCCGAAGTATCGTAGGCGGCCTGATCCAATCCCCGGCACGAACAGAGGATCAGCGTGCAGAGTCCGATCAGCAGCATCCGCCAGCAGCGCGGCCACCGAAGGTCGGCCGGACCCGTGCAACTTGCGTCTCTCATGGCTGCCGTGCCTCCGGGGCGATTGCCTGTGGGGGCGGCACGGTGGTCCGCGACGGGAATTCCGCGAAGGGCGGACAACCGTAGAGGAAGCTCTCATCGGGGCCCTGGGTGTTGTCGGGCAGTCGTCCCCCGATGCGCAGGATGGCCACGGGGCGTCCCAAGGCGTCGGCCACGGCGAGCGGATCGCGGTGCGGCCCCACGTCGAACCAGTTCT
The DNA here is from genome assembly GCA_016935315.1 of Pirellulales bacterium. Lineage (GTDB taxonomy): Bacteria > Planctomycetota > Planctomycetia > Pirellulales > Thermoguttaceae > JAFGRD01. The sequence continues at coordinate 231,332 of JAFGRD010000039.1, forward strand.
GCGCCGCCGGATCGTCGCGCACCGGCAAGGCCCGCTGGGGATCTTCCAGATAGATCACTCGGGTAACGAACTTTCCTTGCAGGGCCAACTCGATATCGGCCTGTGAAAGCTCGACCGGGATCGCGAATCGCTGCTGCTGTCCGCGCGGCGCGTAGAGTCGGTCGATCAGCTCCACGGTGGGAAAGACTTCGAGTCCCGGCTGCATGGGGATGTTCATGATCCGCATGCGGTACACTTGGCCGATCAGAAATCCGACCCGCAGGGGTGCTTGCCTCGGCTGATCGAGCCGTCCGGCGGTGGCCAGCGAAACCAAGGCCCCGGGTGGGGCCTTGATTTCGACCGGCTGGAAATAGCCCGGCAATGGTCCGCCCCGCTGGAGCTGCCAACTGCCAATCGCTCCCGGTGGCATCACGCCTCCATGCAAGTAGTGTATCCCCGGCTCCTGGGCAGCAAGGCCGGTGGCCGCTGCCAAGAGAAGGGACACTACCGTGGCTATCCTGCCGGCAACTCGTCCTTCGAGGAGTCGCTCTTGGGTTGCCGGGCAGCGGAGCATGTGGACCATTGTCACGGGCGGAAAAGGACTCGAGTTATGATCTCGACCGAATGGGGCCGGATATTGCGGTAACCGTAGCCGGCACGGCCGGTTCACACTACCGCATGGCTTGCCGTTCTCAGTAGGGACACGCCCCCGATTCACAGGCTCCCGTCGTACAATCGGGAGTGATGACCTCGCATTTATCGCCGGCCGGTTGCCGGTTCCAACCCATCGCGGGCACGGTCTGTTCGAGGATGTACGCGTGGCTGGGCGGCTTGGGATAGCTGAAGCCGGGGTTCTGCCGCACGTCGATCTTCAGCTTCCGCGTTGGCTTGGGGATATGCACCTTCGTGTGGTTTCTGATCGTGTGCTTCTGCAGCCCGGCCGGAATGCCCAGCGGCACGTGTGGCGGTCCGGGCAGGCCGATCGGCGTGCCGCACATGGGCATGCCGTACTGCGGCCCGGTCAGGCCGGAGATGTAATGGCCCGGCATCGTGCTTCCGCTCCCCACGTTGGTCCCCATCGGCGTCGGGCCGGCGGCCATCGCCTGGTCCTCCGTCTGCAGGTACGAGGCCGGCATTACGCCGTTCGCCTCGATCAACTCGCCGGGAATCTCCAGGTCTTTGTTCCCCAAGCGGACGATCGCCAGGATCGCTCCGCGACGGTCGGCCTCCACGATCGGATCCACGCCCGGGTCCAGGCGCGTGCTGACCAGCGTTTCCACACCAGCCACCGCCAACTCCTGGTACTCGGGATCGGGCAGGTAGATCACTTTGGTCACGAAGTTGCCGCTGAGCACCTGGTCGAAGTCCTCTTCGGCGAACTGGACCGGAATCGAATTGTGCGAGAGGAAGGCCTCGGTCCGCGGCATCGCCGGGCCGACCTCCAACGTGGGATACAATTCCACGCCGGGACGCCCCGGGACGTTGGTCAGCTTCAAGCGGTAGATGGCCCCCTGCGGGAAGTTGTAGCGTCCGGGACAGATCAGCGGCTCCGAGTCGAAATGTCCCGGCATGCCTTCGTCCCAGGCCACGGTCATGCCTTCGGGGCCGACGAACGCAACCTGTGAGGTCCGTCCGGTTACCGGAGGAGTCGGCTGATACATCATCACCCCGGGCCCCGGGCCGTCGACGCCCGGGCCTGGATGCATCAACATCTGCGCCGGAGGCAAGTTCTCTTGCATCGGGACCTGGCAGCCGGCCACCGCCACGGCCACAACGAATGCGAACACCAACGAAATCCTCATTGTGTTCCCCCCTTTGTTTGTCGTCTTGAGCCCGCGCGGCGAGAGCCTCCGAACAGGCCGACAGCATGAAACGATATCTTGTGCTTGAGTGGACAGTCTCTCCCGCAATGGCGGCGCGTCCGCAGCCGAACACGATTGGCGTGGACCGTATGCCTCCGTCGTCTTACAATGCGGGTTCCGCAACTTGCCCGGTTGCCCCCAAGCGCGGAATCCCACGTCGATTCCACTCGGCAGACGTCCGGCGCAAAGTCCGATCGCGCAGGACATCCTTCTGAGGTCTAATGGTCGGCCTGTCACAACGCGAATCTTTGGAAAATCCGTTAATACCCTTGAAATGAGAGCCAAATTGCCCACTTTGCCGATGTTGTGCCTGCTCGCGGCTGGCTGGGCCCTCCCCGACGTGGGCTTCGGACAAGGGGGGCCGGCTCCTGGGGGCGCCGCCTCGCCGGATCCTCAAGCACTGCTGGTCGAGGCAGAGCGGGCCTTGGAGGGCTGCACCTCGGTCTCCGCAAAAATCGTCCACGAGGCCCATCTCTTCGACAAGCACCTTGTCGGATCGGGAATCTATCTGCAGCAGCGGTCGGGCCGGGTCAGCTTGACCCGGCTGGAGCTGAGGCTTCAAATCGGCGACCAGACCAGCAGCCTTGTGCAGGTCTGCGATGGCCGAGCCCTCTGGACGAAACGGAATGTGCTAGGGACCGAACAGCTCAGCCGCATCGACGTGGAGGCGGCGAGTGCTGCGCTGCAACCGGCGCGAGACTCGACGGCAATCGTCCCGGGCGACGTGCTTCCCGGTCTCGGCGGGCTATCCGATCTGCTCAAGAGGCTCGGTGCCGCGTTCGAATTCACGGCGGCACAGCCGGGGCGTTGGGGAAATCAGCCGGCGTGGCGGCTGACCGGGCGATGGAAGCCCGACAGACTGGTTCGGCTCCTTCCCGAGCAGAAAGCGGCAATCGAGGCGGGCCAACCCGCCGACCTGTCCCAGCTTCCCGCGCACCTGCCCGATCAGGTCGTCGTGCTTCTGTTGGCCCAAGAGCCGCCGCTATTCTACCGCTTGGAGTACCGTCGTGTCCGGAAAGGCGGGCCTGCATCCGTGGACTCGGGCGGCGAGGCCATCGTCACGATGGAGTTGCGGGACCTCGACTTCGTCACGCCCATCGACCCCAATCGCTTCATCTACAACCCCGGCGATCTTCCCTGCGAGGACCGCACGGCGGAGTACATCCGGTCGCTGGGCGGCGAGAAGTAGGGTTCATCTCGAGGAATCGCGCGTCCCCTGGGAGACGACCCTTATTGATGTTCGCATTGTGAATAATCCAGGCCGACCAACGGGAGACCGGAAAAACCGGGCTCCCGTTGGTCGCCCTCGCGCATGGACTATGCAAGCATCAATAGGACGGGGGCATCTTCAGGACAAAGGCGATTGGGCATCAGGTGAAAAGCCCGCGATTTCCATCGGACAACAGCCTTGCCGTGCCGCAGGCCGCCTCGCCGGCGACCCGGACTCGAAAACCACGTAGCGGGCCGTTCGGCCGCTATCTCACCATAGACGCGGGCGTCGACCGGGAACACGAGAAACGGCCGGGGGCGAAATGGCCGACGGCCGGCGGATTTTGGGGTCCGACAGATCGACCCACGGCGAGCCGGGATAGCTGGGCATGGTCCACAGTTGCCCCTGACTGTTGGCCAGCCGATTGATCTGGACGTTGCCCAAGTGGATTCGCATCGAGAAGGGCGGGTCGGTCGTCGGGCAGGTGATTTCCACCGAAGTGGGCATCACCAGGTTGGTCAACGGGTCGCGGTGATGCCCGCTGGCCGTCGAGCTGGCGATGTTGCGGCCTTCGGCGTCGTAGACATGCTGCTCCAGGATCCAGCCCCGGGCCCCGTCGAGGATCATCACTTTGGTCATCGGTCCGTTGACCGTTTCGCGGATGCTGCTGAGCTTCAGCCGGTCGTTGGGCAGGATCTCCGGGCCATGGTACGGCAGGGCCGGATCCAGTTCGGTGGTCCCCAGGGCCTCGACGAGCAATTCCGGCTCGATGGGGACCATCTCGCGTGCCGCGCTGCCGGCGAACTGGTCGTGTGGGCAATAGAAGACGGCCGGCGGCTGGTTCCTGCGGATCCAGAACCAGAAGAGCTGTTCGTTGCTGCCCACGTCGAGTTCGGGCCCGGTTACCGCCGTGTCGCCACGGAGCCGGAACGACTTGGGGCGCTGAAACGCGATATCGGCCCGAAGCGAGGGAAAGCCCGCTACGCTGAGCGTGGCATGGGTGGTCGAGAACGTCTGAATCTGGGAATTGTTGTCGTTGACGACCTGGATCACTTGCTCGAGCGTTGGCGACGGTGGAAGTGCGCGGGGCTCGGGTGCCGTGTATTGCCGCAGCGTGTTGGGGCAATGCGCCCCGCTGAGGCCGAACAGGCCCACCAACACCAGCAACAACAGCAAACGCCGCTTCCCGTCCATGGGGCTCATGCCTTTCCTTGGCAACGCGTACGTGGAGGCAACGCACCCGGGCGTGCTATTCCAACAGCCGGGCCAACTCCTGCTGGATCTGCTCGATCTGCGGCGCGCCGGGCATCACCGCCGGGATCTCATACGTCATATCGCGACGAGGACAATACAGGACCAGGATCTCGCGGCCTTGTGGGTCTCTCTCACTCTCCTCCAGTCGCATCACCCGGCGGCGCACCAGCAGCAGCGAGAGCACGTATCGCATGTCTTGCTTGTCGGGCTGCTCGGCCAATTCGTCGAAGAACTGGAGCATCACGTCGTTGGGCGCCCACTGCATCCGATTGGCGTTGCGGTCGGGGATCTGCGATTTCCACCACCCCAGAGCCCCCTCCGGTGGACCATTCCACGACTCTACCGAGTAGTCGTTACGCAGCGTTTCAGCCCCCTCCAGGAGCAGAACCGAGTAAAACGTCTCGCCCGGGGAAAACTCCCGGCCGGTAACCGCACAATGTCGGGTGCAACGCTGGACTTCGTAGTCCATGGAACGAACTGGATAGAGAAGCAGAATGGGGTAACCCGCAGGGAGACGCTAAACGCCAACCCCACCACAGGGGCGCTTCTGGCGGTGCCAAGGGCGAGGCCGCCGAATCGCGCGGCGGAAGGATACCCGAAACGGGACTTCGGCTCAATAGGCAGTGAAAAAGCGGTTGTCGGTCCCGCCGGGGCCGATGCGGATGCGAACGTGCCGCGAGCATTTCGGACAGCACCCTTCGTAGGCGGTCTCAGTCCGATTGACGTAAACCCTTGCGTAGACGTCACAACAGGCGAAGTGGATTCCGACGAAACGCCGCTGGACACCACCCCCTTTAGGTGGCGGCGTCGGTTCGTGATCGCTGAAAATGTCCAGATTCTCGCCAGGCATCTACCTTAGACTCCGGAAATTGCCCGCATGGTACATTTCTCGGCAGTGAGCGCCGCCGATGTCCGACAATTAGCCGCGTGCGCGCGGACGTTGTGCACGCCCCTTGGAACGCTTCGGCCGGGCCGCCCTCGCCTCCGCAGGCCTCGCGGCGAACTTGACGCCCGCAGGCGTGTCTCGTAAAGTATAGACGATTCGGCGCAAATGCCGAGATTCTCTTTGGAGATCATGACGTGAATCGGCTTGGGACCCTATTGCCGCTGTTACTTCCGTTGCTTGCCGGGCGCAGGCCCTAGGGTTCGTCGTAAGCCGCTGTCAACCGATCCGCCAAACCGAACCCCAAGGCCGAGACCGCCTTGGGTTTTTTTGTTCCGTCAAGCGAACCATCCCGACGAGGTGTGATGTGAACAGCGACCGGCGAGAAGGGCCCACGAGGGCATGGTTGGTGTTGCCCGGGCCGACCAGGGGTCGGCTGGCAGGCATCTGAGGCAACGCGAGTCTTCTTCGCACAGACCATCTTCACACGCAACGAGAGGATACCGACAAATATGTCAGATATGCAGGAAAACGCACCCCGCCGCATCGTGATTTTCGACACGACGCTCCGCGACGGCGAGCAATCGCCCGGGGCAAGTATGAACCTGGCCGAGAAGATGGAGGTGGCCCAGGCACTGGTCGATTTGGGCGTAGACGTCATCGAGGCCGGCTTTCCGATTGCCTCGCCGGGCGACTTCGAGGCGGTGCGGCAGATAGCCCGCTCGATTCGCGGATCGGTAATCTGCGGCCTGGCCCGCTGCCGCGACGCCGATATCGATCGCGCCTGGGAAGCCGTCCAGGACGCCCCGCAGTCGCGAATCCACGTGTTTCTGGCCACCAGCGCCATTCATCGCGAGTTCAAGCTCAAGATGGACAAAGAGGAGATCATCCGCCGGGCCGTGGCGGGGGTGCAGCGCGCGGCCGGCTATTGCCCCGACGTCGAATTCTCGCCGGAAGACGCCGTGCGAACCGAATCCGACTTCCTTTGCCGGGTGGTCGAGGCGGCGATCGACGCCGGGGCCACCACCGTGAACATCCCCGACACCGTCGGCTACGCCACGCCCGCCCACATGAATCAGGTCATCCGCACGCTCCGCGAACGGGTCCCCAACATCGACAGGGCCGTGATCAGCGTCCATTGCCACAACGACCTGGGCATGGCCGTGGCCAACAGTCTGACGGCGGTGGAGGCCGGCGCCGGACAGATCGAGTGCACGATCAATGGGCTCGGCGAACGCGCGGGAAACTGCTCGCTCGAGGAGGTTGTGATGGCCCTGCGGACGCGAAACGACTTCTACCACGCCGGCACCCGGGTCGTCACCAACCGGCTGGTTCCCACCAGCCGGCTAGTCGCCAACATCACGGGCATCCACGTGCAGCGGAACAAAGCCATCGTGGGCCAGAACGCGTTTGCCCACGAAGCGGGTATCCATCAGGACGGCATGCTCAAGGAACGGACCACGTACGAGATTATGCGGCCGGAAGACGTCGGCTTCGTCAAGACGGATCTGGTGCTGGGCAAACACAGCGGTCGGGCAGCCCTGGCGGATCGGGCCAGAGCGCTGGGCTATCACCTCACGCCCCAGCAACTCGGCGACGTCTTCCAGGAGTTCAAAACCCTCGCCGACAAGAAGAAGGAGATCTACGACGGCGATCTGGCGGCGCTGGTCGACCAGCAGATTCACGCCGTCGCCGAACAGTGGACGCTGCATTCGTATCAGGTCACCTCGGGCACGGGGCGCGTACCGGAGGTCACGCTGGTGCTGCGCCGCGGCGAAGAGCAGTTCAGCACCAAAACCTCCTGCGGCGATGGCCCCATCGACGCCATCTTTCTGGCCATGGAGCAGCTCACCGGGATTTCGGTGGCCTGCAAAGACTTCCGCGTCCACAGCGTCACGGTCGGCAAAGACGCCCAGGGCGAAGTGATGGTTCAGGTCGAATTCGAGGGGCATCTGTATCGCGGCCGCGGTGTCTCGACCGACAGCATCGAAGCCAGTGCCAAAGCGTTTCTCAATGCGATTAACCGCATCGTGGCCCGAACCAACGGGGGCCCCGCGCCGGCGGCACCCTCCGCAGAGGACTCGTGAAAGCACAGGTTGGGCGTTCTCATGGAAGCAGCAGCGGCGCGCGGCGGCACCTGGCCGAGTGGCGGAATTGGCAGACGCTAAGGATTTAAAATCCTTTGGGAGTAATTCCCGTGCGGGTTCGAGTCCCGCCTCGGCCACCTGATGTTTTGGCACTATCATGCAGTGTTTTGCACCCTGACGCAAGGAGCCCAATTATTCAAGGGATTCCCGCGTCTTCTGCGAGTCATTGCGATGTGTCGCGGCAGCCTGCGTCGAATGGATCATCAGAGCGGAGAACGCCGAAATCAGATAACGGGGAGGTATCGGCCACCCGAACTCGGCGCCGGAGGCATGTTCCGTTGCCGGAAAAGGGGGCAAGGGGCTTCCCCAGGCTGCGGCAACTGCTCACAATGAAGGTTCTAGCGCTTCGGCCGGCAGTGCGGTACCCGCCCGCAGCCCGTTGTCTGTCTTGCGGACCCAAGATTGTGTAGAGGCCGCCTTCCATGTCCCTCCGCGACCGAATACGCGACTCGCAAGTCTACCGCAGCATCTTCCGCCACCCGGCGCCGGTCGATCGCCGCAATCGCGTTCTGGTCGTGGTCAGCAACCTGGTGTTGCACTTGCACCCGGTAGCGATTCCGAAACACGCCCTGCGGCCGGGCTTCACCTGGTGCATGGGCGGGATCACGTGCTTTCTGTTTCTGGTCGAGACCATCACCGGCGTGCTGTTGATGTTCTACTACCGGCCCACGCTCGAGTGGGCCTACAACGACATGCTGGCGTTGCGCGACGTGGTCTCGCTGGGCGTGCTCCGCGAAGTACACCGCTGGGGCGCCCATGCCATGGTGATCAGCGTGATGCTGCACATGTATCGTGTTTTTCTCACCGGCAGCTACAAGCCGCCGCGGGAGTTCAATTGGGTCGTCGGCGTGCTGCTGCTGCTGTTGACGCTGCTGCTCTCCTTCACCGGCTACCTGCTGCCGTGGGACCAGTTGTCGATTTGGGCGATCACCGTGGGCTCAAACATGGCCCGGGCGGTGCCGCTTTTGGGCCATGAAGGGCCGGGGCAGCAGATCCTCGCCGCCGGCGACACGCTGAATCGGTTTTACGTCCTGCACTGCGTGGCCATCCCACTGCTGGCGGCGCTTCTGATGGGGCTGCATTTCTGGCGGATCCGCAAGGATGGGGGAATCAGTGGGCCGCTGTAAAACGGAGGCGGATGCAAACATCCATTGCCCTGTTTGAGGGCTTCCCTGCATGTACGGCAACGAACACGAATTCCTCGAACGCATCGCCGGGCCGATGGGCTGGTTCTATCTGTCGGCCTGCGCGGTGAACCTGCTGGCGGCGGGGCGAGCCCTGCGCGGGCGCAGGCCCCAGCGGGCCGGGGCGTGGGGGGCCGTGGGGCTGACGTTTGCGGTGCTCGGGTGGCGGGCCTTCGACGGAAACCCCGCCGCCATGCCCGAGGCGTGCAAAGACGCGATCGACGCCGTGCTCGGGCCCGTGACCTTCACGCTGGGCTCGTTTCTGATCCTCTGGGGATTATACCTAGGGCGCCGCGTTTTCGTGCGACCGGCGGTGGCGTTCGCCGGGCTGAACGTCTCGCTGCTGTTTTTGGGCCTGTCGTTGACCGACGCCCAGTTCGCCGCCGTGGTCATCCAGCCGGACAACGTACCGATCGTGGCGATGGTTTATCTGCTGGCACTGTTCACGTGGCTTTCGGCGTCGGCGGCCGTAAAAAACGACCGGCGGCTGGGGCAGGGCCTCGCACCGGCGGAGAAGGACCAGGCGGAAAAGGCCCTGGTCTGGCCCGACCTGGTCTACACCGAGCTGATCTGCATGATCCTGGCCAGCGCGGTGCTACTGATCTGGTCGCTGAGCGTGCAGGCCCCGCTGGAACAGCCGGCCAATCCGGCGGTGACGCCCAATCCCTCGAAGGCCCCGTGGTACTTCGTCGGCCTGCAAGAGCTGCTGGTGTTTTCCGACGCCTGGATCGTCGGCGTGGTCGTACCCTGCTTGATCGCCTTTGGACTGATGGCCATACCCTATCTCGACCCCAACCCGCAGGGTAGCGGCTACTACACGATTCGCCAGCGGCCGTTCGCCTATGGCGTCTTCCAGTTCGGCTTTCTGCTCTTGTGGGTGTTGCTGATTCTGGTCGGCACGTTCATGCGGGGGCCGAATTGGGGTTTTTTTGGGCTGTACGAGGTCCGCGACCCGCACAAGGTGCTGGCGCTGGGCAACGTGAAGCTCTCGGAATACTTCTGGACGATCTGGCTCGGACGCGGCGTGCCGCAGGTGGCGGCCGACGCCGGGTCGCTGGCGCAGTTCGGGCATATCCTCTGGCGGGAGATCGCGGGCGTGACCTTGGTGGGACTCTACTTCGTGGCCCTGCCGCCGCTGTTGGGCCGCACGCTGTTGCGCCGGCTGCGGGCCCAAATGGGCTTTGGCCGCTTCACGCTGATGGCCGTGCTGCTGTTGGCGATGATGACGCTGCCGCTGAAGATGATCCTGCGCTGGACCATGAATCTCAGTTACGTGGTGAGCATGCCGGAGTGTTTCTTCAACCTCTGATCCGGCAACTCGCCCAAGGGCGATCAGGACTCCATGCACTCAGGCAACGACACCTACTACAACCTGAAACGTCTGCATCTGGTGTTTGCAGTCTCCTCGCTGGGCCTGCTGGCGGTCACGATCTGGATGCTGGCGGCCGACCACTACCGCCCGTGGAAGGAACACCAGCGAACGTTCCGCGGCCGGATCGAGCCCTGGATGATCGCCGCGCAGATCGACCGGCAGCGCAGCGAGGCCTTCCTCGCCCGGGAAGAGGCGTTGACCGCGGTGCTGGACGAGGCGCGTCGGGCGGTGCCGGCAAGGAATCAGATCGAGCGTTTCGCCGCCGAGTTGGAAAGCGACGCTGCGCAACGCGGCGCGACGGCAATCCCGCCGACCGATCTCTGGGAGGCCTACGACGACCTGGCGGCGCGGCCGAGCGTCGCGGCGCGCGACGCGCTGCGTGCCCGGCTGGATCGGCGGATTGCGGCCGCCGCCGTCCGCCACGAGAACGCCGAGCAGGAATTGCGGTTCCGCCGCGCCGAGTTTGACGAGGCCCGCAGCTACTACGAGGCGGGCGTCGGCGAGGGGCTCTCGCCACAGCGGCTGGCCAGTCTCCAGCAGAAGGTCGACCAGGCTCGGGTCGACGTCGATCGGCTGGCCGGCCTGTGCGAGGTGGCCGTCGAGCACCATCGCCGCTTGGAGGAAATTCGGCAACAGATCACGGCCGCCGAGAACGCCGCCGACAAGGCCTTGGCCGATCATCGGGCGACCCTCGAGCGGCTGCAGCGGCAACTGGCAGCGCAGCGATCCGGGCCGGCCGGGCGGGTGTTCGAGTCGCCGCTGATCGATGCCTTGGGCCGTCCGCCGGCGATCGAGCAGATCTGGCTGCCGGGGCTGACCATCGACTACAACTTCTGTCAGGTCGCACGGTTCGACCGCTGCGCGACGTGCCATCAGGCAATTGGCAAGACGCAGCCGGGCCGGCCGGCCGAGCCAATGATCGGAACCCCCCGAACCCTGACGGTCACCTTGGCCACACCGGGCGAAGCCCCGCGGGCGGCAGTCGGGGAAGGGCAGGGCGGCAGGCCGACGCTTAGGCAGGCCTACGGCCTGGTCCTGGCGGCGCAAGGCGTCCTCGAACCGGAAGCGCCGACCGTCGCCCAGGTCTTGCCCAACAGCTCCGCGGCGTTTGCCGAGCTTCGCTGCGGCGACGTAATTACCCGTATCAACGACGAGGGCCCGCTGGAGCGCGCGGCCTTGAGCCAACGCCTGCTGCAGGACGTGGCGTGGGGAGAGCGGCTGACGCTGGAGATTCGGCGCGGGCTGCCGCAGCCCTATTGCTCCCATCCGCGACCAGCGCTGTACCTTGGTTCGCTGAGCCCCCATCCGATGGCCGACTTCGGCTGCACGATGTGCCACGACGGGCAGGGCAGCGCCACGCAGTTCACTTGGGCCTCGCACACGCCGAACGATCTCGGGCAGCGGGCCCGCTGGCGCCAAGGGAAAGACTGGTCGCGCAATCCCCACTGGGACTTCCCGATGATGCCCCGGCGGTTCGCCCAGAGCCGCTGTTTAAAGTGTCACCACGCGGTGACCGATCTGGAGCCGAGCCGGCGGTTTCCCGATCCTCCAGCGGCCAGCGTGGTGGCCGGGTATCAACTCATCGGGCAATACGGCTGTTTCGGCTGCCACGAGATCAAGGGGTTCGACGACACGGGTCGGTCCGTCGGGCCCGATCTGCGTTTGGAGCCGAACTACGCCGAAGCCGCATTGGCCCTGTCGACCGAGCAAGGCTTGACCGAGCGGCAACGCGGCCTCGCCCGGCGAGTCGTCGCGCAGCCGGAAGACGACGCCCCGCGGCGCGAACTGGCCAACTCGATTCTGGCTGACGGCTCGTCGGGAAGCCTCAGCCGGAACGCTCATCGGCTGGCCAGGTTGCTGGCGGCGGAGCCTCCGGTTCCGGGCACGATGCGCAAAGTGGGGCCGAGCCTCCGTGACCTTGCCGGCAAGGTGAAAGCCGAGTTCCTGGCCGACTGGATGGCCGACCCGAGGCGTTTTCTTCCCAGCACGCGGATGCCTCGCTTCTACGGCGTTGGTGAGCAACTCGGCGAGGTGAGCCGAGAGACGGCTGCCCGCTTCGAGGTGGTCGAGATTCTCGCCACGGTCGAGTATCTGCTGGCCGCTGGCCGGCCGGTCGAGCCGGCCGCGGCGCCGAGGGCCGTCACCGAGCCGCCGTCGGCCGAGCGGGGCAGGCGGCTGTTTGCGATTCACGGATGTCTGGCCTGCCATCCACATGCCGACTTTCCGCAGGGTCAGGCGACCCAGGGCCCCGACCTGACCAGCGTCGGTGCGAAGTTTGCGACCGACTCGGGCCGGCGTTGGCTGGTCAGTTGGATCCGCAACCCGGCACGGCACAGTCCTCGAACGCTGATGCCCAACCCGCTGCTTGAGCCGATCCCGCTGCCCGGCGGTGGGTCGGTGGCGACGACACCGGATCCCGGTGGCGACGTGGCGGAAATCCGCATGGCGCATGCGCGGACGACCGACCCGGCCGCCGATGTGGCCGCCTACTTGCTGGCGGCGACCGACTGGCAGCCAACGGCGTTGCCGCCGCTGGTCGATGCGAACCTCGACGAGCTGGCACTGTTGCACCTTGGCAAGGTGTTTTCCCAGCGGCACGCCCGGCAGTATTTGCAGGAGGGCATCCCGCTGTCGATGGCCAATCGCCTCGAAGGCGACGCCGTGGAGCTGTTGGGTGAAATGACACAGGCGAAGAAGCTCCGCTACGTCGGCCGGCGGGTGCTCCGCACGCGGGGCTGCTTCGCCTGCCACGACGTGCCGGGACTGGAAGACGCCCAGGCCATCGGGCCGGCCTTGAGCGACTGGGGGCGAAAAAGGGAGTCGCTGTTGGCGTTCGGGCAGGTCCACCGTTTCCTGGAAGCCTCCGGCGAGCTGCCGGGGACGGGGGAGCAGCCTGATGCGGATCGAGGCTTCTTCCTCCAGGCCGTGCTCGATCAGCGCCGCGAAGGCTTCCTCTGGCAGAAGCTGCGGGCGCCGCGGAGCTTCGATTTCCGGATGGCCCGAAACAAGGGATACGACCAGTGGCTGACGATGCCCCGCTTCGAGTTGACCGACCCGCAGCGCGAACAAATCATCACGTTCGTGCTGGGACTGGTCGCGGAGCCGCCTGCCGGGCGGTACGTGTATCGACCGGACCGCCGTGGGCAGGCGATCGTCGAGGGGCGTCGGGTGCTTCAGAAATACGCGTGCGCCCAATGCCACACGCTCGAGATGAGCCGGTGGACATTCGAGCTGGACCCGGACACCTTTCAGCGGCCGCCGCAGGTGGACGACTACGACCTCCTTCGGCCACAGCTTTCCCCGGAGCGGATCGCCGCGTCGCTGCAGAGCGACCTCCGGGGTCTGGCCAGCGCCGAGGTGGTCGGCATGCCCCAGGTGGACGCCGACGGCAAACTGCTAGTTGTCGACGAAGACGAAGACGATAGCGGCAATCTGGCGACGCTCTACAGTTTCACTTTCTGGGAGCCGGCGGCAATCCATGGCGAGGTGTGCGCGGTGGGCGGCGCCGACGTGCTGCTCTGGGGCTCGCCGGCGATAGCGCGTGGTCTGCCGTCGCGCGCGTTCGATGTGTCATACTTCGGATCGCGGATCACCGGCGTCCGTCCCGCGATGGGCGGGACGTTCGCCCGGCTGCTGTTTCCCACGGCCTGGGCGGAAGCCCGGGCGGCCGGCAGCGGTGTGGTCGGGGCCGAGGTCTGGGGTTCGGTTCCCCCGCCGCTGACCAATGAAGGCAGCAAGGTCCGGCCCGACTGGCTCCACGACTATCTGCTCAACCCGGTGCCGGTCCGACCGGCCTGCATGCTGCGGATGCCGCGATTCAGTCTCTCGCCGGCCGAGGCGGGCACGCTGGCGGACTACTTTGCCGCTGTCTCGGGCGTCGACTTTCCGTACGCCGCGGCTTCCGCACCCTTGCCGCAAAATGCCCCACGGCAAGACAACCGCCTTGACCAGGCCATGAGGATGCTGGTCGACACGACGACCTATTGTGCCAAGTGTCATCTAGTCGGCGATTTCAGCCCCGGCGGCGAAATTCAAACGGTCCTGGCTCCCAATCTGGGCGGCGTGGGCCGGCGGCTGCGGCCCGAATATCTCCGGCGGTGGCTGGCCGACCCCAGGGCCGTGCTGCCCTACACGCGCATGCCCGTGAACTTCCCCCCTACCGGCCAGTCGATCGATCCGAAGCGGTTTCCCGGCAGCAGCTTTGAGCAACTCGACACGATGACGGATTTGTTGTTAGACTATCAAGGGTACCTGGAATCGCAGATTTCGATCCGCCAGCGCGTCCTGCGGCAACGCGAGGCGGAGCAAGAGGGCGAAACGCCCCACTGATCTTTGCACAGTTAATGCGTGAAGGCGACCAACGGGAGCCCGGTTTTTTTTCGGCTTCCCGTCAGTTGACCTTGGCTATCTGCGGTGCAAACATCAACGAGGTTTGTTTCCCTGTGCGTCCTTGCACTTTCATGGATGTCCAACTTGTTCTTTCACGAGTCCTAACCATGCGTGATCTCAATCGACGCCAGTTCGTGTGCCGATCCTCCGCGGTGGCCGCCGGTGTAGCCACCGGGCTGGGGACGCCCACGATGGCCCAAGCGGCCGCTAATCGATGGGGCGACCTGGTCGGCCGGATTGTCTACGACGGCACGCCTCCGCCGCGCAAAAGGCTCGTCGTCGACAAGGACGTCGCGTGCTGCGGCAAGTTCGACATTCGCGACGAATCGTTGATGGTCGGTCCCGACGGCGGACTGGCCAACGTGTTCGTCTACGTCCGCTCTCGTCGGGTGGACATCTGCCCGGAATTGGAGCAGTCTGTCGAGAAACGCGTGACGCTGGACAACCGCGACTGCATCTTCATGCCCCATTGCATGACGATCTGGTGCGAGAAGCAGGAGTATTACATAGTCAATTCCGACCCGGTGGCCCAGAACGTGGCCTATGCACCGCGGGGCGACATCGCGGCCAACATAGTGATTCCGGTCGGCGGCGACGCGACCTGGAGGTTTCGGTTGGCCCAGCGAACTCCCGTTGCGATCGTCTGCAACTACCATCCCTGGGAAAGCGGCTACATCCTGCCGTTCGGCAGCCCCTATGCGGCCATCACCGGGAAGGACGGGACCTTCAGGATTCCGAAACTCCCCGTCGGCAAGCTGGAGTTCCAGGCGTGGCACGAACGGACCGAGTATCTGGACACGCCCGAATGGCCCAAGGGGCGGTTTGAGGTGACGATCAAGCCCGAAGGAACCACGTTGCCCACGGTGAAGCTGGCCCCGGCGATATTCGAGAAGGACGCGGTTTTCTGATGTCTGCATTCCGGAGGATCGGGGCCGAACGACGGGCGGCCGGCAGAGTTGGAACGCCGTTGTCCGTGCCCGTGGTTCCGATCGCACAAGCGTTTCTGTTGTGCGCGGCGATCGGATGTGTTGGGTGCACGGCTTCCGATCTGCCGCCGTTTCGCCTGAACACCGAAGGCCGCGACCCCGAGGCGCTCACCGGCACGCAGACTGAGGCGATCGAGGACGCGCTGCAGACGCTCTTCGGAACGCCGGAGGAGCCGGCGGCTCCGCCCGAAGCCGGTTTGCGGCTCGACCCGTTGATGAGGGCGGCCGGACCGATCCGGGGCGACGCCGAGGGGAACCAGCGGGGGCTGTACCGGCAACATTGCGCAATCTGCCACGGCATCTCGGGCGACGGGGCGGGGTCGCTGGCCGCGGTGATGTACCCCTATCCGCGCGACTTCCGCAACGGAGTGTACAAATACACGTCGACCGCCGGCGGGGCCATGCCGGTGCGCGATGATCTAGACCGGATCGTTCGGCGCGGGATGCCCGGCACCTCGATGCCCTCGTTCGCCACATTGCCGGAAGAGCAGATCGAGGCCTTGGTCGAGTACTTGCGTTATCTCGGCCTTCGGGGCGAGACGGAACTGTTCTTGTTCCAACTGGTCGTCGATGAGGATGAGTACGTGGTCGATTTGGATGAGGTGCTCGATGACGGTCTGCAGCCGGCGGTGGATCTCTGGGCCGAAGCGGGCCGGGCGGTGGTGGCGGCCGTGGAGCCGGCATCCGAAACGCCCCAACAGCGGCGCGCCTCTGCGGCCCGCGGCTACGAGCTTTTCTCCAGCAAGAATGCCCAATGCGTGGCGTGCCACGGGCCGGAGGGCAAGGGCGACGGCGAGCAGGCCGGCACGTTGGCCGACGACTGGAACCGGCGCAAGAAAGGGGCCACGCCCGAACAGACGAAGGAATTGGCCCGGCGTTTCCGTTTGCCCTTGCAGCCGCTTTGGCCGCGGAATTTCACCCAGGGGATCTTCCACGGCGGCAGCCAGCCGATCGACCTCTACTGGCGGATCCACGTGGGGATTCAGGGCACGCCAATGCCTGCCGGCGGTCCCGCGCCGGGCGCCTCCGGTGTGCTGACGCCGGAAGAGATCTGGCACGTGGTCCACTATATCCGCTCGCGGGCCGGGATAGATGACAAGTAAGCCGTGCAGAGGGTGGTTCCGTTGCATTCGTTAGTGGGGCATGGTCCATCTCGGCGCCGTGGCCCTCTCGCCGGCCACGGCTTGCAGGTGGCGCGGCAATGCGGTATTTTGGCGGCGCCCGTTTTTTACTGACCCGCCCTTGTGCATAAGCCGCGTTGCTGGAGCGCGGGTCGAACCTGTTCTGCTTGGCTGAACCATGACCGACAGACAGTGGTGCGATCTGCTCTACGTACTCAAGGGCGAGGTGCTCAAGCCCTTGCCGGTCGGTCTGATCGTGGATTGTCCGTGGCTGCCCGGTTGGGCCGGCATGTCGATCCTCGACTATCTGACCGACGACTGCCTCTGGCTCGAGGCCAACCTCAAGGCGATCCGGCAGTTCCCCGACGTGATGTTCCTGCCCGGTTTCTGGGCGGAATACGGCATGTGCACGGAACCGGCCGCCTTCGGGGCGAAGTGTGTCTGGCCGAAGAACGACTTTCCCTTCACGCAGAAGATCCTCGGCGATTACTCCGAAGTGGCAAGGCTGAAGAAGCCCGACTGTCGCAGCGACGGGCTGTGTCCCTTCGTCATCAAGCGGTTGGAGCACACTCGGCAGGCGATCGAGGACGAGGGCTATCAGATTCGCTTCGCCACCAGCCGCGGCCCGCTGAACATCGCCACCTACCTGCTGGGACACACCGAGACGTTCATCGGCGTGAAGACGAATCCGGAAGAGATCCACCAGTTGCTCCAGGTGGTAACCGATTTCATCGTCGATTGGGTGAAGTACCAAGCGGCCCTGTTTCCGACGATCGACGGGTTGCTGGTGCTCGACGACCTGATCGGATTCCTGGGCGACGAGGACTTCCGGGCGTTCGCACTCCCCTACTTGAAGCAGATCAGCCAGGCGATCGAGGTCTCGGTGAAGATCCTGCACAACGATTGCCACGGCCTGATTACCGCCCGCTACCTGTCCGAAATGGGCTTCAATCTGTTCAACTTCAGCTTTGAGCACGGGCTCGCCGAGATGAAGCACGCCGTGGGGGGAGGAGTGACGCTGCTGGGCAACATCCCGCCGCGGGACGTGCTGGCCCAAGGGACTCCCGACGACGTGCGGCGGAGCGTGGCCAAGGCGTTGGCCCCGGTTGAGGACCGTCGCCGGATCGTGCTTTCGGCCGGCGGCGGAACGCCTCCCGGCGTGCCCACGGCCAATATCGAGGCACTCTGCCAGGCCGCGGTGGAAGCATAGGACCGCGGAGGCGGCCATTTTTTCCGCCGGGCGACGCCGCGGGCGGCTTTCCGCAAAGCGCGTTCTGCCATATACTTAGGCATTGGAGCGCTGCCATGGAACGCTTGTGCCGAATCCCCGGATTGCTGCTGGTCGGGCCGATGCTCTGGGCCGCCGCCCGAGACGTCTACGCCCAAGTCCAGGCGATCGGCGTGCTTCCCGGCGTGCAGTCCAGCAGCCGGTTCGAGCTCTCCGAGACCGTCCAGCTCGATCGGGCCGAGGGCACGACCCTGGCCCACCTTCAGCGGGTCAAAGCCTATCTGGCTGACGGCCAATGGGACGAGGCGGTCGAGACGCTCTGCGCTCTGATGGAGCACTCTGAAGACAAGCTGATCGGCGTCACGGACCATCGCTTCGTCACGCTGCGCGACTATGGCCACCTTCGGCTGGCGGCGTTGCCGGCTGAGGCCTTGGCGCTGTACCGCAGCCGGATCGATCCCGTGGCGCAGCGCTGGTATCAAGAAGGCCTTGCCACGCGCGACCGCCGGCTGCTGGCCAAGGTCGTCGACCAGGCGTTTGCCAGCAGCTTTGGTGACGACGCACTGATGGCGATTGGCGAGCTGGCGCTGGAGTCGGGCGACCACGCCGCGGCCCGGTGGTGCTGGCAGCGGATCGTCCCCGCCGAACTGCCGCCCGAGACGCCTCTCACCTGGCCGGGCTATCCCGACACGGATCTCGATTTGGCCGCCGTTCGCGCCCGGCTGGTGCTGGTGTCGATCTTGGAGGGCTCCCGCACTCGGGCTCGCGACGAGTTGGAGCAGTTCACACGGCTGCACGGCGACGCTCGGGGCCGGCTGGGCGGCCGGGAAGCCGACTACTGCGAGGCCCTGCGCACCATGCGGGCCGAAAGTGCCGACTGGCCGCGACCGCCGTCGAGTCCCGATTGGCCGACGTTTGCCGGCTCGCCAGCGCGGAACAAGATCGCCTCCGAGACGGTCGACGTCGGGCAGCTGGCGTGGCGGGCGCCACTGCCGGAGATCCGCGTTGCCGAAAGCCCGCTGCCGATAGGCCCCTCGAAGCCGGAGTACCGGCCGGCCTTGAGCTATCATCCGGTGTTCTCCGCCGGCCTGGTCCTGGTGAATACCCGTCGCGAGATCCTGACGCTGGACGCCCAAACGGGCCAGCCGGCCTGGCAGGGCGCGGCGGCGGCGATCTATCGGGCGGAGCTTGAAGGAGCGGCGGGCGATCCTTCCGATCCGTTGCACACGCTGGGGGCGCCGCGGTGCACGATGACGGTTTTCGACGGGAAGGTCTATGCGCGAATGGGAACGGCGCTGACCGGCGGGCCGCAGGATTCGGCCTTCTCCATTCGCCCCGGCTACCTGGTTTGCCTGGACCTGGCGGCCGAAGGGCGCTTGATGTGGAAGTTCGTGCCCGAGGACGGCTGGGCGCTGGAGGGTTCGCCGCTGAGCGACGGCGCGAGCGTCTACGTGGCGATGCGCCGCAACGACGTGCGTCCCCAGGCCCACGTGGCCTGCTTCGATGCCCAAACCGGCCGCCCCCGGTGGCGCCGTTTCGTGTGCGGTGCGGAAACTCCGGCGCGGGGCACGCTCTTCCAGACGACGCACAACCTGCTGACGCTCTGCGGGGAGACGATCTACTACAACACGAACCTCGGGGCGGTGGCGGCGCTGGCCGCCGAGGACGGCCGGCTGAAATGGCTCAGCCTGTATCCCCGCGCCCGCCAGGGCGACTTGATGCAACTGGCACCCCATTGGCACCGCGATTTGAACCCCTGTCTCTACGACCATGGAACGCTGCTGGTGGCCCCGGCCGACAGCCCCAGACTGTTCGCCCTGGACGCCGCCACCGGGCAGATCCTCTGGCAGACGGGCCCCGAAGTGACCGACGTCGTGCACTTGCTCGGCGCCACGGAAGAACATCTCATTGCCGCCGGCGGTAGGCTATACTGGGTCGGCCTGAACGGGGAGTCGGCCGGGCGCGTCAAACATCGTTGGCCGGACGGAGCGGAACAGCCGGGCCATGGCCGCGGCGTGTTGGCAGGCGACACCGTGCTGTTTCCCACTCGCGAAAAGGTCTATATGTTCGACGTGCAGACCGCCCGACCGCGGAAGGTCCTCGACCTGGTGCCGTTGGGGGCGACCGGCGGGAACCTACTGATCGCCGGCGGCCAACTGGTGATTGCCACCGAAAACGAGCTGATCGCGCTGGGGCGACACGGCGGCCCTCTGGAAAAAGGCGCCAACCCGACGGCCATGCTGGAGGTTGCGCCGCGGTGAGTAGGGGACTCTTGCAGGAGTCCAGTAGTAACCCTCGTCCACCAAGGATCCATTTGGAAAACCAACCCATGCTTCAAGAAGACGACATCCAGGCCGTGCAGCAACTCAACGAGGCGTATCGCCTGATCACCGAGCAGCTTGCCCGGGTGATCGTCGGCCAGCAGCAGGTGATCGAAGAGCTGCTGGTAGCGATGTTCGCCCGCGGGCATTGCCTGCTGGTAGGTGTGCCGGGCCTGGCCAAGACGTTGATGATCCGCACGCTGGCCGATACGCTTTCGCTTCAGTTCAGCCGCATCCAGTTCACCCCGGACCTGATGCCCTCGGACATCACCGGGACGGAGGTGATCCAGGAAGACCGCCTGTCGGGCACGCGGGAGCTGAAGTTCCTGCGGGGGCCGATCTTCGGCAACGTGATCCTGGCCGACGAGATCAACCGCACGCCGCCGAAGACCCAGGCAGCGCTGCTGGAGGCGATGCAAGAGTATCAGATCACCGCCGGCGGCGGACGCCATTTGCTTCCGCGGCCGTTCTTCGTGCTGGCCACGCAGAACCCTATCGAGCAGGAAGGCACTTATCCGCTGCCCGAGGCCCAGTTGGACCGCTTCATGTTCAATACGTTCGTCGACTATCCCGAAGAGCAGGAGGAATTCGACATCGTCAAGCGGACGACGACCGATTTGGAGCCGACGGTCACGCCGACGCTTTCGGGCGAGCAGATCCTCCTGCTACAGCGGATCGTGCGGCGTGTGCCCGTGGCCGACCACGTGATCCGCTACGCCATGCAACTGGCCCGGCTGACGCGCCCCGACAAGCCCGACGTCCCCGACTTCGTGCGCGAGTACGTCAACTGGGGTGCCGGTCCGCGGGCGAGCCAGTACCTGACCTTGGGGGCGAAGGCCCGGGCCGTGCTGCACGGGCGGTTCTACGCGGCCTGCGACGACGTCCGCGCGGTGGCCGCTCCCGTCTTGCGGCACCGCATCCTGACCAATTTCAACGCCGAGGCCGAAGGCGTCAAACCCGACGATCTGGTTCGCCGGCTGATCGACCTGATCGCCGTCGAAGAAGACGAGGCAGCCGCCAGTGGAAAGCTCCCAGAAGTATTTAGATCCGAAGATCCTGGCCCGGCTTGAGGGACTGCGGTTGCGTGCCCGGCGGGTGGTCGAAGGGTACGTCTCCGGAGTCCATCGGAGCCCCTATCACGGCTTCTCGATCGAGTTTGCCGAGCACCGGGAGTATGCGCCCGGCGACGACCTGCGGTATCTCGACTGGAAGGTCTTCGGCCGGACCGACCGCTATTATCTGAAGCAGTTTGAGGAAGAGACGAACCTGATCTGCTACCTGGTGCTGGACACCAGCGAAAGCATGCGTTATCGGAGCTCGGCCGCGGCGATGTCCAAGCTGGAATATGCCCAGTGCACGGCGGCGGCCTTGGCCTACCTCGTGCTGCAGCAGCAGGACAGCGTGGGGCTGGTCACCTTCGATCAGGAGATACGGGCCTTGGTTCGCCCGGCCAGCAGCCCCTCGCACATCCAGCAGTTGATCCACGTCATGGACGAGTCGGCGCCCGAGCGCAAGACCGACAGCGGGGCGATCTTCCACGACCTGGCCGAGCGGTTCAAGAAGCGGGGTATCGTGGTGATTCTCAGCGACTTGTTCGACGACGTGGCCAAGATGATGACCGGCCTGAAACACTTCCGCCATCGCCGCCACGACGTGATCCTGCTGCACGTCCTGGACCCGGCCGAGCTCGATTTTCCCTTCCGGCAGATCACGATGTTCAAGGGGCTCGAGCAACTGCCCGAGGTCGTGGTCGATCCCCGGGCGCTGCGCAGGGCGTATCTGAAGGAATTCGGCGCCTACGTTCACCGGCTACAGCAGGGCTGCCGGATGCAGCAGATCGACTACTCGCAGGTAAGAACGGATCAATCGCTGGAGGTGGTGCTGTCGACTTGCCTGGCGCCGAGGATGTAGCCGCGTGGAAGTGAAACGCTGAACTCTCAATATGATGTGTAAACACCATCCCGTTTTGTCCAGTTGACAACCGACCTCGGACCCTCATCCGCCATGCAGCCCGCCGCCTTCATTCCCGTTTTCGCCCAAGCCAGCCCTTGGATGTTCGGCTGGCTGGCGGCGGCGGCGGCGCCGATCCTGATCCATCTTTGGAGCCGGCAGAAGTATCGGGAGATGTCGTGGGCGGCCATGGAGTATCTGCTGGCCGCCGTCCGCCGCAGCCGGCGGCGGGTGCGGCTGGAACAGTGGCTCTTGCTGGCCATCCGCACACTGCTGATCATCCTGGTCGTGCTGGCCGTGGTGCAGTCGCTGCTGCAGCATGTTGGATTCACGCCGACCACCTCCGGCCGGACCCACCGGGTGCTGGTGGTCGATGCCTCGTATTCGATGGGTTACAAGCCGGAGGAGAAATCCCGCTTCGACCAAGCCAGGCAGCTTGCCCGACAAATCGTCGAAGGCGGACGCCAGGGTGACGCCTGCACGCTGGTCGTGATGGCGTCGCCGCCGCGGGTGGTGGTGGGCAAACCGGCCTTGGATGCGGACGAGCTGCTCGAAGAGATCGACCAGCTTCGCCTGGGCCACACCAGCGCCAACCTGCCGGCCACCGTGGAGCTGGTCGGGCAGGTCGTGCAGGCCGCTCGCCGCGAGGACTCGCACCTGGATCGGCACGAAGTCTACTTCCTGACCGACCTGGGGCGCATAGGGTGGAGACCCCTTTTGGACGGGCCCGC
Organism: Pirellulales bacterium; assembly: GCA_016935315.1. GTDB lineage: Bacteria > Planctomycetota > Planctomycetia > Pirellulales > Thermoguttaceae > JAFGRD01. The sequence goes on from JAFGRD010000039.1 coordinate 253,949, forward strand.
CGCGGCCGCGTTTCAGAAGCGCAGCCGGGACTTGGCCCAGGCGGCGGCGCTGATGGTGATCGACGTGGGGCAGCCGGCCGCCGAGAACATCGCCGTGACCGATCTGCGGTCGCTGGATCCGCTGCCCACGCCGGGACGAAGGATCGGCCTGGAGGCCACCTTGGAGAACTTCGGCCGCCAGCCCCAGACCGGGCAAACGGTCGAGCTGCTGGTCGACGGGCGCTCCGTGGACCAGCAGCGGGTCGAGCTGCAGCCGGGCGGGCGGGCGTCGGTGAGCTTTCTCTGCCGCTTCGATATGCCCGGTGACCATGCCGTCGAAGTCCGTGCCGCCGGCGACGCCCTGGACGTGGACAACCATCGCTGGATGGCCGCGCCGGTGCGGCGGTCGATTCGCGTGTTGTGCATCGACGGGCGGCCCTCGGGCGAGCCGTTTCGCGGCGCCACCGACTGGCTTGTTTATGCGCTGAACCCGCAGGACCGGCGAGACGAACAGGCTCCCATCGGCGCGGAGGCTGCCCCGGAAAGCGCCTTGCTGGAACGCGACCTGGGCCGGTACGACTGCGTGTTCCTCTGCAGCGTTGCCCAATTCACGGCCCACGAGGCCGCCGTGTTGCGCGGCTACCTCGACCACGGAGGCAACTTGGTTCTCTTCCTGGGCGAGGGCGTGCTGGCGGATCGCTACAACCGCGAGCTGGGCGACGGGGCAGGGCAGGGGCTGCTCCTGCCGGCACGCCTGGGGCCCACCGTGGATGCCTCGCCGGGAAGGCTCGATCCGTTGGGCTATCGCCATCCGATCGTGGAGCCGTTCCGCGGGCGCGAGCAGGCCGGCCTGCTGACTACGCCGGTGGAGAAGTACTGCAAGTTGCACGTGCCCGACGGCTCGAAGGCCCAGGTCGTGCTGGCCACGGCTGCCGGCGATCCGCTGGTCGTCGAGCACACGGCCGGCCGGGGGCGCGTGGTGTTGGTGGCCACCTCGGCCGACACGAGTTGGACGCTGATGCCCGTCTGGCCCAGCTTCGTGCCGGTGGTCCAGGAACTGCTGGCCTATTGCGTCGGCGGAGCATTCCAGCAACGGAACGTCGAGGTGGGCCAGCCGCTGGAGACGTCGATCGTCACGCCGGCGGCTGACGTGGCGGCAACGCTCCGGGCGCCCGGCGAGGCCTCGCGACAGGTGCCCTTAAGAACCGACGGCGACTACGCGACCTTCCACTACGACGAGACGGTCGCCAGCGGGATCTACACGGCTGAGTTCGGTCCGCCGATCGACCAGCAGCGGCGATTCGCCGCCAACGTCGACACGGTCGAGAGCGATTTGACCCAACTAAGCGAAGACCAGTTGCGCCATGAGGTGTGGCCGGGCGTCGCGTTCCAGCATCGCACCTCCTGGCAGAGCGCCGACGGCGGCATGACTGCTCCGATCCTCCGCCCGCCGCGCCTGCACCTCGATCTGCTTTATCTGGCCTTGGCGATGCTGTTCATGGAGACCTTCCTGGCCTGGCGTTTCGGACACCACACGACATGAGCGGGACCCTTCCATCCTGGATCGAACGGTTGCTCGGCTTCGAAGCGAAGTCGGAGGAGGGGACGATCTGGAGCTTGGAGACGACCTGGATCTGGCCCCCCTGGGTCACGCTCTTGTTCGTGATCTTCTCCGTGATGTTCGTCGTGGCGATCTATCTGCGCGAAGGCCGCTCGTCGACGCGGCCGTATCGGATCTTTCTGGCGGTGATCCGCTTGTCGGTGATGGCCGTGGTCCTGCTGATGATCGCCCAGGTGGCAGTATCGCTGCAACGGACCGGCTTGCCCTACGTGGCCGTCGTGGTCGACGACTCGCTGAGCATGACCATCGCCGATCGCTACGATCCGAAGCTGCGCGGGCAGCTTGTTCCGCGCGTCGAGCAGGCCGGCCTCGAACCGGCCGAGCTGAGCCGGTGGAACCTTGCCCGAACGTTGCTCTTGACGCACGACGCCGCCCTGCTGAAAGGCATTGCCGGAACCTACAAGCTGAGAACGTACTTCCTGACGGGTGCTCGCCCGGCGACGTGGCGGGCCCCGCCGGAGCCGTCGTCCGCCGAGTCCCGGCCGGAGACGTCAGGTCCGGTTGTTCCGGAGGCGTCCGACGCTGAGGCTGAGGTACTCGCGCTGGCCGAAGAGATCCGCCAGCTCAAGCCGACCGGCCAGAGCACGCGACTGGGAACAGCCGTGCGCGACGTGCTTGACGAGCTGCGGGGATCGGCTCCGGCTGGCGTCGTGCTGCTGACCGACGGGATCAACACCGAGGGGCCACCCCTGGCCGATGCCGCCTCGCTGGCCAGACGCCGGGGCGTGCCGCTGTTGATCGTGGGCCTCGGCAGCGACCAGCCGGTGAAGGATCTCCACCTCAGCGATCTGCTGGTCGACCCGCTGGTGTTCGTCGACGACGTGGTCAACTTCGAGCTGAACCTGACGGGCACGGGTTTCGAGGGGACCAAGGTGACGGTCGTGCTGCGGGAGCAGAGCAAGCCGGACGTCCTGGCCAGGGCCGAGGCTACCGTGGGGCCCGACGGCCAGCCGCAGCAGGTCCGCCTGGCGCACCGGCCGACCGAGGTCGGCCGGTTCCGCTACGTGGTCGAGGTCGAACCGCAAGAGGGCGAACTGCAGACCGACAACAACCGGCAAGAGCGGACAGTCGAGGTCCGCAAGGAGAAAATCCGCGTGTTGCTGGTTCAGGCGTATCCGAGCTACGAGTTCCGTTTCCTGCGCGAGATGCTCCGCCGCGACGAGACGATCGAGCTCAGCACGGTGTTGCAGGAGGCCGATCCGGAATCGGTCGGCCAGGACCCCTCGGCGCTGCCGGTGTTTCCGGTGCGTCGCGACGAGCTGTTTTCTTACGACGTGATCATCCTCGGCGACGCCAATCCGGCCCTGCTCAGCCCGTCGATCATGCAGAACCTCGTCGATTTCGTCGACCAGTCGGGCAAGGGAGGTGCGTTGGTGTTGATTGCCGGGGCGCGGTACATGCCCTCGGCCTATCGTGACACGCCGCTGGCGCGGCTGATGCCGGTCAACATCGGCAGCGTCCGGTATCCCAATCCGGATCAGCCGATCACCGAGGGTTTCATGGTGCGGCCGACGGAACTCGGCCTGGACAGCCCGGCGATGCAACTCGGCGACGATCCGGCCCAGACGCAAGCGATCTGGCACAACCTGTCGCCGCTGTACTGGCTGTTGGAGATTCCCGAGTTGAAGCCGGGCGCGCGGGTCCTGGCCGAGCATCCCACCCGCCGCGGCCAGGACGGGCAGCCGCTGCCGGTGATCTGCATGCAGTACGTGGGGGCGGGCAAGGTGGTGCTGCACGCCACCGACGAGACCTGGCGATGGCGACAGCGGGTGGGCGACGTCTTCTTCGCCCGGTACTGGATCCAGATGCTCCGCTACCTCAGCCGCTCGAAACTGGCCGACCGCGGCGGCCCGGCCGTCTTGACCACCGATCGACGCGAGTATGCCCACGGCGATTCCGTGCGGCTGCGGGTGCGCTTCAGCGACGAGCGTCTGGCGCCGGCCGAGGACGACGGCGTCGTGGTGGTGGTCGGCCGTCAAGGGCACAAGACCGAGCGGGTTCAGCTTCATCGGGCGACGGCCGGGCGGGGGATTTTCGAGGGCGTATTGACCAGGCCGCCGGTCGGCAAGTATCACGCCTGGGTCGCCACGGCGGCCACGGAAGGTCGCGCGGCGGCCATCGATTTCAGCGTCCTGGCCCCGCCCGGCGAGTTCGAACGAGTCCGCGTCGACACGGCCGCCATGCAGCAAGCCGCCGAGCAGACCGGCGGCCGCTACTACACGTTTGCCACCGCCAATCGGCTGCTGGAAGATCTCCCCCCCGGTCGCCAGGTTCCGATCGGCCTGGTCAGCCGAATACCGCTGTGGAACAGGTGGCCGGTCCTGCTGCTGTTCCTGATATTGCTGATGACCGAATGGATCTTACGGAAACTGGGGGGGATGGTGTAGAATTCTCAGAGGGGAACGGTCCTTTATCCACGAAACGTGACGCACTGGAGCGGACTGCGGGGTATGTCCCCGCACAACCACGCTTGACATAAGATATACGGATACCGATCCTGGGAACCCTTACCGTCGGAAGACCGTCGAAATACAGGTGACCGGAGCGGCCTCTCATTCGGCTGAATCCAATGCTTCACCCGCTCGAACAACGAATTGCCGTGCTGCGTGCCCGTGTCCGGAGGCTGGTCACGGTACACGGCGCCAGTTGGGTGATTGCCACGGTGCTGGGGTTAGTGCTGATTCTGGGGGTGTCCGACTACTGGATCCGCATCCAGGATCGTGGGCTGCGGATCCTCTGCTCGCTGGCCGTTTTTGGGGCGTTGGCGTGGTCCTGCTACCGGTTCCTCTACCTGCCGCTGACCTTCCGGCTTCGCGACATCGATCTCGCCTCGCGGCTTCAGGGGCGGTTCCCGGCGTTGGGCGATCGCCTGATCAGCGCGATCGAGTTTCTGCGACAGGCCGAAGACGATCCTCTGGCGGGCTCGGCCGCCATGCGCCGAGCGGTCATCGCCCAGACCACGGCCGAGAGCGATCGGCTCGACTTCGGCGAGATGCTCGACCGCCGGGCACCGCTGCGGGGAGTGTTGGTTGGCGTGGCGGTCTGCCTGGTGGCCGCGATTCTGGTCGTGCTCGATCCGCTCTCCTCGCGGATCGCGGTGGCCCGGCTGGTCAACCCGTTCGGCAACGCGGCCTGGCCGCAGAAGACCCATCTGCAGTTGCGCAAGGTGGTCACGCGGGTGGCGCGGGGTCAGTCTTTCGAGGTGGAAGTGATCGACGCCCAGGGCGCCAAGCTGCCGCGCGAAGTGCGAATCATCTACCGCTTTGAAGGCCCCGACGGCAACGTGGCCGAAGAGACCGAGCTAATGCAGCCGGCCGACAAAGCCGCAAAAGCGTCGCGCCCCAACGTGGTTCGTCGGTTTTCCTATCGTGTGGCCGGGGGCGACGACGAGACGATGCCGTGGATCGCAGTCGACGTGGTCGAGCCGCCACAGCTTGCGGCCCTGGTGATCCGGTTTGTCCCGCCCGCCTATACCGGCTGGCTGCCGGAGAAGGCGTCCCGACACATTCGGGGCCTGGTGGGCACGCAGGTGGAGATCTCGGCGACGGCCTCTCGACCGCTGAAGTCCGCCGTGCTCTGTTTGGACAACGGTCAGCGGATCGACGCCGGGCCGGCTGGCCCGCAGCAGCAGTCAGTCGCAGCGGAGTTCGTGTTGCAGGAGGACATGCGGTCGTGGTGGTTCGAACTGAGGGATCAGGAGGATCTGGCCGGGGGCAGCGACGTCCGCGGCGAGATCCGCGCCGTGCCCGACTCGCCGCCGACGGTTGCCGTCGAACAACCGACTGCCGGTCTGTTCGTCACCGCGCGCGCAGTGGTGCCGTTGCGGGTGGTGGCCAAGGACGACCTGGCCGTCCGGCAGGTGGCCCTGGTCTTCTCCGACGCCGCCCGGCCGGAAGCGGAGGGCTCACCACCTCCGGAGACTGTCTTGCCGCTGTTCACCGGGCCGCCGCAGGCCCCATCCCAAGCGGCCCGAGGGCTCTCCGGCGGCGCCGAAGCCTCGGACCGCCGCGTGGTGCAGTACCGTTGGGATCTGGCCGAACTGGCCTTGGCCGCCGGCGACCAGCTTATGTTCCATGCCACGGCCGCCGACTATCTGCCGCAGACAACCGCCAGCGAGCCGCGGCGGCTGACGATCATCACGCCTGAGGAGTTGCAGAGCCGGATTGCCGATCGCGAGGCCCGCATCGTGACCGAATTGGCCCGCGTGTTGAAAATGCAGCGCGCCAGCCGCGCCGACGTAGCCTCGCTGGAGATTCGGCTCGACGAACTCGGCTACTTCGGGCAGACCGAAGTGGACCGCCTGCTGCCGGCCGAACTGAACCAGCGGCAGGTGCACCGCGAACTGAGCAGTCGCGACGAGGGTGTACCCATGCACGTCCTCGCCTTGCTGGCCGACCTGGACAACAACCGCGTCGACAGTCCCGACGTGCGGCGGCGGATGCACGCCGTGCTCGACGAGATCGAACGCCTCGACCGCGACCACCTCACGCTGATCGGCCGCGAGCTGACCACGGCGATCAAGGCCGCCCGGGTAGGCTTGCAGCAGCGCTCGGAGCGGTCGTCCGACGCCCGGGCAACAACCGAGTCACTGCCCAGCGATGCCCAGGTTGCCGGCTCGCTGACCGGCGCCGGCCGGCACCAGGATCAGGTGATTGAGGCCCTGCAGCAAATGCTCGACCAACTGGCCCAATGGGACAACTACCGCCGCTTCCACCGCGAGATCAGCGAGCTGTTGCGCGATCAGGAGGAACTGGACGGCCGAGCTGCCGAGGTGGGACGCCAGACACTGACCAAGCAGTGGAAGGATTTGCAGCCGCGGGAGAAGGCTGATCTGAGGGTCCTTACGAAACGACAGCTTGAGCTGGCCTTGCGATTCGACCGCATCCAGCAGGCGATGCAGCAGACCAGCGCGCAGTTGGAGCAGAGCGATCCGCTGGCGGCACAGACCGTGGCCGACGCCCTGGCCGAGGCCCGGCGGCTGGCCATCAGCGGGCAGATGCGCTCAGCCGGCGAACATCTCGAGCAGAACCAGATCGGCCAGGCTGCCCGGCTGCACGAGCAGATCGCCCAGGCACTGCGAGACGTGCTCGACATCCTGGCCAACCGCCGCCAGCATGAGCTGGTGCGGCTGATCGAGAAGCTCAAGAAGTCCCAGAGCGATCTGGCCCAGATCGAGAAAGAGCACGCCGAAACGCAGGCCCAACTGGACGCCGAGGTCGGTCCGGTCGACGACGCCCAGCGCCGTCGCCTCGAACAGCTCAGCGAACAACTTCAGAGGCTCCAACGCGACACCGAGCAGATGGCCCGGCGGTTGCAGCGGCTGTTGGCCCCGCAGGCCGGTCGTACGACCGCGCAGGCCGCGGGCCAGATGGGCCAGGCGGGGCAGTGTGCGGCGGCGGGCAATTGCCAGGGCGCCCGCCAGACGGCGGCCGAGGCCCGCAAGAGTCTCGAAGAGGCCATGCGCCAGCTTGGCCAGCGCATTGCCCGGGCCCAGGCAGAGCTGGCCACCGAGCAATTGGCCCAACTGCAGGACGCGCTGAAACACCTCCGCCGGCAGCAGGAAAACCTCCTCGACGAGACCGGGCGGTACGAGCGTCAGCGGCAGTCCCAGGGGCAGCTCAGTCGGGCACAGGCCGCGGGGCTCCGCGACCTGGCGCGGCAGCAGCAATGGCTCCAGGGCGAGACGGCCCAACTGGCCGATACGTTGATCGGAGCCGGGGCGTTTCACCTGGCGCTGTCCGGAGCGGCCGGCGACATGGGCCGCGCGGCCGAACTGCTTCAACGCCGCCAGACCGGGGCGGCGACCGAGCAGGCACAGCAGCACGCCATGCAACGGCTGGATCTCTTGCGGGAAGCCCTCGAGCCGGAACCGCCCGAAGACGGGCCCGACAATGGCCAAAACACCGGCAGCGGCGGTGCGGGAGGCGACGGCGGCGGAAAGCCGGGCCAGGGCGCGCCCCCCGGCGCCGCCCAGCGACTGGCCGAGCTGAAGCTCCTGAGGCTCCTGCAGCAGGAACTCAACCTCCGCACCGAGCAGTTGCAGGAAACGGTCACCGCCGCGGGCGCCGTCACGGAGGAGCAACACACCCAGTTCGCCGAGCTAAGTCGGGAACAGGGCCAACTGGCCGACCTGGTGCTGCAACTGCTCGCGTCCGAGCCGAAGAACCCCGAAGACGACCTCGACGCGCTGCCCGACTTGCGGCTGGAGGAGAATAACCCCAAGCTGGAGGAACCGTAGCGGCCGTGATCGCCGCGGGAGGACCGCTCATGAGAAACCGATGCGTCTTGATCTGGATGTCAATCGTTGCCGCCGCGCTGACCGGCGCCGGCGGCCTGGCGTTGCCCGCGGGCGCGCAGCAGCCGCGCTCGCTCGACGACGAGTTGCTCGAGGACCTCGGCGGCGATCCGCTCGAGGAGTTCGACCGCGAGCTGGTCGAGCCGCAAGACGAGCAGGGCAGGGCAGGGCAGTCGCCCGCCGCAAGGGACGAAGCCTTGCCCGGCCGGTTGCAGCGCGAGTTGGGAGCGGCCGCCGTCTCCGAAGACGACAACCCGCTGCTGGAGGTCGCCCGCCGGATGCGCACGGCAGAGGCCCTGATCGCCCAGAGCGAGCTCGGCCGGGCCACGCTGAACGTCCAGCAGCAGATCGTCGTCGACCTGGAGGAGTTGATCAAGCAGGCCAGGAAGCAGTGCAAGTCGGGTGGGAAGCCGGGCACCAAGCCGGGCGCCAAGCAGGGGCAGCAGGTCAAGTCCGACACGCCGGCCGGACCGCCGATCCCCAAGAGCGGCTCCGGCGGCGGCAAGCAGCCCGGCCCAACCATCGCCGGCAGGCAGGACACGCCCAACCCGGCCCCGGCTCCCGTGCAGGGTGTCGACATGGGGCAAATGCAGGATGTGATCCGGAAGCTCTGGGGCCAGCTTCCCCAGCGCGAGCGGGAACGAATGACCCAGTCGCCGCCGGAGGAGTTTCTGCCGAAGTACGAATTCCTGATCGAGCAGTACTACCGCCGCTTGGCGGAGGAGAAGCAACCCTAGGACTCGCAAGAGAATGAGTTGGGCATTGCCGATGGATCGAATCATGCGCACCGCGCGACTTTCTTTACGAACCCTCTGCATCGCCGCGGTCCTGGCGGCCGGTTTGCCGGCCGCGGCCGCCGAAGCCGATGCCGACCCGGAGCGAACGGCGGCCCGAATGATCACGCCCGAGGCCGACCAGTCGATCGAGCGGGGGATCGCGTTCTTGATCTCGCGGCAGCGCGACGACGGCTCGCTCGGCTCGGCCGCCTATCGCGGCAACGTGGCGGTGGCGGCCCTGGGCGGCATGGCCTGGATGGCCGGCGGCAGCACGCCGGGCCGCGGCCCCCACGGCGCCCAGGTCAGCCTCTGCCTCGATTATCTCCTGGCCAACACGGACCAGAGCGGCTTTATCTCGGCCCACGGTCGCACCAGCCACGGCCCGATGTACGGCCACGGCTTCGCCACGCTCTTTCTGGCCGAGTGTTACGGCATGTCGAAGCGGCCCGAGCTCCGCGAAAAGCTGGCCGCCGCGGTCGAACTGATCGTCAACACCCAGAACCACGAGGGTGGGTGGCGATATTATCCCCAGCGACTCGACGCCGACATCTCGGTGACCATCTGCCAGGTGATGGCGCTGCGGGCGGCGAAGAACGCGGGCGTGCATGTGCCCAAGGAGACCATCGACCGGTGCATCCAATACGTGAAGCAGAGCCAGAACGACGACGGCGGGTTCCGTTACATGCTGCCTGGCGGCGAGAGCAGCTTCGCCCGCTCGGCCGCCGGGGTCGTGGCGCTGTACAGCGCCGGCGTCTACGAGTCGCCCGAAATTACCAAGGGCCTGAAATACCTCGTCCAGTACTGCCCCGAGCCGGGTGTCCAGCGCCGCGAGCTGCCCTACTATTACTACGGCCACTACTACGCCGTTCAGGCGATGTGGCACGCCGGGGGCGAGGACTGGAGCCGCTGGTACCCCGCGGTCCGCGACGAACTGATCGCCAAACAGCAGCCGGACGGCTCCTGGCAGTCGTCGATGTGCCTGGAATACTCCACCGCCATGGCCTGCATCGTGCTACAGATGCCGGACAACTGCCTGCCGATCTTCCAGCGATAACCTCCGGCCAGTCCGCACCATGAACGTACCCTGGCGAATCCTCGACCTGGCGATCCTCGCGGCCCTGGCCGCGCCGCCCGCGTTTGCCGAGCCGCCCACGGCCGTGCTCGTCGAAGGAGAGCCGTTCCGCGGCGAGCTGGTCGCCGTCAACGCCCAGTGGCAGCTTCAACTGAAGTCGGGCCAGACCCAGCGCCACGCGCCCGCGGCCGACCTGGTGAAGTGGGGCGCCTGGGTCGAGCCGCTGGGCGGGCCGCTGGTGCTCACCGCCGACGGCGGGTTGCTGGTGGCCGACGTTTTCCGGGCCGACGCCGAACAGCTCACCGTCGATTCCGCCTTGTTCGGCGCGCTGAAGCTCCCGCTGGATTGCCTGGCCGGCGTGCTGTTCGATCCGCCGTCCGACCGCCGGATGCGCGACCGGCTGCTGGAGCGCGTCGCCCGGGCCGGCGGCGAGTCGGACCGCCTGGTGCTGCACAACGGCGACGAACTGACCGGGCTGATCGAGTCGCTCGAAGACGACAGCGTCTCGCTCGGCACCGACGCCGGCGCGGTGAAGATCGAGACCCATCGCATCGCGGCGATGGTCTTCGATCCGTCCCTGCGGCGGAAGATCGAACCGGAGGGCCTTCGCGCCTGGACCGGCTTCGCCGACGGCACCCGGCTGCTGGCCACGCAACTGCTGCTGGAGGGCTCGGTCCTGCAGGTGACCACGGCCTTGGGACCCACCTGGCGCACCTCGGCCGGCGAGCTGGCGGCCCTGCAGCCGCTGGGCGGTCGCGTGGTCTATCTCTCCGACCTCGAACCGGCCGGCTACCTCCACGTGCCCTACCTGGATCTCGCTTGGCCCTACCAGGCCGACCGCAACGTGACCGGGGGGCTGATGCGTTGCGGCGGACGGCTGTATTTGAAGGGACTGGGCGTCCATACGGCCGCTCGGCTCACTTATACCCTGGACGAGACGTGCCGCCGCTTCGAGGCCGAGCTGGGCGTCGACGACTGCGCAGGCGCCGGCGGCAGCGTCCGCTATCGCGTGTTCCTCGACGATCGCCAGAAGTACACTAGCGAGACGATCCGCGGCGGCGGGGCGGCCGTGCCGGTGTCGATCGACGTTGCCGGCGGCAAGCGTCTCCTCCTGGTGGTCGATTTTGCCGAGCGGGCCGACGAGCTCGACCGGGCCGATTGGCTCGACGCCCGGCTCATTAAGAGGCTCTAACAAAAACCCTATCACGGTGATGTTCGTAACCCCCGCCCTCGGGCCCGAAGGCCCCCAGGGCCAACTTCAAGCGGGTTTTGATAGAACGTCCAAGTAGGCTACGGCCTGACGAAGTCGTTGAAGCAGGGCAGGGGAGTGAGACCGCGAACATGCGCCGCATCGCCCTGAGCCTGTGCTTGACCCTGCTGGGCTATGCGGTCATTGTGGCCACCGTCTTCTTCGGCGAGCCGGGGTTCGTCTATGGCCTGCTGGCAGGCCTGTTTGTCCTGGCGGTCGCCAGGACCAGCCGCCGCGCGTGGGCTGCCGGGCCGCAGTGGCCGAGCCGCGACTCGGCGGATCCCGCCGTGATCGAGGCCATTGCCGGACCAGAGCCCGAGTCCGGGCCGCTGCAGTTCGATCTGAAAGACCTGTTTGTGGCATTCGTGTTCGTTGCGTCGTCAGCGGGACTCGGGCCGTATGGAGTCCTGTTCGGCGCCTTTGTCCTGGCACTGATCGTGCTCATTCGCGTCGTGCGAGCCATACGGAGCCCACTTGCCCTCGAGGCGCTGCTGATTCTGGCCATCGCCGGGTGCTGCGTTCTCGGCTGGCCTCTCGCAGTCAGCCCCAAGGGGCCCGCTCGGCGTGCCGTATGCATGAACAACTTGAAACAGATCGGCCTCGCGATGCTGAACTACGAGCAGGCAAACGGCCATTTCCCGCCGGCCTATACCGCCGACGATAGAGATCGGCCGATGCATAGTTGGCGGATTGAGATGCTGCCGTACCTTGATCACATGGATTTGTATAGGGCCTATCGTTTCGACGAGCCTTGGGACGGACCCAACAACCGCAGGCTCGCAGGGCAGATGCCGATCGAATTCGTGTGTCCCAGCCGCCCGGATGGGGATGCGCCCACGACCAGCTACGTCGCAGTCGTAGGGCCGGGAACGGCCTGGCCGGGCGGCGAGGGCGCCGCGCTGAGCGACTTTCGCGACGGCCCGGAAAACACGATCTTGCTGGTCGAGGTGGCCGACGCGGACATCCACTGGATGGAACCCCGCGATCTGACCTGGCAGGACATCGCCACGGGTCTTCACCCTAAAACGGGGCCGGGAGTCGACAGCTATCACCCCAAGGGGGTCAACGTCCTGATGGCCGACGCCTCGGTAAGACACCTTCCCTCGGGCACGCCCACTTCCACGCTTAAGGCCCTGCTGACCATCGACGGGGGAGAGGAAGTGGACATCGACGCCGTCTGGACATCCTCAGAGTTCTGGAAGAAATCGAACCCACGATACAAGAACGGCCCCCTGGCACGATCCATAGACTACACGATACCGCGCCTGGTGGCCTTGCCGATCATGCTTGTCTGCGGCGCGCTGCTGTTGTTCCGGCCGCGACGGGCGGTCCCCGCCGCGACGGACGACGCGGAGGCCAGCCGCCCGCCGACTTGAGGCTCGCGAAGCGCTGCAAACAGAGGGTGGCTGAGGTCGCAAGACCTCAGACTTGCGATCCGTGAATCTCGCCGCAACGGCCGTCGCACCGTCGGTGATCTTCCCAGCAGCGCGCTACGCCCCAAACTTCCCGATCCGCTCGGCATGGGCCAGGGCCAGAGGCATCAGGTAGACCGCCTCGAACTGCCCCAGACCGCCGCGGACCGACTCGGTCTCGGAATACGCCTGGCAAGCGTCCGGGCGGCACGTGTCGGCCACCAGCAGCGTGGGCACCGGGTGCCAACTGTGGCTGGCCAGCCGGGCCGGCGTGCTGTGATCGGCCGTGACCACCAGCACCGTCGGATTCAGCTCCATCACCCGCGGAACGACCGCATCGAACTGCTCGATCATCTTCACCTTCTCGGCGAAGTTGCCGTCCTCGCCGCGACTGTCGGTGTACTTGAAGTGGACGAAGAAGAAATCGTAATCGTTCCACGCCTGCTTCAGCACGTCGATCTCTTCGGAGAGCGAGCCGGGCTGGCCGACGATCTCCATGCCCACCAACTGCGCCAGGCCCTTGTACATCGGATAGACCGCGATGGCCGCCGCACGCACGCCGTAGACCTCTTCGTACGTCGGGATGTGGGGCTTGACCGAGAAGCCCCGCATGGTCAGGCCGTTGGCCTTGGGCTGATCGGCCAGCAGCCTCCGCGCGGCGGCGACGAACTTCCCGGCCACCTCGGCCGTGCGGCGGCTGGGCTCGTCGGCGGGCACGGGGTCCAACGGCGGCACGCCGGTCCGCTGCGGGTCGGTGTCGGCCACGTTGCCGCCGAGCCCTTGGCCGCGGAAGACCACCACGAAGCGATGCTCCTTGACCGGCTCGACGAAGACCTCGACGCCGGGGATCTTCACCTCGCGGAGCTTGATCGCCAGCGGGGCACTCTCCTCGGTCGGGATGCGGCCGGCGCGCCGGTCGGTGATGTTGCCCGCCGCATCGAGCGTGCAGAAGTTGCAGCGGATGGCCACATCGTTGGGTCCCAGGGCGAACCCGACTCCGGTCGCCTCCAACGCCCCCCGACCGATCAGGTACTTGACCGGCTCGTAGCCGAACAGACCCAGGTGCCCAGGCCCGCTGCCGGGGGTGATGCCCAGCTTGATAGGGATCATGCTCCCCTGCGTACCCCGTTTGGCCAAGGCGTCCAGATTCGGCGTTTTGGCGGCCTCCAACTCGGTGGGCCCGCCCGGCTCGACGGGCAGTCCGCCCAGGCCATCGGCCACGAGCATCACGATTTTCGAGTCGTTCTTGGTTTTCAGGCTACGGACCAGTTCTTGGATATCCATGTTCGCTTTCCCCGTTTCGGTCGATGGGTCGGTTTCATTCCGAGGACTCGTAGAGAGAATGCCCAACTCATTCTCTTACGAGTCCTGAGGATGACGAGAATCCTCTTTCCTATCAGAATCGTTCGGAAAAACAAGGGGCCGGGCAAGCGGAGCCCGGTCGGGCACGCGGGTGGGCGTGCCCCCCTGGCGGCGCGGCGAGATTTGCGATATCTTGCCGCATGGCCTCGGCCGCCGAGCCCGCTACGAGCAAGGAGACCCCCATGCAGAAACTCACCCAACGCCCCGAGTGGCAGGAACTGTCCCGGCACTGTCAGCAGATGGCCCCGCTCCACTTGCGGGACCTCTTCCGCGACGATCCCGACCGGGCGACGGCGTTGACGATCGAGGACTGCGGTCTGCTGTTGGACTACTCGAAGAACCGGGTCACCGAGGAGACGATGAGTCTGCTGCTGGCACTGGCCGAGAGCGCCGGGCTGGAAGACGCCATCGAGCGGATGTTCACCGGCGAGAAGATCAACGTTACCGAAGGCCGGGCGGTGTTGCACGTCGCGCTGCGAAACCGGCCGGACGACCCGATCGAGGTCGACGGCCAGGACGTGATGCCGGGCGTTCGGGCCGTGCTGAAGAAGATGGCCAGGTTCTCCGACGCGGTGCGCGGCGGCCAGTGGAAAGGCCATACCGGCAAGCGGATCCGCAACGTGGTCAACATCGGCATCGGCGGCTCCGACCTGGGCCCGCAGATGGCCTACGAGGCCCTGAAACCTTATACCGATCGCGCGCTGAGCGTGCGGTTCGTCTCGAACGTCGACGGGACCCATCTGGCCGAGGCCATCCGGGACCTCGATCCGGCCGAAACGCTGTTCATCGTGGCCAGCAAGACCTTCACCACGCAGGAGACGATGACCAACGCCCGCTCGGCCCGGTCGTGGCTGCTGGCGGCGCTGGGTGACCGGTCGGCCGTGGCGAAGCACTTCGTGGCCCTGTCGACCAACGCCCGGGGCGTGGCCGACTTCGGCATCGACGCCGACGCCAACATGTTCGAGTTCTGGGACTGGGTCGGCGGGCGGTACAGCCTGCCTTCGGCGATCGGGCTGTCACTGATGATCGCCGTGGGCCCGGCGAACTTCTACCGCATGCTCGACGGCTACCACGCCATGGACCGGCACTTCCGCGACACGCCGTGGGAGCGGAATATGCCGGTGGTGCTGGCCTTGTTGGGTATCTGGTACAACAACTTCTTCGGCGCCGAGAGCCACGTCATCTTGCCCTACGACCAATATCTCAGCCGCTTCGCTGCCTACTTCCAGCAGGGCGACATGGAGAGCAACGGCAAGTCGACGGCCCTCGACGGCTCGCGAGTCGAGTGGCAGACCGGACCGGTGATCTGGGGCGAGCCGGGCACCAATGGCCAGCACGCCTTTTACCAACTGCTGCACCAGGGCACCAAGCTGGTGTCCGCCGACTTTATCGGCCTGGCCCGAAGCCACAACCCGCTGGGCGATCACCACGTGAAGCTGATGGCCAACCTCTTCGCCCAGACCGAGGCCCTGGCATTCGGCAGGACGCCTGCGGAGGTCGAGGCCGAGGGCGTGGCGCCGGAACTGATCCCGCACAAGACCTTCGAGGGCAACCGCCCGACCAACACGATCATGGCCGAGCTGCTCGACCCCGAAACCCTCGGCAAACTGATCGCGCTGTACGAGCACAAGATCTTCGTGCAGGGAATCATCTGGGGCATCAACAGCTACGACCAGATGGGCGTCGAGTTGGGCAAGGTCCTGGCCGGGCGGATTCTGCCGGAGCTGGAAAGCGAAGCCGAGCCCCCGCTGGACCACGACGGCTCGACCAATCAACTGATCCGGTGGTTCCGGGCGCATCGCAGCGGGTAGGCGGCCGACCGCTGGATGTCGGTCCGACTTCCCCAAGGACCCGAGAGGAGCCCGCACGTGCCGTCTGAACTGACCTGGCTGGGACACGGTAGCTGGTCGATCGCCAGCAACGGGTACACGGTGCTCTTGGACCCGTATCTCGACGAAAACCCCGTGGCGCTGGTCAAGGCCGACGACCTGGAGGCCGACTTCGTGTTGGTCTCGCACGGCCACGGCGACCATGTGTCCGACGCGGTGGCCATTGCCCGGCGGACCGGGGCGACGGTCGTGGCCAACTTCGAGATCTGCCAGTGGCTTGCCCGGCATGGGGTGAAAAAGACCCACGCGATGAACCTCGGCGGCGGCTACCGGTTCCCCTTCGGCCGGGTGAAGATGACCATGGCCCAGCACACGTCGATGTTGCCCGACGGCTCCAACGGCGGCAATCCCTGCGGCTTTTTGATCTCGTTTCCCGAGGGCAACGTCTACTTCGCTTGCGACACGGGGCTGTTTCATGATATGAAGCTGATCGGTGAGGCGGGCGTGGCGCTGGCGGCGCTGCCGATCGGCGACAACTTCACCATGGGACCCGACGACGCGCTGCAGGCCGTCAAGCTGCTGCGGCCGCGACGCGTGGTGCCGGTCCACTACAACACCTGGCCCCTGATTGCCCAGGACGCCGACGCCTGGGCCGATCGGGTCAACGACCAGACCGACGCCGAGCCGGTGGTGCTGGAGCCGGGGGCGAAGATCGTGCTGTAGGGGCTATGGGCCGTAAGGGCCCGCAAGAGAACAATTGGGGCATACATGAAAGAGGACGGACGCGCAGCGGGAAGGCAAGACTCCATGAGTGGCAACGAAAACCGCACCGTGCTGGCCATGATGGCCCATCCCGACGACGCGGAGTTTCTCTGCGGCGGGACGCTGATCCGCCTGGCCGAGGCCGGCTGGCAGGTCCACGTGGCCACCGCCGCGCCGGGCGACTGCGGCACGATGACCGAAACGCGCTGGGCCATCTCGGCGATCCGCACCGAGGAGGCCCGCCGGGCCGCGGCCCTGATCGGCGGCACGTACCACTGCCTCGACGAGCGCGACGGGTTCGTGGTCTACGACAAGCCGACGCTGCACAAGTGCGTCGATCTGTTTCGCCGCGTGGCCCCGTCGCTGGTGTTTACCCATGCGGCCAAGGACTACATGATGGACCATGAGATGGTCTCGCTGCTGACCCGGGCGGCCAGCTTCATCTACGGCGCCCCCAATGCGTCGGCCGTGCCGCTTTGCGAAGGCTCCGCGGTGCCGCACCTCTATTACTGCGATCCGGTCGAAGGGACCGACCCGCTGGGAAACGTCGTCGAGCCGACCACTTGGGTCGACATCGCCGACCAGTTGGAGAAGAAGACCGAGATGCTGGCTTGTCACGAAAGCCAGCGGGAGTGGCTGCGGGCGCATCACGGCACCGACGAATACCTCGAGGCGATGCGACGCCACGCCGCCATGCGGGGCGCCCAGACCGGCACCGCGGCGGCCGAGGCGTTCGTCCAGCACCGCGGCCACCCGTATCCCCGCGAGGACGTGCTCGCGCCATTGTCTGCCACGTGACGCTGCAACGGCTGCGCATCGCTCGCCGAAAGGCAACCGTTCGCCACAACGATCATCCGTTTGAACCAACCCAGGAGTCTCTGCCATGCCACGTGCCATCAGCAAGGTCGCGCCCCAGTGGTGGGACTACACCACGCTGGACGACGCGATTCTCGACGACGCGGCCCGACTCGCCGCCGAAGACATCGAGGGGCTTTCGCGCCCCGGGTTCCGGGTGGTGATGTACGACACGCTCGAGGAGTTCTACCTGGCCGAGGCCCTGGAGTACATCGCGGCTTGGCGGCAGTCGAGCAACGACAACCCGGCCGGCATCTGCGGCCCGATCGGCCCCACCGAGCAATTGCCCCTGGTGGCCCGGCTAGTCAACGAGCTGGACCTGGACGTCCGCAACGCGCATTTCTGGGGCATGGACGAATGGGTCGACGAGGCGGGCAGCCCCGTGCCGGTCAGCCACCCGCTCTCCTTTGCCAGGGCTGACCTGGAGCTCTGCTTCAATCGCATCAGGCCCGAGTTGCGGATGCCGCCGGAGCATCTTCACTTTCCCACCGGCGACCTGGACGCCTACAGCCGCAGCTACGACCAGGTCCGCTGTCTGCTGATGCAGGGAGGGCAGGGGGAGGTGAAACACTGGGCGTTTAACGATCCGCCCAAGCGGGAAGGGGCCTATCGGGACGAGCCGCCGCCGCCGGCCGAATATCGCGGGCTCTCCACCCGCGTGACCGATCTCCACCCGATGACGATCATCCAGAACGCCCGGACCTCCGGCGGCGGGCAGGTCTCGTTGGTGCCCACCAAGGCGGCCACCGTCGGTCCGGTCGAGACCTGGAAGGCCGAGAAGGTCTCCATTTGGCAGGCCGGCTGCCACGACAACCCGTTCGGGATGCGGCTGACCACGCTGATGATCGCCAAGGGGATCCCCGACAGCTCGGTGCCGATGTCGTTGCTGGCCGACCACCCCAACGTGCAGTTCAGCTTCTACCGCCCGGGCATCGGCACCGTGGCGGCGGAGATGCACTGAGCCATGGCGTGGCCAGCGGAAGACAATCCCTATGCGTCGCCGCTGGCCCCTCGCAGAGGATCACCAACCGTCAGCCGGCCGCAGGCACGCGGACCTGTATCCACTCGCCTTCGAGGCGAACCTCGAACGTTTCGGCCTTCAGCCTCGGCACCTCGGGGCACACGCCGTCACTAAGGCGATAGCCCCAGAGGTGACGGTCGCAGATGACCATCCCGTCGCGAACGTCGCCGGTGGCCAGCGGGGCGCCCATGTGCGGACAGGCGTTGTCCAGGGCGAAGTACCGCCCGCCGTCGCGGAAGACGGCCACGCGGCGTTCTCCCACGGTAAACACACGGCCCCGTCCTTCCGGAATGTCACCGAGTTTCGCAACCGTGACGAACTGGCACATCGGTGGCTCCCTATGTCGTGGCCTCCGTTGCGGTCCGGCCGGAACGCCCAACGTCCTACGGGCGATTCTAACGAAAGTGTACGGGTCCTGCCAGCAGGGCAGGGCAGGGGGGGTTGCATTGCGGACAGGCCTGTGGACAATCGGCAAGAAGGCTCGAAGAACCTTCCGGGCCGGCCGGCCAGGAAGTCCCCACGTGACCTGCGAGAGCGAAACGCATGAGAACCAATCCCGTCAAACAGAAACTCCGCCAGGGGAAGCCGACCTTCGGCACCTGGCTCTCGCTGGGCAACCTGCACGCCACCCGGGTCCTGGCCCGCAGCGGGTTCGAGTGGCTCACGCTGGACATCGAGCACTCGGCGTTCGACTGGTCGCACGCGGCGACGATCTTTGCGGCGGTGGCCGACGCCGGCTGCGTGCCGCTGGCCCGCGTGCCCGAAGGGGACCACTACTGCATCAAACGGGTGCTCGACGCCGGGGCCTGGGGCATCGTGGTGCCGATGGTTGACACGGCCCAGCAGGCCCGCACGGCCATCGCCGCGGCCAAGTACCCGCCCGAGGGCAATCGCAGCGTTGGCGGCGGCATGCACGCGCTGAACTTCGCCGCCGAAGCGGGCGAATATTACCAGCGGGCCAACGACGAGATCCTCGTCGTCCTGCAGACGGAGAGTCCCGCGGGCGTGGAGAATGCCGAGGCCATCTACAGCCTGCCCGGCTGCGACGCGATCTTCATCGGCCCGAACGACCTGCGATTCAACATGCGGGCCCCCGACGGCACCATGCCCACCGCCGAGGAGCACGAAGCGATGATCCAGCGGGTGATCGAGATCGGCAAGCGGGTCGGCACGCCCACGGGCATTCACGCCATGGACCCCGAGAGCGCGCTGGTGCGGTCCAGGCAAGGCATGCAGTTTCTCGCCGTCGGCAGCGACCTGCGGATGATGAACGCCCAGGTCCAGCAGACCATCAAGACCCTCTGGCCCGAAGGGGAGGCCAGGAAAGACCTCGCACGCTATTAAGGCAGCGACTGCTCTGAAACGTGGTGCCAAGCTTGTCTGCCTGGAGGTGGGCTGGTATCTCCTCCCGCGGAAGGTGCCATGACTCGCTAGCTTTTCTCCTTCTCGTTGTCTTCCTCTTTCACCCGCAATGCGGAGATGGCGACGGGGAGTTTGGTTGCGAGAAACAAGATGAAGAAAGTCAGTTCCGCGCACGCCAGAGCCTTCGCTACCCAGGTCATTGGCCGGATGTCCCCATAGCCGAGGGTTGTGAACGTGAGTGCGCTCTGGTACAGCGCCGTGAGGCTATCGCGGATCTGTGGGCAGAAACCGTCTCCGCAGCAACGGAATAGCACAGCGAAGCATAGAACAACCTCGAGAATGTTCAGCAAGGCCAAGATCAGCCAACGCGGTACATTCTGAATTGTGACATGGTCTCCGGACTTCGAAGGGTGAAGGGGCGAAATGACCACATCGCGCAGAATAGCCTGTACCACATCTATGAGGCCGTAGGTGGCAAGCAGAATCGGCAGACGGAATCGAAGCCAGCATTGGTCTGGACGAGCAAGAAGCAGGCACCCAAGCTCGACTCCCAAGATAGCCAAGACGCAGGATTCAACTACCCACTGTCGTGGTCGCCTTTGATCCGAGTCGACATACCACTCCAGCCACCTCAACGGCGAGCACCGCGCCAAAGGGTAGTAGATCAACTCGGCGGCATACAGAAGAAAGGAATTCTTCCACTTTGGCGGCGGGAAAGGAGGTACGCGCTTGCCGCTATCTTCCGCCAGAAGCGATATCAGCGACGCCTGGAATCCCTTGTAGGACATGAGGAACCTTCGACGCACCTTGCCGGCCAGAGTCTTCAAAATCGCAGCTAGCGCAGCTCGCAGGTTACGCTAGCGCCTATCGAAGCCCACGATCAACATTCCGCGATTAGGGGAGATTTGCCCGAGCAGACGTTATGCCAAGGCGTAACCTACGGCTAACGGCCGGTACATGTGTTTTCACCCCATTCGTTTCCACACTCCCCGCCGGCCTATTCCTGCTTGACGATCGGGATCAGCACGATGTTGCGGTACTCCATGGGCACGCCTTCGGCCTGGAAGCCGATCTTGCCGGCCGTTTCCCAACAGCCGGTCGCCGTGTTCTGCACCAGCCCGTTGACCACCAGCGTCAGCTCGCCGCCGTCGAGCACGATCTCGTACTCGTTCCACTGGCCCAGCGGCTTCTCGTTCGAGTCGTGAGCCTTGCGGGTGTGGCGGCCGTTGGTGCGCTCGGGCGGCGCCGTGATGGGGAACTGATCGATCGAGAAGATGTCGCCGATCGAGCCGGTCGCGCCTTGGGCCTCCAGGGAGCGGGGCCAGACCTTGTCCTCGCCGACCGCGCGGAGCAGCACGCCGCCGTTGCCGGGCTTCAGGTGCCGCACCTGCATGCGGAGAACGAAGTTGGTGTAGTCGCTCTCGGCGCGGATGTAGCCCACCGGTCGGCCCGTGGTGGCCAGCGCGCCGTCCTTGACGCTCCAGGCCTCCTTCTCGGCGTCGCTGGAGAAAGCCCAGCCGTCGAGGCTCTGGCCGTCGAACAGCCGGACGGCCTCGCCGTAGCGGGTTTGGAGTTGCTTCAGGCGGATGTCCTTGAACTCGACGACCATGGGCGGCCCGGCGTGGATCTGCAACGCCAGCAGCCCCTCCATCGCCCGGCCTTCCGGGTCGTTGTCGATCATCTCGATCATCGGGTAGCCGTTGAGGTAGTGGACCAGGTGGTTGCCGCGGGCGGTGATGGTGTACTCGTTCCAGTCCTGCATCTTGTAGTAGCCGGCCTCCTTCAGGGCCGCCACATCGGCCACCTTGCCGACGACGTTCTTCTGCACGTTGCCGTCGGCACGCTCGACGCTCATGAAGTCGCCCACGTTGACCATCCATCCCCGGCCGGCCTCATCGTAGAGGAATCCGACCTTGCCGGGGTTGTTTTCCACCTCGGCCTGGTAGCCGCCGATCCGCCACTTGTCGAACTCCCGGCTGCGATACTGCACCCCGGAGTTGCCGTTCTGGATGCGGAACTTGATTTTCAGCACAAAGTCTTTGAGTTTCCCGCCCCGCCAGACGCAGAAGGTGTTGCCGTGGGCCGGGTTCTCCTCGGTGGTCTGTCCGCGAATGGCCCCGTCGACGACCGACCACAGCCGCGGGTCGCCGTCCCAGCCATCGAGGTCTTTGCCGTTGAAGAGGCTGACGAAGCCGTCCTCGTCGGCGGGCTGGTCGCCGGCGGAAGCGAACGACGCGGCGGTGGCGACCACGACCACCACGGCGAGCCACGATACGACGGATGCGAACTGTCTGCTCATTGCCTGACCTCCTTACGGTCTTGGTTGGGGAAACGCCCGGGCGGGGCATGGAAGCTGACTACAGTGTAGCGACAGCCGGGCCGAATGCAACAATTCCGGCGAGATTCTCTCCGGCCCGCGGTTTCGCGGAAGGATTCTCGCTGAAGACGATTGCCGGCCCCTGCGAGGCCCTTGACGCGCGCTGGCCGCCGCGAGAAAGCGGCCTGCAACCGCTCAGCCCGCAATTCATCCGGACCAGAAAAGGTCGATCAACCACTCCAGATGGCGGGCCGTTCTGTTTACGCCGTAATCCCCTTGGTCAACGCCATGAACGCCGTTTCGAGGTTGATTTCGTCTTCCTTGAAGACGGTCAGCTTGTGGCCGGCCTCGATCAGCAGCGTGGGCAGGTCGCTGTAGTCCTCGACACCCTCGGCCAGCGTGGCGAAGATGCGGTCTTCGCGGATCTCGACGCTCTCGACCAGGTCGTGTTCCTCCAACAATCGCGCGGCCGCGTCGATCCGGTCTTTCACGCCCACCTGCAACAGCGTCCGCTGGCGGACCTGCTTCATCACGTCGGCCACCTTGGCGCTGACCAGCAGTTCGCCGCGCTCGATGATGCCGACCTTGTTGCAGATGTCGGCCAGCTCGGGCAGGATATGGCTGGAGACCATGATCGTCTTGCCGGTCTTGCCCAGCTCTTTGAGCAGCCCCCGGATCTCGATCCGCGCCCGCGGGTCCAGGCCGCTGGCCGGCTCGTCCAGCAGCAATACCTGGGGATCGTGCAGCAGCACGCGGGCCAGGCCGAGCCGCTGGGTCATGCCGCGGGAGAGGCTGGTCACCAGGGCGTCTCGCTTGTAGCCCAGGTCGACCATCTCGAGCATCTCGTGGCAGACCTTGCGGCGCTTGGGGCCCTTGATGCGATAGGCGGCCGCGAAGAACTCGAGGTACTCGATCACCTTCATGTCGTCGTAGACGCCGAAGAAGTCGGGCATGTAGCCGATTAGGCGGCGGATTTCCTTGGGGTGGGTGTAGATCGAGTAATCGCACACGTAGGCCTCGCCCCAGCTCGGCTGCAACAGCGTGGCCAGAATCCGCATGGTGGTCGTCTTGCCCGACCCGTTCGGGCCGATGTAGCCGAACAGGTCGCCCTCGTCCAACTCGAGTGTGAGATGGTCGATGGCGTGCAGGTCGCCGTAGGCTTTGGTGAGGTCTTGCGTCTTGATCATGGAACGTTGGGGGTTTTCACGGGAAATACGAATCGGTACATGGTCAGGTGGCGGTCTTGCTGCTCGGAGATCGGCCGGCCGTCGCGCAGCAGTTCGGCGCCGCGGCGATCGGCGGGGGCGCGGCCCACCAAAATGGCACGGCCGGTCTCCAGCAGGTCGCTGAAATCGACGAACCGCTGGTAGCCGTTGTGCAGGTGCGTGTAGCGCCGGCCACCGGCCGCCTCGAAAAACATCATCACCCGCAAGACGTACGGCAGCTCGACGCTCGATTGGTCGTAGGGCGTGGCTAGCGTGCGGAAACCGCCTTTCTCTTCGGCCGCCACGAACTTCCGCTCGGTCAGAAGCGTCTTCAGCTCGCTGCGGCTGAGCCAGGCGTCGATCGTCACCGACTCGCCCGGATCAAGAGTCTCCAGCTTGTAGGCATAACGATCGAAGACCAGCAGGCAATCGCTCAGGGCATAACCGAGCCGGTTGGTGACCGTGCCCGAAAGACTCTGGCCGTCGTCGCTAAGCTCGGCCTCGATCCCGACGACCGTTCGGGCCCGCCAGCGGGCGGTGAAGCTCTTGGTGGACCAGACGGGGATCGGCACGTTCTGCACGGCGTCCAGCTCGGGCGAGAATTCGTAGGCCTCTTTCCAGAGCACGGGGCTGATGGTCTTGGGGTTCATGGCTCCCAGGGCACTGCCGGGAAGCCCCATCCAGGAGAAGAGCAACTCGGCGTTGGGGGCGGCCGTGCCGTCGGGCAATTGGGGCCGCAGCGACAGTCGCTGGAAGGACTCCATCCGCGGGCTGAAGACGTTGGCCCAGGCGGTTCCGCGGACCTGCCCCGATACGGCGTCCACGTCGACTAGATCCACCTCGTTGAAACGAAGGCGATTGCCCTTGAGCGCATAGGCCAAAACGTAGGCCGCCAGGCAGACCCCCAACACGATGGTGGGGAACGTCAGCCAGGTCCATTGCATGCGTCGGGCGATCTTGCGCAAGAAGAGGTAGTCGCCCGGCCCGATCAGCAGAATGTACACGAAAATCAGCACGACCACGGCCCAGAACGGCACAATACGCACATCGCCAAACTGGTCCAGCGCGCTGCGCATCTGGCCGGCCACGTCGTTGAAACCGTAGTACATCACAGCCGCGTCGGCCTGCGACTCGTCGTCGGCGACCTCGGGCAGGCCGATCAGCCGCCGCACCAGCAGCGGCCGGTCCTTCCAACGGTCCAGCGGAGGCCCGTCGAGGTCGGCGGCCAGAAAGACCACCTGGCCGAACCCCCTGGCCGTGCGGATCACCAGCGGCAACGCGGCATTGCCGGCCTCGATTCTGCCTTCGACCCCGGCCAGCCGGGGCACGCGCAAGCTCGGCCGCACACCGTCGGCCGGTCCGGCAATGGCCGATGAGCTTACGGCGTATCCTTCCAGCTCGGCCGCCTGGCGCAAGGTCAACATCTCTTCGAGCCGGCCCGGGGCGAATTGCCGCAGCGGCCCATCCTCGGCCAGAACCCGTTCGGCCTGCAAACCCACGCAGAAGACCAGCTTGCCGCCCATGCGAATCCAGTTGTCCAGGGCGACGATTTGCGGGCTGTCGGGTTTCAGGTCGGCGAAGCACTGCGGCCGACTGGTCGACAGCACCAGCACATCCACACCTTCGTATCCAAACCATCGCTCCGGAAGCTCGTCGAAGCCGGCCAACGCGACGGCAACGGGTTGCTGTTCGGGGCGTTGCTGCGGCGAGACGATCGCCGCTTGCACGCCGAGCGGATCGGAGCCCATGCCCGACTCGACGTCTGGCTCCACGGCTGACTCCGCACCCGACCTCGGATTCGTCCCGGCGCCCGCGGCGATGCTCACAATCACCGGTCGCTCGGCGGCGATGGCCGAGGGATAGCGGTCGCCTTGGAAACCGGTGGCCGCCGGGTCGGCCTCGAACACTTTCTGGGCGATTGTCTGACCGTCCTCCTGAATCTCCACGGCCAGCCGGCTGCGAACGCGCCCCAGCCGGGCATATACGGTCGCGGTGGAGTCGCCCGGGGCAAACGGGGCCGAGAAGCGGCTGGGAACGCCGTCACCATCCGGCACGGTTACGACAACGCGATCCGCGGGCGGCTCACCTCTGCCGGGCTGGAGCGTGATCCGAATCGGCGTCCACACGCCCACTTTGTACCGGCCATCGAAGCCGATTTGCACGGACAACCCGTTGCCGCCGGTCGTCGGGGCGACGGAGTCGGTTGCCCCGGCGGTAATCTGCACGGGCAGCAGGGCAATCAGCAGCGACCAGGCAGAACGTCGAATCATGGTTTTCCCGCATCGGGGCATGTGCAAACGAACCGGCCGCAGCCCGGGCAGCCGGAACCGTATTTCCAGGTCACGGCTTCGGTCAGATCCACGCCGACCACGTTGGCGATGGTGGTCAGCCAGGCCAGCACGTCGGCGAATTCCAGGGCCTGCTCCTGGCGGCTGCCCTGGCGGAGTGCCGCTGCCAGTTCGCCGATTTCTTCCATCAGCCACATAAACGTACCATCCACGCCGCGGGCGACGTCCTTCTCGAGGTACATTTCGCGGATCAATTGCTGGAACTCGGCCAGGGTCACGTCGCGTGGCTTTCCGCCGGGGGAGGACTGCGCTGCTGGCAGCGATGGGTCGGGCATCTGTGCTTCCGGGCGGTTCGTCACGGCTCGGTCTCCTCAAGGCTTTCCAGCAGCAATTCGGCGCCCGGATAATCGGGGGACAGCTCGAGCAGGGCCTTCAGCGTCTGGCGGGCCTCGTCGGGCTGATTGGCCTGAACGTAAGCATCGGCCAGAGCCAGGCGGCGATGGGGTTCGTCGGGGGCTAACTCGACGGCCACTTCGAACTCCGCAACCGCTCGGGCGTAGTCGTTGGCGCCGGCCGACGCCTCGCCGAGCACCCAGTGCATCTCCGCGTCCATCACGTCGATGTCGATCGCCTGGCTGGCCCAATCGGCGGCCTCCGGGAACTGGTGCCGCTCCAAGGCCATCTGGGCCAGCTTCTTGCGGGCCGTCAGGTCGTCGGCATCGTCGCGAGCCAGCCGCGCCAGCACCTCGCCCAGCTTCGTCTCGTTCTCGGCCAGCAGATAGACCCGCGCCAGGGACCTGGTCCATCTCAGATCGACGGCGTCGAGCCGTTCGCCCAGGGCATAGAGCCGGGCTGCCTCGTCGTATTGCTCTGCCTTGAGCTTCAGCGCGGCCAGGAGCTGCAAGACGTTCGGCTGGGGCGCGTTCTCGTCCAGACAGTGCTGGAGCATCTCGGCCGCCTCCTGCGTCTTGCCCGCCTGCATCGCCAGCCGCGCCAGCACATAGGTGGCCAACTGGTGATTGGGCTCGGTTGCCAACGCGGCTTCGGCTGCTTCGCGGGCCTCTGGATGGGCCTTGCGCAACAGGTAGGCATAGGCCAGCTCGGCGGCCGCCTCGACGTCGTCGGGCCGCGCGCGGCGCGCTTCGAGCAGCTCGGTGAGAGACGTCCTGGAAGGACTTTGCAGGATCGGCATCTCGGCGACCAACTGCTTCAGATACTCGACGTACCCCCGCTCGAACTCGGTCTGCGAGACGCCGAACGCGCGGCGGATCGCATCGGCGGTGGTCAGCCCTTCGCGGTAGGCCGCCAGGAGCTTCCGTTGCCGGCCCGAGCCCCAGCGCTGCAACATGTACTCCACGTAGAGTTCCGCCTGGCAGTAGGCCATCAGCCAGTCGTCGCTGGATTGGGGCCGCGCGAAGGCAAAGTTCAGCGTCTGCAAGTCGAACAGCTCCCCAGCGGGGACCCGCCTGGCCAGCAAGGCGTTCCACGGCTGCGGCCGCGGAGAGCCTTCGCTGTAGACCGACAGCCCTTCGGTGTACCAGTGCGGGATGTTGAAGCGGGTATACTGTAGGGTGAATACATGGGCCAGCTCGTGCTTGAGCACCCGACACCAATTGAACCGGCGCTGGGCGGGCAACTCGTTCGGCGACGCCATGGCCACCAGCCATCCCGTGCTGGCGGCCACCGGCCCCAAATGGGGCAAGCCGGTCATCCGCGTGCTGAACCACTGGTGCCCGCCCTGGCCCCGCGCTTGGTTGAAGATCTCCAGCAGCGGCTTGCCGGCGGGTTGCGAGCCGAAACGCCGTGACCATTCGGGGTAGAGGGCTTCGATTCGGGCGGCGGCGTAGCGAGCCAACAAGGCGTCGTGCCGGCCGTCGTAGCGCAGCACGACGTGTTCCGTCTCGAGCGTCTCCATCGAGTCGAGCACTTCCAGCACTTCCAGCGTGTTTTTCACCCGGATGTTGAACGGATCGATTTCAAAGGCCTCGTTGAGCAGCTTGCGGGCGGCGGCCTCATCGCCGGTCCGCATCGAGAGCAGCCCCAACTGCGAGCGTGGGCCGACCTTCTGGGGCATCTTTTCGATCGCTTCGAGCAAGAAACGCCTGGCCGGCCGGTGCTGGTTGCGGACCATCAATTGCATGCCCAGGGCGTAGAAAAACTCGCCGGACCGCGGATTCCGCTGCGTGACCTCCTCGATCAGTGCGCGGAGCCGATCGGAAGCCCCTTGCCGCGATCCGCCGTCGGCCAGGAAGTAGCAGGCGGCCAGCCGGCCCAGGGCCGACTCGTCGACCGGGTTCAACGGCAGGGCTTTCTCCTGCAAAAGCCGTATGGTTTCGGGGACATCGAAGTTGGCCCAGGCCAGGTCGGCCTTGCCCAACCATGCGGAAAGCAGTCTCGGGTTGATCTCCAAGGCCCGGGCAATCGACGCATCTGCCTGCTCCACGTCGCGGCGATCGACCGCCAACTCGGCCAGCGCCACGTGGACCTCGGCGGCGTTGGGGTTCAGTTCCAGCGCCGCGCGGAGCTCGCTGGTGGCGTCGGCCCCGTTGTACTTCTCCAAGAACAGTAGACCTGCCTCGTAGTGGGCCGGCCAGTATTTCGGCTCCAGTTGCAGGGCCTCGGGATACAACTGGTTGACCAGGAAGTGGAACTGGCCGCTGAGCCGGTTCCACCGGGCGTACCGGGTGGCCGCCAGGCCGATCCAGCGGAGCGATTCGGCGCGGTCGATGTCGTGGTTGTTGTAGAAGCTGATCAGCCGGGCGTATCCCCGCTCGGCCTCGTCCAGCCGACCCGTGACCCGGGCCAATTCCGCGCGGATCCACCCGGCCAACAGGTGTTCGCTCTGGAGCCGGATCGCCTCGTCCGACCGCGTCTTGGCTTCCTCGTAATCGCCCCGCTGGAAGGCCAGCCGTGCCCACTCGGCCTGCAGATCCGCTTCTCCTTCGGCGGCGGCGGAAAGACACTTCACGGCATCTTCCGTCTTTCCCTGGGCGTCGAGAGCCCGGGCCAGGCCGAGTGCCGCCGCCGGGTCTTTCTCGGCCAGTGGGGCGTAGACCTCGGCTGCCTCGGCATACTTCCCCCCCCATAAAAGGGACCGGCCCTTCGCCAGATCGTCATCTACGGCCCGCACCGCCGTCGTGGTCAGAGAGTGGAACAGACAGACAGTGAGCAGTGTCTTCAGAGGCATCGTGCGTGACTGCTGTGGCGGTTGGATACCGTGTTTCGATCCCACCTTACGTTATCGCAACACCTCGATCGGTTCAACCCGGCGGCCCGAACGCCCCCTTTGACAGGCCCACACGATCGGCGTAGCATGATGCATGATCCGACCCCGAAGCTAACGGCGGCGCCGCCGCCTTTCTACCCATAGGAATACCCGACTTGCTCTGTTACGAGTCCTAACTGCCACGAGCCCCCATGAAACCCGAGATTTCCTACAAGGATTTTTCCGCGCTTGACCTCCGCGTGGCCACCGTCCTCTCCGCCCGGGAGCATCCCAACGCCGACAAGCTGCTGCTGCTTCGGATCGACGCGGGCGAGGGGCCGAAGCAGATTGTGGCCGGCATTCGCGGGCACTATGAGCCGGAGGCGCTCGTCGGGCGGCAGATCATCGTGGTCGACAATCTCGAAGAGGCGATTCTTCGCGGCGAAGAATCCCGCGGGATGCTGCTGGCCGCCGGCGACGGCGACAAGGTGGTGTTGCTGAAGCCTGATCGCGAGTGCCCCCCGGGCACACCCATCAAATAAGTCAGAGACGATGGGCCACTAACAGGAAAGCCTTCCGAAGGAGGGTCTATAGAACGTTGACGATGGATCAAGGAACAGACCGATGGCGAAATTCAATCGTAACGTACCGAGCACGATCCGCGCGAACTTGCTCGACAAGGCTTTTGGTGAGTGGACCGTTGTGGGTTTTGGTGGGCGAAGCCGCAACGGCGGTATCCTCTGGGTGTGTCAGTGTGTTTGCGGGAAAGTAAGTAAGTGTAGTGCGGGCAACTTGCAGGCGGGCTACACGTCTCGTTGTGTCGCGTGCAGCTATGCCAGGGGACGCCGACGCAAGTACGCCCCGGGAACAACCAAGTCGCTGACCTACCTGGCCTGGCTTCGCGCCAGACAGCTCGGCGTCTGCAAAACTTGGCGAGCCTACGAAAACTTCCTGCGAGATTTGGGAGAGAAGCCCAAAGGTGCCAGGCTGGCCAAACGGAGCAGAAAAAAGCCCCATTCGCCCAGCAACTCGTACTGGCA
Source organism: Pirellulales bacterium (assembly GCA_016935315.1). Lineage (GTDB taxonomy): Bacteria > Planctomycetota > Planctomycetia > Pirellulales > Thermoguttaceae > JAFGRD01. The sequence goes on from JAFGRD010000039.1 coordinate 283,599, forward strand.
CACCCCCCGCCACACCGTCGACGAGCAGATCGACGCGCTGGTCGCCTCCGCTGGCCCGATCAGCAAGGCCGCGGAAAACCGCTTGAGGAAGCACTTGAGCCAGTGTAGCCGGCAGTATCGGTACATGCTGCTTCAGCGACTCCACGACGGCAAACCGATCTTCAGACGCCGCTCCCTGGCGAAACGACTCGGCACCCAGACATGAATCACGCCCCCCGGGAGGTGGGTTCAGACGTTGTCGTTAGCGTGTGCTATATTTGGGCAAGACTGCGTGACTTTGCGGGCCATCCCCGCAAGACCATTCACTTTCTGGTACCTGTAAGTTGGAGGGTTTCGAATGAATCGCTTTGTTGCTCTGGGTGCTGCGGCCTTGCTCGTAGTGTTGGGCACCGTCGTGACGGCCGATGCCGGTCTGTTTACCTGTCGGCCGGCGACCTGCTGTCCGACGGTCTGCGAGCCGGCTACTTGCGCACCGGCCACCTGCGAACCGGCGACCTGTTGTCCGAAGCCGCGTTGCGTGAGGTGGTGCCGTCCGCGGATGTGCCGTCCGGCGACGTGCTGCCCGACGACCTGCGAGCCGGCCACTTGCTGCCCGACGACCTGCGAGCCGGCTACCTGCGCACCGGCCACCTGTTGTCCGAAGTCGTGCTGCGTGAGACGGTGCCGTCCGCGGATTTGCCGACCGCGCACCTGCTGTCCGGATCCGTGCTGTGTGCCGACCGAGTGCTGCGGCGGCGAAGAGGCTGTGCCCTCCGAAGCGGCACCGGCCGAGGAAGAGGCCCCCGCGCCCGCTCCGCCGGCTCAAGAAACGACCTAAAGCAGAGGGCGACGCGTCGCTTTCGGAGTCTCGAAACACAAGTTGAAGTGATCGGGCCGAATCCCTTCTCGGGTTCGGCTCGATTTTTTTGGTCTGTTGGGCAGAAGCCGACAAAAAGGTCGGGTTACGCCAAGCAACAGACTTCCACGAAGCGAAATGCTGGTATAATCGGGGGTGGCGGCGGTCCGCAGCGAGGCGATTACACGCGCCGAGCCGAGCCGCGTGCGCCTAGGTGCGATGGCAACTCACCCAACTGGCCCCCAAGGCGGTTGCATGTCGAAACGTGGCAGGCCGTCTGTCCGATTCAGGTGTCCGCATTGCTTCATGCGGTTGATGGCCCCCTTGCGCCAGGTGGGCGCCAAGCGACGATGTCCGAAGTGCCAATTTGTGTTCGAGGTGCCCAACGAGGCCGAGGCGGCTCGCCGCGACCGCAAGAGGGAAGAGTACCACGTCAGCGAAAAGCCGGGACTGTCGCCTGAAGCGGATCAGCGATACATCGCCGTGAAGTGCCCGCTGTGCGACACGCTGATGAAAGCCGGGGAGGACCAGGTCGGTCAGCAGTTGATCTGCCCCGATTGCGAGACGCGGGTCGTTGTGCTGCCGCCGGTCGAACAGCCACATCGGGCAAGCGACCGAGCGCAACCGCTGGAAGGTTACGCGCTGTGCGACGAAGTGGAGCGCTCGGCATCCGGCACGCGGCCGGCCGATCAATCCTACTTCCCCATTCATTGCTCCCATTGCGATACGATGATGCAGGTCACTAAGGACCAGGTGGGGCAGCAGGTCGTCTGTCACGACTGCCAACGGCCGATGTTCGTTCCACCCGCGCCGCAGGCCCCGACCAAGAAACCCGGTTTGCTGTTCCTCAAGCCGGGAGAATCGCTCGAGTATGCCCTCAGCAACGGCGTCGACCAGCCGCCTTCCGATTCCCGGCTGGCGCATCAGACGTACATCGCCGTCGATTGCCCGGTCTGCGGCACGCTGCTGCACTTCACCGAGGACCAGGTCGGCAGCGAGGAAGCATGTCCCGACTGCGGTCGGTCGCTGATCGTGCCCGAGGCGCCGGCGCCGCTCCGAAAGATCGACGCTCGCCAAGAGGCGGGCGATCCATACGAGGTGGGGGAGGGCGCCGCGCCTTTCAAGTACGAACCCCTGTTTACCGGCCAGCGGCAGAGACCCCGCGCGGGGGCCATCCGCGAGGACGGGTCGGCGGAAGTGCTCAAACCCCCGCGCCGGCCGTTTCTCTCGGGCATCTTCTCCTTCCCGCTGTATCGCACCGTATGGGCCCGCTGGCTCGGGTTGTCGGTGGCGGGGTCCGTCGTGCTGGGCGTCCTGAAGATCGTCGTCGATGCCAGTGCAACGCCGAATATCATCGGATGGATCTCGGCCATGGTCCTACTGGGTATCGCGTTCATGATTGGAACGATGTGGGCCGTCATCATGTTCGTCGACCTGCTGGCAATCCTCGGCGATACAGCCTACGGCTACGACCAGGTCGAACACTGGCCCGAAGGGTCCTACGGCGAGTGGCTGGTCGAGTCGTTCCTCGTCGCGGTGGCCCTGGGGCTGAGCCTTTTGCTGGTCGGTGTAACCGACTACCTGCTCAGGGACGTCGATCTCCTGGCCGGCCTGTACTACCCGGTGAGCTTTATTCTCTTCTTCCCCGTGGTGTTGCTCTCCATGCTCGAGACATCCTCGCCGATCAACCCGTTCTCGGCGACCGTGTGGCGCAGCATGTGGACTGCGAGAAGTGCCTGGATGATGTTCTACCTGGAAACGGCGATTCTCGTGGTGGGCTGCTGGTATGCGGTGCCGCTGATCGTCTCCACTCCGTTCCCGGGAGTCGTGCTGGCGGCCGCGGTGTTCGTGGCGGGGCTTTTCATCTACTTCCGCCTGCTCGGACGGTTGGCGTGGTGCTGTTCGGTCGGATGGTCGGGAAAGAAGGCGCGGCCGGCAAGGCCGGCGGCGAGCGGGCCCGTGACGACCGATTGACGCGTTGGTGACGGCGCGACGCAGCGCGGGGATGGACCCGGCGGCTTGCGGGGCGCGGTCTCGGGAGGGGGCACGTTCCGCGGCTGGCTGGGCGTCTGGGGAGGCCTCGCCTACTGCCGTTTCACCTCCTCGACCCAGTTCTTGTGCAAGTCGCCCAACGCTTCGACGATTTCGGGATGCTCTCCGGCGATATTGGTCGTCTCGGTGACGTCCTCGGCCATGTTGCTTAAAAAAAGTTCGGTCCGGGCACGCGCCTCGCCGCGGCCGGTCGTGGCCACCAACTTCCAATCGCCTTGGCGAACCGCCCATTGGCCGCCCGATTGCCAGTGGAAGACCTCGTGCGGCGTCTTGGCGGCCGGCGATTCGATCAGCCGGGCAAGGCTCTTGCCGTCGAGCTTGCGCTGCGGCAGGTCGACGCCGCAATACTCGCAAATGGTGGGGAACCAATCGACGCTGAGGGCCATCTGCGCGCGGGCTTCACCCTGCGGAATCCGGCCGGGAAGACTCGCCACGCACGGCACGCGAATGCCGCCTTCCCACAAGGTGAACTTGTTGCCGCGGAACGATCCGGCGTTGCCCCCGCCGCCGTTGGCCCGCAATTCGATCGAGTGGCCGTGATCGCTGAGAAAGACGACCAGCGTCTTCTCGCGCAGCTTCAAGGCGTCCAGCTTCGCCAGGACTTCGCCGATGGCGTCGTCCATGGTCGAGACCCAAGCCCCGTATTGCCGCCGCTGCCAGGTCATCTCCTTCCTCGCGTACATCGCGCGATACTTGGCGTAGGGCTGCAGCGGATAGTGAGGGATATTGAATGCCAGGTAGAGGAAGAACGGCCGCGCCTGGCTCTCGTCGAGGAACCGCCGGGCCTCGCGAACGATCAGCTCGGTGAAGTGTTGGCCGTCTTCGTAGACCTCCGCGTCGTTGCGGTGCAGGTCGTGGAAGTGCGGCGGGACCCAGTAGAAGAAGTGCGACCAGTTGTCGATGCAGCCCGACTTGTGGCCGAAGAACTCGTCGAACCCCTGTCCGTTGGGCGAACACTCGGGCACGGTGCCCAGGTGCCATTTGCCGACCAGTCCGGTGCGGTAGCCGGCCTGCTTGAGCACCTCGGCGATGGTGAGCTGCTCGGTGGGCATCCCCTCGTGGCCGGGGTGCGAAGGGACGTTTCCCGGCACGCCCGCCCGCTGTGGATAGCGCCCCGTCATCAGCGCCGCCCGGGAAGGCGAGCAGACCGGTGCCCCGACGTAGAACTGGGTGAATCGCACGCCCCGCCGGGCCAGCGCGTCCAGGTTGGGCGTATAAAGGTCGTCCGATCCGTAGCAGTTCAGGTCGAGCGTCCCTTGATCGTCGGCGAAGATCAGAAGGACGTTCGGGCGCGACGCGGGCTCGGCCGCCGACGCCACGGCCCCTGCCGCGGCGACCGCCACAAACGGCGTACAGGTCAATGCCAACAGGCTGAAGATCCGGAACATGGGACAATCGCCTCCCCAAAAAGCGTGCGTATTGGTGGCCTACCGGGCGGATGTCGCGGCACCCTCGACCATGATACGTGACGGCGGGGGCCGTCGCAACGATGCGGGTGGAGCCTATCCCAGGCGAATGCCTCGCTCATCGATCCGGTAGGGGACGATTTCATCGGGACAGGCGCTGCCACGGTGCTTGGCCACGTACAGGGCGCGGCGGAACTTCGTGCCCTCGCGGATCTTGCCCAGGTAGATTACCGTGTTGGCCCCCGAGAGCAGGTCCCCTTCGTCCAGCGGCCGCTCGATCAGCCCGTCCAGCGTGGTCTCGTGCGAAGTGGCCAGCAGCACGCAGCCGATCGCGCACGGATCGTACACGCGCGCGGCGGCCTCCTCGGCGTGTCGCCGGTAGTGTTGTCGGAAGAGGTCCCGGGCGACCCACTCGGGGTCCTTGCGGAGGATTTGATGGTAGATGTACTCGAACAGCTCGATCTGGATGGACTCGCTGGGCCGATCGACCGGCTCGATCCCGTCGACCACCGCCCGGCGGACGCCGCCGATGAAGTTGCCGTAGAAGAACGCAATCGAGATGGCCAGGCGGCGCGAGAGCTCGGCCTCCCAGTCGTGCCAGCCGTCGAAGTCGAGATCACGTCGTCCCACGCGTCGGCCGTGCTGATCGAACACGTGCAGGTAGTCTCCGTGGATTCGCGCGGGATCGAAGAAGCCCTCGAGATCAACGTGCTCTTCGGGTTCTACGCACGTGAGCTGCCGGCCGAACAGCCGCCGCGCGTAGTCGGCATGGCTTTGGCTGTCGCCGCGTGTGCTCATGTCGAAGAGAATGCCGGGCCGGCCCTCCTGCCGGACGCCGGCCTGGGCGAATTGCAGCCCGAACTGGGTCTTGCCGATGCCGGTTGAGCCCAGCACGACCGTCAGCGTTCCCGGCAGCAGCCCGCCGCCGAGCAGCCCGTCCAGCCCATCGATGCCCGTCGAAAGTCGTGTGCTGTCCATCATCATCGCAGAAGCCGTTTGCGGCCTCGCACCTGTTGCGGGTCGTTCTCTGATCGCCTGGGTTGCGGGGAGGAGGATCTGCGGTGCGGCGTTCTGAGGCGAGTTTTCAGAACATCTTGTTCATCACGCCGCCGTCGACCACCAGCACGGCGCCGGTGATGTAGCTTCCGGCTTCGCTGGCCAAGAGCAGGGCAGGGCCGGCGATTTCTTCGGGGCGGCCCCAACGCTTCAAGGCCGTACGTTCCGCGAAAATCGTTTTCTGCTCCTCGCTGAGGATCGACATCGGCATCTCGGTGAGGATCGGGCCCGGGGCGATGCAGTTGACCGTGATCCCGAATTCGCCCAGGTCGAGGGAGCTGGCCCGGGCCAACCCGAGCAAGGCCGACTTGGTGGCCGAATAGGCATTTCGCCCCTGCGTGCTGGCCAGGCCCATGATCGACGACATGTGGATTACCCGGCCCCAGCGACGCTGTTTCATGCCCGGTGCCAGGCAGCGGGTCAGGGCCATGCAACTGGTCAGGTTCAGCTCGATCAGTCGGTCCCAGGTCTCGTCGTCGACGGCGTCGATCGGCTGGGGCACGTTGTGGCCGGCGTTGTTGACCAGGATATCGACCTTGCCGAGCCGCTCGACCGTCGCGTCGGCCAATTGTCTGACCTGGTCGCGCCGCGTCATGTCGACCGCCAGGTGCTCGACCTTCACGCTCGTATCGCCGGCGATCTCGGCCGCTGCCCTCTTTAGCTCGTCCTCCTTGCGACTGCAGATCATGACGTCGGCCCCGGCTTCGGCGAACAGCCGTGCAATGGCCTTGCCGATTCCGCGGCTACCCCCGGTGACCAGCGCGACCCGGCCGGTGAGGTCGAAGATGGTGTTTTTCATAGGCATTTCCTACTCCAGATTCAAGCCGGACAAGCCCGGCGGGTGATGGCGGATCGGTTCATTATACGAGCTTCTGCAGCGTGTCGAGCAGTTGTTGGATCATCTCCTCGGTGTGCGTGGCGAAGACGGCGATGCGCAAAGCCCCTTCGGGGCCAAGGCCGGCATAGGCGGCCATGTAGGCGATCACGATTCCCTGTTGCATCAGCTCGCGCTGGATCCGTTGCATATTTTCGGCGTCGCCGATCTGAAGACAGACGATCGGCACGGGCGTGTCGTTGGTCTCCAGTCCCAGTCGGCACAGCCCGGCCTTGACCGTCCCTACGTTTTTCCAGAGCCGGGCCCGCATTTCCGGCCGCGTGCGAACGATCTGCAGGGCCCGGGCGGTAGCTGCCGCCGCTGGAGCCGGCGGGGCACTGGCCCCACGGTAATAGGGCGACGTGCTCTTCAACCGCTCGATAAACCCGCGCGTGCCGGGAATGATGCCCCCGTAGCCGCCGAAGGCCTTGCTCAGCGTGCCGCAGAAGAGTCGGCGGGGCCGATCCGCCCCGTCGGGCTCGAGATTGGCCAGCACCAGGCCATCGTCGGCCAACAGGCCCGTGTGCTCGAGCGTGCCGCGCCCCCCGGTGCCCAGCACGCCGAGTCCGTGGGCATCATCAATACACATCACGGCGCCGGAATAGTCGGCGAGCACGTTGGCGTAATCGGCCAGCGGGGCCATGTCGCCCCGGGCGGCAAACACACCGTCGCTGGCGATCCACGGCCGCTGGCCGGGCTTCAGATGTCGGCGAAGGGCGGCGGCGAGGTCTTCCGGATCGGCGTGCCGGAACTTCCATACGGGCCGACCCGTCAGCCGGGACGCTTCCATCACGCAGTAGTGGGAAAACTCATCGACGAACACGGCGTCGTAGCGATCCTCCAGGTGCAACGCCAGGATATGGTTGCCGACGTAGCCGGAGGCGAAGTAGAAGGCCTCGTCGAATCCGAAGCACTCGGCGGCTTGCCGTTCCACGTCGAGCGTCGGCGGGAGGTTGCCGAAGGCGGTTCGGCTGTTGGCGCTGCCGATGCCGTATTGCCTGGCCGCGTCGCACGCCGCCCGGATCAGCTCCGGATGCCCCTGGAGCCCCAGGTAGCCCGTGCCGACGAAATAGAGATAGCGCCGGCCGTCGATAACCGTGTGCGGTCCGGCGGGGCTTTGCATGATGGGGATGCTACCAGGCGACATCGAGAATCCACCAGGCTATGAGTTGACTACTGGATAGTGCGGCACGATCACGCAGACAGCATCACCGCTTCCGGCCGTCGCGCCCGGACGGCGGTCTCAACACACCCCTCGGACAAACGGCCCCGACGGGTAGTGCTGCCAAACAAGAGTCGGTCACGGCAGGAAATCGGCAGAATCTCCGTCGCGCGCGAAATCGCCAGGGAAGAGCAATTCGACGCCGACAACGCCTGCCAACAGATCCCCGTCTCCGAGATGCTCCGGTACTTCCTTTCCGGCCCTCCGATAGGCCGCAGTGATCATTCCATCGCAAAACAACACGACACGATTGTCATTGGCCACAGCGTGTTCGACGCGTTCCGTATCCTCCGGTTCATCGGTGTAGCCCGGCTCAAATCGCGACACGGCACGTGTTCGTCCGATGTCGGCTCGGGTAGCAACAATGACGACCTGCTTTGGATCAAATACATCGTGCGTCGCACCGTCATCCATGTAAATGCGGAAGGGCACAAAGACATCGCCGTATAGCAAATCCCACAACTCATGCATTCGCATTGTTGGGCCTTGCTCAGCCCCGGGCGTCTGGTATGCAAATCGCCTCAACCAGGGTAAGAGGGCACACGCACAACCATCAACACTCGGTAGACCGGGAACTGCGAGGCCTACAGTGCCTCGCAGACCAGATCGCCCACTTCCGAGGTCGAGTAGCCCATCTTGCCGGCTGCCTGGCTCTTCATTTTCGTGCCGGTCACTTGCTGGATGGCGGTGGCCACCCGGCCGCCGGCCTTTTCGTATCCGCTCTGCTCCAGCAACATGGCCACCGCGGCAATCGTGGCGATGGGGTTGATCACGCCTTTGCCCGTATACTTCGGTGCGCTGCCGCCCATCGGCTCGAACATGCTGGTGCCGCCCGGCTCGGGGTTGATGTTGCCGCCGGCCGCCACGCCCATGCCGCCCTGAATGATCCCGCCAAGGTCCGTGATGATGTCGCCGAACATGTTCGTGGTCACGATCACGTCGTAGTATTCGGGGTTCTTCACCATCCACATGCAGCAGGCGTCGACGTGATTATAGTCCGGCTCGACGTCCGGATACTCCTTGGCCACGTCCTGGAACGTCCGCCACACCAGGTCGTGACCAAACGTGAGCACGTTCGTCTTGGCGACCAGCGTCAGCCGCTTCCTCCGGTTGCGCTTGCGGGTGTATTCAAATGCCCAGCGGATGCACCGCTCGCAGCCTTTGCGGGTGTAGACGGCCGTTTGCATGGCGACTTCGTCGGGGGTGTGCTTCTTCAGAAAACCGCCCATGCCGGTATAGAGGTCCTCGGTGTTCTCGCGCACCACGACAAAATCGATGTCGTCCGGTCCCTTGCCGGCCAGGGGAGTTTCCACCCCGGGATAGAGCTTCACCGGTCGCAGGTTGATGTACTGATCGAAGGTGAATCGCAATTCCAGCAGGAGGCCCTTTTCGAGGATACCCGGCGCCACGTCGGGATGGCCCACCGCGCCGAGCAGAATCGCGTTGAACCGGCCGAGTTGCTCGACGGCGCCCGCCGGGAGGATCTCGCCCGTCTTCAGATAGCGATCCCCCCCGAAATCGAAGTCTTCAAGCTCGTAGCGGATGCCTTCCAACTTCGCGATCGCCTTGAGCACCTTGACGCCCTCGGCCGCCACTTCCGGCCCGGTTCCGTCGCCGCCGATGACGGCGACCTTGAGTGTATCGTTGTCGCTCACGGTTCAGTTCTGCCTTCTATTCTCTTTGGACAAAGACCCGACAAACTCTGAATTTTACCAGGTCGGCACCAGCCGTACAAGGTCCTACCGCGACCAGATTCCCCGGCGGGCAGAGCGGGCTTCCGCTTCGGCCGCAACGAAACGGGCCTTCATGGCCGCCGAGTAGCGATACTGCGTGGCGGCGTTGGCCAGGCCCGCCCGAAGCAGTTCCTCTTCGAGCATGCGGTCGCCGACCCAGACATGGGCCAGGAAACGGTCGTACTTGTCCTTCGGCGGACCGTCCAATTGGAGGCGGATCCGGCCGCCGGCGACGAAATCGCGGGTGAACTGCGTCGCCTCGGGGCCCCAGGGCTCGACGGGATAATTGGGGCGGACGGTCTCAGGGGTATCGGCCCCGATCAGCCGCACGCGCGCCCCGTTTCCCAACAGGAGCGTGTCGCCGTCGATCACGCGCTTGACCTGGTAGGTGCCCGGCTTCAGCGACTCCGGCGGAGCGGGCCGCAGTTGCTCCGGCAACCGATAGAGGCCCAACAGGGCCGCCACCACCACGATCAACAACACGATCTGACGTTGGCGGCGGGGCAATCGGCGCAAAGCGCCGCGCAAGGAACGTTGCGACATGATCAGTTCCCGGCGACCCGAGCGAACGGCTAGTTCTCGCTGAAGCCGAGGACCCTAACGATTTCGCGGCCGAGCGGATTCTTGGCGAATTTCTTTCGGCATTGCGGACAGAGATCGAACCGCAACTTCTGGTAGACGTCGTCGCCGATCTGATCGTCCTGGGCGTCTTCGAGCCGTTCGAGAATGTCTTGGATTTCCTGGAGGTGATCGCGGTCGCTGTCGTCCTCTTCGGCCACCACCGGATCGAACGCCGCGTAAATCTCCATCTTCACGACGTAGCGTAAATCGTCCTCCGGGTCGAGGTCCCGCTTGCATAGATCGCACGTGTACCGAATCATCAGCCCGCTCCCCATGTGATGTCGACAGCCGATAGCCGCCGAGCGACCCGAGATGCCATCAGTAAGTTTCATCCTACTGACATTTCCCCGTGGTTGGCAAGACGTTCTGGTGACTTTTTTTCCGTCCAAGGAAAAACGGATGACCCCGGGATAAAGCCGACGAGCTGCCAAGACCATGCCAACAGGGCGACCGAATTGCAGCGCCATCGCAGCGAAGCCGACGTAGCTTTCATACTCCCCCTAGTCTCCGGGGAAAAGACCACGTCGCGGCACACCTTACAGGCAACATGACGAACTGTCTGATCGAAGGCCGTGGCGCGGGGCGGCGTTGAGTGCGATGTCGTGCCACGACAGCGAGATACGATGCAACGAACCATCGCTCGGGCCCCCAACATGGGCGGGTGTAGCGTCGACTTGGCAAATCGGTTACAATAATTCCCGTTGGTGAAGGTGTGCAAGACGCCGGTCTTCGGCCCCCGAGTACCATGGTATGCGGGGGCAGACGGGGAGGTTGTACGTGCACAGGGTCCGCACAGCAAAACAGCGCAGCCCGCGAAGGTCTCATTCCAGCGCGGCCCAGTCTGCGGACGAGCCCTCTGCGCAACCTTTTCCAGCCAACTCGCCTCTTCACTCCAGCGTGTTGGTGCTCAACAGGCTGTACATGGCCATCCACATCGTTAACGTGCGCCGCGCGTTCGGACTGCTGTTTCGCGATCTGGCCGAGGTGATTCATCTCGAGGAAGGGAAGTTCGCCAACCACGATTTCGAGTCCTGGCGCGAGGTCAGCGGACTGCGGGCCGACGAGAAGCGGCCGCACGACGATTGGATTCGAGCCGTGAATTTCGAGATCCAGGTCCCTCGCGTGATTCGTTTGTTGGGCTTCGATCGGATTCCCACGCAGACACTCCACCTTAGCCGTCGCAGCGTGTTGGCCCGCGACGACAACGTCTGTCAGTATTGCGGCCGTCGTCTCCCGACGCACCAGTTGAGCCTCGACCACGTCACTCCGCGCAGCCGAGGCGGCATGACCACTTGGGAAAACGTCGTCTGCGCGTGCCTGAAGTGCAACATCAAGAAAGGCGGACGCACTCCCCGAGAAGCCAAGATGACCTTGATGCGACGCCCGGCCAGACCCAAGCGAAATCCCATCCTGATGCTCAAGCTGAGCAACCCCAAGTACGAGAGTTGGAAAACCTGGCTCGATGGCGTTCAATGGAACCTGAGGTTCGGCCAGTAGGCATCGGCTGGGTGGCCGGGCGTCTTCGGTCGGCAACCGACTGGCGGTCCCGGTGGGGTCGAAGGTTTGTTCGGTGCAACGCGGGCCGACAGAGCGCCACCGACATGGGGGATTTGTGCCGCCACCGTCATCCGCAAAGGGGCCGAACGCGTCAAGCTGCGAAAGCCGCCCCCCCCTTGGATGCCCTTTTCTGACGCTCGACTTGCTTCTTTGCCCAATTGCATTTAGAATCGAAGGTGCGCCGGATTGTAGTTTCGGATACTGACAAGGCCTTCGCCGAAGCTGCATACCGGCCGGAAGAAGCACCAGCCCGTCACGAGGGGATACTCGGCGTGGGACTTTCCGAGATTGATCGCAATCTGTTGGAGCGCTGCCTGCAAGGGAAGCCGCGGGCGTGGGAAGACTTCGTGGACCGCTTCATGGGGCTGGTGGTCCATGTGGTTAACCACACCGCCCAAGCCCGCAGCGTGCGGCTGAGTCCCGAGGACCGCGACGATCTCTGTGCCGAGGTCTTTCTGGCCGTCATCGACAACAACTTCGCGGTGTTGCGGAACTTCCGCGGGCTGAGCAGCCTGGCGACCTATCTGACCGTGGTCGCCCGCCGAATCGTCGTCAAAGTGCTCCTTGCCCGCAAGACGACCTCGCGGCTGGCCGAGAACTCGCCGCCACACGCCACGCAGGTCGCCGCCGACCCGCAGCCCGGCGTCGAGCAGCGGCTGGGCGACCAGGAAGAAGTCCAGCGGTTGCTGGATTCCCTGCAGGGCACCGAGGCCCAAGTGGTCCGCATGTACCACCTCGAAGGGAAGAGTTACGGGGAGATCAGCTCGGTGGTCGGCATGTCGGAAAACAGCATCGGGCCCATTCTCAGCCGGGCTCGCAACAAGATGCGCCGGGCCAGCGTTAACCCGGCCTCCGGCTAACAGCCCCTCAGGCCGCCGTGCATTCGCTTTGCTTTACAGGCGTGTTTCCGCGCGATAGCATGGCGGCTGCGCGTCCTTGCACTTTCCTGTATGCCCGACTTGCTCTTTTGCGAGTCCTCTGGACCCTGTAAAAGGCTTCGATGGGGAGCGGCCGTTTGGCCGAAGTCCCGCTTCGAGACCACCAGACAACAAGGAGCCCCACGATGCCTCGTTCCGCTTGTAGCCGCCGCACGTTCCTCCGCTCTGCCGCTTCCCTGGCGGCCGCCTCGACCGCTGTTCCCTATTGCCTGCCCGGCCACGGCATCCGGGCCGCCGAGTCGAACTCACCCAACGACCGGCCACATATCGGGGCCATCGGCGTGGGCGGGCGTGGATCGGGCATCCTGCAGCAGGCCGCCGAGTTCGGCCAGGTGGTGGCCGTCTGCGACGCCGACCTTGCCCGCGCCGAGCAAGCCAAAGCACGGTACGACGGCAAGCCGGACGTCTATCTGGACTATCGCAAGCTGCTGGAGCGCAACGACGTCGACCTGGTCATCAACGGCACGCCCGACCACTGGCACACGGCCGTCAACGTCGCCGCCTGCCGGGCCGGCAAGGACGTCTACACCGAAAAGCCGCTGACGCTGACCATCGACGAAGGCAAAACCCTCTGCAAGGTCGTCGAAGAAACCGGGGCCATCGTCCAGGTTGGCACCCAGCAACGCAGCGAGCGCCAGTTCCAGACGGCCGTCGAGCTGGTCCGCAACGGGCGGCTCGGCAAGCTCCGGCAGGTCTGGGTGGCCTTGCCGTACTTCAGCACCAAGGGCGGCCCGTTCCCCACCACGCCCGTGCCCGAGTCGCTCGACTGGGACCTTTACCAAGGCCAGGCACCCGTGCACGACTACTGCCGGCAGCGGACCCACGCCAACTTTCGCTGGTGGTACGAATACGCCGGCGGCATCGTCACCGATTGGGGCAATCACCATATGGACATCGCCCACTGGGGCATGGATTGCGAGCTGTCCGGCCCGCTGTCGGTCGAGGCCCGCGGCCTGTTTCCCAACCCGAAAGGCACCGACTACTACAACACTCCCGACCGGTTCTTCTCGCGGATGCGCTATCCGGGCGGCGTCGAGCTGCTCTACTTCGTATCGCTCAACGAGCGGCTCCGCTACGGCGAGGTCCAGGAGCACGCTCGCACCACGCCCGAGCAGGTCGAGCGGCTCTTCGGCCCGGATGTGCCCGAGGAGATCAAGACGTTCGACCGTAACGGAATCATGTTCCTTGGCGAGAAGGGCCGGATCATGGTCAACCGCGGCGGCGTCTACGGCAAGCCGGCCGAAGAGCTTTCGGAAAACCCGCTGCCCGACGACGCCTGGAAGGTTTACCCCAACAACAACCACATGGGGAACTTCTTCGACTGTGTGAAGAGTCGCCGGCAGCCCGCCTCGACGGTGCAGATTCAGCACCGCACGATCACCGCCTGCCACCTGACCAACATCTCGCTGCGCCTGGGGCGCAAGTTGGCCTGGGACCCGCAGACGCAGCAGATCGTCGACGACGACGAGGCCAACGCCTGGCTGCAGCGCCAGCAGCGGGAACCGTATGGGATCGACGGATAGCGAACGCCCGTCAAAAAACACCTGGCTTCATTCGGAGAACCTCATGCGTACACCTAAGAGACTGCTGACGATCGGATTGCTGATGCTCGCGGCGACCGCCTCCTGCTCGAAGCCGCCAGCCGACCCCGCGCCGCCTGCCGACCCGGCCGCCGCGGGCGAGCGGCAGCAGGGCAATGGGTCGCTGCGGGTGGCCGTGGTCACCGGCGGGCACGCCTTCGATGTGCCCAATTTCTATCGCATGTTGCGGCGTCTGCCGGGCATCGACGCCTATCCGCAACATATCGAGCACTTCGCCTCCAGCCCCGAGGCCGATCGCGACGCCTACGACGCCGTCCTCTTCTACGGCATGGGCCGGGGCGTGCCCGAAGAGCAGGGGCCGCACTACGCCGGCAAGCCCAAGGCGGCGCTCGAGCGGCTCGTCGAGCGGGGCCAGGGGATCGTGATCATGCACCATGCCTTGCTCGCCTGGGAAGAATGGGACCTCTGGAATCAGCTTGTCGGCTTCGACAACCGCAACTTCAAGTACAAGGAGGGACTGAACCTGAAGGTCGAAGTCTCCGACTCGCAACACGCGATCACCGCGGGGCTGAAACCGTTCGAGATCGTCGACGAGGGATACATTCTCCACGGCAAGCACGACGGGCTGGGCGAGATCCTCTTGAGCGTGGACCACCCCGACGCCATGCCGGAAGTCGGCTGGGCCCGGCAGCACGGCAAGTGCCGCATCTTCTGCCTGACCCTGGGGCACGACAACCAGGCCTGGACCAACCCCAACTTCGAGCGAATCCTCGCCAGCGGCATTGCCTGGTCGGCAGGGCAGGAGTGACGTGGAAAAAGGGGCAAAGCGGTTCCGGGGAAGTGGATAGTCTAGGCTGGCCTGCCCCTATAAGGAAGTCTGTGGCACCGAGGACGACGAGAATGGCTCGCGAGTGAAGAGACTATGACTTGTGCAACCAAGTCATCTGTAAGCATCAGTGATACCTGAAGTTAGGTCTCGCCGCGTGACGATGAAACCCAAGGCAATCTGGATTTATCTCGAAATGGGCAGGTGTCACGTACAGTCTGGCCTCCAACTGAAGTTGTGGCCCCACGACAGTAGGTATATACTTATGAACAGTATCCCCGCTGCAAACGGTTAGAGAACCATGATGGCGACCCCTAAACTTCTATCTGAGCTAGCCTACGATCAGTCACCGTATTTTTTGCAGCGGGACTGCGGTGACCTAGAACGTGCGAAAGACTTTGCCCATATCTTCAACAAGGCTGCTGCGACATGCTCGCTGCAGGGCGTCTATGTCCTCAGAGATGATTCTCGGGCTGAGCAAGCATCCGTCGTACCTGTCGTCTATGTGTGCCAGGCGGATTCTGAGCAAGAAGCCGATGCCATTCATCGCAAGGTGTGGAATCAGAATGTCGTACCGTTTTTAGTGGTCATCACCCGCCGGAACATCCGTCTCTATTCTGGCTTCCGATACCACCGTGACGCAGCAACGCCCGACCAGCAGGGAATACTGAACGCCGCGATAGCTTTTAACGAAATCGCGGAACATCTTGGGCCGCTACGAGCAGAAGCCATCAATGACGGCTCTCTGTGGAAAAAGTGGGGCAATGAAGTCACGCCAGAGACGCGAGTTGACTGGCGCCTCCTTGACCAATTGAGCCTTCTCGACCAGTGGCTACGGCAACAAGGATTGGATCGCGCGATATCTCATGCTCTCATAGGGAAGTTCGTCTATTTGCGGTATTTGCGCGATCGTGAAATACTGTCAGACCGAAAGCTGGAGCGATGGAACATTTCCCCACAGAATGTCTTCAGTCGCAATGCCACACTCAAAGACTCCTGGTCTCTGATAGATGACCTCGATGAATGGTTGAATGGATCTGTGTTTCCCCTGACCAGTACACAAAAGGCAGGTGTAAAGGCAGAACATCTCAAGCGAGTGGCTGGCACGTTCAGTGGCGATGATCCGATGACAGGCCAGCTACATCTCGACTTTCAAGCGTATGATTTTTCCTATATCCCGATCGAGACGCTATCTGTCATCTATGAACAGTTTCTGCATGCGACTGAGACTGACGGCACGACATCTAAGGGACGCCAGGCCGGAGCCTACTACACGCCGATTCCTTTGGTGAACTTCATTCTTGATGAACTGGAGGATCAACGACCGTTGCAGAAGGGCATGAAGGTCCTTGATCCATCGTGTGGTTCTGGCGCATTTCTGGTTCAGTGCTACCGCCGCCTGATTCACCGGATGAAATCGTTAGACAGCCAGACTCCTATTGGCCCCGGGACACTCCGAGACTTGTTGGTGAAGCACATCTTTGGTGTTGATCGTGACCCTGATGCATGTCGCGTAGCAGAACTCAGTCTCACACTGACGCTTCTCGATTACGTCGAACCACCGGACCTGGAAAACAATCCTCGTTTCAAGCTTCCGGCATTGAGGGACCGCAATATCTTTTGCGTGGATTTCTTCGATCCCAATTCCAAATGGGCAACAACTTCACAGAACAACGTATTCGACTGGATCGTAGGGAACCCGCCCTGGCTCGAAATCAGAAGCACTAGCATAAATGAAACAGATTTGAACGCATGGCAATGGATGAACGAACATGCGAACGTTTGTCCGACGGGAGGCAACCAGATCGCTGAGGCCTTTGCATGGAAGGCATTGGAACATGTTGGCCCGAAGGCAGTCGTTGGACTTCTGCTGCCCGCGATGACTCTGTTCAAAAGTGAGTCTGCGGAGTTTAGACGCAGCTTCTTCTCACAGAACTGTGTGTGGACAATCGGCAATTTCTCCAACCTCGCGGAAGTATTGTTTGCGAGGAGATCTCGTCGA
This sequence comes from Pirellulales bacterium, assembly GCA_016935315.1. Classification (GTDB taxonomy): domain Bacteria; phylum Planctomycetota; class Planctomycetia; order Pirellulales; family Thermoguttaceae; genus JAFGRD01. Next base: position 300,262 of record JAFGRD010000039.1, read on the forward strand.
CCGGCGATTGCTGTGTTTTATTCGCCGCGAGAGTCTAGCAACATAGAAGACGATTGGGCTATTGTCACGTATTCGCCGTTTGTCGCGAATCAGCAGGCAAATCGACCAGTTCGCGCAGGGGGTCGCAAGGAGTAACCGTCCGGTGAAGCGCATTGCCCAGGGAAGGGTGTCGCGGGGGTGAGGGAGTCGGGGGAAGGCTACGCGGGGGCGAGCGGC
>JAFGRD010000040.1 GCA_016935315.1 Pirellulales bacterium
AACTTGCTCGCCTGTACCACTGGAAACGCCATAACCGGTTACCACCATTGAACATAAACAAGAGACAAATCTGAAACAGCCCAATTAACAAGGTGAATCACCAACCGGAGAGCCGGATGCGGGAGATCCGCACGTCCGGTTCGGAGGGAGGGGAGACCGGAACCAACCGGCCTTCCCTACGCCTATCCGCGATATCCGCATGGACCTCGTAAGAGAGTCCCTGATAGGTGCTCGGGCTATCGCTCGGATTTTGCCTTGACAAGGGACTTCCTATAGGTGTCACCCAGCCGAAAGCCGTTTCCAGCCGGTTGTTGGCTGGTCGAGTGCGCAAGGCACCCTCTTGGGACTTCATCCCACCGGTTCAAGAACCTGCTACCCGCTATGGAATATGTATCCATATAAGATCAGTGCCACGCAAAACACGATGAAGAACAGCGCCGCATTCATTGACCGCCTGCACCGTTCGCAGTATGGAGCATTCGCCTCACGCACTAGAATCGATGACTTCAGCAGGAACAAGGGAATACACACAACTCTTAACCATGCGGCAAGCCTCTTGAGGTCTTCTTCAGGGAACTCATTCTTGCATCTGCCGCACTTTCGATAATGGCCAGGGACAGTGCTATGGTCATTCATGCGTAAGTGTCTGGTAATGGTGAGTGGGGGCTGATAATACGTTCATACTCCCGTCTCTAAGTCAACGCGAGATGTACGAACTTACCGGATCATGCGTTGGCCACGATGCATGGCCTCGCAGCAACAGGAGGCCGTTGGGGACCGTTCGCTCGGCCCACCAACGCTATGGGGCGATCCATTGGTTCGGCCACATCGGCCTGCACTAACCAGCGGGCCCTCGCCTTCATGACTGACCGCTACTGAACCTATCCGGTCTCCACCCGATTGTCAAATATGTATAGCCCAGCGTTGCTACATCGGGCGGACGGTCGGCACTGGTCCGTCGAGAAGCCAGAGGCGGCCAAGGCGGCCCGGCGCAGCTGGCCCAGAAATGAAGCGTTGCCTGCGGGGCACAGATAGTGTACGGTAGTATACGATCTGGTCTCAGCCGAACGGTCTTTGATGACTCGAAATCACGGCCTGCGGCGACCAAGAATCGGGCCGCACAAGTCGCGAAAATGGCCTGATAGGGCCCCTTTGGGCCCTAGTATGTATGAGGGGGTGTGTGGCGTAACATGCTGAAATGAAATGACTTGCAGCGCGAAACGGGGCTCCCGAGATGACTTTTCAGCACCCCAAGTGGGGCACAAGCCCACGAAGTTAAGTCGTTGCCGAGAAAGCACTTATGACGGATCGGCGCGACCGACGTATGTGGAAGCCGCAAGTTCTTGATGTAAAAGAAGTTGCGTCAAATCCACGCCGTCCAGAGAACTCGTATGATTGAGGGGTGGCGTGATCGTAACAACCTTGCTTCAAAAGACTTGCGACAAAAAACTCCCCAAGTTTCGGCCCCGACGAATTAGGGGACGGCCGCGCCGGCAAGGCCGCGCAGTCGCGTCGTATCCGGTTGGCACCAAACGGCTTACAAAACCGTTCGCCGCGGGCGGCCGCCGAAAAGACGTCGACAAAAACTGCCCCAACGCCGCTCAGAGCTCCGGAATCGGCTCCTCGGGGGCGATGTCCCGGCCTTCCCAGTTGGCCTTGCCGTTGTCGTAGATGAGGATGCGGGCGGCGCTGCCCGGGGCTGGCTTGGCGCTGGTCTTCGGCAGCCAGCCGCGGTGCTGCCGGAGGACCTCGGCATAGCGCGGGTCGGCGGCCAGATTGTCCCACTCGTTGGGATCGGCCCGCATGTCGTAAAGCTCCTCCGAGCCGTCGGCGTAGCGGATGTATCGCCAACGCTCGCTGCGGACCCCGTGGTTGTCGTGGTTGTGCGTGGTGATGGCCGGCCAGGGACGCGGGGCCGTCGCGTCCTGCAACTGCGGCACGAGGCTGTGGCCTTCCAGGCCGTCCTTGGCCGGCAGGCCGCAAAGCTCGATCAACGTCGGGTAAATGTCCAACAGTTCGGCCGGCCGACCGCACCTCGCGCCCGCGGCGATGCCCGGCCCGGCAAACATCAGCGGCACCCGCGCCGACCGGTCCCAGAGGGTGTTCTTGCCGGTAATCAGCTTCTCGCCCAGATGGAAACCATGGTCGGACCAGAGGACGACTACCGTGTCGTCGTCGTAGCCGTTGCGGTGCAGGGCGTCGAGCACGCGGCCGACCTGGCTGTCGACGAAACTGGTGCAGGCCAGGTACGAGCGGACGAGGTTCTTCCACTGCCCGGCCTCCTGGAGGAACTTCAGCCGCGGCTCGGGCAGCCGCCAGTGCAAGTACCACGAGAATCGCGGCGTGTCGTCGCGGTCGTCGAACCGAACCGGCGGCAGCTCCAACGAGTCCTCGGGATAGACGTCGAACCACTTCTGGGTCGCGTAGCAGGGAACGTGGGGCAGGAAGAATCCGACCGACAGGAAGAACGGCTTGTCCGGGCCCGTATCGAGCTGCTCGACCGCCCAACTGGCCACCTTCCAGTCGCCCTTGTCCTCGTCGCGGTGCGGGAAGACGCCCCAATCGACAAGCGGGTGCTTGGCGGGCGTATCCACGAGCTTCTTCTCGGGCCGCACGCCGACGCCCGCCGGCGGGCCGAGCACGTGGAACTCCTTGTCGGTCTTCCGCCGGCCGTAACCGCCGTGGTAGATCTTGCCCGTCGAGTAGGTGCGGTAGCCGTGCTGCGCCAAGTGCTGCGGCAACGTCACGACATCGCGATACGGCGAGACGTCGCGTATCCAGGGCGCCAGGCCGTAGACGCCCGTGGTCGACGGCCGCAACCCGGTCAGGAGGCTCGTTCGGCAGGGATTGCACAGCGGCGACTGGCAATGGGCGTTGGTAAACAGCGTGCCCCGGGCGGCCAGGCGGTCGAGATGGGGTGTTTGGGCCTGCGGATGGCCGGCCAGACAGCCGATCCAGTCGTTCTGATCGTCGATGGCGATAAACAGGATATTCGGCTTCTGGGCACCCGAGGCCTGCGGGGCGGCGAGGCCTGTGCAAAACGCGAGCAACGGCAACAAGAGGCATCGCATGGTCGGGCTCCCCGGGAGATGACGAGGCACGAACGCCGCCGGGCGGACTCGGCTTCGGCTTGCACCGTGGCACCGGCCGCCTCTTCAGCGTAGCAGCGCCGCGGTGGCGGGTCCACCCTCGGTGTCGTGCCACGCTGGTCGTTGGCCGTGCGTGTTTCTCCGTTTCGGTAAGTAGTGGTGCGCGTTTGGCTTACGGCTTAGTCCGCCGTGCCGTTTCGCCCCGGGGAGCCGATCTGGTGTTGACCGCCGGTTGCGGCTAGAATTTGCTGCCCTATTGACGTTTGCCGTGCAAACATCAATGAAACCCCGAGGGAGACAAGCGATGGCCTCTCTAGCCACGAAACAGGGCGGGCGGTCCGGAGGCGGCGAGTCGGAAACGGCCGAAACCCCGGCCAAACACCCACCGGCCAAGCGGAAGCGCCGGCGGTGGCTCGCGGCGGCGGTCTCCGCGGTGGCCGTTGCGGCGGTGTTGCTGCTGTTGGCCCCGTGGATCGTCGCCCACACTGCCTTGCTCGGCTGGATCCTTGCGGCCGCGACGGCGGATCTCGACGGCACGGTCACGGTCCAATCCGCTTCGCTGGGTTGGTTCTCGCCGATCGTGGCCGAGGGGATTGAGATCCGCGATGCCCAACAACGGCCGGTCTTTCAGGCCACAACGCTTACGGGCGAGCGTTCGCTGGCCGCGATCCTCTGGAACACCTCGCGGCTGGGGGCCTTTCGACTGGAACGGCCGAAGCTGGACGTCGTGATGCGAGGCAACGGCAGCAACATCGAAGACGTGTTGGCCGCCTACCTGGCGCCCTCCGAGGAGCCTACCCCGGCGATCGGTCTGACGCTTGGCGTCGTCGACGGCCACGTCTCGTTGATCGATCAGGGCGGCGGGCGAACGTGGGAGATCGAGAAGCTGCAAGTCGCCCTGACCACGTCGGCCGACGTCGCCGGGGCGATCGATCTGGAAACCTCCGGAACGGTTGCCGATCCGCAGCGTCCGGGCCGATTCATGCTGCGGCTGTCGATGCGGCCGGCCGCCGAAGAGGATGCATCGTACCAACCGTCAACCGGCACGGGCGAGGTTGCCTTCGAGACCGACGCGGTTCCGCTGGAGGCGTGCCACGCGTTGCTTGCACGGTTTTCGCCGCAAACACGACTGGCAGGCCGACTCTCCTCGAACGTCGAGACCCGATGGGGTGGCGCCGAGACGGCCGGTCCCCTAACGATTCAGGCCGACGTGACCGCCGACGGCCTCCGGCTGGCCGCGGCGCCGCTGGGGACCGACGAATTGGCGCTACGGCGTCTGGTGGCGAACTGCCGCCTGGCCTGGCACGACGACCGCATCGAGATTGCGGAGTCGTCGCTGGACTGCGACCTGGGCAACGCCTCGGTCCAGGGCACGCTGGAGTTGGGCGACGGCGAGTCGCTCTCGATGCTGACTTCGGTGCTGGGACAAACGTACCAGACCAACGGCCGCCTCGACCTGGTGCGGCTTGCCGAAATGCTGCCCGGCACGCTTCGCATTCGCGAAGGGGCCGAGATCACCTCCGGGCAGGTGCAATGGTCGCTGGGCAGCCGGCCCGAGCCGCAGGGAATGGTCTGGCAGGGACAGATCGAGGCCAAAGGGCTAGAGGCCGTCTACGGGGGGCGGCCGCTGGCCTGGGAGAAGCCGATCGTGCTGACGATGGCCTTGCGCGAGTCGCCGCAAGGGCCGGTTGTGGAGAACCTCCGTTGCGAGTCCGACTTCTTGAACGTCCACGCGGCCGGCACGCCCGACCAGTTGGGCGCCTCGATCAACTTCGACCTGCGGCAACTGGCCGACCAGTTGGGCCAGTTCGTCGATCTCGGCCGGATGCAGCTCGGTGGCGACGGCTGGGCTCATCTCAACTGGAAGCGATCGCCCCAGCAGGAGTTTGCGGCCGACGCCGAGCTGCAGCTTCGCGACTTCCGATTCACGTTGCCCGGCGGGGAGCCCTGGATCGAGGAGACGCTGGTGGTCAGCCTGTTGGCCAATGGCCGGACCGACCTGGGCGACGACATGCGGCTGGATCACGCCGCGGTGAATATGCAGACCGCCACCGACCGCCTCGACGCCCAACTCCTCCGGCCGGTCGCCGATTTTCGCGCGGCAAGCTGGCCGCTGGAAGTGACGATGAGCGGCCAATTGCAGCGGTGGTTGCCGCGGCTGGCCGTTTGGACGGACGTCAGCGGCCTGGCCGTCGCCGGCACGTATCAGCTTGCGGCGCAGGTCACTGGATCGGCGCAACAAGTCGCCATCCAGCAGGCGAAACTGGACGTAGGGCAGCTGCAATGGCGCTCGCCTTGGCTGAACCTCGACGAGCCGAACGTGAAACTGGAGTGTTCAGGCCAATGGGACGGGAAGCTGCGGCGGGTCGAGCTGAAGCCGGTCACCATCACCAGCAGCGGCCTGGCGCTGGAGGCCAGCCAACTGCTGGTCGCCATGTCCGAGAAGGACTCGCTGCAAATGACCGGAAGGCTGAAGTACCGGGCAGACCTGGCACGCCTGCAACAGTGGATGGCCGAGCCGGGCACGCGACCGAGCTGGCAGATGGCCGGAGAGCTTGCCGGCACGGCCGAACTGGCACAGGCCGCCGGCCCCGCGGACCTGAAGCTGGAGGCCGACCTGAACAGCCTGGTTGTAGCCTTTGCCTCGGGCGAGCGTTTCGAGCAATCGCGGGTCCAACTGGCCGCCGTGGGCCAATATGAGCACGCCTCGGGCGTGCTGCGACTGGATAGAGCCCGGCTTGCCTCCGACGCCCTGGCCGGCAACGTGGCGGGCAACATCCACGCGGCCGGCGATCTCACCAGCGCGGACCTGCGCGGCGAGATCGAGTATGACTTGGAGAAGCTGGCCGTGCTGCTGCGGCCGTATCTCGGCCCGAGCGTGTCGATTGCCGGCAGCGGCAAACGTCCGGCCTGGTATCGCGGTTCGCTTTCGCCGTCGGTGGCCGAGGCCGAGGCCGCGATGGCCTGGCAACGGTTGGACGTCTACGGATTCCCCGTGGGGCCGGGCGAGTTGAAGCTCCATTTGGCAGACGGCGTGGCCGCAGCAGAGCCGATGAAGCTGGCCCTCAGCCAAGGTGAGCTGCTGTTGACTCCCCGGCTGCGGCTGGCGCCCGTCCCGGCGGAGTTGACCTTACCGGCCGGTCCGCTGATCCGGCAAGTGCAGATCACGCCGTCGATGTGCGATTCGGCGCTGAAGTACATCGCCCCGGTGCTGGCCGACGTAACTACGGCCGAGGGCCGGTTCTCGATCGATCTGGAGGGCTGCCGCGTTCCACTGGCCGATCCGGCCCAGGGCGAGCTGGCCGGCAAGCTGACGGTCCATTCGGTGCAGGTTGGTCCGGGGCCGTTGATCAGGGAGTTGGCCGTGCTGTTGCGTCGCGAGTCGCCTGCCCGGCTCCGCCGCGAGTCGACGGTTGACTTCCGCATGGTCGACGGCCGGGTCTACCACCAGGGGCTGGAACTGACGTTTCCCGATTTGACGATCCGCACCTTCGGCTCGGTCGGGCTCGATCAGAGCCTGGCGTTGGTGGCCGAGATGCCGATCCCGCCCAAGTGGATCGGCAACAACGTGCTGGGCTCGGCGTTGAAGGACCAGACGATTCGGCTGCCGATCGGCGGGACCCTCGACCGGCCCCAGATCGACCACCGCACGCTGGAACAGCTCAACCGGCAGTTCATCCAGAAGGCCACTCAGAACCTGCTCGAAAACGAAGTGGGCCGTCAGTTGGAGCGGCTGTTCGGGCAGTAAGGACCTACCGCCGGTGGTCGGGCAGGCGTATAATCAGCAGGATTGGCATTCCTGGTGAGCGCCATGCGCACCAAGCCGCAGCCGCCATACGCAAGCCCCGCGACATGACCACCCTTCCCAAGATTTTCCGCGTTCGACAGACCTTCGAGGCACCGCGGGTCGCCGATGTCGCCGCTGAAGTCCACGCACAGCTCGAGCGTTTGCAGCTCGGCAAAGCGGTCCGGCCGGGCCAGAGCGTGGCGGTCACCGCCGGAAGCCGGGGTATCGCCAGCATCCACCTGATCCTGCGCGCGATCGTCGAGCACCTGAAGGGGCTGGACGCCCGGCCACTGGTCGTGCCGGCCATGGGCAGCCACGGCGGCGGAACGGCCGAGGGACAGCGGCAGGTCATCGAATCGTACGGCGTGACCGAAGAGTTCCTCGGCTGTCCGATCCGCTCCGGCATGGAAACGGTCTGCGTCTGCGAGACGGCCGAAGGGTTTCCCGTCCACTTCGACAAGCACGCCTTCGAAGCCGATCACGTGCTGGTCTGCGGGCGCGTCAAGCCGCACACGCTGTTCGTCGGCGACATCGAGAGCGGGCTGATGAAGATGATGCTGATCGGGCTGGGCAAGTGCGCCGGGGCGACCGTCTACCACCGGGCGATCCAAGATCACAGCTTCGCCCGGATCATCCGCAGCGTGGCCCGGGAAGTGATCGCCCGCTGCCACATCCTGGCCGGCGTGGCCCTGGTCGAGAACGCCTACGATGAGACGGCCCTGATCGAGGCCATCAGGCCCGAGCAATTCGAGGCCCGCGAAAAGGAGTTGCTCGTGCTGGCCAAGCAATGGCTGGCCCGGCTGCCGTTCTCGCACGTCGACGTGCTGCTGATCGACCGGATCGGCAAGAACATCAGCGGCGTGGGGTTCGACGCGAACGTTGTGGGGCGCAAGCACAACGACCACAAGGCCGTGGAAGACGAGTTTCCCAAGGTCAAGCGGATCGCCGTGCGGGGAATGACCGAACAGACGCATGGCAACTCGATCGGCATGGGCCTGGCCGAGTTCTGCCGCTCGCGGCTGCTGCGTGAAACCGACTTCCATGCGGTCCGGCTCAATGCGTTGGTCTCGGGCCACGTTTCGGCCGGCATGCCGCCACTGGACTATGAAACGGACCGCGAGATCCTCGAAGCGGCCTTGGGCACGATCGGCCTGACCGAACCACCTCGCGCGAAGCTGCTCTGGATCGCCAACACGCTCGATCTGGCCGAGGTGGAATGCTCGGCCGAATACCTCGAAGAAGCCCGACGCCGCGACGACCTGGAGATCCGCACCGATCTGCGCGACCTGCCGCTGGACGCCGCGGGCAACCTGCCGGATGACATCTCACGACTTGCCGGGCAGAGCGGCCGCTGCCACGGGCAGGACGAGTCCTAAAGCTTGAAGTTGAACGTGTGGCTGACGAACCGCCAGAGGCGCTTGCCCAGCGGCTGCCATTGGGTATGGATCTTGGCCCGGCCGCGCAACCCAATCTGCAACAGCTGGTTGGCGTCGTCCAGACGGCGGATCTCCACGATTTTGTACGCGGGCCCCGCCGAGGAAAGATTGGCGTCGAGCGGGGCCGAGTCATGCGGGGCATGCGAAGCCAGCTCACCGTCGACCGCCACGTAGTCGCCCGGCTCGTATCCCTTTAGATCCGACGGATCGAGCAGGAGCCGCCCGCCGTATTCGTCGGAGATTCCAGCGTCGGAGATGTAGCGCAGCGACCACAGCCCGTCGGGTCCACGAGAGTCTTCCACCTCGGCAGTCTGCGGCTCGGTAGCTTCCGGCTCGGTGGCCTGCGGCTGAGCGGATAGCACACCGGCGACCGGTTCGCCGAGGGATTCTGCCTCTCCGCTTTCCTGGGGCGGATACGGTGTGAATTCGAGTTGGCCGCGCAGCCAGTGATACTCGGAATCGTGGCCATAGAGCCCCAAGGGGGCATGGGCCGGATAGAACGTGCCTTGGGTCTTCTCCTGGCCGGTTTTTGGGTCGGTCATGCTCGGCAAGTCACCCCCCGACTTGGCCGCCAGACGTCGCGGGCAGGCGGCCAGCGGGTCTTCGGCAATCGAGACGATCTCGCTGTGAAGGATCTCGTGGGGCAGGTTGTCCAGCTTGATCTCGACCTTGGGACGAACGGCCTCGTGCAACAGGCGGTTGACGAACTCGAGGTCCGTCTGGTCGATCGCGACCATGGCCTCCAACTGCTGGGGATCGCCGATTTGGCAGAAGAGCACGGCTTCGGGCAGATGGCAGCCGAGGTTTTCGGGATCGAAGGGCGTGCCCGACCAGGTGCGTAGCTGGCCTTCCGCTTCCGGCTGGCTGGGGATCGCGTCGGGGGGCAACACGATGCCGCCGACCGGAGCCACCAGCCGCAGTCGGGTCCGATCGGCCTCCCGTTCGTCGATCTGTTGCCGGATCGTCTCCAACGATTCTCGCAGCGCCGGCAACTCGGAACTTCGTAGCCGGATGTTGTGAGCGACGCGGGTCGCGTTGGCGATCTCCACTACGAGTTGCTGCTCCTTACCCCTGAGTCGGACCAGTTCCCGATCGATCTCGAGGTTCTCGAGTTGCGCAAGCGGTTGGCCGGCAACGACACGATCGCCGGGCCGCACGTAGACTTCGTCCAGGCGGCCGCCTTGTGCCACGTCGACGTAGACGGGCACGGCGTCGCGAGGCTGGACTTCCAGAACGCCCAACACGCTGTGCGGCAAGGGAACGAAGATGAACGCCAAGACCACCGCCGTCAGCACACCCAAGCTCGTGTACATGCGTGGCTTTTTCACTTTATCGAGCCTCCCGGGCACGTAGAAGAACTTGCCCACCTTGTAGATCGGCATCACGATCAATCCATACAGCGACATGGCAACGATTGCCTGGCCGATGATCTCCAGTCGGTACGGTTTGAAGAATTGGAACAGGAAGTACATGATCGACGCCAGGATGAACCAGCGATACATGACGGCCGCGACGGTATACAGCGCGAAAAAGATCTGGTTGCGTTGGGGCAGGAAGGGGTCTTCCGGCGATTCCAGTCCCAGACAGAGCTCGCCGAGCTTGCGGCTGAGGATCGTGGTCGACTTCTGACGCAGATTGGGGATCTCGACAAGGTCGGCCAGGATGTAGTAGCCGTCGTAGCGCAGCAGCGGATTGGCGTTGAAGAAGATCGTCGTCACCGAGGCCACGAACATCACGTTCAGGCAGAGGTTATGGAACAGCCCCGGCTCGCTGAACCACCACAAGAACGTGGCGATCGAAGCCAGCGTGACCTCGACGAAAATACCGGCTGCTCCGATGAACGCCCGCTGCCACTTGCTGGGCAGCATCCAGGAATCGGACACGTTGCAGTACAAGCAGGGAGTGAGCACCAGGATCATGATACCCATCTCGTGACACTCGCCGCCGAAGTGTTTGCACATCAGCCCGTGGCCGAACTCGTGCAAGATCTTGGTCAGTCCCAGCGTCACCGCCAACAGCAGGGCATTGTAGACGTTGAAGAACTGATAGAAGCCGGGCAGCTTCGAGTGGAAGACGTCCCATTCGACCAGCACCAGCGTGGCCGCCACCGTCCACAACATCAAGCACAGCACCAGCACCGTGGGAGTGAAGAGAAAGCGAACTTTGGGATAGAGCCAATTGAGCCACCGTTCAGGGTCGAAACCCTTGAAACGAACACAGAGAATGTTGCTGCAGGCGGCCAAGAGCTCCTTGCGCCGCCGCTCATCGCGCCGCTTGCGAAGCTCATGGCCCTGGCCCGCCGCCCCGGCGATGATCAACCCGCTGCGGTGCAACATGCCGAGGAACTGCTGCAACTCCTCGACCGTGATCTTCTGCGGAGGAAACTCCTCCTCAAAACGCTCCTTGATCTCGTCCAGGCTGGTCTGCCCGTCGAGCATCTGCAGAATCGCGTACTCTTCGTCCTGGAACCGGAAGTAGTTCAGCCCTACGGGCTCCTTAACCACCCAGTAGCTGCGCCCCAGGTACTGCTGGCGGCGTGCCGAGAGATCCGGCCGCATCCGGACGGGGAGCTTCCGGGCGGAGCTGGAAACCAGGCTGTCGGAAAGTGTCGCCATTTCGTGGGAGTCCGGTTCGCGGGGACCCTATTTCGCTGCCCTCAAATCGATCGTCATCTCGGCCAGCAGCCCCGGGCCCAACAGCCAGTCACCGGACGCCGTGCGCCGATTCTCGACTTCGGCCCAGACCTGGTACTCGCCCTCCCCCTGCACCATTGGGTTGGCGAAGACGATCGAGCCGGTGAATTTCTCTTCGCGGCCGCGCTCCAACTGGACGGTCACCGTCACCGGCCGGCCCTTGAGTTCGCCGCGGGCCACCTGGCGCATGTTGACGAAGCCCTCGACGCGCAGGCGGTCGAGCCGAACAATGTGCATCACGGGATCACCCGGCTGCACCCATTCGCCCTTGTGGCGATACAGCTCGACGACCACGCCGTTGATAGGCGTCTTGATCTTGCGCCGCTGGAGGCCCTCGTCGGCCGCCTTCACCTCCGCGACACTGACCTCGGCTTCAAAGCCGGCGATCTCTTTGTCCATCTTGGCCTGCTTGATTTCAAACTGCGTTTTGTGATACGTCAACAGCAGGCGCCGCATCTCGGCCGGCGTCACCGTTCCCAGGTGACGCTCGTTGGCATCCTCACCCTGCCTGTATTCGGCCGCCGCCACCAGGGAAGCGGCCTCCGAGTACTCGATGTTCGTGGTGTTGTTGGCCTTGGCGACCGCCACTTTCTGCTTGGCCACGGCCACTTCCTGCTGCCGCAGGGCCCGCGTATCGTCGATCTGGGCCAACAACGTCGCCTCCTTCTGCTGGGTGCTGTCCTCGGCGAACACCTGATCGCCCTCTCTGACGTAGATGTCGCGCAGCACACCGGCCTCCTCCGCCGGCATCTGCACCTCTTCAATCAACGAGACCAGACAGCTTTCGACCGACACCGTCCCGGCCGGCGAGGTCGAGTTCTGCGCGCCCACCACCAGCGGGATGCCCGCCGCCAGAAGGACTCCAAACACAATCATCGGCACTTTCATGAGCGACTTCCTCGCATCGCGTAAGAGGTTGGCTGGTGTGTATCCATCGCCCCCCGGATCGTGTGATCCGTACACCCAAAGGCTTAGAAGTATCGGAAGAGAATCCGCGACTGGACAAACGCGATCAGATCGTGGAACCAGACGTAGCCGATGGGCCGGCGGCCGCAGTAGACGTTGGCGGTGACCGTGGCCCCGGGGCGAAGGTCGGGCAACTGCTCCTTGTCGATGGCCACCTTGATCAAAACGGTGTTGCCTTCGTCGCCCCGGACCTCGGCGTTGAGGTGAATCTCCTCGACCTTGCCCGGCAGTTTGTTGCTCGGGTCGATCGCCAGGATGTACGTCACCGGCAGCCGGTCGTCCAGGCCGTCGTCCAACGCATCGCGCAGGCCTTGGCGAAGCTCCCCGTCGGGCAAGCCCACCATCAGCCGTTGCACCCGCGCCCGGGCCTGTTCGTACGAGCACGAGCCGGCGTCGATCGCGTCGACGACGCCCTGCAACGTGAAACGCAACTCGGCGGTCAGCAGGCTCTTTCCCGAGGTTTCCACCGCCGACTCTTGCGGCGGCGGGTCGACTGTTTCTTCCGGCGATGCGGTTGTCGTTTCTGCCGTCCCTTCCGCCGCGGGCGTCTCATCCACCGCCGGCAAGGCCGGCTGGTCACGTTCGAGGATCTCGCCGATCGCATTGCGCAAGTCGGGCAGCAGCTCGTCGGCCAACAGCTCGCGTAGCTTCGGCACCAGTTGGCGGTCCGTCACCTTCTCGACCGCGGCCTCCACGTCCAGCTCCGGTTCGTCCGCCTGCCTCTTGCGGGTCACCTCGCGGAGCTTGTCGCGCAACTGGTCGTACATTGCCTGCTGGGCCATGCGGATGTGTCCCATGCGGTCATCGGCCATCTGGAGTTCCACCCGCCAGGGGCCGGAAGGATCGGCTACCCGCAACAGCACTTGGCCACGCTGCACGGGACGACGATTCAGTCGGTCGTAGAGGTCCCACGTAACCACTTGGCCGTTGATCGGGCTTGTGACCTTGAGGTCCTCCAACTGACGGTCGTACAGTTCAAGCTGCTCCTCATAGTTTGCGAGCTCCACCCTGAGCTTTGCAATGTCTCCGGAGACCTCAGCCCTCTTGTCTCGCGTCAACGTTCCTCCAGAGCCCAACAATTGCAGGTCTTTGTTGATCTCCTTAGTGGTCGCATCGCGCCGGCCCTCAAGGTCTTCGATCGCTACCTTCAATTCGGTGGTGGGGCGAAGCTGGACCAGCAGGACGTTCATGTTCTGCCGCACGCTCTCGATCAACTCTCCGGCCGAAACGTCGCGCCCGCCGTGCCGGATGCGTATGGCCTCGACGGTTTTCCTCGCAGTCTGCGCGTCGATGCCCGCGGCGAGCATCGTCTGTCGGATCACGTGGAGCACGTCGGCGTCGACCAAGACGGCCGGCGAGGTAACGAACTGCTTGCGGAGCACGCCCTCGACCTGGTCCGCCACGTCGGTCGTGTAGACCACGTCGCCGTGTTCGACGCGTACGTCTTCGACTACGCCTTCGATTCGCGCGAAGACATCATTGCGGATCACCGGCTCCAGGGTGCCCTTGGCCTGGATCTTGAAATCGGCCGGCCAAACGGCCAAGGCCACCAGTGACGCCAGCACGAGGCCGGTGATGGTGAGCGTCTTGGGTAGGGTGCGGGCGCGCAAGACCCACTTGGCCTTGCCCAGTGTGCGCCACACGGGCATCAGGAACAGGCTCTGGTGCTCCAGCGCGTTGGCCAACGCCGTCGAGCTGTGGCGGCAGACGACTTCCACTCGCTGCACCATGCTCTGGGGCACGCGGCTGTCTTCGATCTGCTCGACGATCAGCGCGCCGATGGGCGGCTCCGGCGAGTCTCGCTTCTTGGGATCGTCTTCCTCGCCTTGTTCCGGGCGCTTCAGCGGCAAGACGGCCACGTTCTTCGAGTGCGATTCATCGACGTATTCTTGGATAGCGTCTTCGACCTGCGGGGCCATGTCGCGGGTGTCGCCGGCGTACCAGATCGGATCGCCGGTGGCGACCACGGCCGAGGCCAGCTTGCCCAGCAGCCGGATGGTGTTGGAGCGCTTGTCGAAGAGGTCCTGTCCGCTGACCGCCTCGATCCGGCACTTGGTTCCCTTGCGAATCGCCACGCTTACGCGGTCACACTCGATCAGCCGCCGGCCTTCGTTGGCGATCGTGTAGGCCGTTTCGCGGGGATCCAGCGCGGCATGGACCACGTGAGTGAATTCCTCCAGCTGCGTCCAGAGCACCTGGCGGTCGGAGAAGTGCCGCAATTGATGGCTCTTGAGGAAGTCGGCCGCCAACTCGCACATCTGCATCATGAAGCGCAGATATCCCTTCTGCGTATTGGGACCGGCCTCGCTGCGCTGGAAGATTTCCAGGACGCCGACCGTTTCCAAATCGGTCTTCAGCGGTCCAAGCACCAGGAGGAAATCGGTGGGATTGGCGGCCTGACTGTCGTCGCCCGAGCCCGCGTGCGGCGGTACGAGCATTCCTTCCGGCGTTTGCAGCGCGTTGTACAGCAACCGACTGTGCTGGATCTGTCCCTCTTCGTTGTCGCGAAGTTTGGTCTCTTGGATGTTGATCTGGTACTGCAATGCCAGACGGCGGTCCTCATTGACGGTCCAGACCGCGCCGCCGACGGCCGCCAGCGCGGAGACCACGCGGGTGAGGAACTGACCGTAGAACTCCTCTGGGGTGAGGTCCTCCTTTGACAATTGGGCAATCTCGCTCACCAGTGAGCGGATCTGCTGTTTCGTCTGTTCGATCAGTTGAGGGTCGAGAGATGATTCGGTGCTCATACCGTTGCTCAATTGCCAAGAGAAGCCCTGGTTACGCGCGCAACTGCCCTACCTCCTGTTTACACGCTTACCAACCTATCCTCAATGCTAGCACACGCCAAATCAGCCTGCAGAGCGCCGGAAGGCTTCCCGTACGCCGCACAATCTGAGTATTCGTCGCAAACCACGGCCGAGCATAGACAAGTTACCCTCATTATTGGAGAATTGAACGAACCCGAACATACCCTGATTGAGGGATTCACCAAACGGAGCCGTTGGCGTCGTTTCCGGTCGAGCTGACCTGGCGCTGGTGACTTCTCGAGCGAATTCGGCCCCCATGAGGCGGGGGCATCCTTTGGCGGCTCGCTGCGGTCGCGCTACGGCGTGGGCAGCGGACTCAGGCCGGAGAACACCACGTTGTAGACGACCGCCCCGATCACACCACCGACGATCGGCCCGACGACGGGAATCCATGCATAGGGCCAATCGGAGCCGCCTTTGCCGGCGATCGGCAGCAAGGCATGAGCGATGCGGGGAGCCAGATCGCGGGCCGGATTGATCGCGTAGCCGGTCGGGCCACCCAGTGAGAGACCGATGCTCAGCACGAGGATGCCCACGGCATAGGGGCCGATCCCTTCGGCCAGATGGTTGTGGTCGCTGAGGATTCCCAACACGCCGATCAACAACATGGCCGTGCCGATCACCTCGCAAAGGAAGTTGGCGGCCGGGCGGCGGATCGCCGGCGCGGTACAGAACACGCCGAGCTTAGCGCCGGCGTCGGGCGTCTGCGACCAGTGGGGTAAATAGGCTAGCCACACCAGCACGGCGCCCAGGAGGGCGCCCAGAAACTGGCCGGCCAAGTAGACCGGCACTTCCGCCCAAGGCACCTTCTGCAGGGTGGCCAGACCGAGGGTGACCGCCGGGTTGATGTGTCCTCCGCTGGCCCAGCCGCTCACATAAACAGCGACCGCCACCGCAAATCCCCAACCGGCTGCAACCACGATCCAGCCCGATTCGTACCCCTTCGACTTGACCAGGCTCACGTTGGCCACCACGCCGTCGCCCAACAGGACCAGGACCATCGTGCCGATCAACTCACCGAAGAAGATGTCCATGTTCGCTTTCCTGGAGGTTGGAGCTACAGCGTCCACGGTCCCCGCATCGGCCGAGATCGCAACTGGTTGGCCTCGTCGTCGTCGAACCGTTCAGCCCGGGGATCCCACTGGAGCTTCTTACCGACCATCATGGCAATGTTGCCCAAGTGCGCGATACCGGCCGCCCGGTGGCCGTTTTCCGCGGGCGAGTAACAGGGTCTGCGGGATTTCACGCAGTCGAGGAAGTTGCGGATTTCACCGCCGGGGCATGTGGACAGGTGTATCTCATTCGGCTTCATCTGCGAGTCGAGCATGGAGGCGGGCTCGCCCTCCAACCGCCCGCACCAGCCCCGGTTGCCCACCCAGCCTTCCGTTCCCTCGAACCTCAGCGACGGGCCCTTCGAGACGACGTCCATGGTCACGCCGTTGGCGTAGCGGTATTTGCAGTGGTACTGCGTGGCCGTGTTGTAGAGGCCTTCGGTGGGGAACGTGCCCGTGCCTTCCACTTCGATCGGCATCGTATCCTCAGTGTTATTGCCCCATTGCGCGATGTCGACCAGGTGATGGGCCCAGTCGGTCAACTGCCCCCCCGAGTAGTCGAGTATCCAGCGGAAGTTCCAGTGGCACCGGGCCGGGCAGTATGGAGCATACGGCGCCTGGCCCAGCCACATGTCGTAGTCGAAACCCTTCGGCGGATCGGTGAACTCCATGCTGGCCTGTTGCACGGAATGGCCCGCGGGCAGGCCGACCTCGATATGTTTCAACTCCCCGATCCGGCCGTTGCGCACCAACTCGCACATCCGGTGGTAGACGCCGATGGAACGGTTCTCCGAGGCCGTTTGAAACACGGGCCGGTATCTCCGCACCGTCTCGCAGAGCACGCGGCCTTCAGCCAACGTGAGCGTCAGCGGCTTCTCGCAGAGGACATCCTTGCCGGCCTTGATCGCCATCACCGACGGGATCACGTGCCAATGGTCGGGCGTGGCGTTGCAGACGGCGTCAATATCATCGCGGTCGATCACATCGCGAAAGTCGTGGTACGCACGACAACCCTTGTAGGTGCCCTGCTTCATTGCCTCGGCATAGTGCTGCTCCGCGAGGCGCCTGGCCGCCTCGCGATGCCGGGAATCGACGTCGCAGACGGCCACCGCCTGGGCGTCGGCCTGGGCCAGGAAACCACTCAGGTCACGGCCGATGCCATGGCTGCCGGTGCCGATGAACCCAACCGTGATCCGGCTGCCGGGCGAGACGGCGGCGTCTTTGCCCAGGGCCGAAGCGGGAATCCACTGCGGTGCCCCCACGGCGGCGGCCGCGGCGCCCCCGAGAAACCTGCGCCGCGAGACGATCGTCTTTTGCGACATGGCGTTCACTCCTGCTACGGTTTTCGCAACGGCAACAACGCTCGTACTCCGGGGAAGCCGACGGCACACTCGGTCGAACGAGGGGCTCCGCGCAAGACCGCTTCCCGACGACCTCAGGCATGAGTTTAGAGGCGGCCGCCGGGCAAGTCAAGCACCGCGCCGGTCACCGGCCATCACCTCCACCAGACTCAAGGCAGACTCCCGGCGCACCCCGGTAACACGGTCGCGGGGCCGATCGCTTCTCGATAGGCGACGGGAGAAAAGAGCAGAGATGAGCGCGTGGGAGGAGGCGGAACGATCTGCTCGGGGTAACGAATCGGTCCGACTCTCGCTCCTTGGCAACGCTCTTCGGCTTACACGTGCACGGGCGTGCCGGGCTCGAATACGCCGTCGGCGACCCAGCAGACGGCGACGTCTTCCCAGTCGCGCTCGGCCGAAGCGTCGATATGCCGTGTCCAAGCATCCGTGCTCGTGTCTTTGGCGATCTGCCCAAGTTGCATGGTCATCGCGGCGTCGTTGAGCACCACGGCCGACCGCTGCATCCCTTTCTGCCTGTAGAGCCGTTGACCCTCGTGCAACAGCGGCAGGACTTCGGGCGGCAGCGACTCCAAGTCGCGCATATCCACGACCAACCCGAACTCCGGAGGAGCCGAGGCCAGGATTCTCTCCGATCCATCGAGCCACTGCTTCATCTCGCCGACGCCGATGCAACCCGAGAAAGTCAATTTGAATCCGTAGATCGCCGATTCAATCTTGTACATAAGTTCTCTCCCAAGAGCCCTGCTGGTCGGCAGCCGGAGCACGAGAACCATCGTGCATCGCCTGCCGCCGTCGTTGCGCATCTCCTCGGGGGCCAATCGCTTTCGCCGCCGGGCAGACCGTCCCACGCGCTCAGTTTAATCATAGCTCACGACTCGGAGCGCGCCGGCCACGACTCGGCGGTGGCTAGAGAGTACACATGTCGACATTGTCGAAATTTCGGCCGTAGGCTTTCATGTAGTGCGACTTTCGTTCGAGTGCTTCAATTACGTACTTGGTGAAGTTGACCTTGGTGAACTTCTGGGCGCTGCCGAGGCCGCCGGGGCTGAAAACGTTGATCTCCATCAGTCGGTCGCCCACGATGTCGAGACCGACCAGAAACATCCCGTCCTGAACGAGCTTCGGACGCACCGTCTCGGCGATGGCCAGTGCATGGTGGTCGATTTCAGCGGGGGCGAGCTTTCCGCCGGCGTGAATGTTGCTGCGCATGTCGCCGCCGCTGCGAACGCGGCCAAAGGCGGCGTACTTGCCTTTCACGCGCAAGGGCCGTCCGTTCATCAGAAACAAGCGAGTGTCGCCCTCTTGGGCCGCGGGAAGGTACTGCTGCGCTATCACGAAGCCGTCGCGGCTGACCGCGTCGATCATTTGGTTGATGTTCGGCACGTCTTCCGGACGGACCAGAAACACTCCCGCTCCGCCGGACCCCTGCAACGGCTTCAGCACGATGGTGCCCTCGCTCTGCGCGAACGCCTTGATCTCCTCCCGGTCGCGGGTGATCACAGTTCGCGGTCGCACCTCCTCGGGGAATAGCTGGAAGTACATCTTGCTGGACGCCTTGGCCAGCCCGTTTGGATCGTTCACTACGATGACGCCGTGCCGCATGGCAACGCGTCCGAACTCGGCGGCCGCGTTCGTGGCCCAGGGCCGCTTGATATAGTCGTCGGACGGAACGTTGCGGAGCATCAAGACGTCCAACTCGTCGACGGTGATGCGCTGCCTGTCGGCTTTGGGGCCCTGCAAGTCTCGCAAGAACGTCACATGGGACTTGTACGACTTCTTGGAGACGGTGCGGGCACGAGCCCGGATGAACTCGTCCGGGTCGTAGGCGACGTCTCCCACACCAAAGACGAACGCCTCGTGTCCGTGGTTGATCGCTTCACAGGCGAGGCGGACCGTCGTGAAGCTCGCCTCTTCCGTCATCACGTCGTTGACGATAAAACCGATTCTCATGGTCTCCTCCTGAATCTGAGATTGTCCGTTCTGGTTGCCGCCGAGATTCGGGGAGATCGGACGTCCGGTCGGCGACGGTCTCCAGACTCGACTGCGCGGCGCGCGGAGCTACAGCGTCGCCACTTCCACGTTGCTGAAGTTCCTTCGATAGGATTTCATGTACTGGACCTTCTGCTGCAGCGCCTCGACGACGGCGCGCGAGAAATTGACTTTTTCGAACCTCTGGGCGCTCCCAAGACCGCCCGGGCTGAAGACGTTGATCTCCATCAACCGGTTTTCCGCGATGTCCAGGCCCACCAGAAACATACCATCTTCGACCAACCGGGGCCGGACCATGTCGGCAAGTCGCAGCATGGCGTCGTCCACGGCGGCCCGGCGCAGTCTGCCGCCCGCGTGGATGTTGCTGCGGATGTCGTCTCCCGTGCGGATGCGTCGAAAGGCGGCGTGTCGGCCCTTGTATTGCAGCGGAACGCCGTTCATCAGAAAAAGTCGCGTATCGCCCTCGGCCGCGGTCGGTAGATACTCCTGCGCAATCACGTACCCGTCGCGGCTGACGGCGCCGATGATCTCATCCAGGTTGTGCGCGTGTTCGGACCGGACAATAAACACGTTGGTCCCTCCGGAGCCCTGGAGCGGTTTGAGGATAAGCGTGCCTTCGCGCCGCAAGAACTCTTCGATGCGGGCGGGTGCGCGTGTGATTAGGGTCCGCGGTCGCACTTCCTCGGGCAACGTTTGCAGGTAGAGCTTGTTCATGGCCTTCGCCAAGCCGTTGGGATCGTTCAACACGATCACGCCGTGGCGCATGGCGAGCCGGCCGAAATGGATCCCGGCCGCCTGGGCCCACGGACGCTGCACCGAGGGATTGCTGCGCAGCAAGAGCACGTCCAGGTCGTCCACGGTAATCCACTGTTCGATTGCTCGGCGGGTCTTCAGAGTGTCGAGGAACCGGCGCGGCGTATAGCGGCCACCCGGCACCGTGCGCGCCAAAGCGCCGACGGTGTCGTCGGGATTATAGGAGAAGTTCCCGGTGCTCATGACCCAGACGTCGTGTCCCAGGTTAACGCTTTCGGCGGCCAGACGATAAGTCGTCGCTCCGACCTCGCCGCTGTCCATCACGTTGACCACGAATCCGATTCGCATGATTCCTTCCGGCACCGGGTTGGGACTCGCGAAGCGCGCCGCCTACTTCACCAGGTCCAGGATGCCCAACTCTCGCGTCCGCAAAGTGGCCAACCGTTCAGCGGCTGCGATGCTCTCCATGTACCGTGGTCGCAGCGGCGGATCGTGCAATACCTTGCGGAAGAGAAGCTCCTTGATGATCGGTACCTGACTTGCCGCAATCTTACCCACCCAGAGCGGCTTCAGGTCGTCGCCGTGTCCCAGGTACTTAAGGATCTGCCGAAGCCCTCTCAAGTAGATGGCGTCCTTGGTGAATCCTCCACCGCGGTAAATGCGCATGGTCGTCTTGAATACGCTCTGCTGCGGCAGGCCATACGTGTGGTGCAGCGTACGAAAGGTCTCGACAAACGAGGCACCCTCGGTCAACCGTCGGGCGGCCACGACCCGCGCAGCCAACTGGCGCATTCGCGGATGGTCCAGGCCGCCGACCAGATACTCGGCCATCACCGCGAGCCCTTCCTGCAGCGCCTCGTAGCCCGCCAGGCCCGAGTAGAGCTGTCGAAACGGCTGTGCCCGGCCGTTGTAATACGTCAGCAAGTGCGTGCCGACCTCGTGCTGCAAGAGCGCCTCGACACGCGACGGAGGCACGGTCGTGCTGCGATTGATCAGCAGCGCTCCCCGCGAAACCATGATCCCCACGACTCGGCCGGTGACTTCCACTCGCGGAGAGAAATCGGGCCACTTGGCTCGGTAGTACTCGAATTCCGCTCTCGCCCGCTCCGCGAACGCCTTGGCGGTGAGCGGCGATTTGGCCGACGGGCGATTCGGTTCTTGCGGCAACCGCTTCAGCAGTTCAATCGCAAGCTGGAGCAAGTCGTCCTCGACGCCGCCGTAGAGCTGGAGGCTGCCGTAGAGGAACCGCGGCGTATCGCGCTCGGCAAGCATCGTGATCTTGCGGTCCAGCTCCCATTGCTTCTCTTGAAAAACGTGCTGCAGTGCCGGGTCTTCCACTCGCTCGATGGGGATCTGATAGAGCTGACGTTTGAGCAGAGACGGATCGAAGGGCGTGGGGCGATAGTGGAACTCCGGGACTCGCTCGAACCCGGCCTGCCTAAACCCCTGCCAGGCATCGTCCGCATTGACGGGTGTCAGTTGCAGCAGGAAATCGAAGGCGTTGCTGACCTCGGCCAACTGCCCGTCGATTTCCCAGACGGCTCTGACCACGGCACGTCGCCCCAACTCGTGGTAGTGGGGCGGTCTGTGCGTGGTCTGCGAGAGCGTGAAGCGATAGAATGTCTGTCGGAGCGCCTGCCCCAGACTGCGGCGAAACTGCCGCATCAGAAGGGGGAACTCGGCGCCCGTCTTCAGATCGCGATAGACGGGCGGCACCACCAACCCAACGGTGAAAAGACCCAGGCCGGCCGCGTCCCGGGGGCTGACCAGCGTCGGCATGCCCGGCGGAGCGGGCCGGCGGTCGTCGACAACCTCGACCTCAACGGCCTGCTTGAGCACGCGGATACGTCTGAGCCGGCGCGCCAGCACGTCGAGGCTTTTGGCCAGCGTCCCAGTGGGGGGAGCCACGACCTGGAACGCTGGAGGCACGGAGGGAACGGCCGGGTCGGCCGACTGGCTCCCGCTGGGTCCCGCCCAGATTTCCACGATCAGAAATGCCCCAAATTCCGCCAGCATCGTCTTCCCGAGGCGGACCACCAGGCTGGAAACGGCCCGGCGATGCTTTGACGATCCAGGCGCAATCAGGTACGACGCTTCGCCCTTGGCGAGCCGCTCCGTGCCCAAATCGTCCGTGCCGGGCGGACGGCGGTAGACGCACAGGAAAGGCAATTGCCGATCCATGTGCAGGCGCCCTTTGTCCGGAAGCGTTCGCCGAACCCGCTTGTTCTGCGACAACCGACGACAGACCGTGTCGATCAGTGCGGGAGAGATCTCACGTCTGGAGTTGGCTGCTCGTTTGCGTGCCATCAGAAACGCTTACCTCACCTCATTATTGACGTTTGCACAGTCAATGCGCGAAAGCGAGCAACGGGAGCCCGAGTTTCCCGGCCTCCCGTTGGGCGGCCTTGATCATTCGCAATGCAAACGTCAATAGCGGGCCGGCAGCGAGGCCGTATCGGGGCCGTGGCTACAATGGTTAGTAGATGACGGGTCATTGGGCAGAGCCCGCGCGTCGGCCCCCCGTCGCACATCGAAGCCGATCGTTGGTGCGATGTGTCCAGGCCGTGCTCCGTCTTGGGCCCAACCACTTGGGAAACCCTCGCTGCTGGTCTGAAGCTCTTCGCTGGTTCGGGATCAGCCAGCGGCCGACGGGCGTGCCATACGGGGCTATCCAGCTGGACGAAACCTGTTGTCTCACCGAAGCTTATTGACGCTTTCACACTCAAGGCGCGAGGGCGACCAACGGGAGCCCGACCTGTCCGGCCTCCCGTTGGTTGCCCTGGATCATCCACAATGCAAACATCCATACGCAAGCAATCGGGGGCCTTGCTCGCCGAAATGCCCGGACAGAATCCACTTGTATCGTGTTTATTCTAATCGACGTAAATCGAAGTGCCAACGAGACTTTTCGGCTACCGGCCGCGGCGGAGTATCAGAATCTCCAGCCGACTCGTCAGGTAAGGCCATTCGGTCTCCGGCCGCCGACGGCGCAGAACAAGACGGCATTCTGCCCAAACGCCGGGCGCGCACCACCGCCCCGCAGACCAGGCATCTTCTGCCAAGATCCCATCATCCCTGTTTTGCCGTCCCCCTTTTCCTTCCCGGTCGACGACCTACAATAATGGCATGATCGAGCGAATGCTGACGGCTCTGCCCGTCTACAACGAGGTTGACCACGTCGCAGAGGTCCTGGACGAGGCCCTGCGCTATAGCCGCGAAGTCCTGGTCGTCGACGACGGCTCGACTGACGGAACCTCTGCGGTGTTGGCCGCGCGGAACGACATTCAGGTCGTTACCCACCCTGAAAACCGGGGATATGGGGCGGCCGTCCGATCAGCGTTCGAGTATGCCGCGGCCGGCTCGTACGACGTGCTGGTGACGATCGATTGCGACGGCCAGCACGAACCGCAGCGGATTCCCCGTTTCATCGAGGCCTGTGCTCAGGCCGACGTGGTCTCGGGCAGCCGCTATCTGCAGCGGTTTCGCGGCGACAGCCGGCCCCCCGACGACCGCCGTCGGATCAACCGATTGATTACCGAGGAGTTGAACCAGCGGTTAGGGCTGCGTCTGACCGACGCCTTCTGCGGGTTCAAGGCCTACCGAGTTCCGGCGGTCGCCCAGATCGAGCTGACCGAGACCGGCTACGCCATGCCGTTGGAGTTCTGGGGTCGGGCGGCCGAGTTGGGGCTGCGAATCGTCGAGTTGCCGGTCCCGTTGATCTATCTGGACGAGCGTCGCTCCTTCGGAGGGTCGCTGGATCAGGCCGAAGTTCGGCTGGACGTGTACCGACAAGTGTTGCGGAAGGCCCTCGGAACTCGGCCGCATTTCGCGGCGGTCTCGTGTTCGTGCTCAGCGGCCCCGTGATGCATGAAAGACCTGGCCGCATGGCAGTCTGTCCGAGGCAACTCGCATATCGGCCGTTGCGTGTCCCGCGGGAAGACGGCACGGCGCTGATCGAGCCGCCGTTTGACGAAATCGCCTCGTTGGTTGAAGAAAACGTTCGACTTCGCGGCACATATGCCTACGATGTTCAGGGGCGTTCGCTGGCCGAGCTCGCGGGGCAGGCCCGCCGCGAACTGCTCGACGAAGCCCGGCAGTGGACTACGGCCTATCGCGACGTGGAGGCGGCGGACGCCACGGGGTTGATCTTCCTGGCCGGGCACCAGCCACAACTGTTTCACCCAGGTGTTTGGCTGAAAAACTTCGCTTTGGGTGCTCTTGCCCGGCGCCACGGGGCGGTGGCCGTCAACCTGCTGATCGACAGCGACACGATCAAGGAAACGTCGCTGAGCGTGCCTTCCGGGTCGGTCGCACAGCCGCACGTCGAGGCCGTTGCCTTCGACCGCTCGATGCCGAAGGTCCCGTACGAACAGCGGAAGGTCGTCGATCGCGAGCTGTTTGCCGAATTCGGCCGCCGCGTGGCGGAGCGCCTGTCGACGTTGGTCCCCGATCCGATGATCGACGTGTACTGGCCGCTGGCACGGGAGCAAATGCGGCAAACCGCCAAGTTGGGGGCATGCCTGGCCCAATCCCGACACCGGCTGGAAGGGCAATGGGGGCTGCAAACGCTGGAGATCCCTCAGAGTCGGGTGTGCGACGGTGAGCCGTTCGGCTGGTTTGCGGCACACTTGTTGGCCCGGCTCCCGGAGGTTCGGGAGACCTATAACCAGACGGTTCGGGAGTATCGCCAGGTGCATCGCATCCGCAGCGCGGCCCATCCGGTGCCCGACTTGTCGGCCGACGGCGAGTGGCTGGAATCCCCATTGTGGGTGTTCTCGGCCGAAGATCCCCGACGCCGGCCGCTGTTTGCCCGACGCCGAAACGATGGCCTTTTGCTGTCCAACGGGCATGGCTGGAAAAGCGAACTCGCGCTAAGCGGCAGTCGGGACGCGGCGGCGGCCGTCGAGCAACTTGCCGGGCTCCGCCGCCGGGGCGTGAAGATCCGCTCTCGGGCGCTGATTACAACACTGTGGGCTCGGCTCGTGTTGGGCGACCTGTTCGTGCATGGCATCGGCGGGGCGAAGTACGATCACGTCACCGACGCCCTGATCGAACGGCTGTTCGGGCTGAAGCCGCCGGGTTTCATGATCCTCTCGGGCACGCTGCACCTGCCGATCGAGCGCCCGCGGGCGACGGCTGAACACGCTCAGGTTATCCGCCAGCAGTTGCGTCAACTCGTTTACCATCCCGAACGGTACGTCGATCTGAGCAGTGCATGCTATGAACGGGTGACAGACGACCCAAATGCGTTGGTAGCCGCCAAACTTCGGTGGACCCAGACAGGTCAAACTCCCCAGAACGCGCGTGCCCGCTGCCGGGCGATCCGCCAGATCAACCGGGCGTTGCAGCCTTGGGTCGCCCAGCGGCGGGAACAACTGTTGCGGCGGCAGGCCCAAATGGCACGCGCCTTGCAGGCCGAAAACGTGCTGGGCCGGCGCGACTATGGATTCTGCCTCTATCCGGAGCGCACTTTTCGGGAATTCCTGCGGCGGTTACTTCCCAACAGCCGCTGAACGTGGTCTGATACAGGCGAGGGACAGCAGCGATCGCTGCGCGATGTCCGGGCTGGTGGCACCGGCGCTGTGCAAGCACCTCGGATTTCTGTAGACTCCAAGCCGGTGACGGATCGTTCCGCGCTCAAAGAAGGGATTCGCGCCGATGGACACTGGAGCTTCTTCGTCAATGCCCGCCGCAAGGGCAGACAGGCAGCGCCGCCGCCGAAGCGGGATGCCGTTGGTTCCGGCCGGCGGCGGCGATCATCCTGCCATCTTCTTCTTCCTGACTGGCGTTTTTCAGGGGCCGACG
The DNA here is from genome assembly GCA_016935315.1 of Pirellulales bacterium. Classification (GTDB taxonomy): domain Bacteria; phylum Planctomycetota; class Planctomycetia; order Pirellulales; family Thermoguttaceae; genus JAFGRD01. Next base: position 25,739 of record JAFGRD010000040.1, read on the forward strand.
CGGAACGAATTCAGGGCCTCGCTGGAGGACCCCTTCTACGAACCGCACGATCGGCTGCTGATCAAGCTCGGCAATCGAATCGCCGGACACGTCCATGTGACCCACCGCGTGATGCAGTTCGGCCCCGTCCAAATTCCCGCTGCCGGGATCGGCCACCTGGCCGTGCTGCCGGAATGCCGCGGTGCGGGCCACGGCAGCCATTTGCTGGCCGCGGCCGAGAATCACATGGTGCGAAGCGGGGCCTTGATCGGCTTGCTGCGAACGTCGATCCCCCATTTCTTCCGCCGCACCGGTTGGGCCATGTGCGGCCGGCACGACTACAGCCGCGCCGACGCCCGCGCCGTGCTGTCCGGATTGCTGGATCGGGGGCTGGCCAAGCACCGGCGGCGGCGTCTGCAAATCCGCCCGTGGCGACGCTGGGAACAGGCCGCTCTGGTGCGGATCTACAACCAGAACATCAAAGCGACGTATGGCCGGCTGGAGCGGACCGAAGCCTACTGGCAATGGCTGGTGCGCCGCCAGGCGTACGACCAGATCTACGTCGCGCTGGACGGCCCCGATCTGCTGGAGTTGGAGGAAGTCAATACGCGGATCGTCGGCTATGCCGTGACCCGGGGCGAGAAGATCATCGAGGTCCTGGCCGATCCCGACCATCGCCGGGCCGCGGCCGAGTTGTTGGCGCGCTGCTGCGGCGACGCCATTGAGCACGACCGTCACGGAATCGTGCTGCATGGGCCAAAGAGCGGTTCGCTGCACAAGGTGTTTCGCGCCGCTGGCGGCCAAAACTACCACCGCGAATCCGACTGCGGTGAGGTCTACATGGCCCGGCTGTTGGAACCGTTGAAGCTTCTGCGCCACCTGGAAGGCCAGTTCCGACGTCGTGCCGACGAAGCCGGCTTGGCGCGCCCGCTGGAATTGGGCCTGTTGGTCGAGGGCAAGAAGTACTGCGTGCAAGTCAATTCGCAGAACGTCCGAGTGGTCTCGCGGCGATTGGGCCGCAGCTATCTGCAGATGAATGTGGCCGATTTCACGCGACTGGTGCTCGGGCAACTCGATTGGAAATGCGCGTCCGCCGCGGGTCTGGTGAAGGCGTCGACCGCTTTGTCCCTCCAGGCCGCGCGTGTGCTCTTCCCTCGGCTCCCGCTGTGGCGTCCGCCGCTGGACGACCTGCAGGCGTAGAGCGGGGCTGGTGTATGATCGCGGCCGCTGGTGTATAATGGCCGGCGTTACGCGGACCATCATGCCGTTCAAGCCAATCCAGCACACCAAGCCCCACCGGAGACCACCCATGCACCACGGAAAACTCGCTGCTACCCTGCTTCTGTTGGCGGTTGCCACCACCACGGTCTTGTCGCCCGAAGCCCGGGCCGATGCCGATTTCTTCGTTTCCACCATCGGCAACGACCAGTGGTCTGGAACCCTGGCCGAGCCGAACTCCGAGGGGACGGACGGCCCGCTGGCCACCGTCGATGGTGCTCGGCACGCCGTCCGGGCGCTGAAGAAGGGCCAGCCGGACCGCGCCCGGCCAATCGTGGTTTCGATCCGCGGCGGGACCTATTTCCTCGACCGTCCGATCACGTTTGGCCCCGAAGACTCCGGTACGCAGCAGGCTCCCGTCGTCTATCAGGCATACGCCGGCGAGCGGCCGGTCCTCAGCGGGGGCGTGGCCATCGGCGACTGGAAGGTGGACGACGACGGCCGCTGGTCCGCCGAACTCGACAGAGTGAAAAGCGGCCGCTGGACCTTCGCCCAGCTTTTCGTCAACGACCAGCGGCGGTTTCGTCCCCGGCTTCCGCAGACCGGCTACTACCATATCGCCAAGGAGGTCCCGCCTTCGCCGAAGACCGGGGGCAACGGGCACGACCGCTTCGGTTTTTCGGGCGACGAGCTCAATGCCGATTGGGCGAACCTGGAAGACATCGAGGTGATGGCCTTCCATCAATGGTCGGCTTCGCGGATGCGGATTGCCTCGATTGACGCCGAGCAAGGGGTGGTTACCTTCACCGGGCAGACCCGCAGTTCCGGCTGGTGGGGCAAGTACATCCAGGGTCATCGTTTCCTGGTCGTCAACGTCCGCGAGGCGATTGGCCAGCCCGGCCAGTGGTACTTGGATCGGCCCAGCGGCCGGCTGACCTACGTCCCGATGCCGGGCGAGACGCCACGGGACACCGTCGCGATTGCCCCTCGGCTTGAGCAGTTGTTGATCTTCGCCGGCGACGGGCAGCAGCAGCGGTGGGTCGAGCACGTGCAACTCAAGGGCCTTACCTTGGCCCACACGAACTGGCTGCTGCCGGCTGACGGCCAGGCGTTCCCCCAGGCCGAGATCGGGCTGGCCTCGGCCGTGGCGGCCATGGGCGCCCGGCACGTGGTGCTTCACGGCTGTTGCGTGCGGCACACGGGCGGCTACGCGATCGCCTTTGGCCCCGGCTGTCGGCATAACCGCCTGGAGGACTGCGAACTGTTCGACCTGGGCGCCGGCGGCGTGAAAATCGGCCACGCGGCGTCCGGCTCATGGGGCGACGTGCAACAGGTACCTCAAAGCGAGGAGGCGATCGTCTCACACCATACGGTCCGCAACTGCCTGATCGCTCATGGGGGGCGTTTGCACCCAGCGGCCGTTGGCGTCTGGATCGGCCATTCACCCTACAACGTCATCGAGCATAACGACATCTTCGATCTCTACTACACCGGCTTATCGGTGGGCTGGACCTGGGGCTACGCTCCAAGCCACGCCCACCATAACGACGTCGGCTTCAACCACGTCCACACCATCGGCCAGGGCGTGCTCAGCGACATGGGCGGCATCTATACGCTGGGCGTCTCGCCCGGCACCGTGGTCCACGACAACCACTTCCACGACGTGCAGTCGTTCGACTATGGTGGCTGGGGCCTGTACACCGACGAGGGATCCACCGGCATCGTGATGAAAAACAACCTGGTCTACCGCTGCAAGTGCGGCGGCTTTCATCAGCACTACGGCAAGGAAAACCGCATCGAGAACAACATCCTGGCCTTCGGCACGCTCCACCAAATCCAGCGGACGCGGGCGGAGGAGCACCTCTCGTTCTTCTTCGAGCGGAACATCGTCTATTGGGACAACGACAGCCCGTTGCTGGGCAGCAATTGGAACGACGACAACTTCCGCATGGACTACAACCTCTACTTCCATGCGGGCAAGCCGGTAGCGTTTCCCGGCGGGCTGACGCTCGATCAATGGCAGGAGCGGCGAAAGCAGGACCTGCACTCGAAGGTCGCCGATCCGCAGTTCAAGGACCCCGGGAAAGACGATTTCCGACTGAAAGATGACTCCCCGGCGCTGGGGTTGGACTTCCAGCCGTTCGATGCCACCAAGGCCGGACGAACCACGCCGTGCGTGTTAACCAAGGATCTCCCGGCCGTACCAGCGGCGTTCGAATGATAGGCAGAGCAAGGCGGAGCCCTCGACGGGCAGGAGCTAGTGCTTCCCAAAAATGCCCGTGGCGTACCAGATCCCGTTCGAGCCGCGTTTCATGTCGTAACCGTAGAAGGGTTGCCTTGCGCGGACCGCGTTCCAGTGTCCCGACGACTGGCGCCAGCAGAAGACACAGCCGATGGCCGCTTCGACGATGCCTTCGCCCGGCCAGCTCTGGGCACAGACCTCGACGGCCGTCATGTTCGGCGGCAACTTGGCTTTGATTTGGTGGATCCGCGTTTCCCAGCGGTGATGCCCCTGCAGCCGGATCTGCGCCTGGTAAGCGGAATGGCTGGCGGCCTGTTCCAGCAGGAAGGTGTCGATCTGGCCCTGTGTGCTGGCCGGCCTGTCCGGATGGGTGCGCACGGCATAGATCATCGTCCGCTGGCTGAGCGTGCCTCGCGGCAGGCCGAGAATGACCTTCATCTGCGCGGGTGTGTACGAGAGACCCATCACCAGAGGAAACGTGCTGACGACGCGGCCGTACGAATCTGATTCGGGCTCGACGAAGTCGAGGATCGCCACACCCGGCCGGCCTCGCATTTCCGCAAAGGCCCGATGACGGGGCATGGCGGTCTTCTCGCCTTCGGCCTCGACCGTGGCACCGACGGGCAGCCGCACGCATATGTAGTCCTTCAGCCGCTCGCGCACCGCCGAATCGGCCAGGGTCACCGTGTCGAGACGTCGGCAACGCAGGTTCAGTCGCGAGCCGAAGAACCGCACGAAGAGCATCTTGTTCTGTCGCTTTGCCTGCTGCACGGCCACGTCGTAGTCGGTATGCCAGCCCTCGGCCGTCCATGTCGCGGAATCCTCCTGCGACTGTACGTCCTCGGTCGCTGCCGCGTGCTCCCGACCGGAAGTCTCGCCGACGGCCGTGCGAGAGGCATAGATCTTCATGCGCTCGTCGAGCGTGCCGGGCGGCAGATCGAGCAAAATCGCCGTCTGGTCGGCCGAAGGGCCGCCGTCGGAAGCCAACGGGACTGCCCCGACCACCCAACCGTAGTACGGCGCCTCCCGCTGAACGAAGTCGAGGACGGCCATTCCCGGCTTGCCTCGCAGCCGCGCGAAACTGCGATGGGCCAGCAGCGAGATCTCTTTCCCGTTGCAGCGAATCCGCGTGTCCAGCGGCAGCCTCACGCACACGTGCCGCTGCAGCCGCTTGAGCACGGCCGGGTCGTGCAGCACCGTCGATTCGAACCGATCCTCGGACGAGCCGTTGCCGGGCCGGTAGAAGACGACCAGCAGCATCTTGCCCTGCTTCCGGGCGATTTCCAGGGCTTGTCCGTAGTCGGCGTGCCATGTTACTTCCGTGTCCGCCCTGTCCGACTGGTCGGCCGGCTCCCGCCCGGAAGCAGGTGCCGCCGACAGCAAAGCCGACGCGATGGCCAAGCCAAGCAGCAACATCGGCAAAATGGAACGAGCAGGAAACAGATGGTTCATAGGGGCTTTCCTCAGTAGGCGCACAGCGTCTGCATGTCTCCGACCGCCTCATGGCGGCCGTGCCATCCGTGGTGGGAATCCTCCGAAGTTCCTGCCTTCGGAGCACGAATTCAGTGGGGTGGGTCCGCCTCGTTCGACGGTTCGCCTTCGCCGGCGCTCGCCGGAGGCACAGTCGCTACGGGCAGAATTGAGCTATCCTTGCTGAAAGGCGAGCGGCCAACGAGATCGCCCGCCGCGGCACCTCAGACGGCCTCTTGCCAACGCCATCCGGATCCGCGGATAGTTCCGATTGTTAGCAATAGTCTAACTTGGTAGGCTAGTTAAAATCAAACGGCTTTTCCGATCTCACCGGGTTGACGAGTCGAAGACGGCTTGCTCACGGTGGGATCCCCGTTTGACAGCAATCGGATCCCGTGCTCTGTCTTTGTCGGCGACCGCCCGGCAGGCGACCGCCCGGCAGATGCACCCAAGAAGGAGCCACCAGATGCATTGCGACACGGCTAGCTTCGGACGGGGCCTCCCTTGCGCGTTAAGTGTCTTATTGGCAGTTATTTACGCCAACGCCGAACCGGCCGGACCTCCCCAGCCCTCGATCGATCAGCTCCCGGCCGCGTGCCTGGCCGCCAAGGACGGTTTTCGACCCGTCACGGCGGCCGACCTGCAGGAGGCCGGGGCCGGGTTGCGGGTGGCCCTCGGTCGCCTGGAGCGATGGCTCAGCGCAGACGGGACGAAGGGAAACCGGTGGAAGTCCTACCTTCATTGGGACCGAATTCAGTCCGAGCTGGGCAGTAGCGGCCCACCCGATCTGACCGTTTTGGACAAGACCTTCGAGCGACTCGATGGCGAGGACCCCGGGCTGCGGCTGGTACGGTTCTGCGACGCCCGGCAAGCGCTACGAAAGTACCTTTCGGTCGCCCGCGCCGCCGACAACCCTGAACTGGCGACGGGCTACGGACAGCTCCTCGACGGCCTGGCCGCTCGCCTGGAGAGCTACATCGCCAACCCCACGGCCGAAGACGCGTTGGCAATCGGCCAGGCGATCGCGTGGCTGGACGCGGTCAGCCAGGCGCCTGATCTGGTGCTGGCCATTCGGCATCACCTGGCAAGGCCGAACCTGATGGTGCAGGTTTCTGAAGCGGTGGTCGCCGCCGGGATCGCCGGCCCGGTCGACGACACGGCTCCGATTCGTGACGTAATCCTCGGAACCACGATCTGCGGGACCGGGCACACGATCGGCGAGACTCGCGTGGAACTGGTGGCCGACGCCGAGCGCGCCGCCATGGACGTGATTTTTCTGGGCACCACCGAATCGGACAATGTCGGGTACAACGGCCCGGCGCGAATCTACAGCCACGGCACCACCGTGTTCGACGCGCGCAAGCGGCTCTGGATCGACACCGAAGGTCTGCGTTCGCTGCCGGCCGAGTCGCATGCCACGACACGGACGAAGATCGACCGTATCCGCGCGAAACGCTCCAGCCGGTTGGTCGAGCAGATTGCCTGGCAACGCGCCTGCAAGCAGAAGACCACGGCCGAGCAAATTGCCTCGCGGCACGCCGAGCAGAGGGTCAATCGGCGCGTAAACGCCCAAGGGGCCGAGATGATGAATCGGGTGAATCGGGCTATGGCCGAGAAGTTTCGCAGGCCGCTTCGGCAACGACGGCTGTTCCCCGAGCGATTGGACTTCAGCACCACCGGGGATTTCCTTCACGTGGTGGCACTTCAGGCCGGCCCCACCGAGTTGGCTGCCCCCACTGCCCCGCCATCGCTGACCGGGGAGCCGGACCTGTCGGTTCGCCTGCACGAGTCGCTGATCAACAATCTGGCGTCCGATGCGCTCTCGGGCATGACGCTCCGCGAGGAGGCGTTTCAGGCGGCCGTTGTCGAGATCCTGGGCGAGCTGCCCGAACGGTTGGCGGCCGACGAGGACCAAGAGCCTTGGGGCATCACGTTCGCCCGCCATCGGCCCATCTCGGTGACCTTCGACGACGGCCGCTTCAGCATCACCCTCCGCGGCCAGCGATACTACAAAGCTGGGAAGCCTCACCCAGGCATGGAGGTGACGGCCGTCTACCAGATCGCGCGGGGCCCGCAGGGCCTCAAGGCTGTGCGTCAGGGCGAACTGCAGATTCTCCCACCGGGCTTCACGGCAGGCAAAAGCAGGCTCTCACCCGGGCAAATCGTCATCCAAACGCTTCTCGAACGGCGATTCGGCCGGATATTCCAGGAGGAGCTAATCGGCGAAGGGTTGGTCCTTCCCGGTAAGTGGAGGAAGATGGGAGAGATGGAGCCTGTAGAATTGCTCTGCAAAGACGGTTGGCTGGCCGTCGCCTGGAAGCGGGTGGCCGACCCGCAATAGGCGTTTCTCACGGACCGCTGGCAGAGCCGGGGCCGATCGCGTTGGCAGCCCAACGAAAAGGGTAGCCACGAGCCGTACGCGTATCCTATCGCTACCTAACGGATACCTGGGAAGCTTCGGAATTCTAGGCAATTGCAGTTGCCCTTATCGGTCGCAAAGAAGCGTCAAAGTTTATCGATTGGGCTGCCGATATCAACTTTGCCGATTACTCCGTCGGTCGGGCCGCGCGGGTTGCGCCCCATTCCGGCGGGGGAATTGGGTGCGTTGCACATATCGGCTAACCCCCCAGACGTGGAGGTACGCCGGCCGAGGCTCCGTCGAGCCTTCGCCGACGCACGACCGCGGCAGCCAATCGTAACAGGAACGCAATTCCATGAGCCGGCGACTTCCTCACCTTGCCACGGCGATATCCTGGGCACTGCTCGTCCTGAGCGGACTTGTCGGATGCCATCCCCAGCAGCCCGTCTATCTCTTCGACGACGGAGACCTCTCCCACTACCTGGACGTGGCCACCGAGATCGAGTACCCGGACGTCGAGCAGGAAAGCCTCGGCGACGTGGACGGGGCGGTGCGGCCGTTCTCCCTGGGCAACTCGGAGCCGAGCGAGATCTGGGATCTCTCCTTGGAGGAGGCCGTGCAGATCGCGCTGGCTAACAGCAAGGTGATGCGATCCTTGGGGGGACTCGTCTCGTCCGGCGGTCAGACCCTGAGTATGCCGGATACGCTGGTCCGAGGTTCTCCGGTCCGTACCGTCTTCGACCCGGCGATTGCCGAGACCAATCCCCGCTTCGGCGTCGAGGCGGCGCTGTCGGCGTTCGATGCCCAATTCTCCGGCGGCGTGGTCCCGGTGGGAGGGAGCGGAACCCACGGCTGGTCCAAGGTCGACCAACCCCGCAACAACACGGCCGACATCGAGGCCATCTTCTCGCGGGTCAGCCAGGAGGACAACGGAGGTTTCGAGGCCCGCGTGTCGAAGAGGGCCGCCACCGGCGGCGTCTTCAGTTTCACGCATGACTTGCTCTACACCGACAGCAACAGCCCCATTCGTCGTTACCCGAGCGACTGGACGACGCAGCTCCGCGGCGAGTTCACCCAGCCGTTGTTGCAGGGGGCGGGCGTCCAGTACAACCGCATCTCCGGCCCGGGGGCCATCCCCGGCTACAACAACGGCGTGATGATCGCGCGGATCAACACCGACATCTCGCTGGCCGACTTCGAGGCCGGCGTGCGGGATCTGGTCAACGAGGTCGAGGTGGCCTATTGGAACCTCTATCTGGCCTACCGCAGTCTCGACGCGGTGGTGGCCGGGCGTGACAGCGGACTGCAAACCTGGCGGCAGATCTACACCAAGTTCGTCATCGGCACCGGCGACGCGGCCGAAGAGGCCCAGGCCCGAAACCAGTACTTCCTGTTCCGCCGGGCCGTGGAAGAGGCGCTGAACAACCTCTACAAGGCGGAGAGCAATCTGCGATACATCATCGGCCTGGCCGCCACCGACGGGCGGTTGATTCGCCCGGCCGACGAGCCGACCGCCGCCAAAGTCGTCTTCGACTGGTATGACAGCCACGCCGAGGCGCTCTCCCGTTCCGTGGAACTCCGCGAGCAGCGATGGCTGGTGAAGCGGCGCGAGCTGGAGCTGATCGCCGCGAAGAACTACCTCCTGCCGCGTTTGGATTTCTCGGCGATGTACCAGTGGCAGGGGCTGGGCAACAAGCTGATTGAGTCGAGCGGAGGGACGGGCGATCCGTTCGTGACCGGGTCGAACTCCTACCAGTCGATGTTCCACGGCGATTATCAGAACTGGGGCATGGGCCTGGAATTCAGTCTGCCGATCGGCTTCCGCAAGGAGTTGGCCGGTGTCCGCCACGCCCAACTCAACCTCGCCCGGGAGAAGGCCCTGCTTCAAGAGATGGAGCTGGAGGTCTCGCACCAACTGGCCTGGTCCGTCCGCAACGCGGAAGCCAATGTGGTGCTCAGCCAGACGAACTTCAACCGCCGGATCGCCGCGCAGGACGAAGTGAAAACGGCGGAAGCGAAGTACGAGGCCGGCGTGGTCGAGGGCACGCTGGATCGAGTGCTCGACGCCCAACGCCGGCTGGCCGAGGCCGAAAGCGACTACTACAACACGCTGGTCGAATACAACAAGTCGATCGCCCAGGTCCACTTCCGCAAGGGCTCACTCCTGGAGTACAACGGAGTCTACTTGGCCGAAGGCCCCTGGCCCGGCAAGGCGTACTTCGATGCACGCCGGCGCGCCCGCGCCCGCGATGCCGGCTTCTACCTGGACTACGGCTTCACACGGCCGAAAGTGGTTAGCCGCGGCGCCTACCAGCAGCATGCCTCCGCCGGCGAGGTGATCTACGACGGCGAGTACGAAACGGAAGAGGGAATGCCGGAGAGGATCCCCACGCCGGCCCCCGAGCCGCTCGGCGAACGACCGGACTCGCTCAAGCCGGCGCCGGCCCCGCCGAAACCGCTCCAGTCGGAGCCGATGGCCTCGGCGACGGTCGAGGAGTCGCAGCCCGCCGAGCCGCAGCCCGACAAGGGGCCCGAGTTGGCCGACCGCTGGTCGCCGATCGAAAGTGCCGTTTTCCGGCGGGCGGCCGAGAAGGCCGAGGCGCCGGGAGCCGTCTCTTCGAAGAAAACCGCCGAGAACAAGTGGGCGAAATCCGAAAGCTCGGGCACCTGGAATGAATCTGTCGCGATTGCACCGGCTGCTGGAAGTGATCGGCCTGCTTCAGGCTGGAACGGGGTACAACGCTGAGGCGCTGGCGCGGGCCTGCAACGTCAGCCGGCGGACCATCTTTCGCGACTTGGACACCTTGCGGCAGTCGGGCGTGCCGCTGTCCTATGACGAACGGCGCGAGCGGTACCAGATATCCAGTGCTTTCTATCTGCCGCCGACCACCTTCACGCCCGAGGAAGCCCTCTCGCTGATCATTCTGTGTCACGAGCTGGGCGACCGGTCGGGGCTGCCCTTTTTCGGCCCCGCCCGCACGGCGGCCGTCAAGCTCGAAAACGCCTTGCCGGCCAAGCTCCGCCAGGAGGTGCGCAACCTGGCCGACGCGGTGCAGATCCAACCGCCGCCGAGCAATCCGCTGGCCGAGCACCGGCCGATCTACGAGCAACTGCTCGAAGCGATTGGCCGGCGCCGGAGCGTGCGGATTCGCTACCAGAGCCTGACCGAATGGAGGAAGATCCGCACGCGGCTGAACCCGTACCGGCTCTTCTTCAGCCGGCGGAGCTGGTACGTGGTGGGCCGTTCGTCGCTGCACCGCAGCACGCGGACGTTCAACGTCGGCCGCATCCTCGAGCTGGAGCCGCTGGAAGACGGCTTCCAGATCCCTCGGGGGTTCTCGATCGAGCGCTATCTGCGCAATGCCTGGCACATGATCCCCGAGCGGGGGCGCGATTACGAGGTCGTGATTCGCTTCGACAAGATGGTCGCCCAGAACGTGGCCGAGGTGGCCTGGCACAAGACACAGCGGTTGGAACGCCAGCCGGACGGCACGCTGGTGTTTCGCGTGACCGTGTCGGGCCTGAACGAGATCTCCTGGTGGATTCTTGGCTACGGCGACCAGGCCGAAGCGCTCAAGCCGGCGAAGCTGCGCAAGATCGTCGCCGAGCGCGCGGCGCGGATGGCCGAACGCTATGGGGCGACCAAACAATAGCCACCCGGCGTGAGCTTGCTGAAGAAGGCTCCTCTATTCATGCATACCCGACTTGTTCTCTTGCCAGTCCTCAAGGCGTAAGCACCAGTCGGTTGCCGGACTTCGTAACCTGGACGTCTTCCAGTGTGATCAGCCCGTGGCGGTCCGCGGTCGCCTGGCCGGTTTGCGTTGCCCGGCTCTCGCCCGGCGGTACGCTGGCCCACTGGACCTGCTGGTCGGGGCGAAGCTTCAGTCGCTGCAGCCGGCGGGGCGTCACATGGACCATGCACGCCTCGGCCGGAGCCTGCTCGATCAGCCGGACCGTCATCTCCCAGCGGTCGGCCCGATCCACGATGTCGTCGGTCCGCCAGGCCAGATAGAGGTTCCGCTGGCCTTCGGAGTCGCCGTCACCCGGGTCGCCGTTGCCGGGCTCGTCGTCGAGGCTGCAACCGGTGAACGCCGGCAGGCTCTGGTCCGTGCGCAGATCCATGGGCATCAGGCGATCGCTCAGCGAGACCGGCAGCCTCGCCCGCTGTCCGTGGCCGCTCTGGCCCCAGACAAAGACGTGCGGCCGCCTGGTTTCCTGCAGCGCCCGAGCGAACTCGGCCGCTTGGGGCCAGCCGATACCGCTATCGTTCTTCCCGTTGGAGAAGCAGATCAGCCCGATTTCCTTCTCGGGGTGCTCCCTCAGATACCAGGCGTCGTTGAAGTGGTTCCACACGGGCGTGCCGTCCTCGAACCGAAGGTCCCAGGACCGCTTGCCGTAGACGCCTTCGTAGGAGCCTCGGAAGCCGGGCGATTGGGACGGGTTGTGGACCCCCACCCAGGAAACACCCCAGGCGATCCGTTCCGGAAAGCGGATCGCCAGCATCGGCGAGCCGGAACCGCCCATCGAGTTGCCGGCCACGTGGGTGCGGCTGAGGTCGACGTCCCAGCGGGTGGCCACCCAGTCGAGGAACGAGAGCATCCGCGTCTGGGAATAGGGTCGCACGACGCCCTGCCTCCAGGTCTTTTCGTCCAGCGGCCCCTCGAAGTATCGCTCGTGATACCCGGTCCACCAGTCGTAAGGGATCTGGTTCGAAGCGACGAGCAGGTGACCTTGCTCGGCCTGATACCACCAGCCGTAACCGCCATTGAGGCTTCCACCCCAACAGTGCAGGTGGATGCCAACCGGCGCCGGCCTGGCCGGCTTCGGCGGAACCGCGACCAGGTAGTCGTACGGTCTGCCCTGCACGGCGCAGTTGGGCGACGACTCCCAGCGAACGTAATAGTGAAGCGTGGGGTCGTCCACGTAACTGAAACGCTCCGGCTTCTCGATCCGCTGCAACACGGGCACACCCCGGCCGACCGTCTCGCGAACCGCCTCGGCCGGCGCATTGGACGGCCCCAGCGACGTGTTCTCCTGCCCGTCGATCACTACGGTCACCGCGTAGCAACCCTCGCCGGCCTGCTCGGGGTTGTGGGCGACGATGCCGGTTCCCGGCGCCACCGGCGGGCGACCGTCCTCGACCGTGTAGCGCAGCGCCGGCTGCTCGGGTCTCGGGTCGGCGCCGTAATAGTCGGTGTTCCAGCAGGTCAACGGCGGCACCTCGGCGATCGGCCGCAGCCCTGCCAGCGACGTGATCGGCTGCGGCGAACGGTAGATCCGATAACGGACCTTCTTCTCCTGGTCAAGATCGCGGCGCAGTTGCCTCAGGGCCCCGGCGGCAATCGAATCGCCGGCCACCGGCGGATCGACTTCGCGAAACGTCAGCAGGGTCTGTCCGTCGCGATGACGGGCCTTCAGATCGCCGGCCTGCTTCTGGGCGGCGACCGCCGGGGAATCAGCAACGGCCGCTGCCGAGAACGTCGCCGGCAACACGAAGAGCAAACGCAACAGAAATAGTCCAAAACGAGTCGTGCCGCGATCGCCGTTCATGATTGGTCCTTCTGGCTCTTTGGCGAGCCCTTTCGTGTCAGTTGGCTTGGCCACCGTGGCAGCAAGTGGGCTGCGGATCACAGTGGGCGGAGCAGCCCCCCGTCATGTCGAACGCTAGATGCTACGGGGCACGGTGTCAAGCTACGCAGTCCGCAGTGGCTTCGTGGGCCCTTCGCCCGCGTGGCCGGATGTTCTACAATAACGCCTCGGGCTCCCCGGCCGCAGAGGCCGACGACCGACATTCCCCAGGGCACCGAGGCATGTTTTTCTCCATCGACGGCGGCGACGGCACCGGAAAATCGACGCAAGGGCAGCTTCTCTGCCAGTGGCTGCGCGAACTGGGCCGCGACGTGCTGGCCTGTCGCGACCCGGGAAGCACCCCCCTGGGGGAGGCTGTGCGGGAGTTGCTGCTTCAGCGCCACGACCTGAACATCGACCGGCGGAGCGAGATGTTGTTGTACATGGCCGCCCGGGCGCAAATGGTCGAGGAGGTCATCCGGCCGGCGCTGCGGCAGGGCAAGACGGTCGTCTCGGACCGCTATCTGCTGGCCAACGTGGTCTATCAGGGCTACGGGGGCGGGCTGGAGGTGGAGACGCTCTGGGAGGTAGGGCGCGTGGCAACCGGTGGACTAATGCCCGACCTGACCGTCGTGCTCGATCTGCCGGCCGACGCCGCGGCCCGGCGCATCACCGGCCAGCTCGACCGCATGGAGCAGCAGGGCGACGCCTTCCACGGCCGGGTTCGCGAAGGGTTTCTTATCGAGGCCGCCCGGCGTCCAGGCGAAATCGCGGTGGTTGAGGCGGCCGGTTCAATCGAAGCAGTTCAAGCGGCCATTCGCCAGGCCGTGCGACCGGTCCTTGGTGGAGTCGCATGACGGCGCTGCCTGGCAACAGCAATGCTTGGGACTCGCAAGAGAATGAGTTGGGCATTCTTGTGGCTGCCAAGGCGGCGCAGACGCCTTTGCGGCCACAACGCTCGCCCTGTATGGGGCGTCAATTTGGGTGACTTCCGATCGGGAAAGAGCCAGGAAACGCAAAGGTATCCTCCGTCGGCGCGTGATGAAAGAGCAAGGCCGCTGCGCGTCCTTGCACTTTCATGTATGCCCAACTTATTCTTTTACGAGTCTGCGGGAACATGACATGACCTGGCGCGGTATTGAAGGACACGATGAGGTCGTCGAGCAGTTTCGCCGGGCGATTGGGCGTCGGCGGCTGGCCAGCAGCTTTCTGTTCGTCGGGCCGGCGGGGATCGGCAAGCGCACCTTCGCGTTGAAGCTGGCCCAGGCGCTGCTGTGCTCTCGGCGGCCGGACGAAGCGTTGGACCCTTGCGGCCAGTGTCCGGCCTGTGCACAGGTGGCCGCCGCGACCCATCCCGACGTGGAACTAGTTGCCAAGCCCGACGACAAGGCCTCGATACCGATCGAGCTGCTCATCGGCGACAAGGAGCACCGCGGCCGCGAGGGGCTTTGTCACCGCATCTCCCGCAAGCCGCAGCCGGGCGGGCGGAAGATTGCGATCATCGACGACGCCGACCACCTGAACCCGGAGGGCGCCAACTGCCTTCTGAAGACGCTGGAGGAGCCGCCGCCGCGGTCGCTGTTGATCCTGATCGGCACCAGCCCCGCCAAGCAGTTGCCCACCATCCGCTCGCGGTGCCAGTTGGTGCGATTTTTTCCCCTCCCGGTGGACATCGTCGCCGGACTGCTGCTCGCGCGCGGCCTGGTGTCCGATGCAGCCGACGCCCGACGGCTGGCCGATTTCAGCGGCGGCAGCTTGCAGGGGGCCTTGGAGCTGGGGGATGAACCGTTCTGGGACTTCCGCAACCAGTTCTACGGCAAGCTGGCCGAGCCGGTGCTCGACAGCGTGAGGTTTTCGCAGACGGTTTCGGCGTTTGTCGACGAGGCGGGCAAGCAGGCCGCGGCCCGCCGGACAAGACTGCGACAAGTGATCAACCTGGCCGTGGAGTTCTACCGGCGGTTGCTGCACATCCAGAGTGGGGCCGCCGCGATCGACGACACCGAGTTGCAGCGGTTCGTGGAGCGGGCTCTCGAACATGCTCCCGGCGATTCACGGACGACGGCCGCCCGGCTCGACCGCTGTCTGGAAGCCGCCGGCCAGATCGACCGCAACGCCAACCAGACCACGCTGATCGAGACTTGGCTGGACGACTTGGCTCGAGCATGAGAGCCATTATTGATGCTTGCATTGTGAATGATCAAGGCCGACCGGCGGGAGGCCGGAGACGTCGGGCTCCCGTTGGTCGCCCTTGCGCATTGAGTGTGCAAGCGTCAATGGAATGCCCACCGTGCTTTTTTTGAGTTCCCCGGGACACTCTCGGCGGAACTGCGGTCCGGTCACGGTTCCACCTGGCGGTCCCACGGCTGTGGTGGCGTCGGGTCGTATTTCGGCCAGGCGTCTTTCCTGGGGCACGACCGGACGACCGTTTCGAGCCTGTTCCGGGCGGCGACAATCTTCGGATCGGTGCTCTGAAGCAGGTTGATTGCTTCCGCCGGGTCGGCTTGCAGATCGTAGAGCCTGGCCGGGCGCCCGTCGAGCACCCAGAGTTTGTACCGCTTGTCGCGGACCACGCGGTCGGTGAATTCCTGCTTCGGGGCAACTCCCTTCGCGGTCAGCCGGGCCGGCCCGTGCCCCAGAGCCATGATCCACTCGCGCGGCCCGCGGGTCTGCTTACCGAGGATCACGGGGGCGATGGATTTGCCGTCGATCACCAGGCCCTCGGGAAGCTCTGCCCCGCCCAACTCGGCAAAGGTGGGCAGCAGATCCGTGAAGTCGGTCAGCACGTCGGTCACTCTGCCGGCAGGTACCAGCCCGGGACAGTTGACGATCAGCGGCTCGCAGACGCCGTTCTCGCCTAGCTTCGCCTTGCCGCCGCGGACCAGCCGGCCGTTAATCCGCGCGCTGAGACCCCCGGCCGAGCCGTTGTCGGTCGTGAAGATCACGATCGTTCGCCGGCGGATCTGTAACTCGTCCAGCGCCGCCACCAGCCGGCCGACCACGTGATCGGCATAGCGGACCATGGCCTTGTGCCGTTCGATCTTGCCCTCGGCGTCCGGATCCAGCGGCGTGGTGGTCAGCGGGCTATGGGTCAGCGCCATGGGGAAGTAAAGCAACATCGGCCGGTCCTTCTCCCGCCGCATGAAGTCGATCAAGAACTCGACGAACACGTCGGTGCCGAAGCGGCCCTGGCAGGTTCCGCTGCCGTCGTTGGTGTGGACGTAGGCGTCCCAGTATCGCTTCTCGCTGCGCGGGTTGCCCGTTTCGTAGCCGGTCCACATGCACCACCGGTCGAAGCCGTGTTGCCGCATCACTTCGGGCTGGACGCGGAAGTCGTTGATCTGCCACTTCCCGGCCGCCGCGGTGGCGTAGCCGGCCGATTGCATCACTCGGGCGAAGGTCACGTTGTACTGGGGATCGAAGTGACAACCGGCTCCCCAACGCGGCACGTCCCAGTGGTTGCACCAGCCGTTGCGCCACGGATACGTGCCTGCCAGCAGCGTCGCGCGGGTCGGCGTGCACTGGGGCATGGAGTAGGCGTTTTCGAAGCGTATCCCGCCGGCGGCCAGCCGATCGATGTTCGGTGTTCTCATCTCCTGGCCGCCGTAGCAACTGATCCACTCCTTGCCCAGATCGTCGACCATGATGAAGAGGATGTTGGGTCGGACCACCGCCTCGGCCGCGGCGGCAACGCGCGGCAGGAAGGCGATCGAGAACAGCACGGTCAGCCACAGCGCGGCAACCGACGCGCGGCGGGTCGCGCGGCTGGGGGCCAAGAGAATGGAATCGCTTTTCATGTTGCGTCTTGTGCTTCGAGCAAAGGGTTCGTGATGGACGGTTGCGAGTCTCCCTTATCCTAGCCCAACTTCGCCAACAGTTGGCGTGTTATCCCGGTTTTTTCGGGGTGGGCGGTCAGAAGTCTTCACTACATTTGCTTTCAAC
>JAFGRD010000041.1 GCA_016935315.1 Pirellulales bacterium
TAGTGCTCTGTCACGACTAAGAAATGGGGTTGAGTACCGAGGATAGTAACCCGAAGCGTGAGCGAGAGATGCGGCGGATTCCGCGTTCTTCCTCGCTTACGCTTCGGGTTACGATGCCCGAAGCCACCCCAATTCCAAGGTTTGACAGAGCACTAGGGCAATTCTCTGCCGGAGTTCTCAAATCATTGACAACCTCGGCAATAGCAATTAAGATAATCCTCGCTTCGTGGAGACGGGGCCCTTCTGCCCCCCGGACGGCCGCATCGACCACCCTTCTGGAGAATCTCGCCGTGCGAAAGCGGAATCCGTTCGGCACGCGTCCTCTGGCCAGCTCTGACAACGTCGCTTCCGCACCCAACGGCGACCCCCAGGGCGCATTCGACAACAGCAACGCCGGCGAGTTGATCGTTCGGCTGGACGACTGGCAGGTTCCCCTGGACCAGGAGTTGGCGGCCGACGCGATTGTGGCCGTCCCGCAGTGGCTTGCCGAGGATGACGCTCAGCCCGGCACGTCGACCAACCGCGGCGAAAACGGCTTCTACGCCGGACGGTATATTCAGCGGAGCCCAAACGCCAACGACTGGGCGGAAGTGAGGATCTATGTCCACGATCCCAACGGAGACCTGGCCGGGCAGAACGTCCAACTGCTCTTCCCGGACGACGACAAAACAATCAAGATTTGGGACTCTCGTGAGACTCCCACACAGATCTTCACGGGCCACACGTTCTCCGCAGACGAAGGTCCCTACACGGTCTATGTGGAAGGCTACCAGGATGGTGACACGGAGATCACGGTATCACTTGTAGGCGGCAATGAGCAACGCCCACTTTCCGATGTTCTGTACGTACTCGTGGGCCCTTGATGCGCCAACGGTGCGGCACTTGCACGAGCGGTTGGATGTAGTACGCGGTTTCAGCGTTCCACAACTCGGGCGAGAATGGGAGATACAACCGATGAGGAATTCTCAAATTCGACGCGCACGCTACGCGGCTTTCAGCGCGATTACACTGCTCGCCGCCACGTTGTATTCCGCGCAACTCCAGGCAGGATACCTCCGCGCATGGGGATGGAACGCTGACGGCCAAACGGATCTGCCACCTGGCGCCGATTTTATCGCCGTCGACGGCGGGGCGACCTACAGTGTCGCGTTGAAGCAGAATGGGTCCCTGGCAGCCTGGGGAAACAACTCCTACCACGAGACTGAGATCCCGGGCGGCAACGACTTCGTGGCAGTTGCGGCCGGTTGGCTTCACGGCCTGGCGCTGAAGCGGGATCGGTCGGTCGTCGCGTGGGGGCGCAACTACAGCGGCGAAGGGGACGTGCCTCCGGGCAGCGACTACGCGGCCATCGCCGCGGGAATCGGCTTCAGCCTGGGACTGAAACAGAACGGCTCCTTGATCGGATGGGGAGCGAATGACCTTGGGCAGATCGATGTCCCGGTTGGCGACGACTTTGTCGCGCTAAGGGCAGGCGGGCACAACGGTCTGGCGATCAGGCGCGATGGCTCCGTTGCCGTATGGGGAAGCAACGGTAGCGGACAGTGGGATGTGCCTGAGGGCGTGAAATTCCTGGACGTTGCCGCGGGCATTGGTTTCGGCGTGGGGTTGCGCGACGACGGCTCGCTGGTCGAGTGGGGGCGGGATTGGTGGGGGCTGAGCGAGGTGCCGCCGGGCAACGACTTTGTGGACGTGGACGCCGGCGCGGACTTTGCCATGGCCCGGCGGGCCGACGGGTCGCTGGTCGCCTGGGGATACAACGGCGACGGCCAGACCGACGTTCCGCCCGGTAACAACTTTGTGGCCATGGCCGGCGGAGGCAGCCACGCCCTGGCTTTGTACATTCCCGAGCCCTCGACGCTAGCCAGCCTCTGCACGGCCGCCGTCGCCCTGATCCTCCTGCACCGGCGCCGAAGGCGAAAGTGAGACGCAGAATGCCATCCTTACGCATTCGACGCGAGCGTTTTGCCGCGCTCAGCACGCGATGACACTACCATCATCCACGGCACTGCGCCGGGTGTTTCGACCATCGGCGGCCACGGCATGCAGCAGGCGATCCGAGAGGCTATCCGGACGGCTTGGCCAACAGCGGCGCGGCAGTCGGATCGAACACGCGATACGCAACCAGTTTCAAGCGGTCGCTGAGGAGGAACCAGGCCAAGGCATAGCCCCAGACGAATGCCGCCCAGCCCCAGCCGAGGGGCGTCATGAACAGCCCATAAACGGCGATCAACGTGGCTGCGATTTGCGTGCCGAGCACGGCCACCCACAAGATCGGCGCGGGGCGTATGGACCAGAAGGGGCCGCGCGTGCGCGTCAGGAAGATCGTCAGGTGTCCGGCCACGGACAGCATCAGGTACATCAGCGTTTGGATCTGCGGGCGGTCGAGTTCATAGACCCGCTCGGCGACGTAAAACAGGCCGAAGGCGGCCACGGGCCCGATGACGCCCAGCACCGTGGCGACGCCCAGCACCATGCGCATGTTCCACGCCTCGGGCTTGTCCTTGTAATGAACGTTGTCGTAGGCAATCGACAGGATCGCCCCGTCGTTGAGCAGGGCCAGCATCACGATCATCACCGCCGTCAAGGGATAGAAGTTGAAAATCAGGATCGCCAGCGTCATGAACAGCAGCACGCGCAGCGTCTCGGCGATGCGATAGATCGCGTAGCTGTTCATCCGCTGGAAGATCTTGCGGCTCTCCTCGATGGCGTCGATAATCACGGACAGGCCGGGCGTCATCAGCACGATGGACGCCGCCGCCCTCGCCGCGTCCGTCGCGCCCGAAACGGCGATGCCGCAGTCGGCTTTCTTCAGCGCGGGGGCGTCGTTCACGCCGTCGCCCGTCATCCCGACGATGTGGCCGCGGTTCTGCAAGACATCGACGATGTGGAACTTGTGTTCGGGGAACACCTGGGCGAAGCCGTCCGCTTTCTCGATGGACTCCGCCAACTGCGACGTCTCGTGGTGCTTCGTATCGCCGAAGCCGCCGGCGTCCAGGATGTTCGTGCCCAGACCCAGTTTCCCGGCGGTTTCCCGAGCGATGGCCAGTTGATCGCCCGTAACCATTTTCACGTTCACGCCCATCCGGCGCGCGGTTGCGATGGTCGCCTGGGAGTCTTCTCTGGGCGGATCGAACAGCGGCAACACGCCCAGAAACCGCCATTGGCCTTGCGCGTCGGTCCGGGCCACGCCCAAGGAGCGGAAACCGCGCTTCGCGAATCCGTCGACGGCCTCATCCACCTCGGACCTTACTTGCCCGGCGTTGGCCGACAACTCGAGAATCATCTGCGGCGCGCCCTTGGCGACCTGGAAGGTGCTTCCGTCGGCCGCCTTGATCGTAGCCTCGGTGCGTTTGTGCACCGGGTCGAACGGCTGGAAGTGGACCACCTGATAGCCCTTCAGGGCCTGGTCGTTCTTCAGGCCGCCGATCACGGCCAGGTCAATGGTGTCCTGATTCTCCGCGCGGGACGCCAGCGCGGCGCTGAGAACCACTTGCTCGGCGTTGACGCCGCTGACGCTGAACGGATCCCCGAGCGTCAACCTGTTCTGGGTCAGGGTGCCGGTCTTGTCCGAGCAGAGGACATCCGTGCCGGCCAATTCCTCGATCGCCGCCAACCGGCTGACGATCGCCTCCTTTCTGGCCAGCAGGCGCGCGCCGACCGCCATGGTCACGGACAGCACCGTAGGCATCGCCACGGGGATGGCGGCCACGGTCAACACCAAGGCGAACTGGAGCGTCGTGAGCATGGGGTCGCCGCGGAACAGCGCGACGCCCAGAATCAGCACTACCAGGGTCACTGCGAGAATGATCAGGTAATTGCCGATTCTCAGTACCGCGCGTTGGAAATGGCTGACGGTGTGCGCTTCCTGAACCAGTTGCGCCGTCTTGCCGAAGTAGGTGTTCTGGCCCGTGGCATAGACCATCGCGCCGATTTCGCCCAGCCGGATGATCGAGCCGGAGAACACCGGCTGGCCGGGTCTTCGCGTGGCGGGCAGCGACTCTCCCGTCAGCGCGGACTGATCCACTTCTACCAGATCACCCTCCAGCAAGCGCGCATCGGCGGGGACGATGTCGCCCAGACGCAGGCGGATAACGTCGCCCGGCACCAGTTCACGCGCCTCCGCGGCGATCCACTTTCCATCACGTTTCACCCGGGCCTTGACCGCCAGCTTGGCCTTCAGCGCGGCGATGGCGTTGCCCGCCTGGTGTTCTTCCCAGAATCCGACCACGGCGTTGGCCAGAAGCAGCAGGAGGATGATGGCGAAGTCCGGCCAATGGCGGGCTGCCGCCGAGAGGACCACGGCCGCTTCGATCATCCAGGGGATGGGGCCCCAGAAATAGGTGAGGAATTTCAGGAACGGATTGGTCTTCTCTTCGGCAATCTCGTTTGGCCCATATTGGGTCAGCCGCTGCTGCGCCTCGGCTTGACTGAGACCGTCCGGCGACGACCCCAATTGTCTCTCCACTTCCGGCATCGGAAGCGATTTCAGATCGTCCTTCGCATCAGGCTTCGATTGGTTCATCGTTCCCATCTCTATTGCTCGGCTGGAATTGCCGCCTTCCCGAGCCATTGCAGCGCGTCTTCATAGGCGGATTCCGCGAAATGTTTGACCTCCGCATGCACCAGATGGCCGACGATCTTGGGCAGTTCCGTGAGAAGACGACTGTCGCTCACCACGGCCAATCTGCGGATATTGTGGTGATGGCTCTCGATAAACCGCAAATGCGCGAGAACAGCTTCGAGATTCACCCAGCCTGGAAGGGCTTTGGCGTGGATCATCACCCCGGGCAGTTCTCCATGTTCCGCGATGTACGGATCGATCTCGCGGGCCAAGCCCTCGAAATCAGCCGCTTCGAGCTGAGCATCGGGCTCGAGAACGAGAATGCCTTCCGGCGAAAGCAGTTTGTGCGTGAACATGGGTCTTCCTTTTTCTGGATAGAGGAATGTCGGATTCACAACTTCTCGATTGCGTCCATCCGTTGATTTCAGTTCTCTCTGCCATGGGGAGTCTCCCATCTCGCGTTGCGGATTTCCGGCATGTCTTGCCCGTGCCGGGGATCCGACCTGCTACTTCGTCGCCGCCAAGGCCTCGCTGACGATGGCCTGGGCTTCCTCGACGATGCGCCGCAGATGGTCTGCTCCCCGGAAGCTCTCCGCATAGATTTTGTAGATGCTCTCGGTCCCTGACGGGCGGGCGGCGAACCATCCGCTTTCCGCCATTACCTTCAACCCGCCGATGGGCGCGCCGTTGCCCGGCGCGTTACTGAGTATCGTCTGAATGCGTTCGCCGGCCAGATCCGTGGACCGGACCTGCTGCGGTGAGAGTCGCTTCAGCAACTCCTTTTCTTCCGGGGTGGCCGGTGCCTCGACGCGGTCGTAGAGCGGCTCGCCGAACTCACACGCAAGTTCTCGGTAGATCTCGCCGGGATCGCGGCCCATCCGGGCGGTGATCTCCGCCGCGAGCAACGCCGGGATGAACCCGTCTTTGTCCGTCGTCCAGACGCAGCCGTCGAACCGGACGAAAGACGCGCCCGCGCTCTCCTCTCCGACAAACCCAAGCGAGCCGTCGAGCAAGCCGTCGACGAACCACTTGAAGCCGACCGGCACCTCGCAGAGCTTTCGGCCCAGCTTCGCGGCAACCCGATCGATCATCTGCGTGCTCACCAACGTCTTGCCGATCGCCGCCTCCTGGCGCCATTCCGGCCGGTGCTGGAAGAGGTAGAATATGGCGACCGAAAGGTAGTGATTGGGCGGGAGCAGCCCGGCGCTGCGGGTAACGATCCCGTGTCGATCGTGGTCGGTATCGCATGCGAAGGCGACCTCGAATTGGTCCTTCAGACCGATCAACCTCTCCATCGCATAAGGCGAAGAAGGGTCCATGCGGATCTGGCCGTCCCAATCGACCGTCATGAAACGGAAGGTCGGATCGACGGCCTCGTTGACGACCGTGAGGTCCAGCCCGCAGCGATCGGCAATCGGCCCCCAATAGTGGACGCCGGCGCCACCGAGCGGATCGACCCCCAAGCTGATGTTTGCGCCGCGAATGACATCCATATCGATCACATTGCCGAGGTCGCTCGTGTAGGCGTCGACGTAATCGTGTCGGTGGGTGGTGGAGGCCCGCAGCGCCTTCTCGAAAGGAATCCTCTTCACACCGCGGAGGCCACTTTCGAGGAATTCGTTGGCCTTCGCCTCGATCCAGTTGGTGACGGCCTGTTCCGCCGGTCCGCCGTGTGGGGGATTGTACTTGAAGCCGCCGTCCCGGGGCGGATTATGCGAAGGCGTGATCACGATGCCATCGGCAAGGCCTGTCTTCCGCCCGCGGTTGTACGTCAGAATCGCGTGGGAAATGGCAGGGGTCGGCGTGTACTCATCTCCCTCCGCGATCATGACTTCCACGCCGTTGGCCGCCAGCACCTCAAGCGCGCTGGCAAGAGCCGGCACCGAAAGTGCATGCGTATCCATGCCGAGGAATAAGGGGCCGTCGATCTTCTGGTGCGCCCGGTAGAGGCAAATGGCCTGACTCATGGCCAGGATGTGCCACTCGTTGAAGGCCTTTTCGATCGCGGAACCACGGTGTCCCGAGGTGCCAAATGCGACCCGTTGCTCCGGCACCGAGGCGTCCGGCGTCTCGGTATAATAGGCCGTCAGGAGCCTGGGCACGTCAACCAGCATGGCTGGTTCGGCCGGCTTTCCCGCACACTGGTTCACCCTCATGGCACCTCCCTCAGGACTCGCAAAAGAATAGGTTGGGCATTCTCATGGGTCGAAACGCGGCGCAGACGCCTTTCCACCCACAACGCTCGCCCTGTGTGAAACGTCGATTCCGGTGGCTTCTGTTCGGGAAAGAACCAGGAAACTCACAGGTATCCTCAGACCCGCCTTGGACACATCAACGTAGCAGTCGCCCTGGCGCATTGCGTGTGCAAGCGTCAATAAAACCTCAGTCCCGCACGATCGCTTCCGGCGGGATCGAAAACCCGGCACAGAGACGAACAACCCATCGGCTGTTTCCATGCCCCTCAGAATCAGCCCTCCACCGCTTGTCGGAACTCCTGAATAGAGCATAGCTTATGCTCCTGCGCCGCCTATCCCCAAATTTGTAGGCCCAAGTGCCGTTTTCTCAGAAAGTGCAGGGTAGTCCACAACGTGCCCAACCCCAGGCAAGGAGGCCGATGCAGGAGCGCCCTTCGTGCCGACACAAGGAGGAGCCGTCATTCGGCGGCACGTTGACAATCCGGAGTCAGCCGGTCGGTGGCTACGAGAACCCCGTGTTCTTCACTGCCACCGCCATGATCGGCACGATCGCCCTGGCCGGCATTGCCGACCGGAACGCCCACGAATTCTGCCGAGAAGCTGCAAGATCCTCAGCCCAGCGGCAACTATACCCAGAGAAGGCGGCTTCGCACGCCACGTATGGTTCGGCCCGGGCTGCGGCCGTGACTTCGTCTTGTCTTCTTCTTATCACTTTATCACTTGCCCGGAACAGATAGGGCAAAAACCGTATGGGAACATTCCATCAGAAAGGATAGGAAACCATGAACACTCGATTATGCGGGCCTCGCGCCCGAAGTTGGCTTGCCGTCGCGGCCTTGCTTGCGATTGGCGGAACCCTGGCCTTCGCTGCCAGTTCCATGTCGAAAGGCTTGAGCCCAAGCCCTGCGTCCACTTCCGCAACATGGTACGCGGACACCGTCGCGCCGAATACCCTGGATCATGCTGTCAAACTCGTCGACGCCCAGGTGGCGCCCCAGGCGGGGCCGGCGGCAAACTACGCGAAAGACCTGTCGAAGTCCTTTCGTCAGGCCGCCGAGAAGGTTCTTCCTTCAGTCGTCATGATCACCAACAGCCCACGCGTGCAACAGCAGACCTCCGGCCAGGCTCCCGCGCCGAACGAAGGTTGGCAAGAAATACCCTTCGGGGAGGGCTTCAAGGGCTCTCCGTTTGGCGACATGTTTCGTAACCCCGAGTTGCGACGATTTTTCAAGGAGATGCCGTCGGCCCCGCGGCCTGGCATGCCACCGTTCGGAGCCCGGGGAATTGGCTCTGGAGTGATTGTCGACCCGGCAGGCGTCATCCTGACGAACAACCACGTGGTCGACGGCGGCGGCAAAATCACGGTCCGTCTGCACGACGGCCGTGAGTTCGAAGCCGTCGAGGTCAAGCAGGACCCGAAGACCGACGTGGCAGTCCTGCGGATCGAGGGCGCCGACGGACTCCAAGCCGCCAGGCTCGGCAACAGCGACACGACCGAGATCGGCGACTGGGTGCTTGCCCTCGGGCAGCCGTTCGGATTGGAGGGGACGGTTACCGCGGGCATCGTCAGCGCCAAGCACCGAGGCATCGGCATCACGGCCCGTGAGAACTTCATCCAGACGGACGCGGCCATCAACCCCGGCAACAGCGGTGGCCCGCTGGTGAACCTCGACGGAGAAGTCATCGGCATCAACACGGCGATATCCTCCCGCAGCGGCGGCAACCAGGGTGTCGGGTTTGCGATCCCGGTCAACCTGGCCAAGTGGGTCGGCGGCCAGCTCGTCGAGAACGGATCGGTCCATCGGGCCTATCTGGGCGTGATGATCCAGCCGGTTACCCACCAATTGGCCGAGCAGTTCGGCGTGAAGGTCCATGAGGGCGTGCTGGTGACCGATGTCCAGCCCGACACGCCGGCGGCCAAGGCCGGAATGCAGTCGGGCGACGTGATCGTCGAGTTCGCCGGCACCCACGTGGCCAGTCCGCAGGAACTTCAAGCCGTGGTCGAACGGACCGAAATCGGCAGCAAGCAGCCCATGATCGTGCTCCGCGACGCCAAGCGGGTCACGCTTCAGGTGACCGTCCGCGAACAGCCGGAGGAGTACGGCCTTGCCGGCCAAGCACCCCAGGATTCTCCCAAGGCGGAACCCTCTCGCTTCGACAAGCTTGGCGTCCAACTGGAAAACCTGACCGCGGAAGTCGCCGAGCAGTTGAGCCTCAAGGCCGACCACGGCGTGGTGATCACGGAAGTCCAGCCGGGCAGTCCCGCCGACCAGGCCGGACTGGCCACGGGCATGGTGATCGCCCAGGCGAATCGCCACGACGTCAAGTCCGTCGAGGACTTCCGCAAAGCACTTCAGCAACAGCCGCTCGCCAAGGGCGTGTTGTTGTTGGTCCGCACGCCTGAAGGCGCCCGGTTTACTGTCCTGCGCCTCGAGAGCTAATCCTCGACGCGCCGCGGCTTGCCCACGGCGGATACGTCTGTGGGGCATATCCGCGCGGTTCCCTCTGGTGTCTTCGAGTCGGGCCGGTGGTCTCTTGGGCCCGACTCGAACACCTGGACGTTCTGCCGGTCTATTGGTGCCTGGGCATCGTTCCCATCCGTGGGAAGACACGACATTCAAAGCGATGGTTCATTCTCTCGCGCGGAGAAGCGGCGGAACGCCTTGCTCTCGAAGAGCTCCTTTGCCATCCATGCGTAGCCCTCGGCCAGTGGATGACTCGCATCGGCGTAGCACTCGCTTGGCAGCACCGACGAGGCGTAGTGCGCAACGCCGTTGGCCTTAAGCCATGCTTCCGCCTGGGATTGGATCTCCTGGTAGCCGCGGAGACCTTCGGGCACGAGCATGTGTTCGTTGAACGGGCCGATCACTACGAACACGCGGTTCCCGCGTTGCTGTAGGGTGGCGATGGCTTGTCGAAAACACCGCCACTGAAACGACGTTTCCAAGTCAACCCATTCGGGATGGAAACGGGCAAGACGCTTCTCGGTCCACGGCTTGGCAACCGGTAACGGCGACGGCGACTCGTTCGGCGAGGGAAGCTCGAGCGTGACGGCGGCCGCGAGATTGGCGTACGGGCGGCCGATCGTCCATTGCGGCAGCGTGTTGCCGTCAAAGTAGGCAATCCGCATGTGGCGGGTCCAGCCGAAGAAAGGAATCCTGCGCCCGACGACAATACCCAGCCGGCGGGAAGTCGATTCCCGGTAGCAGGGAATCCTCGGATAGAACTGCGGGGCCAGTTCAGCGTGGTTAAACGTGAATTCTTTTTCGATTTGCAGATCGTGTCGCCTGGAACTCATCCACAAGAGGTTGCAGTGCAGAATGACGTCCTTGTCCGCCATCGGCCGACCGTAGTAATCGACCAACCCGGCCATGGCGACTGGATGGATGCCGTCGACACCCATGTTGGCGAAGCGGTCTTCGCCCGCCAACTCGTTGAGGAAATGAGAAAGCGTCTCGTCGTCCGCAACGTAGTGCCCCCAGACGACCGAATCGCCGACCAGCAACGTGCGATCCCCCCGCGCGACCCGGCCGGCGTAGCGGTCGTACATCCAGTAGTCGTAACCGAGCCGATAGGGAATCCGATAGTCGGGGCCGGGATCGAACGGCTCGACCTGTTTCCACAATGCCGGCACCAAGGAA
This sequence comes from Pirellulales bacterium, assembly GCA_016935315.1. GTDB lineage: Bacteria > Planctomycetota > Planctomycetia > Pirellulales > Thermoguttaceae > JAFGRD01. The sequence continues at coordinate 10,398 of JAFGRD010000041.1, forward strand.
CAGACGATCGCAAGCACGGTGGCGGCGATGAGCCACTGACGGGGCGAAAGCCGCACTGCGTTCGAGCTGAAGGGGACCACGGAGCCGTCGTCGGCGGGCCGGGTGTCTTTTCGCATCGCGTGGTTCATGACTCTTTGCGAAATGGCAAGGGGCTCAGAACTGGAAGTAGATAAAGGCGTTGTCGCCCGATCCGCCGGCTACGGCCACGTAGAGCACCATCAGCACCACGAGCCCGACGCGGACCGGCCGGGGCTCCAGGACCTTTCGGACGCTCGATTCGTACATGAACTGATACAACCACACGGAGAACACCAAGGTCAGCAGAAGCCACGGGCAAAGGGCATCGGTCAGGGCCGTGGTGAAGATCCGCGTGATGATCAACCATGCGTCGCTGACGCTCGCCGCACGAAAGAAGATCCACGCAAACGTAACGAATCCGAAGGTGAAGACCTGTTTGGCAAGCGTCGGCACACGATCTTGGTACTGCGGCAATCTCTCGAGGCTGCGAGTGACCGAGTAGCCGATGGCGTGCAGTGCCCCCCAAATCACGAAGGTCCACATCGCCCCGTGCCACAGCCCCGAGACGACCATCGTCAACCCGATGTTGACGTAGGTGCGAATCTCCCCGCGGCGGTTTCCGCCAAGCGGGATGTAAACGTAATCCCGAAACCACGAGGAGAGGCTGATGTGCCACCGTCGCCAGAAATCACCCAGCCCAGTGGCCAGGTAGGGGTTGTTGAAGTTCAGCATCAGGCGAATGCCCATCATGCGTCCGATGCCGCGCGCCATGTCGGTGTAGCCGCTGAAGTCGAAATAGATCTGCCACGCGAATGCGAAGGTCGCCAGCATCAGTGCGGGCGCTTCGTAGCGGCCGGGCGTGGCGTAGATCGGGTCGGCGTACAGCGCCAGGTAGTCGGCCAACGCCACTTTCTTGAACAACCCGACGACAAACAGCGAAAGCCCCTCGGCCACGTCGTTGCGCGAGATCTCCGGCGTGCGGCGCAACTGCGGCAGCAGGTTCGTCGCCCGTTCGATCGGCCCTGCGACGAGTTGGGGGAAGAGCGAAACAAACGTGGCGTAGCGAAGAAAACTCGCTTCCCGCTCGATCTTGCCCCGGAAGAAGTCGATCGTGTAGCTCATCGACTGAAACACGTAGAACGAGATGCCGACCGGCAACAGGACGTCGGGCGGTGGGATCTCGTACGGTACGCCCATCGATGAGAGCAGATCGTTGAGGTTCTCGGCCACGAACTTGCCGTACTTGAAGAAGCCCAGCAGCCCCAGATTGTTGGCCAAGCTCAAGCACAGCCACAGCTTCTTCCTGCCCGTCCTGGCCATGGCGACCACGGCAACGTAGTCGACGCTCGTCGACCAGAGAATCAGCGACAGATAGAGAGGATTCCACCACCCGTAGAAGACATAGGAGGCAAGCAAGAGCCACGGCGTGCGCGCCCGGGTCTTTCTCAAAAGGAGGTAGACGGAATAGAAGATCAGAAAGAAGGCGGCAAACGTCCAGGTATGGAACAGCATCAGGTCATCTCGTGTGGCCGCTCGCCGCCGGGTTGAACGTCCCGGATCGGCAAGAACTCGAATCGCGCGACCCGACTATCGGTCGGTCGCAGCGGCCGCCGGCTTCGCGGGGACTCTTCGAACGCAGCGAAACCCGAGCGTCTCCCGCGGAAAACAGGCGTCGGTGAAACCCGGGGTGTCGGCCGCCCGAGTCGCCGACCGGCACGCCTCCGGACTGGTCGCCCAGGAACCGCCGCGCACGACGTACTTCTCGCCTTCCTCCGGGCCATGCGGATTCTTCGGCGGGCTTTTCCCGTAATAGGCCTTGTCGTACTTGTCGCTGCACCACTCGGCCACGTTGCCGTGCATGTCGAAAAGCCCCCATGCGTTCGGTTTCTTCCTGCCTGCCGGGTGCGTTTCCCTCGCAGCGTTCTCTTTGAACCAGCCATGGTCCTTCAGCAGCCGCCGGTCGCTGCCGAACGAGTAGTCCGCGCTGCTTCCCGCACGACACGCGTATTCCCATTCGGCTTCGGTAGGCAGGCGATACCCGTCGGCGTCGTAGTTGCACGTGGTGTCTTCGTTGTAACAAGGCGGCAGGCCCTCGGCCTCCGAACGGGCGTTGCAGTAGATGGCGGCGTCGACCCAACTGATCATTTCCGCCGGCCGGTCGTCCCCTTTGAACTTCGAGCCGTTGTCGAGCATCAGCGCGATGTAGTGTTTCTGCGTCGTCTCATATCGGTCGATGAGGAATTCGTCGATTTCAACTTCGTGGGCAGGCGACTGGTCGTCTTCGCCGGTGTCGCTTCCCATCGTGAATCGTCCGCCGGGGATCCGCACCATCTCGATCCCCCCGGCGGTCGTGACGATCTCCGGCGGCGCGGAGGGAACGCCCGCCGGTTCCTGGACCCGCCGGCACGACATTCCCACGAGAACGCCCATCCATAGCAGCCATTGCGGGTTTTGGATCGCTCGAATGACCGTCCTCATTCCTTCTTCTCCAGGAACACCCAATCGGGCTCTTTGTTGCACCTGCCGTCTGTGGTGATCTCCATGCATCGATTCGTCTGGCTCGGATCGGCCACGCAAATGTTCCAGCCCTCGGCCTCGGCGCCGACGATTTCCGGGATCAGCCCCAGACGCTTCACCGCGGGACCATGGCTGTACGTGACGTACTTGCCGTCGGGAGACCAGTCGATGTGATAGATCTTGACTGGATTCTCACTGGTCAGAATGTCCCGGGCGTCGGTCACCTTGGGAGTCGGCCCCGAGAAGTCGAGGTTGCCCACGCGCAATGCCCAGTCGCTGGGCCCCCAGGCAACCTTCTTGCCGTCCGGGCTGATATCGGGCCGACAGCCGGGAATGCCCAAGTTGACGACCTTCATCCCGTCGGCCTCGATGGCCAGGATCGCATGATTGAAACCCATGCCGGCATGGACCGTGGCCAGGAACCACTGCCCGTCGGGCGACCAGCAAAGATTGTAAAGGTGATGGATCTGCTGATTCGGATGCTGCCGGTGCTTGCCGGTCTTCAGGTCGTAGATGAAGATCCCTTTCGTTGCGTAATCCGTGTAGGAAAACCTCTCGAACTCGCCCTTCAAATAAGCGATCGCCGAGCAGTCCGATTTCCAGCACCCCTGCCGGGCGTTGCTCGCAACCAGCGTGCGGCCGGTTCCATCGATGTTCATGTAGTACAGACTCCGGCTTTTCGCCAAGCCTTCTCCTGCGTCCACGACAAACGAGATCTTCGTGCCGTCGGGAGATGCATGGGGATACAACTCGTTGATCTCCGGCGTGTGAGTCAGATTCACCGGGCTCGAACCGTCCGCGTTGCACATCAACAGTTCCCAGTTGTCGTTCTGAAACGTCTCGTACACAATCTTGTGACCGACTCCTTTCAGTTCGACCGACAACTCCTCTTCCGCCCAGACGACGGGCCGGAACCCAACCGCGGCCGTCACGAACACGCCGAGTCGGAACCCCATCGCAGCGACAGACACGCCGTTACTTGCTCTCATTTCGCAGTTCTCCACTCACATTGCCTGAACAGGGGACCCATCGCCATTTTGTTCGACACGCCCTCAACCACACACCGCCTGGTCGTGAGTATAGCGGCTGCCAACCGACGAAGCAATGCTGCGCGCCCGGTCTCCGGATGGCATCGGCGAAGCCCGCGACGGGACAGGAGATCGGGCTAACGTCGCAAATCGGCACTTGGCGGTCCCGCGCGGATGGGCTGGTTCATTCTGCCGTGCCCTTCTCAATCAGGACGGCACACCTACGCCATTGCTTCTCGAAGTCTTCGTACGTGCACTTCCGCATGCCGCTGAGCGGGTCGCCAAGGGTGACGTCGGTATCCGTCACCGAGAGCACGGCCACGTAGTGGTCGACAAGGAACCCGAATTTGACGACGGCGATGAAGGGCTCCCGCCCGCGGAGCTCGGCGAGCTCTCGGCAGTAGACGGTCCGACAATGCACACCGCACTGGTCGCGTATGGCAGTGCAGAGGGAATCGGTTGGTGTTCCCGCAAATCGAGTCGAGTGCGCGGCCAGGGCGAGAGCCCCTTCCTCGGCGGCAATCCCGATCTCGCGCAGCACGGTCACCGCGGCCGCGGGGCCGCAGTTGTATCCGTTGCTCTGAAGGCAGACGCCATTGCGGTCAATGGTCGTTTCCAGTCGGGAAAGATGCGGGTGCGCCAGGGCCGGTACCAGAAAGGGCAGTACCGAGAAGTAGCCCGTGAAAAACAGCATGAAGAAGGCCACGGCACGGCGCTGCCGACGCTGCTTGAGCCGACAGAGCGGCGTGGTGAGCAGTGTCGTGTAGATTAGCGCCATGGCCGCGAACTCGGTACGGTCCGCCATGATCCAGCAAAACGGCCTGATCGACTCGACACGCGGGACCCATCGGGGCAGAGCGATCATCCCCACGAGCACCAGCGGGACCGCGTAGCCGAGCAGCCATGCCCGGCTCTGCAAGCGAGAGAACCACCTGCCGAGGATCACGCCCAGGGCCGCCAAGAGCAGCACTCCCGCGGTCTGGATCAGCGAGAGCAGGACGTATCGCATGGTAGGCTCTGGGCCCAAATGATTGATGGACGTACAACAACGGCGCACGAGGAAGCCCGAAGGAGTCTCTCGGAGCGCCGCTCAGGCAACGGCCTGCAGCGTCACCTCCAGGACCGAGCCCTCGGGCACGATCGTCTCTTTCGCCAGCGTGATTCGCACCTCGCCGTCTGCCTGCTGTAGGCTGCCTGAAATCTGTTTTCCGCCGACGGCGATCTTGACCGCGGGCGTCACGGGATTCGGGGTCGCAAAAACCAGTTGCCTAAGACGCAGTTGTCCGTGGCGGACTTCGATCCGCTCGATCTGTGCCTCCTCGCTTCGCTGCTGGACGAACAGGCCCCAGCCTTCAGGTGCCGTGAAGAACGAACGATGGTCTTCGGGCTGCCATTGGGGCTTGAATCCGAGGATGCCTGCGGGCCCTTCCAGGATTTGCCCCTGGCTGGCGATCAACAGCGACCAACTGCTCAGCGCGCGGGCGTAGAATTTGCCGCACTCCAGTTCGTTGTAGGGATTTCCGCCGGGGCCGGAATTGAGGCCGTCGCGACGGCGGCCGTCGTAGCGGCTGCGGGCCATGCGCACGACCTGCCGTGCTTCCTCGATCAGACCTTCGTAGATCATCGCTCCGGCCGTCGAGTACTCGATCCCGGTCCAGACCTCGTCGGCATAGAGAATGAACGGGTCCGGCCGTCCGCCGTGCGGCCAGGTGCACATCAGCAACCCGCCTTCGTCGTCCGGTACGTACCGCCGGGGCTTCTGCTCGATTCCCGCCAGCTGCTGGTGGAAGTTGTACTTCAGGACGGCCTGTAGCGCGCTTTTCACGCGAGACGCCGGATACAGGTAGCCCAAGTTCAACTGGTGGGCCCACCACTGCCCCAACAATTGGTCCGCGTGGCAGCCCGTGTTGTAGTCCCGTGCCGCCTGGGCCTCGGGGACTTGAATGTAGTACTCGCCGTTGTAGAGTTGCTGGTCCTGGGTCTTCATGCCCGCCTCGCGAATGGCTCGCCAGTGTTTGGCGCTGGCCGCATCGCCGATCGCCAGCGCCAGCCGCTCGGCCGCCGCCAGGGCGGAAAGATACTGGGAGCCGATGAAGGTATTGGCCCCGGAAACCGACGTATCGTAGGTATTCGGCTGGTGCCCGTGCGGGACACCTTCTTCCGGCTCGTCGATCTTGCCGATCAGCCATTCGACCGACTTCTTCACGCCGGGCCAAACGGTCTCCAGGAACTTGCGGTCCGGGCTCAATTGGTGTTCGCGGTAGGCCCCTTCGATGCAAGCGCAGTGGCCGTCGATAAACGCACCGTGCCGCCCGTGCTCGCGGTGCGATGTCTCGCCCGATTCGTGCAGGAAGGTGACGAAGTTCGAGATGCGCATGTTCCGTCCCACGTCGGGGAACAGGCGTGCGTGCGTTTGGGCGTAGTTCCAGACGTGCGTGCAGTTTAGCGGGCAACAGCCGTAGCTCCCTTCAAAACCGCCGAAATAGCCGTCCTCGGACCAGAAGCAGGTGGGCCCGCGGAAAATGACGGATTGCGTGGCCATGGCGTCGAGAAACTCTTCCGGCAGATTCGACTGGTACAACGTTTGTTGATACAGCAGCGTGCGTCCCCACAGGGCTTTCAGGTTGTCGGCCAGGTAATCCGCCACGGCGAGGGCGTCCGGCCAGCGGCGACTGTAGAGATTGCCCGCGTGCTGAAAGCGCTGCACATTGGGAAAATGCCAGGCGAGGGCGAAGGTCACCGAGCGGGACTGGCCGGGTTGCAGGGTGAACGGCACTGCCAGGGCGGCGTTGATCGTTTGCCCCGCTTCGCTGACGGCCTCGGTCTTCGGGGGCCGGACGGGAGCGGACTGGCCGAGGAAATCGAGAACTTGCCTGCTTTCCGTCCAGGAGGGCAGCGCGACGGCCGGCGCATCGAGTACGGCCAAGGCCATGGTTCCCAACGCCGAAGCGCCGGGGACAATCCGCTCGTCCGCCGCCGGCGGCGTTTTCCGCGAAGCCAACAGCAACTGACTGCCCCAATTCCACGGGAGTCCGGGTGCCAACGCCAGAACGACCCGCCCTTTTCCCAGGGGGCCTTCAATCACCAACGGATCGCCGGTCGCGGTGGTGGCCAGGACGCGATATCCGTCGGCTTGGGAGTCGAAGCCGGTCAGACGCGTGTGACGGGTTACGGCCCAATCGTCAAGGACGTCCCGAAGCACCTCGGGAGCGGCCTCCGTCAAACGGATCGCCTGCCCCGCCGGCGTTGTCGCCGGTTCGGCGGATACGAACGACAATTTCAATGCTTCGGCAGCCGCCTCGACCGACGTACCGGCCGCCAGGAATGGCTCGGGCGGGATGTCGGAGAACAGGATCCGGTCGATATTGACGTGGCCCCAGGCCTCGGAGTGCTTGTCGACGATTTCGATCACGGCCTGCTTCCCTTGCAGGTCGGCCAGGTCCCAACTTGCCGGCTCCAGAGATTCGCGGTTTTTTCCGACGGCCGTGCGCACGACCTTGCCGTCGACGCGAAGGTTAATGCACGTTCGCTCTCTGTGGCCGCCGCCACCGATCAAGAAGCCGAGGTAACGCCGATGGATCGTGAAAATCCGGGAGGTTGCCGTGCCTTGCGGACCGTCCCCGCCCTGGAACGTGTTCACCAGCCCACGGCCGGCAAAGCCGGTAACGCGCTGCTGTCCGGGTTCGGTGCCGCGTGAAGGTCCGTCGCCGAACGCCGGACCGTCGATCTCCCAGCCTTCGTACGCCTTGCCTTCGAAATCCTCGAAGACCGTGGCCACCTTCTCCAGGCGGTTGCCGCTCGCTCGCAGACGAGCCAGGACCTGGCAGAATTCGACTCCCACCCCGTCGGCGAGGAGGATGCCGCCCTCGTTGGCGATTCGCGATATCGATTCGGCCAACTCGGGGGAGAATTCTCGCATGCCGGCGATCCAGAGCATTTCGGGCCCCTCGACCTCGCGCCCACCGGTTTTGCGGATCTTCACCGAGCCGGTGGGAACGGGATCGGCCGATCGTTCCATGGCCACGGTCGTTTGGCCGTTGCGACAAACGACGCGGTTCCGGTTTCCGCCGTATCCGGGAAACTTCACGCCTTGAATTCCGTTCGCGCCGCCGCTGCCCACGGCGTTCTGTAGCGTCGCGCAGAACGACACGTCGACGGCCGTGTCGCCCGGGTTCTCCGCAGTCAGTCGGAACAGCCCGCCCGGAATGGATGAGTTGGCCGTGTCCAACGGGATCATCGGGTTCATGGCCTCCAATTGGACCCGGACCGGAAGCTCGGCATCGCCAAAAGTCACGCGGGCGATCGGATGGCTGGCCTCGTACTGAAGGGAAGAGACCGCTGGAAGCTCGCCCTCGGCTTCCGTCTGTAGGACGCGCGTCACCGGCTTGGCACCGGCGGCTCGGGCTCGTACGGCGAAGAAGCTGTCGGGGATTCTCGGTTCGCTGAGGTTATTGAAGATCTGCCACACGCCCAGTTTGCCTTGGCCGTCCAGCCACACGCTGCCCGTGCCAATACCTCCAACCGGCATGCCGACGGCTTCGAGGCACTTGCCTTGATAAACGCGACCCGGCGTGATCGGGTAGACTCCGGAGGCATCAGCCGCCGGCGGCAACAGGCGGGCTGCCTGGCTGCCTTCCTCCGCCCAACTCATCTGACCGGCCATCGTCAGCGCCGCCGTCCCGGCGGCGACTCTGGCCAGAAACTCTCGTCGACTCAATTCGATCGGTTGGGGTAGGTGGCAGCGTCCGCCACAGCAACGACCTTGGTTAGACATGGTGTACTCCTCGGAAATGGACCGCAGATCTATGACCTCTCGCACGGTTGCTCCAGCATCGAGTAGAGGGACCCGCCATCGACATGATCTCGACCGCGCGTCTCCGACCCAATGGGTCGCATTATGACAGGATCCGTGCGGAACTGTCAATCCGCCAGATTCTCGCCATTGCCCCGTCGCGGAAGATGGGTGCCGGGAGGCACGCGACGCGACTCAGAAACGCGCCGGGATGGCCGAGCCTTGATGCGACAAGCTCTTTCAGGGATGGGAAGCGTCGGCTTCGGCTTGCCGTCGCAATTCGGCACGCTTGATCTTGTTGTTCGACGTCTTCGGCAGGGCGTCGACGAAGCGGACGTGGCGTATGTGCTTGTGACGCGGCAGATTCCGCTTGCAGTGGTTGATCACGTCGCGTTGCGAGAGCGGGGTATCCTGCGTGGAGGGAACGACGAAAGCAACCAATACCTCGCTCTGAATCTCGTCGGGCTGCCCGACGACCGCGACCTCGGCAATGGCTTCCATCTCCAGCAGGACCTCTTCGATCTCCAGCGGATTGATCCGAAACGCGCCGCTCTTGATGATGTCGCTGCGGCGGCTGACGATATAGATGTAGCCGTCTTCGTCGACGCGCCCGAGGTCTCCGGTCCAAAGCCCCTCGGGACGCAGCACCCGGCGGGTGGCTTCCGGATCGTTCCAATAGCCGATCATGATGTTGTCGCCACGGGCGACGATTTCGCCTTCCTCGCCGACTTCGGCCAGGCGGTCCTCGCGGCGGACGGAAAGCTCGACGCCGGGGATGCCTTTGCCGATGGAACCCGGCTTTGCGTCCAACTCTCCGGGCATCAACACCGAAAGTCTGGCGGCCGCTTCGGTCTGCCCGTACATGGGAAACACCTGCACGTGCGGCAGGCACGCGCGGAGCCGGTCGGCTACGGCCGGGACCAGGGCACCGCCGGCACAGGTGAGGTATCGCAGATCGGGAAACTCCCTGGCGGCAAAGTTGGAGCGGTGCAACAACATCGCGTAGCTCGACGGGACACCGGAGAATCCGGTCCCCCGCTGCCGCTCCATCAAGTCGAGCGCCTGCTGCCAGAAGACGAAATTCGACGAGACGATGAGCCGTCCGCCGACGGCAACGTGGGTCAGCAGCAGCGAGTTCCCGTAGGAATAGCAGAACGGGAGGATCACAAACACGCTGTCGGAGGATTCGAGTTGGAGATACTCGGTGATCGAGCGGCAGTTGGCCAACAGATTGCGATGGCTGAGGGTGACACCCTTCGGCCGTCCCGTCGTGCCGGAAGTGTAGATGATCTGGGCGACGTCGGACGGGTCGACCTCCAGATCTTCGCCGTTAAGCGGCGGATGCCGCAGGGCGTCGGCCAGCGACGTGACCTCCCACCCGACGGGAGGCCGTTCCGCCCGATCTTCGCCCAGGCAGATGACCGTTCGCAGGCCGGGCAATTGGTCTTCGAGAAGCCGGAGATACTTCATGCAAGCCGGCGTGGTAATCACGACGGCCGGTTCGCAATGGACCAGCGTGTGCGAGAGTTCCCGGACAGTGGTATCCGAATTCAAGGCGACGACGACCCCGCCGGCCGCCAGCACACCGAAGTAGGCGACGACGTATTCGTCGGAATTGGGCAGCAGCATGCCCACGCGTTCACCTTTTTGCAGCCCGCCCTCCCGGAGCCAAGCAGCAAGACACCGTGAACGTCCCCAGATTTCGCGGTACGACCAATCACAGTCGCGATAATGGATCAATACGTTGTCCGGAAAGCGTAGAGCGCTTTCCTCCAGCAGCGTGCAGAGTCTGTTCATTGCGTGGGGATGAGGCGCCGTCGAGGAGCGTTGATCAGGTTAGCCCCAAGCCATGTTTCGGCCGACCCTCGGTAATGCACGATGCGCGCCAAATCGGGGAAAGCCAAACGGCTCTCCCGCCGTGCACCGCAACATGTTTCGAGCAAAGGAGTTAGGCGATGACGACGCGGCACGGCTCGCATCCAGCAACGTTCGCGCGTTCAACAACCAAAACACTTTCCCGCGAGACGTGTTTCACGGAACAAACAGGCTGGCGCGAAACCACCATGCTTTCGCACCCGAGCGGCCCAAGCGACCGCGGAGCAGAATCAGCCAGGAACCCTTCACGGGAGGGGCCGCTTCGGCCCGATCTCCTGGCATTCTCACGCCCATCTTGCGGGGGAGGGTCGGGCAATCCGCTTGACTTTCGTGCCCCGGCAAATACGCTTGGGGGGTATGCGGTTCGGGCCGATAGTCCGACGTCAGCCAGGCGTTCAGCGGCTGCCGAGGGCGGCTGCCCCTGCGAGAACCGCCGGCCGCGAATCGGCCTGGTGCCGCGGAGATCCACGGCCACGGCGTGGGCGCACGCGTGAGGGTTTTGGCGGGGCGCCGGACCCGGGGCGACAAGTCGCACGGCGTCCGCGGCTGCCGGCAACCCGCTCCCCACGGCCGGCCGAAGAGGCTCCCCATGAACCACCATCGTAAGCCCGCCCAAGGCCGTGCCGGCAAGGTCGCCCCGGCCCGACGCAAACGGTGGCTGTGGGCCACGTCGGGCGTGCTGTGTGTGGGGGTCGTCGGGCTGCTCGTGTTCGCGCTGTCTCGGCAGGCAGACCCGACGGACTCGAAGGCAGAAGGTTCGCCGCTTGTCTCGCGGCAAGACCCGCCCGGTGCGGCGATCACGCCGGATGGACCGACGTTGAACACACCCGTGTCGGAAACCGGGCCTCGCGAACCGACGCCGCTGCCCGTGGAACCGACGCCCCCGCCCGTGGAGCCGACGCCGCTGCCCGTGGAACCGATCCCTGTGCCTCCCCAATCCAGTCTCGACGCGCTGGCACGGCTCTTCGAGCAGCCATTGTCCATCGAGCCCCTGAAGGAGGAAGCGATCGCCGTAGCCGTCCGACTGACCAAGGACTTTCCGAATTGCCCCGAACCGTTTCGCTTGCTGGCCGGGGTGCACAAGGAGCTGGGCAATTCCACGGAGGCGGACCGGTGGCTGAGGCGGTGTCTGGAACTCGACCCCCAGGACCCCGCCGCCATCGACGCCCTGGCTCAGATCGCGTTCGACAAGGCGGAGTACCAGCAGGCGGCGGCACTCTGGCGGCGGGTGGTCGAACTCGCCCCCGAAAACGCGGGAGGCTACAGTGGCTTGGGGCAAGCGTTGGTCTGCTCGGGCGAGGCGGAGGACGCCATCGCGGCGCTAGGCAAGTACCTGGAACTCTCTCCCGGATCAAGCCACGGCCACCTGCTGCTGGGACAGCAGTATCTCCAATTGAAAGACTACCAGAAGGCGAAGAGCCATTACGAAGCGGCGTTGGCGATCCAGCCCAACTACTTCAACGCCTACTACGGGCTGGCAATGGCATCTGCAAGGTTGGGGGAGAAGGAAGCGTCGGAGCAGGCCATGGAGAAGTTCCGGCAACTGAAGGTCCGGGAGATGCAGGCCCTGAAAGATCGGGACAACAACTTCGACGACCTGGTTTCTCTGCGTCGCAGCGTGGCGCGGACGCACACTCGTATGGGTCGATTTTACTCTGGAGAAGCGGACGCGGCGGAAGCCGAGGCACTTTGGCGAAGGGCGGCGTTTCTCGATGCCCACAACGTTGCCTGTCGCGTCCTCCTGGCTGCTTGGCACGACAAAAGCGGACGCAAGTTGGACGCCCTGCAGATGCACGAGCAGCTCGCCGACATCGAACCGGGCAACGCGGTCCATCACGTGAACTTCGGCATTCTCAGCGCTGAGGTGAACCGGCTCGATGCGGCCGAACAGGCCTTCCGGAAGGCCGCGCAAATGGCGCCGAAGCGATCCTGGGGACCCCACTACCTGGCGAAGCTCTACTTCGTGATGGACGGAAAACTCGCCGAATCGAGGGCCCTTGCCCAGACGGCTGTACAACGGGAACCCAACGTGTACAACTATCTCCTGCTGAGCGAGGCGTGCGATCGCAATGGCGACTTGGAAGCGGCGATGGCCGCCGTCGAACAGGCGATTCGGTTGGAGCCGGCCAACCCGGCGCTGCAACAAATCCGCACGTCCCTATCGCAGAGGAAATGACCCAATGCTCTCCGAGGTGGCCCGCTATCGTTGGGCGGCGACGTGCCGCAGTGTCGCCTGGTGGGTCGTCTGGGTCTGCCTGGCCGACGTGGCCGCCGCGCGCAATCCCATCCAGCTTCGCGACGTGACCCACGACACGGGGATCCGCTTCCGCCACACCGACGGCGGTTCCGGCACGCACTATATCGTCGAGACCGTCAGTGCCGGCCTGGCGCTGTTCGATTACGACGGCGACGAGGACGTCTGTTTCCTTAACGGCGCGCCGCTGAGGGGAGCCGAAATCCACCCGCCGCCCCGCAATGCGCTGTATCGCAACGACGGCGGCTGGAGATTCACCGACGTGACCGACCGCAGCGGCACGGGCGACCTTGGATACGGGCTGGGAGTCGCCGTGGCCGATTATGATAACGACGGCGATCCGGATCTCTACCTGAACAACTATGGCCCCAACGTGCTCTATCGCAACAACGGCGACGGGACCTTCACCGACGTGGCCCAGCGGGCGGGCGTGACCGCCGGAGACCGCGTGGGAGCAGGCACCTGCTTCCTCGACATGGACCGGGACGGCGACCTGGATCTCTACGCCGCCACGTACCTTCGCTTCTCGTACGACGCGCACGTCACCAAGACGACCCGAGGCGTGCCCGTCTACGCCAACCCCAGGTTCTACCCGCCGGCGCCCGATCTCCTGTTTCGCAATAACGCGGACGGCACCTTCACCGATGTCAGCGCCGCGTCGGGAATCGCCGCGCATTCCGGTTGGGGAATGGGAATGGTCTGCGCCGACTACGACAACGACGGCGACCGGGATATCTTCGTTGCCTGCGGCCATCTGCAGGATAACGTGGAGCAGTTCGACGACACGACTTCGTATCTGGCCCGAAACATCCTCTTGATGAACACCGGCGACGGGGAGTTCGTCAATGTCTCGGACCAATGCGGCGATGGACTGGCCGTGAAGCTCAGCAGCCGAGGGGCGGCCTTCGATGATCTGGACAATGACGGCGACGTGACCCAGATCGACGAGGTGCACAGCGGCCGCGGCTATCAGAGCCATTACGGCGCACGGCTGTACTTCGGACTCGGCCGTCGAGACCGCGTCGACCGGATCGAAGTCCGCTGGATTGGTGGCGGTGTGGACGTCATCCGGAATGTCGGCGTGGACCGCCTGGTGACCATCACGGAAGGCGGGACGATGGCCGCCACGCCACGTTGACCCGCCTTGCTGGAGAATCCCGGTTTGCCGAACTCAACAGCGCGGAAGTGAACCCTTACTACGGTGCGGCTTCGCCGCAGTCCTCGGGGAGGAACCGCCGTGAAACGCCGACCCAGAATCTGGCGCGACCACCACGGGGTGCCGCACATCGAGGCCGCGGACGAGTCGGGCTTGTATTGGGGGCAAGGCTACGTTCACGCACGAGACCGTGGACTGCAAATGCTCCTGATGCGGATTCTGGTCCAGGGGCGGGCGTCCGAGTATCTGGATTCCCGCGACGCCACGCTGGAAATCGACCGGTTTTTTCGCCGGATGAACTGGAGCGGCGGCATGGAGTCGGACCTTGCCGCGCTGACCCCGAAGGCCAAGGAGCAACTGGCGCATTACTGCGACGGTGTGAACTGCGCCTTGGCCAAACGGTGTCCCTGGGAGTTGAGGCTGCTCGGCTACCGACCTGAACCGTGGTCGATCGGAGATTCGATCGCCGTTTCCCGAATGATCGGTTACCTGACCCTCGGCCAATCGCAAGCCGAGATGGAACGGCTGGTCGTCGAGATGATTCAGGCAGGAGTTCCACTGCGGAAGCTGGAGGAGCTTTTTCCCGGGCTGCTGGGCGGCCTTGACAGGGAGTTGATCGAGCGGGTCCGTCTTCATCAGCGGGTCGTCCCGCCGGAGGTGAAGTGGGGCGTCGCGGTGCCCCGGATGATGGCCTCGAACAACTGGGTCGTCGCGGGCGACAAAACGGCGTCGCGAAAGCCCATCCTGGCCAACGACCCTCATCTGGAGGGAAACCGGCTGCCGAACGTCTGGTGCGAGGTGGTGTTGCGGATCGGCGACCGCTATGCGATGGGCGGCTCCATGCCGGGTGGGGCCGGCGTGTTGATCGGCCGCACCAACGACGTGGCCTGGGGCGCGACCTACGCCTTCCTCGACGCCGTGGATTCCTGGGTCGAACGCTGCCGGGACGGCAAGTACTACCGAGAGCCCGACGGCTGGCTGCCGTTTCGACAGCGGAAGGAACTCATCAAGAGAAAGAAGAAGCCGCCGGTCGAAACCACCTTCTACGAAAACGACCACGGCGTCCTGGACGGCGATCCCTATCAGCAAGGCCACTACTTGTGCACGCGTTGGGCCCCGGGAACGTCCGGTGGCACGACCCTCTCCCGGATCCTCGAAATGTGGAGCGTCACCGACGTCGAGCAGGGGATGGACGTGTTGGGACGGGTGGAAACCGCCTGGAGCTTCGTCCTCGCCGACCGTCACGGAAACATCGGCTTCCAAATGTCGGGCCTGATGCCCAAGCGGCGAGCTGGCGCCAGCGGGCTGATTCCCCTGGCAGGCTGGAAGCCGGAGAACGACTGGAGTGGATTTGTCTCTCACCGGAAACTGCCCCGCTGCTTGAATCCGCCTCAGGGCTTCTTCGTCACGGCCAACAACGACCTGAACGAGCACGGTCGGGCAAGCCCGATCAACCTGCCCATGGCGCCCTATCGGGCCGACAGAATCGCCTGCCTCCTGAGAGAACGGAGCGGTCTCACCCCGTCCGATATGTTCCGGATGCAGTTCGACGTCTACTCGACACAGGCCGCGACGTACCTGGAGATTCTCAGGCCGCTGCTGCCGGATACCGCGCAAGGACATATTCTGCGAGATTGGGACCTGCGCTATGCGGCCGACTCCCGCGGCGCATTCCTCTTCGAGGTCTTCTACAAGTCCCTGTGCCGCGAAGTATTTGGGCTGCATGGCCTCGGCGAAGCAGTGGCAGACCACCTCCTGGCCGAGACGGGGGCCTTTGTGGATTTCTACGGGAACTTCGACCGCGTTCTGCTGTCCGAGGAATCAGCCTGGTTCGACGGGCAAACCAGGGACGACGTGTATCGCCGAGTTGCGGCCGACGCGCTGTCCGTCGAGCCCAGGACGTGGGGAGAGACACAGCGGTACGTGATGCGGCACCTCCTGCTGGGAGGACGACTCCCCCGTATCTTCGGCTTCGACAAGGGACCGGTCGCGCTGGTCGGCGGCCGGGCGACGATTCATCAGGGGCAAATCTATCGAAGCGGCGGCCGAACCACGACGTTCGTTCCCTCGTTTCGTCTCGTCGCCGACCTGGCAGAAGACGCTTGCCACACGAACATGGCAGGCGGGCCGTCCGACCGCAGGTTCTCGAGATGGTACTGTTCGGACGTCAAGCGGTGGTTGGCCGGAGAGTACAAGACCGTGTCGGCCGACGGAGCAGAAAGATGAGCCGGCCATTCCTCGGTTCGCCCCACCGGGTGCAATCCACCTCGTCCAGTGGTCCCGCTTTTTTGGGGAGGGGCTGCCTTGCCGGTTACGATACAGCCGGTGGCGGCGACATCTGTTGGTCGTATTCGCCCACCTTTCCGGTGGCTTCCAGCCGGCCTTGAATGTGCATCATGATCCGGTACGCCTGGTCCTCCGAGTTGGGCGACTCGGCCACCAGGACAAGCGACGGCTTGTTCGAGGAAGCGCGGATCAGTCCCCAACTACCGTCTTCCATGACGAACCGTACGCCGTTGACTTCGATCAACTCCTTGATGCACGTACCGGCGATCGGTGTGACCGACGCGCGGTCTGCTTCGTATCGCTCGGTCATCTCGGCCACCAGAGCGTACTTGACGTCGTCGGGGCACACCACGCCGATCGTGGGAGATTGCCAGGTGCGGGGCAACTCCTGCAACATCTTGGAGAGAGAGACGCCGGACTCGTCGAGCATGCGAAGAAGCTGCGCCGCCGATTGAACGGAGTCGTCGTATCCCCGGCCGTAGGGCACGTTGAAGAACCAGTGACCGCTGCGTTCGAACCCGGCAATCGCCTGATTCTTCGCCACCGCCGCCTTCACGTAAGAGTGCCCGGTCGGCACCATGATGACTTTGGTGTCGGTCTCTTGCAGGACCGGATCCGAGAAAAACAGCCCCGTGCTCTTCACGTCGACTACCAACGTCCGGCCCGGAGTCTGCCGGGCGAGCCAGCGCGCAACCAATAGGGCAACCTTGTCGGAGTACACCTCCTTGCCCGTGTCGTCCACAATCCCGATTCGGTCGCCGTCGCCGTCGATGCCGATGCCGATTTTGACATCGTGCGTCCGAGCGGCCTTGCCGATACTCTGCAGGAAGGAAACGTCCTCCGGGTTGGGATTATGGTGGGGGAAGTCCCAATTCAGGTCGCAGTCGATAGGGACCACGTTGCACCCCAGCTTCTCGAGCACTTTCGGGGCGAAACGACCCGCGGTGCCGTTCCCCGCCGCCACGACCACGTCCACGACGTGCCTCAGCGGCTTGCCTCCGACGATATCGTCGGCATACGCGGCAAATACGTCCTCGCACGACTCATATCTGCCCGGCCCCGAGGAGAAGCTCCCCTTCTTGACGATTTCCTTGAAACGCTGAATGCCTTCCGGGCCCAACGTCGACGAGAGCCCGTCGGCCAGTTTGAGGCCGGTCCAGCCATTCTCGTTATGACTGGCCGTCAGCATGGCACCTGCTTTGACGCCCAGGTGATACTGCGCGAAATAGAGCATCGGGGACAAGGCCAGGCCGATGTCGACCACATCGACCCCGGACCAAAGCAGCCCGACAACAAACGACCGGGAGAGGTCCTGGCTGTATTCCCTGAAATCATGCCCTACGACGACCTTCTCCTCGCCCACAACCTCGCGGACGTATGTGCCGAAGGCCCTTCCGAGCACCACGAAACCGTTCGGGTTGATTTCACCGTTGGGATTGGCCTTCGTGCTCAATCGCCAGCGAACATCGTACTCGCGGAAGCCATTGTCCGTGATGAGCGTCTTCTCAAAAAAGTCCGCCGAGTTATAAGGGACTTCTGAATGGATCTGCCATCTCATCCGCACACCTGTCCATATAGCATTGAGGAACAAGCCCAAACGGGACTATTGGCCACGATTTTATCAGCCTGCCCTGCCGCAGCAAACCCCAAGCTGGGGCGGCTGCGGTCCCAATCCGCGGCTACGACAAGACGGACGTGCCGAGAGAAGGCTATGATCCGACCCTTGCACGGGTGCCCTACATCAACAAGGCCGGCGAAGACGGTGCCCAGTTGGTCGTGTTTCCGGAGTACGTTCTGGGGCACATCGAAGTGCCGGGACCGCAGACCCGGATTGTTCCGGAGACAGGCGACGTCCGAGAAAGACCCTTCCGGACTTGCGGTCTCGCGTTTCTTGCGAGTCGGTACGCGATTTCACGGCAGGCTATCGAGCGTCTACGGCGCGGGAATCAACACCAGGGCGTCGACGCCTGCGCAGCGGCCGCTGGATGCGGGATTCCGATCCACGGCCTCGATGCGGAGGGTGTTTGTTTGCGACGTGACGTCCACCCGGCCCAAGACGACCGATTTCGTGTCGATCTTCGGCGAGTACGTGTCGATGGGCTGACCGAGCGCAGCGCCGTTGAAGCTTGCGCGCACCACGGCATAGTCCCAGGAGGTGACCAGGCGCAGTCGCAGAACATAGCGGCCCGGCTTGACCGAGGGCGGCAGGGCCAGGTCGATCCAGTCGCCGTTGCGTTGGAGTCGGACGAAGCGCAGTCGGCCTTGTGAGAGCGGTGGAAACGACGCGACGCCGGTCTCCTGCTTCGAGGAGGTTACCGCTTCGCTCTTCGCTTCGACCAGCAGATCCTCACCCTCGACGGCCCCGCGAAGATGAAACGGGTTGGGCCAATTGCCGATCCAGCGGGATGAATTCCGGCTGTGGCCGTGGACGCTGTACACGTCGAATCCGTCGGGATTGAACCTGCCTGGATGCGCGTAGCGATACGGCTGCCCCCAGGGATCGGCGCCCAGGCGGGCGACGTACGGCCATTTGCCTGCCGTGGCCGGAAACCGTTCGGGGCGCCCGACCAACTCGTCGAGGCCTCGCGGATACTCGCCCGTATCTCGACGGAAGCGCCGGACGGCGGCGTCGAGCGCGGCGACGGTCTGCTCGGCCTCCGCGACCATGGCGCCGAAGCGCTTCTCTTCCTCGGCCAGGTAGCGCTGCATCTGCCCATGGAGGTCGTCCCAGGGAAACCGGCGCAGCGAGATGCCGTCCAGCCGGCAGTTCAGCCCGGGGCCGTCGGAGTCGTCCGCCCGGGAAAGGGGGTGGGCGCCGACGCACTCGAAACGAAACGTGTAATCACCCGGGGCGAGCTTGTGGATGCCGACCTTCTTCTCGAACCAGGTTCCGTAGAGGAAGTTTTCCGGCCGGTTCTCCTGCCAGGCCAGGTAGGGGTCGTAGAAATCCATGGCCGGATCGAGCGGGATCTCGCCGCCCGGTCCGCGGAGCGTGAGCTTCCAGATGCCCCCGGTGCGGTAGAGACACTGGAAGACGGCAATCGAGTAGCTGCCCTGTTCCTCGACGCGACAAGGGACCTCGAACCATCCGCCGACCTGCGCGTTGTCGACGTACAGCCCGCGCTTCAGATTGCAGACGCGGTTGCTGTGGGGCCTGGCCGTCACGTCGGGCGACGTCTTGATCCGGTCGGCCATGGCGACCGTTTCCAGAAAGATCTCGGAGTTGATCCGTTCCTGCACGGGCGGGAAGCGGCAGAAGGGCTCGGCAATCGTCTTCTGGTACCAGAACGCCACCGAGGAACAGAAGTCGGGGCGGTACTTGAAGTCGTGGGTCGTGCTCTGCCCGGTCTCCGGATCCGTCACGCGGGCGAAGCTGCGGCGCTCGATATCCACCTTCAGCGACTTACGGAAGGTGACCGGGGCCCGGACGTGCCACCGGTAGGCCGTGAACCGGCAGTCTTCCGCGTTGGGTTCCTTGATCGTCACGCCCGTGTTCGCGTTGGTAAACAGCCGCAGGTTCCAGGCGTCGTTGAAGTAGTCTTCACAGCCGGTGCCGACGAGGGAGGGCTCCAGTTCGCCGTCGATGTAGAACCGGTCGTCGGATTCGCCGAACCAGCTTCCGTAGCTGCACTGCAGCGAGAAGACGGTCCCCACGTAGTGGCCTTCACCGCGACCTTCGAAGATCACGTAGGGCGAAAAGGGCTTCGCCGGAAACTCCTGCCGGTAGCGGGCGTGGAAGTAGAGCATGTCGTCGGGAACCCGCGGCAACTCCATCCAATCGAACTGCCAGTAGACGGTCAGTTGGTTCTTTCCCTCGTTGGTCAGCTCGATCCGGGCCTGCTTGCGGAAGGGCATTCGCCAGTAGCAGTTCAGCGCCCGGCCATAGGAGGTGACCTGGATGGGCAGGGTGTCGACATTGGCCCGCATCCCGTTGCCGGCGGCGAAGAAATCACCGATGGGCGTTTCCACCGAGGGCACTTCGGCGCCGTCGAAGAAGATCCGCATCACCAGCGTGCGGGGATAGCGGCGATCGCGGCCGGCGATGGTGAACCACATGTGGCGAATCTCGCCGGGGCCGTCAAGCGTGGTCAGGGTAACCTGCTCGCCGGGCCCGACGTGGTAAGCGTCGGCGTTCGACTCCGGGTCGTACAGGCCGCTGGACGCCCGGCGGGCCTTCCCTTCGATCGTGCGGGTGATATCCTCCAGCGGATCGCCGGCCAGCGACGCGGCGGCAGGGAGCATCTGGGCAATCAGAAAGCACAAGATCGTGGTTCGCATCCAGCCGGCTCCTTGGAATAAGAATGGTTTTCGGTTTGCACCCGGCGGCGAGCAGTCCGCTGCTTCAATCGGACGGCTCCCACAGCCGCGGCCTCGAGCCCCGCGAACGGCGCTCGATCACCGGCGCGTCGGTCAGCTTCTGTGGCAGGCTCGACACGTAGCCGGGGATGCCCCTGGCGATGTCTCCCACCTCGACCATGAAGGCGTCGGGGGTCTTGCCGCGAAGGACCGCCTCGTAGTGGTCTCCGACTCTGCTCATTAACAGATGATACCACATCAGATCGCGCCAGGCGTCGTCGTCGCTGTAGACGTACCAGGCCTTGACGGTTTGAATCTTCGCCTCGCCGTCGACGTCGGCGCGAAACACGTTTCGCCCGTCCCGCCGCTCGTGACGGACGTCGGTGATCCGCGAAAGCGGCCGGCCGTCGAAGACGTGGGCCACCCACATCAGGAAATCCATGTACTGGATCTCGCTGAAATTGGAGTGGCAGTAGTTGGGGATCATCTCGACGGTCATCGGCCGCTTCAGCCGCTGCTGCAGGAGGTTGACGTTGAACATCCTGTAGCCGTCCTCGTTGGTCGCCCCCAGATAGAAGACGGGCACGTCGACCTGATCCTGGAAGAAGGCGTGATGGAAGGAGAGGTGCCACTGGATTCGGTCCGTCGCGTAGACGCCCTCGTTGCCCATGATGATCGCCGAGGCCACGCGGGGGTCGATGGCCGCGGCGACCGTGGCGCTGCGGCCGCGCTTGGAGTGGCCCCCGACGACCGCGTGCAGCTCGTCCAGGCCCAAAAGCTGCTCGAGCGCGTTCATCGCCTGGATGTAGACGACGGCCAGTTGGCAGTTCATGTTATAGGAGTTCTGGCCGGTTTGCGCCCTCAACGTGTTGAGGATCCCGATGTCTCCTTCGATGTCGGACCCGTCGTCGTAACGGCCCGGATTGGAGAGAGCCATGGTGGGGTAGCCGGTCTTGGCGGCGATCGGCTCTGCATACTTGTCGACGTGTACCGGAAAGTAGGCCCGCGGCGGCGAGCCGATGATGACGACCTTGCCCCTGCGCGCGGGAGTCATGTTCCGGCGGTTGTCCTCGGGCGTGAAGATCACGCACGGATGGCCCCACTTCTTGCCCGCCAGTTTCTGGCTGTAGAAATGGGCCGTTACCTTCCGCAGCCTTTGCGAAGGATCCGTGTCGCTGGGCACCAGCTCGTCCGAGAGCACCTTCAGTTCCAGCGGCACGGTGTGAGTCTTCACCAGGGGCCAGATTTCCCTCGGCTTGGGCACGTCGCGCGAAGCCTCCGCGAAATTGAACGACTCCGCGGCCGGAGGTTCTTGGGCACGGGCACGTTTCGACGGCGGAAACCAGGCGGCCATGGCGGCCGCGCCGATCAGCGCGAAAACCAGGCAGTCGCGAAACGTCATGGCAGCTCCTTGTGACACAATAGCGATCGTCCGCGGATGTCGCAGACTTGGGGGCAGGTCGCCAGTCGCTGGGCCGCAGTATACAAGAGATCGCTGAGGTAAGCGAACGGCCGCCCTCGGTCCCACGCCCCGCACGCGAGTCGGCAACCGGGCCCCTTGGAGTGGCCGAGGCCAGCCGGAAGGGGCGGTTGCATGCACTCTCTGGCGGCATTATGATGGCGCGCCGATGAAACGCGCGTGCCGCACCATCGACGGCGGCCGCGTGCGTCTCATGGACGTTTGTGCAGTCCATGCGCGAGGGCGACCAACGGGAAGCCGTTTCTTCCGGCCTCCCGTTGGTCGGCCTGAATCATTCGCAATGCAAACATCAATAATGCAAACATCCATGGGACCCAATTCAAGGCGTGCTTTCGTCGGATAGAGCGTAACGCAGATTCGTGGACCTCCCGTTGATTGTGAGCCCGTTGGGGATTCTGGCGACGCTTGCCGGCGTGGCATCGTTTTTCCATTTCTTGGAGAAGACGACTCGGTGGAAGCTCTTCGACCTGTTTCCACCGCTGCTGTTCATCTACGGCGTCCCGCTGCTGCTCTCCAACACGGGCGTGATGTCGAACAAGTCGCCGCTGTACGGTTGGATGAGTGACACCGTCCTGCCGATGTTCCTGATTCTCATGCTGCTGCAGGTCGACGTTGCGGAAGCGGTGAGGGTGATGGGCAAGGGGATCCTCGTGCTGCTGTTCGGCACCGCCGGGGTGATCCTTGGCGCGCCGCTGGCCTATCTGCTCGTGAAGACCCACTTGGGGCCCGAAGGCTGGAAGGCGTTCGGGGTTCTTGCGGGGAGCTGGATCGGCGGGACCGGCAACATGGCGGCCGTCAGCGAAGGACTGAGGATTGCGCCCGCCGATTTCGGCCTGGCGGTGCTCGCCGACGCCCTGGTGTATCTGGTCTGGCTGCCGGTGCTGTTGGGCTCCCGAAGTTGCGCGCGGTGGTTCAGCCGGTTTGCCCGGGTCGACCCCCGCAGAATCGAGATGCTCGAGCGCAGCTCGGGCGAGCTCTCCGGCGAGCAGGCGAAGCCGGAGATGCGTCACGTGCTTTACCTGCTGTTCCTCGGGCTCTTCTTTCCCTGGGTGTCCGATGCCATGTCCGGTTGGCTGCCGACGGCCGAGCCGGTCCTGGACTCCAACTCCTGGAGCATCCTGTTGACGACCACGTTCGGAATCCTGCTGTCCATGACTCCGGCCAAGCAGATCCCGGGGAGCCGTCCGCTGGCGGCGGCCTTGGTGATTCTGTTCGTCGCCAACATGGGAGCCAGGGCGGATCTCAGCGGACTGGCCCAGCGGGCGCCGTGGTTCCTGCTGGGCGCCTTCATCTGGATCGGGCTGCACGGCGCGTGTTGCGTCTGCGGAGCGAGGCTCTTCCGCGTGGATATCCACTCGACCGCGATCGCCAGCGCCGCCAATATCGGCGGGATTGCCAGTGCCCCGATCGTCGCCGCGTACCACAACCAAAAGCTCGTGCCGGTGAGTATCCTGATGGCGCTGCTGGGCTACGCGATCGGCAACTACGGGGCGTTCTTCGCCGCGTGGCTCTGCTACTTGGCGTCCTGAGCGGGCCGGCCCTCGATCTTCTCGCCCGGGCCGCGTCCCCCAACCCACGTGTTCGCGGAAGCCCCAGATTCCTTGGTCTCCGCAAATGACGTCCTGGCGGAAGATGCCTTTGACTTTCCTGGTTCTTGCCCGATCAGAAGTCACCGGAATCGACGTGGCACACAGGGCGAGCGTCATGGCCGGAAAGGCGTCTGCCCCGCCTTTCCAGCCATGAGAATGCCCAACTTATTCTCTTGCGAGTCCTAGGCCCGATCCCCTGCCGATCGTATAATCGGGCTCCGTGAGACCCGCAGCGTCACGGAGTCCGAGGGATCGCAGATGCGTTCGATAGCGGTGATGAATCAGAAGGGCGGGGTGGGCAAGACGACCACCGTGGTCAACGTCGGCGCCGCGTTGGCGGAGTCGGGGCTGCGGGTGTGCGTGATCGATCTCGATCCCCAGGCGCACGCCACGCTGCATCTGGGAAGCGATCTGCGGCCGGAGCAACCGTCGATCTACCATGTGCTGACCGGCCAGCACCGCCTGGAGGAGGCCCGGCGGCAGGTCGCGGACAATCTCTGGGTGGTCGGTTCGAGTCTCGATCTGGCGGCGGCGGAAACGGAACTGGCCTCGGTGGCCGGCCGCGAGGCCATCCTCCGCGACAAGCTCGGCGAGGACAGCCAGACGTTCGACTACCTGTTGATCGATTGCCCCCCGTCGCTGGGAATTCTCACGCTCAACGCCCTGGTTGCGGTCGGCGAGGTCTTCATACCGCTGCAACCGCATTTCCTGGCTTTGCACGGGCTGAGCAAGCTGCTGGAAACGATTGGGCGGGTCGCCGCGCGACTGAACCCCCGGCTGAAGCTCGGCGGCGTGGTTCTCTGCATGTACGACGCCAATACGCGGCTGGCGGCCGAGGTGAGCCAGGACGTGGTCGAGTTTTTCCAGGCCGCTCGAGGTCAATCGACCCCCTGGGCCGAGGCCACCGTCTTCCAGACCCGCATCCGCCGGAACATCCGGCTGGCCGAGGCGCCCAGCTTCGGTCAATCGATCTTCCAGTACGCCCGCAGCTCGAACGGCGCCGAGGACTACCGCGAGTTGGCCGCAGAGATCCGCACCGGCAGCGGCCGCTGATCGTGGGCGTGGTCGACCGATTCCCCTTCGTCCCCACGGTGTTCTGCGGGTTGTTCGGGTTGCGCCGAACGACTTTTTCCGGTTTTGTCGAAAAGCCGCCTGGGGTCTGGTACTGCCTTTTTATGGTCACGCCGATAGCGCCGATTGATGCACGCCGGGGCCGCCAAATTGAGGCGCAACCAGGCGGATTCTGCAAATCCGTTGTAGCCGGCGCGACGATAGTCTTCATCTGAGTGAGGCGGTGTGGCGGGGGCCTGCACAATCGAAAGGAGTCTCGGAAATGAAACTGCTGGGAAGTACATTATTCGTGTGTTTGGTGGTCTTCGGTTCGGCGACGGCCTGGGCCCAGTATGGGCTCTACGGCTCGCCCGAGATGCTCGATCTGCCACAAGTCGGATCCGAGACGGTTCCTTGTAGCTGGGGGCCTTCTCCGGCGGGGCAGTTCGCGGCGCTTGCCACGGCCGGTCAACCCGTGGCGCCCGGGATGGTCTCCACCACGCCGACGCCGAACGGCCAGTGGAATGGGTTTCCCATGGCGGCTGCCGGCCGACGCCCCAAGAAGACGGCCGAACCTGCGCCGCCGCAAGCGGTCGATGCGCAGAACGTGCTCCGGAGTGACTCCGCGCCGGCAGCCGCGCCGAACGTGGTCGATCAGATGCTCAGCGAGTCGCCGATCGGGGAACCGTCCGGTGAGTATCTCGGCCCGGACTCCGGCTCCTGCGGCCCGTGCAATCAATACGGGGACGTGGTCTACCAGTATGGCGAGTGCGAGCCTCCCTGCTGCTCAGACTGGTACGTGTCGGTGCTGGGGCTGGTGATGGGACGCGACGCCCCCAACCGCGTCTGGACGACCTACGAGACCGGGGCCGAGTCCAACCAGTTGGAGTTGGACGTGCTCGGCTGGCGCTGGGGCGCCGAGATCCGCTTCGGGCGGCGATTTTGCTGCAACCAGTGGGCGCTGGAAGCCGTTTACTGGACGCTGGATGCGTTCGAGGACACCCGCTATCGCAGCCATGTCAACGGCGTGGGCACGCCGCTGGTCGTCAGCGGGATCGAGTTTGCCGGCCGAAATGGGACGCTGCTGTTCGACTCGGCCGCCGGCCATCGCCTGACCCGCTACAACGAGTTTCACAACATCGAGCTGAACCTGATCCGCAACCAGATGACCTCTTCCGACTACACCGCCTTGTGGGATATCGACTGGCTGGTCGGCATGCGTTATTTCCGGTTCGAGGAGCACTGGCTCTTCGGATCGGTTGCCGGCGGTTACTGGTGGGGCCAGGACCCGTCTCAAGAGGCCTTTCTGGACGAGCGGATCACGAACAACATGCTCGGTTTCCAGTTCGGCCTCGACGCCAGCTACTACTTCAACCCGGCATGGCGGTTCTTCCTGATGCCGAGGTTCGGTATCTACAACAATCACATCGACCAGTACTTCAACGCCTATTTGGGCGACGGCACGGTTGCCAACCCCACGGCGGCAAGCGGCCAGACCGGCAGCTATCCGGTAATTGCCGACAAGGATGTCGTCTCGTTCCTCACGCAGATCGACATCGGTTTGGACTGGCAGATCGCCCCGCAATGGACCCTGCGAGCCGGATACCGCGTGGTGTTGGCGACGGGAATCGGGTTGGCCGACAATCAGATTCCGCCGTACATCGTCGACATCCCCGAACTGGCGAGCATCGACCACAACGGCGACCTGATCCTGCACGGAGCGACGCTGGGGGTGACCTACAACTTCTGAGCGAGACGCTGTCGATCGAGCCGGTAGCGTCCGGCGGGGCAACTGCCCGCAAGAACCAGTTGGCCATACGGCAGAGAGCAAGGACGTGCAGCGTTCTTGCTCTTTCACTGCGCCGCGACGGAGCAGGCCCTACGAACAGGTTTCGGACCCGTCGCGCAAGGCCAGGAAGTCGGGGTCCCAGCGGAGGGGGTCGAAGTCGGGCTCGTCGTCGATCAGTTCGCGGAAGTCGGGATCGATGTGCAAAGCGCGGGAGAGATACTCCAAGGCCCGCTGCTTGTTGCCGGCCAGACTCCAGTAGCAGGCGAGATTGTAGTGGACGAGGCCTTCGGTGGGCTCGGCGGCCAGGGCCCGCTCCAGGGAGTCGATGGCCAGGTCGATGCGCCCGGTGCGTTTGTAGCACCACCCCAGGGCGAACCAGACGTGGACGTTCTGCGGCGCCGCCAATGCCGCTTGCACCAAGGGCCGGAGTGCTTCGGCGTGGCGATCCATCGACCGCAGCGCTTCGCCACAGAGGTACAACGAGTGGACATCGAGATCGGCCTCCTCGCCGAGTCGGCCCAGCGCGGTCAGCGCGTGCTGCGGAAGGCCGAGCTCCAAATAGCCCTCGGCCTCGCCGTGGATCTTCGAGCGGCGGATGCGGTCTCGAAATGTCACGTTTCTCAGCTCCGGCGGCGGCCAACGTTCTGCACGGTCACGGATATCCGCTCAATTCTAGCCGCCGCTTGGCCCGACCCAAATCGGCCGTCTGAAGTCGCGACGCAAAGCACTGTGCCCCAACCAGTAACGTCGCAGACTCAGGCCGGGCAGGTGGGGGTGGACATTCCCGGCAGGAACAATCGAATCCCGCCGCTCTGTCAGAAAACACAGAGAGGGTCAGCAGCAGCCGCTTTCCCTGCAAACCCGGGCTTCTGCAGCAGGCCCTCCGTGTATTGGCAGTGCAGGCCCAAACCGGCGTCCCCCCGCAGCTTACGAGGTGGCTGAGGCGACTTCGCTGAACCGATCGACCAGAGACTTCGCAGGCGTGGCCAGCTTCAAGACGGGGGCGAACTCGGAGAACTCTTCGTCGATCTGGCCCAGCAGCTCAATCACCAGAGGGCTACCCGGCGGCGCGACTTTCTGATAGTACTCCTCGAACAGGCTGCACTCGTGCCAGGACTTGTCGGCCGTCGACGGCAACAACGCCGATAAGGCCACGGCCAATCGCCCCGCGTCCTCTTTGGGCTGCAACACCCAGCGTTCGATGGCCTGGTGATTCTCGACCAAAAGGGCAAACGCGTCGGGCAGATTCCACTGCCGCGCCATGATCCCGGCCGCCTCGGCGTGTGTCCAGCCAAACACCTTGTCTTCCAGATAAGACAGCCGGATTCTCCCGTCGTGGCGGGCTTCGAGCAGCTTCTCGTAGACTTCCGGGGCCTCCTTGGCCAACAGGGGCACGGCCATGTCCTGCAACAGGGCCGCGGCGAACGGCTCCTCAACCTCCTTGATCCGCAGCAGCTTGGCCATCGCCCTCGCAAACAGCGCCCGACGCAGCGAATCCTGCCAGAGACTCTTCAGGTCGAAGGGGCCGCACTTCGGATTCGGCATCAAGCTGAAGACGGCGCTCCAGAGGGCGAAGTTCTTGATCGTGCGAATTCCTACCAGGGTGATCGCCAGCTTGACGCTGGAAATCTCCCGCGAGAAGCCGAAATACGACGAATTGACGAACCGCAACACCTGGCCGGTCAGCCCCGGATCGGACTCGATGGGAACCGCAAACTCGGCCGGGCCGTTTTCGGGATCTTGCGAGAGTTCCAACAGGCGGATGGCGCTCTGCGGCAGTGCGGGCAACTGAGCCCCGGACAAAATCTTCTTCAGGTCGATCGTGGGAGCTTTTGCGTTGGTCATGGATCCTTTCACCCCATATGTAACGTCGCAGACGCGCATCACCTGCGGGAGCCGGGCCGGCGTGGGGGGAGCGACCTCTCTAGTCATCACCGGACCATGACTAACCCTACGACACAACTGTGTGCCGGGCAAACCGAATCGAGACCGCCACCGGGCCTGCCCGGGCCGCTCGGGTCGCCCAATCGCTACAACGTAGCCAAAAGGCCACGATTCCGCCCCCCGGTGTTGCCGCAGCGCCACACGGCCACCTAGGAAACGACGCCGCCAAATCAGCGTAAGCTGTTTCTCAACAAAGTGTTGTGACCACGATTCCACGTCGAAACGGCGGACCGGCCCGCCGGTTGCATCCCCACGGACCCGGGCAAGGTCGCCACAGAATCGCGTGCCGCCTGTTCGGACAGGCCTGGCTGCCCTGCTCTGTGCTCCATCTGACGTCTTGTGGGGGTCCCTGGTGCGTCGAATCGGTTGGCTGTTGCTGCTTCTGCTGGGATTGGGTTATCTGGCCAGCGAAATCCCTTCCGTCGCGACCCCGTCCGGTCACGCTGATCAGTTGGACTGGCGGCGGACTCGGGACGGATGGCAGCGTCGGGTCTGGGCGGAGAGGCCCGTCGCCGAGGACCAGCCGATCCTGCATCCGGCCGTGGTCGGTCTGCTGGAGCTTTTTCTCGCCTTGGCCGCCCTGATCGCGTTTGCCACCGACCATTCCGGTCGCGAACCCAACGGGGCGACGTCCGCTCGCCGCCAGGCGAAGCGGAAATCCATCTTCCGACGCGGGCCGAAGTGACCTTCACACGTCGCTGGTCAGCTTGTCGTAAAACGCGACGTAGTCGTCGCGGGCATCGCCCTTGCGGGCGGCGATGGCGTCGCGGGGATGCTCGTTGAGCTGGCCGGTGATGTTGTACTGGACCAGCGGCCCCCACTCGACCTCGCGGCTGAGCGGCAGCAGGTAATCCTGCAACACCTGGTAGATCGGGCGGATCTTGAACTTGGGGTTGCGGAGAAACCCGATCATCAGTTCCATCGGGCAGTTGCCTGCCCCGCGGCCCAGACCGGCCATGGACGCATCGACCCGGTTTGCCCCGTGGATGATCGCCTCAATCGTGTTGGCGAAGCCCAATTGTTGGTTGTTGTGGGCGTGCATGCCCACTTCCTTGCCGGTCGCCTTGCCGAATTCCAGATACTTCTTCACCAGCCTTTCGACCTGTTCGGCGTAGAGCGATCCGAAGCTATCGACGACCACCAGAACATGGACCGGCGTCTGGGCCAGCACCTCCAACGCCTGATCGACTTCCGTCTCCGTCGCGGTGGAAACGGCCATCAGATTGCCCGACACCTCGTAGCCCTTCTCGATCGCGTCGTGGATCATGTCGACCGCTTCGGAGACCTGGTGGACATAGAAGGCCACGCGGATCATGTCCAGCACGCTGTCGTCCTTGCGCAGCACCTGGGTCTTCCAGTCCGACTTTCCGGCGTCGCACATCACGGCCAGCTTCAGCGACGTGTCATTCTCGCCCACGACCCGGCGGATGTCCTCCTCGTCGCAGTGCTTCCAGGGGCCGAACTCGCCCTTGGGAAACAGCTTCTCTGAGTTCTTGTAGCCGATCTCCATGTAGTCGATACCGGCTTCGACGCAGGATTGGTAAACAGCCCGAACGAAGTCGTCATTGAAATGGTGATCATTGACCAGGCCGCCGTCCCGGACCGTGCAGTCCAGGACTTTCAACTCGGGGCGATAGGTAATCCACGGGGCGGTCACACTGAAACTCCTTCAAAAATGCGTGCCAATGCGCTACGGGGTGATGGGCTGCGAACCTTATAGTATCCGCCACGCCAAAAGGGATGTCAACCGGCCGGTACGGACACAAGACACACCATCAGAGGGGGTCGCTGGAGCAACGCCGCCACCCGGCGCACAAGGCCCCCTACCCAACGACACGTGTTCTTGCCACGCCGGCCAGGAACGGGTATCGTGAGTATGCGGCTGGCCCGTCTGTAGGATCGGAACTCCTGCAGAACGCCGCCCACCCTACATTCCGCCAGAGTCCCGCAGAACGCCCGAAATCGAGGAGCCCGACCGATGAGTCCCCATTCCCACAAGAACCAGCCCAAACCCCATTGCTGCCCTTGCTGCGACCACTCCGAGCGCGACATCGACGAAATGACCCGTCGCGGTTTCCTCGGCGGCGCCGCGTTCGGTGCGGCGGCCCTGACCGGGCTTTCCTGGTCGGCGCTGGCTGCCGGCGCCGGGGCGGACGTCGAAGCGGCTCCTCCACGTCGCGCCCTGAAGGTCAAACCGGTCTTCTGCTACAGCATTCCCCAACGCGCCCACCAGCGGAGTTGGCGATCCTGGGGCGGCATCCAGACCCCACAGGACGCCGACGCCGAAGTCGCCCGGATCCAGACCGAGTTGAACCAACTGAAGGCAACCGCCGATTTTCCGGTAACGATGATGCCCATTGCACGAGCGCAAAGCGCCAACGACCTGCAGGCGGCCAAGGACCTGGCCGACGCCGACGTGCTGCTGGTCTACGCGGCCAACGGCGGCGGCGCCGTCAACGCCCTGGCCAAACTGGGCAAAGACGTGATCTTCTTCGTCCGCCACAAGTCGGGGCCGGTCTACCTGTGGTATGAGATCATCAGTCCTCGCTTCCTGCGCCAGCACACCGACACCCTGGCCGTCGAAGGCATCGATTTCGAGGACGTGGTTGTCGACGACCAAAAGGAGATCCTTTGGCGTCTGCGGGCGCTCTGTGGGCTGCGAAACACCCTGGGGAGCCGAATCCTGGCGATCGGCGGTCCCGGGGCTTGGGCCCAGCCGCCCGGGGTCGTGCCCGATCTGGTGCGCAAGAAGTGGAAGTTCGACATCCAGACGATCACTTACGACGAGTTGGGCAAGCTGCTCAAGGCCGCGCGCGAGGACCAGGCGACCGTCGCTCTGGCCCGCCGTCGGGCCGAGGACTACCTGACGCTGCCCGGCACCAAGCTGGAAGTCAAGCGGGAGTTCGTCGACAACGCGTTCGTGTTGGAGCAGGTCTTTCGGAAGCTGATGGCCAAGGCCGAATGCGGGGCGATCACGATCAACGGCTGCATGGGCACGATCATGCCCATCTCGGACACCACCGCCTGTCTGCCGCTGAGCACGCTCAACGACGACGGCTACCTGGCGTTTTGCGAGTCGGATTTCGTGGTGATTCCGTCGGGCATGCTGCTGTCGAACATTTCCGGCCGGCCGCCGTTCCTCAACGACCCGACCTATCCGCACGACCACGTGATCACGCTGGCCCACTGCACGGGCCCGCGAAAGATGGACGGCAAGAACCTTGAGCCGGTGCGGATTCTGACCCATTTCGAGTCGGACTACGGGGCGGCCCCCAAGGTCGAGATGCACAGCGGCCAGACGGTGACCAACATCGTGCCCGACTTCAAGGCCGAGCGCTGGCTGGGCTTCTCCGGCGAGATCATCGACGCTCCCTTCCTGCCCATCTGCCGCGCGCAGATCGACATCCGTTTCGATTGCGACACCGACGCGGTAGCCGAGCGGATGCCCGGCTTCCATTGGATGACGATCTACGGCAACTACCTCCGCGAGGCGGGCTATGCCTTGAAGAGAATCCCCATCGAGTTCGAGAACCTCGGATAAGCCTGCATGCTGGTCTATTGCGTCCGACACGGCGAAAGCCGCTACAACGCCGAAGGGCGGATCCAGGGCCAGTCCGACGTGCCGCTCTCGGACTTGGGACGCCGCCAGGGCGAGGCAGTGGCCGCCGCGTTGGCCGAGTTGCCCATCGAGGCCATCTACGTCAGCCCGCTGCGCAGGGCCCTGCAAACGGCCGAGCCCCTGGCCAAGGCGCTGCGGCTTGAAATCCAGACGGATCCGCGGCTGAAGGAGGTCCATGCGGGCGAGTTTCAGGATCGGCTGCGCAGCGAGATAGAGCGCGAGCATCCCGAGGTAATGGCCCGCTGGCGCAGCGGCGATCCCGACTTCGGCCTGCCCGGCGGCGAGACGCGCCGCAACCTGATGCGTCGCGGCGAAGAGGTCTTCGACGAAATTCGCCGGGCCGACTGCCAACAGGTCGTGGTGGTCGCCCACGGCGGCTTGCTGGTCGCGGCGCTGAAGGCCCTGTTGGAAATCCCTGCCCATCGGCACCCGTTCGTCTTGCACAACGGCTCGATCAGCCAGCTCGAATTCGCCGACGGCCTGGTCAGACTCCTCTCGCTGAACCACACGGATCACCTCCGCGACGTGGGGTTCGGAGGACGCGGGGACTTGTGACAAGCGGCATGAACCGACTGAAACGCCTGAGCCAAGGGATTCTGCGGCGGCGCTATCCGGCCGTGCTGATCGGCTTGGGATGCTTGCTTTCGCTGCCGTCGCTGCTAAACGGCATCCTGGCCGACGATCTTCACATTCGGGCGTGCGTGCTCGAACACGAACTGGTCGACGGCATGGCGGGAAATTGCTGGGGGCCTTTCACCTTCCTCCACGGCGACCCCGAGCAGAACCGGCGGTTGACGGACCGCGGGCTGCTTCCCTGGTGGACGGACCTCGACTGCCGGGCCGCCTTCATGCGCCCGCTGACGGCCCTGACCCACATGGCCGACTACCGCCTTTGGCCGCGGTGGCCCGTGTTGATGCACGTGCAGAGTCTGCTGTGGTTCGCGCTGTTGATCTGGGCCGTGGCCGTGTTCTATCGGCGGGTGATGAGCCGCCGCGCGCCCGCCTGGACGGCCGCGCTGGCGGCGTTGCTGTTCACGCTCGACGATACCCACGCCTTTCCCGTCGGCTGGCTGGCCAATCGCAACTCGCTGCTGGCCGGGCTGTTCGTCGTGCTGACCCTGATTGCCTACGACCGCTGGCGGGCCGACGGCTGGCGGCCCGGGGCGTACCTGGCGCCGCTGGGGCTGCTGGCCGGGCTGCTGGCCAAGGAGGCGGCCGTCTGCGCTGGGGCCTACCTGTTGGCCTACGCCCTGTTTCTCGACCGCGGCCGCCCGCAGCGGCGCTGGCTGGCACTGCTGCCGTGCCTGCTGGTCGGCGTGGCCTGGTACGCCGTCTATCGGGCGCTGGGGTTCGGTTTGGCCGGATCGGACATCTACGCCGATCCCGCCAACGACCCGCTTCGATTCGGGCGAAACGTGCTGCTGCACGGGCCGATCCTCTTGCTGGGACAATGGGGCTTTCCCGGGGCCGACCTCTACAACCTGGCATCGGTTTCGGCCCGACACGTCCTTTGGCTTTGGGCCGTCGGCTTCCTCGGCCTGCTCGGCCTGGTGCTGGCGCCGCTGGTCGCCCGCAGCACGCTGGCCCGGTTCTGGACCCTCGGCATGCTCCTGTCGCTGCTGCCGGCGTGTATTCCCTTCCCCAACGACCGCCTGTTGACGTTCGTCGGTCTCGGGGCCATCGGGCTGCTGACGGAGTTTCTGGGCGGCTTCAGCGAAGAGGCGGCGTGGTTGCCGCGATCGACCGTTTGGAGACGGGGAGCCCGGGCGATGGCCTGGCTGCTGGTGGTCATCCACGTGGCGTTGGCCCCGGTGTTGTTTCTGGTCAGTTCGAGCTTTCCGGGACTGCTCGCTCGCCGGTCCGCCCGCCTGATGGCGACTTATCCCGACGATCCGAAGCTGGCAAATCAGACGACGGTCGTGGTCAACGAGATTGTCTTCGCCACGCGGGCGCTGATCCAACTGCGCTACGACCAGGGCCGGCCCCCGCCACGGCGGGCGCTGTGTCTGAACTCGGCTGCCAGCCCGGCGATCGTACACCGTTGCGATGCGACGACCCTGGCAGTCCGGCCCCGTGGCGGATACCTCAGGCCGTCGGGCTGCTGGCCGGACGACGCCGAGCCGGCCCCGCCGGTCCACCTTCTGTACCTGATGCAACTCCTGGATCGACTGCCCCGCGACCAGCGGAGGCCGCTGCAATTGGGCGAGCAGATCGAACTGACCGACGCGACGGTCGAGATCACCGCCATGACCGACGACGGCCGCCCGGCGGAAGCCACCTTCCGGTTCCGTGTCCCGTTGGAGGACCCGTCGCTGCGATGGCTGAGGATGACGCCCCGAGGCTGGGTTCCCATCACACCGCCGAAGATCGGCGAGACGGTGGAATACCCGCTTTGAGGCCTTGCAGGAGGACGGGCCTCCCAAGAGACCGGAATACGCCGAGGCTCCCATTCCGCGTGCGCCGGGCCGTTGCGCCCGACGGATCATTCGCCCAACTCGATCACCGCGACGTCTTCGCCGCCGAGCGTCCAGGTCGTTTGGCCGTCCTGCCAGTGGACCTCCCGCCCGGTGACCAGCTCGCGGCTGAGCGCCGGCGTCTCTGCTTCGACGCGAATCGTGGTCGTCCGCCGCTGGAGGCTGTCGTTCAGGAGCGTCAGATACGCCCGGCCGAACCGTTCCACGTAGACGTGCTCGTCGCTGCTTCTGGCCCGGGTGATCGGCTGCCAGCCGGCCTCGGCCACCCGCTTGCACAGCGGCACGTACTTCTGAAACAGCGGCCGGTCGCGATCGTAGAGTTCCGGCCGGGTGAAGTAGTGGCCTTGCGAGGCGTTGTGGCTGAAGAAGCCCGGAAACATGCCGTACGCCAGGGCGCGCTTCATGTAGCGCTCGACCAACTCGTGCGAGAAATCCTCGAAGCGGGTGTTCATCAGGAAGCAGTAGGGCTTGCCCCGGCACATCGCCCGGCGGTAGAGCAACTCGGCGTCGGACATCGGCTGCCACCGACCGCCGCGGTTGAAGTCGGTCTCGGTTCCCATCACGTCGAGCAGGGGCGCCAGCCAGCACAGGCGGATCGGCGTGCCGTTGGCCATCATCAGCTTGTCCATGCCGTGCACGTCGTCGGCGATCGCCCGGACGTACTCGAAGACCACCAGGCCGCGGAAAATGGCCGGCCGGTGGCCGTCGAGCGAGAAGCTCAGCGGGGCGTCGGCCGCGGCGAAGTGGTCGCGGCGGAAGTCGAGCTCGGCGGTCACGTAGCCTTCGCTCGAATCGATGTACTCGCCGTCGAGATCGCCCGCGCGGTCGGGGCCGTAAAGCCGCTCTCGCAGGGCCGCGCCCCATTTGTTCCCGAAGTCGGTCACCTCGCCGGCGATGCCCGGCATGGAATTCATGCTCCAGACGGCCCCATCGCACCAGGGCGTGTCGCGGAGCTGGGCGACGAACCGGCCGGCGGCGTCGTGGAAGCCGCTGCTGAGCAGGGCCTTTGCCCGAACGTCGCCCTGCGCGTCGGCCAACCGCCGGGCTTCGGCCAGGGCGGCCTCGACCGTTCGCGGCATCCCCTCCGGCATCCGCATCCACCAGGTCATCGGCTCGGTGTAGCGGAACGTGAGCATTTCGTGCTCGTCGTCCCACTTCGTCTCGTTGTTGCCTTCCTTGAACCGGAAGCCGAAATCCTGCCAGCCGCGGACCTCGCTGATCTTTGCGAACGGCATCCAGAGCCCCTGCCGCGGCGTGCGGCAGCGGAATGCGTCGGAAAACAGCTCGTAGTAGCCGGCCAAGGCCCCGCGAAAACCCCAGGCCGGGTCGAACTCGTAGCGGCAGAAGCGGAGCCGGGCTTGCGGTTTCTCGGGCGCGAGGCCCAGATCGAAGGCCAGGTAGAGCTCGCCCGTGCCCGCGTTGTAGCCGATGCGGAAAAAGGCCGGCCGCGCCATGTCGAGACCCAGGGCCACGCCCCGCTCGGCATCGGCCACCGCGCCCAGCGGATACCGCGAGAGCTGCCCGTTGGCGCCCGTGCGAAAACGGCCCGCGTTGACATACTCCCGCCGCGGCTGGACGGCCAGGCTCCGGCGCGGGTCGTGCAGCCATTGCAGCTCTTCGCCCGCCACGGGCACGGCATACAGCAGCGTCACCGCCCGGTCCGCTCCGGTCGTGTCCGAAAGGGTCACGTCGAAGAACGTCGCCCCGGGCCGTTCCGTCTTCTTCCAGTCCAGCGTCAGCCCCAAGGCCTGGCGGTCGATCTGGACGAAGTCGGACCCGGCAGCCACGTCGCGGACCTGAAAGCCCTCGCGGGCGGGTCCGCCGGGCGTCACCGCCACGCCGTCGAACAGCGTGGCCCCCCGCGGCGCGCGGACCACCTGCAACGTCGGATCGCGGAACCGGGCCTTGCCGGCGTGGCTGCGCAACAACAAGTAGAAGCTGACTCGCTTGACCGGCTTCTCCGGCAGGACGAGCACGCGGCGGTGTTGCCAGTCGTGCGTGCCGACGTCGAATCGGGCGGCCTGCCCCCAAAGCGGCGTGCCGTCGGTGTATTCCAGGTCGAGATACACGGCGTAGTTGTTGTCCGGCGAGCCGGTGACGCCTTCGGCCAGGCTCCACACGGCCGCCACGATCGGCTCGGGCCGGGTCTGGTTCAGCTCGACCGTCTGGCCCGCACCGCGCTGGACGGTCGCGTCGCTGCCGTTGTCGCAGACAAACAGTCCGTCCTCGCGCTCGAACCCGGCCTGCCAAGGCCGCCACGCGTCGGGCCTAAGCAGGTTCTCACCGGTCTCCGGCACTTTCAGCACGCGTTTGGCGATCGCTTCGTCGGCCAAAACGGGCAAAGCCACGGCGGGCAAAGCCACGGCCAGCACCGCGGCCGTGCATGTCAGGTAGCTCAGATAGCTCAGACGCATTGCATCGCTCCCGTTCTGCGAGGACGCTATGCTATCTCAAAAACGGCCTCGATCTCGACCGGTACGCCCAGCGGCAGCGAGGCCACGCCGACGGCGCTGCGGGCGCCCACGCCGGCGTCGGGGCCGAACACCTCGGCAAACAGCTCGCTGCAGCCGTTGATCACCGCCGGCTGGGCGGTGAAGTCGGGCGTGCCGTTGACAAAACCCGTCACCTTGACCACGCGGCGAACGCGGTCGAGGCTTCCCAGCGCTTTGCGCAACGTGGCCAGGATGGCCAATCCGGACCGTCGGGCGGCGTCGTAGCCGGCCGGCTGGTCCAAGTCGGCGCCGATCCGGCCGGCGATCAACGAGCCGTCGTCGGCCGTCGGCAGATGGCCCGACGTTTGGACCAGGTTGCCCACGATCACCAGCGGCCGGTAGACGCCCTTCGGCTCCGCGGCCGGGGGAAGCTGCAGACCGAGTTCGGCGAGTCGGGCTTCGGCGTCCATGCGGCTACTCCTTTTCGACCTTCTTGCCATAGAGCTTGAAGTCGTCCCAGTTGCCGTGATCGTCGAATGAGCCGATCCCGACCTGGCCGCTGGTGAAGGTCTTGTCCTTGGCCACCATGACCGGCTTCTTCATGTCGTCGAAATAGATCTCGATCGCCCCATCCTGCACACGGCGGACGATCTTTACCTCGTGCCAGCCATCGGTCCAGGGGATGCCGGGCGATTTGTTCGTGGTGATCATCTTCCGGGCGTCGTCGTTGACGATCATGATCTGGCTGGAGTGCGGATCGGGCCGCGCGCCCAGGTGCACGTAATAGAAATGGGCCGGGTCCCGGTAGTTGAAGAACAGGCACATGTCGCGGTGGGCACCGGCGTCCTTGTTGGTGCTCTGCAGCTTCACCTTCATCATCAGGTCGCCCACCACCACGTCCTTGACCAACGAGATGTTGTACGGGCTGCGGTGAGGGGGCTGGTAGTCGCTGAGCTTGAACTGATTGTAGACCTTGCCCCGATCCGTCTCGACGATTCTCCAGGCGCCGCGGTCCGTGGGCTGCCAATGGTCGGCCCCCTTCTCGAAGTCGTCTTCAAAGACCAGGGGCAACGCGGATTCCTCGGCGGCCAGCGCCGAGAGCGAGATTCCCAACACGACGGCCACACACACCAGGTAACGCAACATGGCAGCATCCTCCAGGCAGGTCCAAGACGGCAACACTTCGGCCAAATGGCAACTGGGGCGACTCGTCGCTTGGATTCGCGAGAATTCAGCTTGCCGCGCCGAAAGGTCCCGAAGCTGAAGTCTTGCAGCTTCCGCTACCATCGGGGCCGAAATGTTACGAGAAACACAACCACCTATTGACGCTTGCACAGTCAACGCGCGAGGGCGACCAACGGGAGCCCGGTTCTTCCGGCCTCCCGTTGGTCAGCCTGGATCATTCACCGTGCAAACACCAATAACATACCTGCCGCAATCTCGGCAGTCAATCAGTCGATCACCTTGTTCAGCGGATACTCGACGATTCCCCGGGCGCCGGCTGCCTTCAGACGGGGGATGATGTGGCGGACGATCGACTCGTCGAGAATCGTGTTGACGTCGACCCAGCTCTCGTCGGCCAGGCTGGAGACGGTCGGCTGCTGCAAGGCCGGCAACAGGGTCAGCACCCGCTTGAGATTCGCCCGCGGCACGTTCATCATCAGCCCCACCTTGCCCTCGGCGGCCATGGCGCCGCGGAGCATCAGGGCGATGTCGTCGATCTTCTGCTTCTTCCACGGCTCGGCGTACGCCTGGTGGTTGGCGATCAGCCGGGGCGTGCTCTGGAGCACCTCGTCGACGATCCGCAGATCGTTCGCCTTCAGCGAACTGCCCGTCTCGGTCACCTCGACGATCGCGTCGGCCAGCTTCGGCGGCTTCACCTCGGTGGCCCCCCAACTGAACTCGACCTTGGCCGTCACGCCGTGCTTCTTCAGATAGCTCGTGGTCAGGCCGACCGCCTCGGTGGCAATCCGCTTGTCCTGCAGGTCCTTGACCGACTGGACGGGCGAGTTGTTGGGCACGCAGAGCACCCAGCGGACCGGACGCCGGCTGACCTTGGAAAAGACCAACTCGGTCACCTCGCGGACGTCGGCCCCGTTCTCCATGATCCAGTCGTATCCGGTCAGGCCCGCGTCGAGCACGCCGTCCTCGACGTATCGCGCCATCTCCTGGGCACGGATCAACAGGCACTCCATCTCGTCGTCGTCGACGGTCGGGTAATAGCTCCGCGAGTTGAAGGTGATCTTGAACCCGGCCCGGCGAAACAGCTCGGCGGTGGCTTCCTGAAGACTTCCGGCGGGGATTCCAAGTCTCAGCATGTTCGTCATCGTCGCTCTCCTCGCTGGGTGGGCCCAGTCTGCTTGCGGCAAGGCTGCCGGCGGCTGCTCCACCTTACTGCTGTTTGCATGGTGAATGATCCAGGCCGATCAACGGGAGGCCGGGCAAGTCGGGCTCCCGTTGGTCGCCCTCGCGCATGGAGTGTGCCAGCATCAATCGTTCTTCCCATAAACCTGATCCGGATCGAACACGCGTTGGCCGACGATCTTCAGCCCTTCGGGCGTCACCTGGCGGAAGAAGCAGCTTCGATAGCCTTCGTGACAGGCGGCGTCGCCGATCTGGCGGACCTTCAGCAGGATCGTGTCGCGGTCGCAATCGACGTACAAGCCGCGGACCTCCTGGACGTTGCCGCTCTGCTCGCCTTTGCGCCAGAGCTTCTTCCGGCTGCGGCTGTAGTAGACCGCCTGGCCGGTGGCCAGCGTCTCGGCATAGCTCTCGGCGTTCATGTAGGCCATCATCAACACTTCGCCCGTGTCGGCGTCCTGGGCGATCGCCGGCAGCAAGCCGCCACCCTTGGCGAAGTCGGGGCCGTCTTCTGGCGTCTGGGACATTTCTGAACCTTCCAAGTAAAGGCTTCTGCATCCCGGCACACAAGTATCCTAGGACACAGTCTCCTGCGGCATGGTTCCGTCCGAGGGTACTGTCCTGGGGCACTGCCCTGGGGCACCGTCCGAGGGCACGGTTCTGCGCTACGGCACGGTTCTGTCCTTAAGGACGGTTATCACGCCAATCGGAATCCTTCAGGATAATAGGCCGAGCCACCGAGGGCCAGGGCGCGATCGGCGGCTTGTCCTTGGCTCACATTGGGGGGGCCGGCCGCTATGAATTGCACAACAAGGCCACTTTCGACTTGGCTGTAGCCACCCCGGCGCGAGGTCCGACATTTACTACCAGCGCAATGTCGTGTGTCCCCCCCTCCCGAAAGGATCTCCGCGTGGAACGCTCATTGTCCGTCCTGCTACCGGTCTGCAATGCTCAGTCCACCCTGGCCGTGATGGTCCAGGAAGTCCTCGACGTTGTCTCGGAGTTGACCGACCATTTCGAGTTGGTGATCGTCGACGACGGCTCGGCCGACGCCACCAGCGAAGTGGCCCAGGAGCTGACTCGCCTCTACCCCCAGGTCTGCGCCATCTCGCACAGCCAATGCCTGGGACGCGAGGCCGCGATTCGCACCGGTTTGGCGCACAGTAGCGGCCGGATCGTCTTCTTGCGTGACGAGACCAGCGGTCTCGCGCTGGACGCCGTCGCCAAGCTGTGGAAATCGGCCCCCGAAGACGACTGGCTGACCGATTCCGAGACTTCATCCGGTCGAAGATGGACCCGCTTCAGTGCCGGGCACGCAGTCCGCCGCGCCGGCTTCCAGGTATTCGCCCGCCAGGCGGCCGAGCACTTGCACCGTTCGAGCCAACCTGTCCGACCCAATTACCTGGCTCGACTGAAGAATTTCACGCTGGGCGAGTAATCCCGACCGCCTGCCGAAGCAGCGGCCGCGCCCACGGCGTCAATCCCGCAGGCCCCCATTCTTTCGAGGGGCATTCCTCGGCGTATTGACCGATCCCGCCAATCGAACTGAACGGCCGTCTCTGGCCATGGACGGGGCCGGCGCCGAGGCTTGTCAACTGCCGGCTCACGTGGTAAAATAACGGCGAAGGTTGCCTCCAGATTCGGCGGCTTTTCTCGGCGACCTTTCAACTTGGCGTTTCGCCAACGGGTCAGTAGCGAGCGCAGCGTGCCATCACCGGGCAATGGGCGCTGCGACCGGAACCGGCTGGCTTTCGGCTGGGTAGCGGATCGGCGCGATCTGCTGCACTAGTTGGTTCCCAGTCGCGGCCTACGATGGGTCGCAGGAGAGGAGTGCTACGGTCATGAGTATCGTCAACTTCGGTTTGACCGGGATTGGGAACCCGGACGATGTCGAGGTTCCTACGGGTACGGGTACGCGCCCGCTGCACCGCCTGGGAACTGTTCGACGGCTGCAAGGAGTCACGCGCCGCACCGTGGCTCGACACCTGAACATCGACGTGTCTCAGGTGAAGCTCCAGGAGCGAGAGACGGCCGACATGCCCCTGAGCCAGTTGTACGAGTGGCAGAAGGTGCTTGACGTACCGGTCAACGAACTGCTGGTCGAGGCAGAAGATCCGCTCTCGGCTCCCGTGATGAAGCGGGCCCAACTGGTCCGCATTATGAAAACCGCCCTGGCGATCATGGAGGAGGCCAAGCGGCCGCCCATCCGGCGGATGGCGGAGACCATGATCAACCAACTGGTCGAGATCATGCCCGAACTCAAAGGCGTCGGGCCTTGGCACACCGTGGGCAAACGCCGCCGCCGCGACGATTACGGCGTGGCTGCCGAACGTCGACTTTCCGACGACCTGTTCATCGATCGGCGGGATTAGCGGCCGATCGCGAGACTGTCTGACGCAGGAAAGCTGCGGGCGGCGGAAGGGGAACCGGGTTCGCCCGGTCGATGTGGATCGGCCGCCGGGGAAGGGCCGGTCCATCGTTTCCCCCTTGACCCGGCCGGTCAAAAAGGGCACCATAATCGGGTCCCCTGCACCCCGTGGGGTTCCGGTTGCCCTTTCTCTCACACGGCACGCAATTCCCATGGCTGTCGAAAAGCATCACGTCGCCGAGCACTTCGCCGCGCGCTTCGGTGGCTCTCCCAAGTGGATCGTCCGCTCGCCCGGCCGGGTCAACCTGATCGGAGAACACACCGACTACAACGACGGATTTGTCCTGCCGTTGGCCATCGATCGGGCCATCTGGATGGCGCTGCGCCCCCGCGACGACCGTCGCGTCTCGGTCTACTCGATCGATTACGATCAGCCTGGAGAATTCTCGCTGGACTCCCTGACCAAGGAGGATGGGGGCTGGATTGAATACCTCAAGGGAACCGCCTGGAGCCTTCAGGAGGCCGGCCATCCGTTGCATGGCTTCGAGGGCGTGTTGGTCGGCGACGTGCCCCTGGGAGCCGGACTGTCTTCCTCGGCCGCCCTGGAAATGGCCACCGCTCGGGCCTTCGCCGTCGTCGCCGGACTGCCGTGGGATCCGATCGCCATGGCCAAGCTGGGCCAGCGGGCGGAGAACCAGTGGATCGGCGTCAACTGCGGCATCATGGACCAGCTCATTTCGGCGGCCGGGCAAGCCGACCATGCCCTGTTGATCGACTGCCGCTCGCTTCAGACGGAGACCGTTCCGTTTCCTCCGGGCGTCGCCGTGGTCGTGCTCGACACCTCGACGCGGCGGGGATTGGTCGATTCGGAGT
Organism: Pirellulales bacterium; assembly: GCA_016935315.1. Lineage (GTDB taxonomy): Bacteria > Planctomycetota > Planctomycetia > Pirellulales > Thermoguttaceae > JAFGRD01. The sequence continues at coordinate 52,599 of JAFGRD010000041.1, forward strand.
ACAACCAGCGTCGCGCGCAGTGCGAATCGGCGGCGGAGTTCTTCAAGGTCTCGGCGCTGCGCGACGTCAGCCTCGAACTGTTCCAGGCCCTGGCACACGACCTCGACGAGATCACCCAACGGCGCGCCTTGCACGTGATTACCGAGAACGATCGCACGTTGCAGGCCGTCGAGGCGATGCGGCGCGGCGACGTGGCGGCGCTGGGGGTGCTGATGGACAAGAGCCATGTCAGCCTCCGCGACGACTACGAGGTTTCCAGCGACGCGCTGAACGCGATGGTCGAGGTGGCCGCCGCCCACGAAGCCTGCTACGGCGCCCGCATGACCGGGGCCGGCTTCGGCGGATGTGCCGTGGCACTGATCCACGCGGAGGACGCCGAGGATTTTGTCCAGGCCACCGCCGCGGCCTACCAAGAGAAGACCGGCCACACGCCGGCGGTCTACGTGTGCCGGGCAACCAACGGGGCCGAAGTCGTCGAGACTTCGGATTAGCCGTTTGGGAAACGCGACGCATCCGAGTTCTTGTCGCTGCGACTCACTTCGACAGGCGCGCCGAGACTTGGGGGGGCCTCTGTGACCCACAAGGGCCGGGCATTGCACGAATTCCAGCATTCGCTATCAGCGCGCAACTCACTTTATAGAAAGGCCTTACATCAACGGGGGCTGGCCTTCGATTGCCCTGCCGTCGCTCGGCTGCTAAACTGAAGTGTTCGGGAAAGCCCGTCATGAGTCACTAGTGGACCTCAAGGTGATGCGATGAGTGGTGAGACGGTGAAGCTGCAATTGGGTGGTCTCGAGGTCGAGTTGCCGATCTTGGTGGGTACCGAAGGCGAGCGGGTCATCGAAATCGACAAGCTCCGTGCCATGACCGGGTACATTACGCTAGACGACGGCTACGCCAATACGGGTTCGACCACCAGCGAAATTACCTATCTTGACGGGGAAAAGGGCATCCTCCGTTACCGGGGGTATCCCATCGAGGAGATCGCGGAGCGGTGCGATTTCACCGAGACGGCCTATCTGCTGATCTACGGCGAGCTGCCCACGGCCGAAGAGTTGGAGACCTTTCGCAAGAGCATCCGCGCCCGTTCGTTGTTGCACGAGGGCATGAAGACGATCTTCGCCGGCTTTCCGCCCGACGCCCACCCGATGGCCATTCTCAGCGCAGTCGTCGGGGCATTGGCCATCTATTGCCGAGACTCGCTCGATCCGGCCGATCCGCGGCAGCGCGAAGTGGCCATTTTCCGCATGCTGGCCAAGATGCCCACCATCGCCGCCTTCAGCTACAAGCAGTCGATCGGCCAACCGTTCATCTATTCGCAGAACAAGCTGAGCTACTGCCAGAACTTCCTGCAGATGATGTTCGCGGTGCCCAGCGAGCGGTACGAGCCGGACCCCGACTTCGTCCACGCGTTGAATCTGCTGTTGATTCTGCACGCCGACCACGGGCAGAACTGCAGCACCTCGACGGTCCGCATGGTCGGTTCCAGCACCGTGAATCTGTTCTCCAGCGTTTCGGCCGGCATCTGTGCCTTGTGGGGCGCCTTGCACGGCGGGGCCAACGAAGCCTGCATCAACATGCTCGAAGCCATCCACGCCGACAACGACAATCTGGGAAAGTACATCGACCTCGCCAAGGACCCCAACGACGACTATCGGCTGATGGGATTTGGCCATCGGGTCTACAAGAACTACGATCCCCGGGCCAAGATCATTAAGGAAGTCTGCCACGGGCTGCTGGAAAAGCACAGTAGAGAAGATCCCATCTTCGAACTCGCGCAGGAACTCGAAGAAGTCGCGCTGTCGGACCCCTACTTCATCGAACGCAGGCTCTACCCGAACGTCGACTTCTATTCCGGGATCATCTACAAAATCATCGGCATTCCCAAGCAGATGTTCACGGTGTTGTTCGCGCTGGGACGCTTGCCGGGCTGGATCGCCCATTGGCGGGAAATGCATCTGGCCCCCGGCGGCATGCGAATCCACCGCCCGAGACAACTCTATACCGGCTCCGCCCAGCGAAAGTTCGTGCCGCTGATCAAGCGGTGAGGCGACCTGGCAGGGACACGCCGCTACCACGGGGCCGGCAACGTCGCGTGTGATTGGCTCATCTCCCCTGAATTTCCCAGCCTCTTCATTTTGCCGGCCCGCGACTACCCGCCTGTTCAGCATCTTGCCGAGACTTCGCCTAGGGCAACGGACCGGAATGGCCGATGACTAAAGTAGGCAGTCGTGCGCAGTGGCAGGCCGCGGCCGGTGCTGCGCACTTGGTATGTATCCCAGAAAGCTCTCCCCTCGCCCCGCTTGCGGGCAGAGGAGTTGCGGGTGAAGGGTCCTGGGATAGGGCTCGTAGTTCTCCGCCATTTTCGAGTCAGTCGCATGACGAAAACCTGCTTGTCAGCAACCTTTCTTGCCACCGTGGCGTGGTTGGCCGCTGCCGCCCTGCCGCTGGCACCCGAACCGGCGGCGGCCCAATCGATTGCCCAGTGGTCGTCCAGCCGGACCATTGCCCTCGGCGGCCAAGACGAATCGGACAAAACCCCGGTGATCTCCGGCGTGACGCTGAACCGGGAGGGAAGCCTGATGGCCGTCGTCGGCGACGACCACGTGGTTCGCGTGCTCGACGTGCGGACCGGGCGGCTGTTGCGCCGACTGGAGGCCCACGCCGATTGGGTCCGCGCGGCCGCGTTTCGACCCGACGGAAAGGTCCTGGCCACCGCCGGCGATGACCACCAGATCCGCTTCTGGGGCATTCCGACCGTCGGCACAAAACGCGACACGCCCGACCACCGCCGGGCCATCTATTCGCTGGCATACAGCCCCGATGGGCGGACACTGGCCGCCGGAGGGTTTGAAGACAAGGTGCGGATCTACGACGGCGGCAACGGGCGGTTGCTCCGCGAGTTGGACGCCCCGGGCGGCGAAGTCCGTGCGGTGGTGTTCTCGCCCGACGCGACGCAACTTGCCGCCGCCGGACGCCGCGGGCCGATCCGGATTTGGGACGTGGCCGGCGATCGGCTGTTGCACGAGCTGACCGGCCCGGTCACCCGTCGGGTCTACGCCTTGGCCTACTCGGCCGACGGCAGACGACTGGCTTCTGCCGGGCAGGGGCACCCAACGTGTCTCTGGGACACGACGTCGGGACAGCCCGCGATCGAGCTGCCCAGGCAGCCCGGCAGGGTGTTGGCCGTGGCCTTCTGTGGCGACGCCACCTTGGCGACCGGCGGCAGCGACAACGTGATCCGGCTCTGGGACTTGACCACCGGCCGCCAGCGTGCCGAGTTGCTCGGCCATCTCGGATCGGTCAGTGCCCTGGCGTTCGATCCGACTACGGCCACGTTGGTCTCCGGCAGTTTCGACACCACGGTGCGGACGTGGCCGTTGGACGGGCAGGACAACAACGAGCTGACGCGACGATAGGGTGATCTAGGGAGGCGAGAACAACAGCGGGTCCCAAAGGCAAGGAGGTTGCTGTGGGTCGGCGACGGAAAGACCAAAGGCGGCTGGACCGGTCGCGCACAGCCCGGTCCCGCGTTTCTCATAACCACCACGCGTCGCGCGTCTGCCGTTTCGAGCAGATCGAGCCGCGGCGGTTGTTGGCGATCAGCTATCCGGCGATCCAGGTCGGGGGCGTCTACATCGAAGACGGCGGCCATGCCGAGGACGAGACGCCCGACGCGTTCGAGGTCACCTTCGTCGGCGGTGCGCCGGGCACCCAACTGACCGAACTGGTGATCGACGGCGACAAGGACAGCAACGGTCTGCTCGGTCCGCTGGACGTCTTCTTCGATACCACGCTGGATCCCCCCGGGGCCTTTGGGGCCGTGGGCTTGAAGATCGAGGAACAGACCGGGATCGATTGGGTCGAGTACGATCCGGTCCACGACGCCGACACCCGGCTGACCTTCCGGTTCCGCGGCTTTGACGCCGGCGACAAGCTGCGATTCACCATCGATGTGGACGAGGTGGGCTCGACCGTCACCGCCGAGGTCGAGGGCGGCGAATTCCACGACACCCACTTCCAAGCCAAATTCGAGGCCGATCATTTCGAGCTCGAACCGGGAGCCACCCGCTACGCCGATTACTACGATTTCGGCTCCTCGGCCCTGGCCGATCTCCTTCCCCCCGACAACTACCTCCAGTCGGGCGAGCGATCCGAGGCCGTCCACACCGCCGGCGCCATGATGACGCTCCAACAGACGCCGCTGCCGATCACCATCTCGGGCAAGGTGTTCCAGGACTTCGATCTGGACAACGTCCTCGACGCCGGCGAGCCGGGTCTGGCCGATTTCCGGCTGGACCTTTACGAGTTGGTGGGCACCGACTACGTGCCGGTAGCCGGACAAACCACCCGGACCAACGGCCAGGGACAGTACACCTTCACGGACGTGCTGCCCGGCACCTATCGAGTCGTCGAAACCCAGAAAGCCCCTTACCTCAGCATCGGGGCGACGCCGGGCACGGTCCTCGGGCAAACCCGCGGCCGCGTGATCGGCACCGACATCATCAGCGACATCTCCCTGGTCGGCGGTGAAGACAGCGTCCGCAACGATTTCGCCGAAGCCCTGCCCGTCACCTTAAGCGGCCACGTCTATCACGACGCCGACAACGACGGCGTGCGCGAGCCCGGCGAGGTGGGCATTGCCGACGTGGCCATCGACGTGCAGCGCGTCGCGCCCGGCGGCGTGGCCCTGCCGCTGATCTACACCGCCTACACGCAGCCCGACGGCTCGTGGTCCGTCGACAACCTGATGCCCGGCAATTACCAGGTGATTGAAATCCATCCCGACGCCTACGACGACGGGCTCGACACGGCCGGAACGGCCGGCGGAACGGCCCACAACCCGGGCGACCTGATCGACGGAATCTGGCTGGGCAGCGGCCAGGCCGGCGAGAACTACGACTTCGGCGAGCTGATGCCGGCCCGCCTCAGCGGCCACGTCTATCACGACGCCGACAACGACGGCGTGCGCGA
>JAFGRD010000042.1 GCA_016935315.1 Pirellulales bacterium
GATGCGGCGGATTCCGCGTTCTTCCTCGCTTACGCTTCGGGTTGCGATGCCCGAAGCCACCCCAATTTCAAGGTTTGACAGAGCACTGGCCGCCTACGACGAACATCAAACACGGTTGCCCCGCCCGCCGGGGGATGTGTTGCGCCAGGCGCTCCGGCAGGCCTCCGACGGCCCGAGATCCGGAAACCAACGCCCCCCTTGACGAGGGGAAATTCGGGCCGTGAAACGGCTTGCTCGATAAGGAGTTGCGCTCCTCTGGCAACATTTTGACGCGAGTACAACGAATAGTCGTTTGTCCGTGAGGAACCTCACGCCGCAGTCGGGCCCGAGGGTCGCCAGAGTTTTCTGCCGAAAAGCTTGAGCATTTGCCGCTTCTCTGCGATAATGGGCGTGTTGCGACAGGTCGAAGGTGCAGTCGGCAGACGCCGTGCAAAGTCGGCTTGGCGCCGTGCGGGAGGTGTCTGCTTGGGCAGGGCACAGAGAATGGACCGGTGCTGGGCCAGTAGCAGCCGGTCGGATCTCCTACAAAACCGGAACAGTCTTTTTTCAAAATCCCTTCGGCCTTGTGCCCCTCGATGAACGTCGGGGTGGCGGGCCGATTGTCTGGAGCACACACTCTAAGGAGACCGTCGTGCTGCGCAGTTTCAAGTCACGACTCGCACAACCGAGCAGGACGCGTTGCGACCGTCGTCCGACTTCGGCCGGCCCAAACCACGCCCGTCGCGAGCGCCTCTTGTTCGAGCCGCTCGAAGCGCGGTTGGTACTCGACGGCAACTCGCTGGTAATCAACGAGTTTATGGCCCACAACTCGGCCGGTCTGGCCGATGAAGACGGCACGCTTTCCGATTGGATCGAAATCCACAATCCCACTGCCGAGTCGGTCCGTCTCGACGGCTGGTACCTGACGGACAAGGACGACGACCCGATCAAGTGGCAGTTTCCCGACGTCTCGATCGACGCGGGCGACTACTTGCTGGTGTTCGCTTCCGAAAAGAACCGCAACGGCACCGAGTTGCACACCAACTTCAAGCTCAGCGCCGGCGGCGAGTACCTGGCTCTGGTGCGAGACGACGGAATGACCGTGGAATTCGCCTACCGGCCCGAGTACCCCGAGCAATACGAGAACGTCTCGTACGGGCTGTCGCCCGATTTCAGCACGCAAGGCTACTTCACCTCGCCGACGCCGGGGTTTCCCAACGTGGGCGAGCCGATCGACGATCCGATCCACCAGATCGTCATTTCGGAGATTATGTACCATCCGGCCAGCGAAGACCCCTTGGAGGAATACGTCGAACTGTATAACCGGGGCACGGCGCCGGTGAACCTGGCCGGCTGGCAGTTCACCAGCGGCGTTGCGTTCACGATTCCCGACGTTCCCGCAGCGACCGTGGCCGCGGAAGAGTACCTGGTGATCGTCGCCGACGAGACGACGTTTGCCAATGTGTACACGGTTCCCGAGGGCACCAAGGTCATCGGCAATTGGGACGGCAAGCTGAGCAACCGCAGCGAACAGATCGAGTTGGTCAACGCGACGGGCGCGCGAGTAGACAGCGTCCTCTATGCCGACGAGGGAGACTGGGCGATTCGCGAGCAAGAGGGGCCCGACGCCTACGGCCATAGCGGCTGGATCTGGGCGGCCGATCACGACGGCGGCGGCCAGTCGATCGAGCTGATCAACGTGGCCATGTCGAACGAGCACGGCCAGAACTGGGCGTCGAGTGATCCGGGCGTGGGGCCCACCCCGGGCGAGGCCAATTCGGTTGCCACCGGCGATATCGCGCCGATGATCCTCGACGTGTCGCACTATCCGGTCATTCCGCAGTCGACCGATCCGGTGACCGTCACCGCCAGACTGAAGGACGAGACGACGACGGGCCTTGCGGCGACCGTGTATGCGCGGATCGACGGGAGCGTGGACTTCTCGGCCGTCGCGATGTCCGACGACGGCCTCAGCGGCGACGGCGCGGCCGGCGACGGCGTTTACGGGGCCGTCTTGCCGGCCATGCCCGACGGGACGATCGTCGAGTTCTACGTCGAAGCGACCGACGGGACGGCCAACACCCGGACCTGGCCGGCGCCCGCGCGGACCTGGCCCGCGCCGGACGCGCCCGAGGATGGGCAGTTCGCGAACCTGCTCTACCAGGTCGACGACACGTTCGATCCCGACGCGGGCTGGGACCCCGAGAACCAGCCGGTGTATCGCCTGATCATGACCGCGGCGGAATGGGCGGAGCTGTCCGACATCTGCGACGGGGGAGGCGGGGAGCAATGGAGCGACGCGCAGATGAACGGAACGTTCATCAACATGGACGGTACCGGCTCGGATCTGCGCTACAACGTCGGGATCCGCAACCGCGGCAACGGCAGCCGCATCAACACGCCCCCGAACCACCGTGTCAACTTCCCGCATGACCAGCCTTGGCAAGGCGTGACGGCCATCAATATCAACGCCCGATACACGTACGTGCAGCACATCGGCCACACGATCTTCCGCATGGCGGGGCTGCCCGCCGAGGACACGCGGGCGGTGCAGGTGCGGGTCAACGGCCGGAACCTGGCCCGGGCCGCGGCGCCCATGTACGGCTCCTACGTCCAACTGGAAGTGACCGACAGCGACTTCGCCGACAACCAGTTTCCCGGCGACGGCGCCGGGAACATCTACAAGGCCGTGACCCGAACTCACAATGCGACGCTCAGTTACTTGGGCACCGACCCCCAGGCGTACATCACCGCAGGTTACTCCAAGTCGACGAATGCTTCGGAGAACGACTGGTCGGACCTGATTCATCTGACCGACGTCCTCAACAACGCCTCCGACGCCACTTACGTGCAAGAGGTCTCGGAGGTCGTCAACGTGGACCAGTGGCTGAGGTGGTTCGCCATCCACACGTTATTCGCCAACGAAGAAACGAACTTGGGCAACGGCGTCGGCGACGACTACTCGATGTACCGAGGCGTCGACGACCCCCGTTTCGTGCTGCTGCCGCACGATCTCGACACGATTCTCGGCTGGGGCACGATGCAGGGCGTGACCGACTCGATCTATCGGGCGACCGCGCTGCCGGCCATCGAACGGTTCCTTACGCACCCCGAGTTTGCCCCACGATACCACGCCGCCCTGATCGAGCTGATCGAGACGGTGTTCTCGCCGGAGCAGATCAACCCGTTGCTGGACCACACGCTCGGCGGATACGTCGCCCAATCGGTACTCGACACGATGAAACAATGGGTCGTTGCCCGCAATGCCTTCGTGTTGTCTCAGATTCCCCAGGAGCTGACCGTCGGCAGCGACCTGCCGGAGGTCGATGGCTATCCGCAAACGGACGAGCCGGAGGCGGATCTGGAAGGCTATACCCACGCGGCCTACACCCGTTCCGTCTTGGTCAACGGACAACCGGCCCGCTGGGAGCCCTTCACGGGACAATGGAAGATCGGCAGGCAGGTCGGCGGCGAGACGGAGGTGCTCGTACCCGCCGGAGCCGTATGGAGTTACCTGGACGACGGTTCCGATCAGCAAACGGCGTGGCGCGAGCTCGACTTCACGCCCGACCCACCGTGGGCCGAGGGGCCGGCGGAGCTGGGTTACGGCGACGGCGACGAGGCGACCGTCGTCGAAGACGGCCCCGCCCCCGACCGCTACATGACGACCTACTTTCGCCACGCCTTCGAGATCGAGGACGCCTCGCAATACACGGCATTGACGCTGCACCTGTTGCGCGACGACGGAGCGGTCGTCTATTTCAACGGCGAAGAGGTCGTTCGCAGCAACATGCCGGAGGGCGATATCGACTACCTGACCCGGGCGTGGTCCAACGTCTACGGCGGCAACACGGAGAGCACGTTCCACGAGTACGCGGTCGGTCTGGAGCACCTCCGCGACGGTCTGAACGTCTTGGCCGTCGAGCTCCACAATTACCAGCCGAGCAGCCCCGACGTCAGCTTCGACCTCAGGCTGGAGGCCACGGCACAATCGTCGCAGGTCGGAGCCTCGCTGAACCCGGGTATCAATCGGGTGTGGGTCGAGGCATTCGACGGCCCCGGCGGCACCGGCAATCTGCTGGACCGAAGAACCATCGACATCTGGTACGCCGACGGCGACGAAACGACCGTATCCGGCACGCTTACCGGTCCCGACGTCGTGTGGGACGCCGCCTCCGGGCCATGGCACGTCACCGGCGACGTCACCGTGCCCGCCGGTGTCACGCTGACGATTGAACCGGGGACGACCGTCTTCTTCGACCAAGACACACAACTGACGGTCAACGGTCGGCTGGTGGCCGAAGGCACCCGGTTCGAGCGGATCCGTTTTGCCCCGCCTCCGGGTTCGTCGGCGACCTGGCAAGGTCTAGCGTTCCGCAGCGCCGAGGACAACCGCCTGGCCTATCTCGACATGGAGAGCTCGTCGGCCGCCGGCCAGTCGATCGACCTGGACGATTCCCGGATTCTGATCGACGACGTTACGTGGACGGGCACGACCCGGACGATCCTCAGCATCACCGATTCTTCGTTGATCGTCCGCAACAGCGAGTTCCCCGGCACCACGGCGCAAACCGTCTCCGGCCGCCGTCTGTTGGCGGCCGATCCCTACCTGTTGTTCGAGCACAACACGTTCGGCATTTGCACAGGCGTGAAGGAGGACGTGATCGACTTCACCACCGTCGGCTCGGAAGTCATGCCGCGATTCATCGGCAACGTGTTTCTCGGTGGCGGCGACGACGCACTCGACCTGGACGGCACGCGCGGCTACGTCGAGGGCAACGTGTTTATGAACTTCCATCGCAACTTCGATCCCACCGAGGGAGAATCGTACGCCGTATCCTCGGGCTACGACGGCGCCCACAGCTCCCGCCACGTGATCGTACGGAACGTCTTCATCGATTGCGACAACGCAGCGCTGGTCAAGGACCGGTCGTGGATCGATTTTCAGAACAACACCTTGGTGGACTGCGGCACGGGGATCAATTTCGACGAGCCGCAGGAAGCCGGCATCGATCCGGGAATCGGGGCCTACCTCGACGGCAACATCTTCTGGAATATGCCCACGCCGCTGGCCTACTTCTATGTCGACGATCCCGTCTGGGGCACGACCGATATCACGGTCCATCGCTCGATCATTTCGCCCGAGTATCAAGGGTTGGGCGAGGGCAACCTCTACGAGGCCCCGCGGCTGGCCGATCCGGCGGGCGGCGATTTCCGCTTGCTGCCCGGCTCGCCTGCGTTGGGCCGGGGACCCAACGGCCTGGACATCGGGGCCATCGTGCCCGCCGGGGCGTCGATTGCCGGCCTGCCGCCGGTTTTGACGTCCCTGGCCGACGCGACGCTGGCAGTTGCCGGCCCGGGAATCACGCACTACAAATACCGCCTCGACGGTGGCCCTGCCTGGAGTGTCGAGACGGCGGTCGACGTTCCCATCGAGCTGGCCGGCCTCTCCGACGGGCCCCATGCGCTGGAGGTCCTCGGCAAAAGTGCCGCCGGCGTTTGGCAAGAGGAGAGCGGCGCGGCGACGGCGACTTGGACGGTCGACAGCATGCTGCGGCGGGTGCGGATCAACGAAGTGCTGGCGATCAACGCCGCGGCCGTCGCCCATGGCGAGACGTTTCCCGACATGATCGAGCTGGTCAACGACGGCCCGCTGCCGGTCGATCTGGCAGGCATGAGCATCAGCGACGACCCGGGCAACCCGCTGAAGTTCGTCTTCCCCGACGGTGAAGCGGGCCTGACGACCATACCGGCCTATGGATATCTGGTGCTCTATGCCGACGACACTACGGATGCCCCGGGACTCCACCTGGGCTTCTCGCTGGACGGCGCCGGGGAAGGCGTGTTTCTGTTCGATGCGCCGGCCAACGGCGGCGGCGAGCTCGATTCGGTCGCATTCGGGCTCCAGCTTGCCGACCTGTCGATCGGCCGCGTAGGGCGGCAGCAGCAGTGGGCCCTGGCGCAGCCGACGTTCGGGGCGGCCAACGTGCCGGCACGTACTGGCATTCAGGACACGTTGAAGATCAACGAATGGTTGGCCGACGGCGACGTCCTGTTCGACGAAGACTTCCTCGAGCTCTACAACCCCGACCCCTCGCCCGTCATGCTGGGAGGCCTCTATCTGACCGACGACCACGTTGCCCGCCCGGGAAGACATCAGATCGCTCCGCTGAGCTACATTGCCGGCAGCGGTTTTGCGGTATTCATCGCCGACGGCGACGCGGAAGCGGGACCGGCGCATCTCGGGTTCCGCCTGGCACCGCAACAAGAGATTCTGGGCCTGTACCGCGCCAATCTGGAGGAGATTGACAAGGTCGTCTACTATCCGCAGACAACCGATTACTCGCAAGGCCGCACCCCGGACGGGGCCGAGACTTTCGCCTTTTCGCGGCTGCCCACGCCAGGCCTGGCCGGCTGGAGGCCGCCGGCGGTCACGACGGTCGGGGCCATCGACATCGATGCAGACTGGGAATATGACGAGTCGGGCGCCGACCTTGGGACGCAATGGTATGCGCTGGATTTTGTACCCGATCCGGCCTGGCCCACCGGTCCGGGAGTGTTGGGATTCGAGGACGAAGCCCTGCCGTCGCCCATCAACACTCCCTTATCGCTGGGTGATCCCCAGATCACGACCTACTACTTCCGCAGACACTTCACGGTCGACGCCGATCCACAGGACGTGGAACTGACCATTACCACGCTGATCGACGACGGGGCGGTCTTCTATCTCAATGGGCACGAGGTCTATCGCCACGGGATGCCCGAGGGGGAGATCAACTACCTCACGCCGGCCAACCGCGGCAGCGACTATCCGCTCGAAGGGCCGTTTTCGATTCCGATCGACTACCTGGTACAAGGCGACAACCTGATTGCCGTCGAGGTGCACCAGACCACGCTTCCGAGCTCGGACGTCGTCTTCGGCTTGATCGTCGAGGCCACGGTTACCAACGGCGGCAGCCCGGCTCTCGATCGTGGCCTGCAATTGCTCGACGGGTTGCGAATCACGGAGATCATGTACAACCCGTCGGAAGACGGCGACGCGGAATTCGTCGAACTGCAAAACGTCGGCCAGTCCGCGCTGGATCTGACCGGCGTACGCTTCACCGAGGGCATCGACTTTACTTTTCCCGCCGTGACGCTGGCGCCGAACCAGTACACAGTAGTCGTCCGCGATCTGGAGGCGTTTCAGTCGCAGTACGGGCCGGGCGTCAACGTGGTCGGTCAATACTCGGGCAGTCTCAGCAACGACGGCGAGCAGCTCGTTCTGCAACTGCCCTCGCCGCTGGAGGCCGCCGTGCTGCGGTTCGACTACAACGATTCCTGGCACCCGACCACCGACGGCGGCGGTTTCGCCCTGGAAATCGTCGACGCCGCGGCGAAGCCGACCTCGTGGGATCAGCCGGGGAGTTGGCGGGCAGGGGCCGTCGCGGGCGGCACCCCCGGAACGGCCGACGGCCAGGTGCCCGCCGGCGTCGTCATCAACGAACTGCTCACCCATACGGACTTGCCATCGACCGATACGATTGAGCTTCATAATCCGACCGATCACGATATCGAGATCGGCGGCTGGTGCCTCAGCGACACGGCGAACAACTTCCAGAAGTTTCGCATTCCCGACGGCACCACGATCGCCGCCGGCGACTACCTGATCTTCGACGAGGATGACTTCAACCCCACGCCGCTCGATCCGGGCCCCAACGATTTCGCGCTGGACGGCGCCCACGGCGACGAGGTGTTTCTGGCCGAAGCGGACGCGCACGGCAAGGTCGTGCGCGTGGTCGATTTTGCCGTCTTCGGCGCGGCGGCCAACGGCGAGACCTTTGGCCGCTGGCCAGACGGCTCCGGCGATTGGTATCCAATGTCTGAACCCACGTTGGATCCGGCCGGCGCTCCGAACAGCGGCCCGCGACCCGGCCAGGTCGTCATCAGCGAGGTGTGCTACAACCCGGGCGGCATGCCGACCGCGGATGACCTGGAATACGTCGAAATCTACAATCTCGGCAGCCAGACCGTCGATTTGACCAATTGGCGATTGCGTAAGGGGATCGATTACGATTTTGCGCCGGGTACGATGCTCGACTCCGGTGCGGTATTGGTCGTCGTGGCATTCGACCCCGGCAACGCCGAGAAGCTGTCGGCCTTCCGCGACTACTACGGAGTCGACGGATCGGTGCAGTTGGTGGGGGGATACTCGGGCCAATTGAGCGACAGCGGCGAGCGGGTCCAGTTGCAGCGCCCCGATGCGCCTCCCTGGAACGAGCCCGACTTCATCCCGCACCTGCTGGAAGACGAAGTCAAATACGACGATACCCTGCCCTGGCCGGTGGAAGCCGACGGTGGCGGAGAGACGCTGAATCGACTGACGCGCGAGTCATGGGGCCACGACGGCGCCGGATGGACCGCCGCCGCCGCGACTCCCGGCCGGGTCCCGCTGCTGGCAAACGCCGAAATCGCCGGTCGCCATGTGTTCTACAACGGCTCGGCGTTCGACGGGAACAACGTGTCGGCAAGTGCGCTGGACGATCAGGCCGTCGCGGCAGGCAAAACGGCCCTGCTGCCCGGCCAGACGGCCACCTTTGCCAACTACACGAGCTACAGCCGGGGCATCAACGGGATCATGATCGACGTGCTCTACCTTGCCGGCGGAGACGCGCTCGGGCCACTCGACTTCCAGTTCAAGGTGGGGAACGACAACAACCCGGACAACTGGGCCATCGCCCCGGCTCCGAGCACGATCGCCGTGCGGCCCGGGGCCGGTGCCGGCGGCTCCGACCGGATCACGATCATCTGGCCCGATTACTCGATCCAAAAACAGTGGCTGCAGGTGACGATCTTGCCGACCGTCAGCACCGGCTTGTCCGAGGCCGACGTGTTCTACTTCGGCAACGCCACCGGCGAGGGCGGCAACTCGACCGCCGACGCCCGGGTCAATGCCACCGACATGCTGTTGGCTCGAAACAACTCTCGCAACTTCCTCAACCCCGCGCCGCTTGAGTTCGCGTACGATTTCAATCGCGATGCGCGAGTCAACGCGACCGACATGCTCATCGCGCGGAACAACCAGACACACTTTCTCAACGCGTTGCGGTTGATTAGCGTTCCCGGAGGCAAGGCGACCGCCACGAAAGGGCTGCTGGCGTCGAAGTCGGCCTGCGAGGATCGTGCGGCAGCGATCGTACCGCAGTCGGGCCAAGACGCTGCGGATCCTTTGGGCACGGACCCTGACGACGCTCCTCCACAGATGGCTGCCAACCGGTCAGAGCTTTTTTCCAACTTGCATTGGCTCTATCAGTTCGAGCTGTCCGGCCCTGCCCGGAAGGCACCCGAGGGGGGGCTCCCAGGGGCCAAAAACGACGCCATGCCGGACGAACCCTGGAGATGACCCGGCCCGGAATGCCCGTCCAGCGGCGGGACACCTCCAGAGCGTTGGCCGCTCGGGAGGCGGCCAAGGGGCGGTCCCGGTCGTCGGGCCGGTCCGTGATCTGCGATCTGACGCGGGAAACTTGCACTTCCAGCGGTTATTTGTCATAATGGAGCCAGTCTCCGGTGGGGGGAGTTGGAAGGTCTTTTCTCCCCGTCACCACTTGGCCGCTCGCGCCATGGCGACTTCGATTGGACTGCAAAAGAGACTGCGGCGCTGGGGAACATCCACAAGGGATTCACGATGGAACAGAAGAAACAGAAGCGACTATTTCGGCGCGAGTCGACATCCGATCGGACGAAGCATGGTCGCACCGCCAAGCCGGTCTTCGAGCGGCTCGAAGCCCGGCTGGTCTTGGATGCAGGTCCGCTGCTGATCAGCGAATTCATGGCGGTCAATCAGACCACGCTGGCCGACGCAGACGGCGACTACGAAGATTGGGTCGAGGTTTACAACCCCACGGATACGACGGTCAACCTCGACGGCTGGTACCTGACCGACGATGCGCAAGACCTGAGAAAATGGCAGTTTCCCGAAGTGCTGTTGGAGGCCGGCCAGTATCGCGTCGTTTTCGCCTCGAACAAGGACCGCACCGACCCCGCCGAGCTGCACACGAATTTCAAGCTCGACGGCGACGGCGAATACCTGGCCTTGGTTCGGCCCGACGGCACGACCGTGGCGTACCAGTTCGCACCGACCTACCCGGCCCAGTCGGCCGACGTTTCCTACGGCCCGACGCACGATCTGCGACGTTACGTACGCGAGGGAGACCGGCTGAGCTACTTGGTGCCCGACGCCGGCGACGCCGCGTTGGAGACGGTCTGGACGGCGGCCGATTACGACGACAGTGCCTTCGAGGGCAACCGCCAGTTGTTGCCGGTGCTGGTCACCGAAGTGGGCACGACGTCTCCCGATTTCCTGGAGATCCAGAACCTGACGGGGCACGCCGTCGACACGGCTGGTTGGATCGTGGCCGTCAACGACGCGACCAACAGCAACATCGATGACGTGCACTGGGTGCTCTGGGACTTACCACCGTCGCTGCCCACCGGCGAGGTGCTCTACCGTTCCGACGACCCAACGGACACCGAACACTACTGGGGCGACGACATCTATTGGGCCAGTTCGGGCAGAGGTTGGGTGCTGGTCTTGGACGACGCGGGCAGTGTCGTCGACTTCGTCGTATGGGGATATAGCACCGGGGATATCGCTGCGATGAACGTCCACGTCGGCGAATTCGACGTTTCCCCCGGTTCCGCATGGAGCGGCTCCGCCATCATGCCCCGCGTCGGGCCGCGCGATTCGCTGCAGCGGCAGGGCAGCACGGACCGTGACGACGCGACGGATTGGTACATCGTCGAGCCGACCTCGCCGGGTGAGCAGAACGTGGGGCTGACGCCCCCGTTTCCCGCCGGCCCCACGACGGGAATCGGTTTCAGCGCCGGCACGCTCAGCAGCAACATCCGCACCAACACCCAGGCTGCCATGCGCGGCATCAATGCCTCGCTCTGGGCTCGGATCCCCTTCGGCGCGAGCGACCCCACCATCCTCGACACGCTGCAACTGCGGATGAAGTACGAGGACGGCTTCGTGGCGTATCTCAACGGCTACGAGGTCGCTCGCCGCAACGCGCCGGACGAGCTGCACTGGAACTCCGCCGCACCGAGCAACCGCTCGAACACGCAGGCCCTGGTGTACGAGGACATCGATCTGAGCGACCATATCGGGTTGCTCGTGGCGGGCAGAAACGTGCTGGCCATCCACGGGCTCAACGACGCCGCCGGGGACGGCGAGTTCCTGCTGCTGCCCGAGTTGATCTCCACCAGCACTCAAGGCGTCGTGCGCTACATGACCGTCGCAACTCCAGGCGAGCTCAACGAGCCGGGGTTGACCGAAGCCCCCGTGTTCTCTCAGGAAAGCGGAACGTTCGTCGATCCGTTCGTTTTGACGCTGGAGGTGGAATCCACGGAGGCCTCCATCCATTACACGACCGACGGCTCGTTGCCCACCGAGGCCTCGCCGGTCTACGTCAACCCGATTCCTATCAGTACTACCACGCGCATCCGCGCCGCTGCCTACGAGCCGGAGCGCGGGCTGGGGCCGGTCGTCAGCGAGGGTTTCATCTTCCTCGACACTTCCGCCGCGAACTTCAGCTCCAACGTGCCGCTGATCGTGATCGACACGTTCGGCATGGGGCTGGGCGACACCTTGTTGACGCCGTCCGTCTCCGCGTTCATCGAAACGGCAGGCAGCGGGCGGGCCACGATCACCGATACGCCGGAGTTTGCCGGGCGAGCCGGCTTGAGAATGCGTGGCCAGAGCTCTCAGGGCTTTGCCAAGAAGCAATATACGTTCGAGACATGGGGCGAAGGCCATTCCGACGCCGCAGCCATCTACGCCCAGAACACCGACGATCTGGCCGTCTCGCTCTTCGGGATGCCGGCGGAATCGGACTGGGTAATCCAGGGCCCCTATTCCGACAAGACACTGATGCGGAACTACCTGTCGTATAGCTGGAGCAACGACATGGGTCTGTACGCTTCCCGCGTTCGGTTCTGCGAAGTGTTTGTGAACCTTGGCGGTGGGAAGATCCAGTATCCTAGCGACTACGTCGGCGTGTACGTTTTCATGGAGAAGATCAAACGCGACCCGAACCGCGTGGACATCGAGGAATTGCTGCCCGAACACAACAGCCAACCGGAAATCACCGGTGGATACATCTACAAGAAAGACAAGCTCGACCCGGGCGAGTCGTGGTGGTACACCAGCCGCGGCCAAGGACTGCTCTACGTCGACCCCAAGGTAGACGTAATCACGGCGTCCCAGAGAAGCTACCTCAGCAACTACATCAACACCTTTGAAAGCGTCCTCTACGGCCCCAATGCGGCCGACCCGGTCAATGGCTACGCCAAGTACATCGACGTCGGGTCGTTCATCGACAACTTCGTTCTTGTGGAATTGACCAAGAACATCGACGGGTTCCGGTTGAGCACCTACTATCACAAGGACCGTGGCGGCAAGATCGAAATGGGGCCGATCTGGGACTACAATCTCTCGCTGGGCAACGCCAACTACTTGGAGGGATGGCTGTCCCAGGGTTGGTACGGCGAGTTGCTGGGAGACACCGAGTATCCCTATTGGCGAGAGCTGTTCAAAGACCCGAACTTCGAACAGGCTCTAGTCGACCGCTGGCAGGAGCTACGCCAGGACGAGTTGGCGACGTCGAAGTTGCTGGCCGATATTGACCAGGCAGCGTCGATCTTGAACGAGTCGCAGGCGCGCAATTTTCAGAAATGGTCCATCCTGGGCGTGAGCCTCTGGCCCAACTGGTACGTCGGTCCTACCTGGCAGGCGGAGGTCAATTGGATGAAACAGTGGCTGGTCGGCCGCCTCGCCTGGATCGACAGCCAGTTCCTTGCCGGCGTCGAGTTCAACCACAGCGGAGGCATCGTCGCGCCGGGCACGCCGATCACCATCAGCGCCCCAGCCGGCGAGGTCTACTACACGCTCGACGGTTCCGATCCCCGTCTGCCCGGCGGCGGCATCTCGCCTGCCGCCGCGCTCTACTCCGCGACCAACTTCGACACCACACTGGTCGCCGACGGTGCGACCTGGAAGTATCTCGACGACGGATCCAATCAAGGCACGAACTGGTACTCCACGGGCTACGACGACGCGAGTTGGCAGTCCGGGCCGGCCGAACTGGGCTATGGCGACGACGATGAGACCACCCTGGTCGACTTCGGCGGCGACGGAAGCCATAAGTTCATTACCACCTATTTCCGCCACGCCTTCCAGAACCCCTATTCCGCGTCGGACTTCAACACGCTTTCCCTCTCCTTGCTTCGCGATGACGGGGCCGTGGTCTATCTCAACGGACAGGAACTCCTTCGAACCAATATGCCGGACGGAGACATCGACTATCAGACCTTGGCCTCTTCGACGATCGACGGGGGCGAGGAACTGACCTGGCACGAGTACTCCATCGACCCCGGCCTGCTGGTTCAGGGCCAGAACCTGATCGCGGTCGAAATCCATCAGCGCGGCGAGACCAGCAGCGATATCAGCTTCGATCTGAAAGTGGATGCCAATGTGGCCGGCGGTGCGAACCCGATCGCCATTACCGAAGCCACCGTGGTCAAGGCTCGAGCCCGCGACGCAAATCAGTGGTCCGGACTCGGCACGGCCGAGTTCTTCGTCGGCATGCCGGCCGACGGCGAGAACCTGGTGATGACCGAGTTGAACTACAACCCCTACGGCCCGACCGTGGCCGAACTCGCCGTCGATGCCACCCTGGATGGCGACGACTTCGAATTCATCGAGTTGCGGAACGTGAGCGGGGAGATTGTCGTGCTCGACGGCGTGCGTTTCAGCGACGGCGTCGACTTCGACTTCAGCGGCAGCAGCGTGACGGTCTTGCAGCCGGGGGACTACGTCGTCGTGGCCAAGAACCCGGATGCGTTTCGGATCCGCTACTCCGACGCCGACAACGTGGTCGGCGAGTACGACAACAAGCTGGACAACGGGGGGGAGCAGCTGGTCCTGACCGACCGAGTCGGCCAGCAGATCTTCGGTTTCCGCTATGACGACGACGGCAATTGGCCGGGCCGGGCCGACGGCAAGGGCGCCACGCTGGAGCTGATCGATCCGGCGACCGTCCCCTCGAGCGAGCCCGCTCGCACCGACTACCTCCAGAACGGAGACCATTGGCGGTCCAGCAGCGAGTACGGCGGCTCGCCCGGCATGCCCGGCACTGGTCCGCTTGGCGACGTGGTCATCAACGAGGTGCTCAGTCACACCGACTGGCCTCTGAGCGACACCATCGAGTTGCACAACACCACCGGTCAGGCGATTGACGTCGGCGGCTGGTATCTGAGCGATTCCAGCAACGACTACCTGAAGTTCCGCATCCCCGACGGCACCGGCATTCCCGCAAGCGGGTACCTGGTGTTCGACGAAGACGACTTCAACCCCTCGCCGCTGAATCCCGGACCGAAGGATTTCGCGCTGAACGGCGCCCATGGCGACGACGTGTGGCTGATGGAAGCCGATGCGGCGGGTCGGCTCGTCCGATTTGTCGATCATGTCGATTTCGGCGCGGCGGCCAACACGGAGTCATTCGGTCGCTGGCCCAACGCCGTCGGTGAGCTGTATCCGATGGTCACGCCTACCTTGAACGCCGCCGACGGGTACAACAGCGGTCCGCGCGTCGGGCCGGTGCTGGTGAGCGAGGTGATGTACAACCCCGGCGATTTCACCGGCGCCGACGCCCTGGAATTCGTGGAGATCTGCAACCCGACGAATGCGGCGGTCGTCCTGACCAACTGGCGGCTTCGCCGGGGTGTCGACTTCGATTTCGCGCCGGGCACCACGCTTGCAGCACACGCGGCCCTGGTCGTCGTGCCGTTCGACCCGTCCAATGCGGTGCAGCTCTCGGCCTTTCGCGACTACTACGGCATCGGCCAGGACGTGCAGATCGTGGGGCCTTATTCCGATCGGTTGGACAACGGCGGCGAGAGCGTCCAGTTACAGGATCCGGACCTTCCACCGGTGGACGAGCCGGATTTCATTCCGCGCCTGCTGGAGGACGAGGTGCAATACGACGACCAGTCGCCGTGGCCGGTCGAGGCGGACGGCGGCGGCAAGTCGATCAACCGGACCTCCAGCGACAGTTGGGGCCACGACAGCGCGAGTTGGATCGCCGCGACGCCGTCACCCGGTATGGCGGTCCTCTGGTCCACAGCCTCGGTTGCCGGTCGCTGGATCTTCTACAACGGTTCTGCCTTCGACGGCAACAGTGTGGCGCCCAACGCGCTGGACGACAGTGCGATTGCCGTCGACAAGACCGCCTTGTTGCCCGGCCAGACCGCGACCTTCGCCAACTACACGAGTTACAGCCGCGGCATCAACGGCATCATGGTAGACCTCGCCGGCGTTGCGGACAGCCTGCTGCTGGACGCCTCCGACTTCCGGTTCCGCGTGGGCAACGACAACGTCCCCGCCAATTGGGCCGCGGCCCCCGCGCCTTCGGTCGTCAGCGTACGGCCCGGCGACGGCGTCGGCGGTTCGGACCGCGTGACCATCATCTGGCCGGACTATGCCGTTGAGAAGCAGTGGCTCCAGGTCACGGTGCTGGCCAACGACGACACGGGCCTGGCCGAGGACGACGTCTTCTATTTCGGCCAGGGAACCGCAGAATCCGGCAACTCTTCGGCCGACGCCAAGGTCAATGCCAGCGACATGCTCTTGGCGCGAAACAACCCCCGCAGTTTCCTCAACCCCGCGCCAATCGATTTCCCCTACGACTTCAACCGCGACGCCCGCGTCAACGCCACCGACATGCTGCTTGCCCGAAACAACCAGACGCACTTTCTCAACGCCTTGCGACTGATCAGCGTACCCGACGCCGACAAAGCCGCCGACAAAGCCGCCGACAAGGCGGCCGTCCAACGAGCCGTCGAGCAGAAGCGCAACGCGGAAGAGATCTGGGCCGAATCGCAGGTCTGGTCGTACGAGCTTGACCAAGTGACCAGCCGCAAGCGGACGCCGGTAGAAGACGGCTCGGATTCCGACCCCCTTTCCGTTTACGATCTGCCGGGTCTATAATACGGTGTTCAGGCTGGGTTGAGTGTGAAGCTGACCGGGCTTCCGCCGTAGCCTGGCGTTCAACCGTTTAGCGACCCGGCACGATGAACCCCCGCAGTAGCCAGATTACGGTCCCCCAGTTTGTGGCCATGAAGTCGGCCGGCCGCAAGATCACGATGTTGACGGCCTACGACTATACCATGGCCGAGATGATCGACTCGGCCGACATCGAGGGGATTCTGGTGGGCGACAGTCTGGCCATGGTGGTGCAGGGCCGCGACAACACGCTGCCGGTCACGCTCGACGAGATGATCTACCATGCCGAGATGGTGGGCCGGGCAGTTCGGCATGCGCTGGTCGTCGTGGACCTGCCCTATCTGAGCTACCAGGTCGGCAAGCACCGGGCCATCGAGAACGCCGGCCGCGTGCTGAAAGAAACCTGCTGCCAGGCCGTCAAGCTCGAAGGCGGCGCCGATCAGGCGGAGATCATCGCCGCCTTGGTCTCGGCCGGAATTCCCGTGATGGCCCATTGCGGGCTGCGTCCCCAGAGTGTCCGTCAGCTCGGGGGCTATCGCGTGCAGCGCGACGAAGAGCAGCTTCTGACCGATGCCAGGGCCGCCGAAGAGGCCGGGGCATTCTCGATCGTGCTGGAGTGTATTCCCGCCGGCGTGGCCAGCGAAGTCACCGCGGCGGTGGCCATTCCCACGATCGGCATCGGCGCCGGGACCGGCTGCGACGGCCAAGTGCTGGTTCTAAACGATATGCTGGGCATGACCGGCGGCCGCGTGCCCAAACACGTCAAGGCATACGCCCAGCTAAGGCAGCCGATCATCGAAGCCGTGACCCGCTACCGCGACGAGGTCCGTAACGGAGAGTTTCCCGGCCCGCAACAGACCTTCGAGTAACCACGAATCCAACGAGACAGCACCGGCCGTGCAGAGGACGGACTTGATATGGGCTGGGAATACAGCGAAAAGACAAAACAGCTCTTCATGGACGCGGTTCAGGGCAAGCCGGGGACGCACCTTGGCGAAGTGGAGAATCCGGACGGCCTGGGCGAGCACGGATCGATCGCCTGCGGCGACGCGTTGCGATTCACCTTCCGCGTTGAACGCAACGACGAAGATCCCACGCAGGACGTCATCGTCGAGGCCAGGTATCTCACGTTCGGCTGCACGTCCGCGATCGCCTCGTCGGAAGCCCTATGTGCCATCATCGAACGGGGCCGCTACACTCCCATCGAAGCGCTGAAGGTCAAGAATAGCGACATCGTCGAGTATCTCGATGGGCTGCCGAAGCAGAAGATCCACTGCTCGGTGATGGGGGCCGAGGCCCTGGAATCGGCCGTCTTCAATTGGGCCCAGAGACGCGGCGTCGATCTGGAATCGCTGGGAGTCGCCTTGCACACCGGCGGCGAAGACGAAGGCCGTATCGTCTGCAAGTGCTTCTCGCTGAGCGAGCCTTATCTGCGCCACAAGATCCAGGAGCTGAACCTCCGCACGATCCCGGAAATCACCGGCGCCATCAAGGCGGGCGGGGCCTGCATGTCCTGCCACCACGTGCCGGGAGGATTGCAGGATCTGCTGAATGAGGTCTGGGGCGAGGGCCCCAAAACCCTCCCGCTGTTGACGACCACGCCCCCGCCGGTCGCCGGCCTGGGCCCGCCCGGCGTTTCCCCTGAAGAACCCGCAGGCGTCCTCTCGCCCTATCAGTTCGCCAAGAAGATCGAGAAGACGATGGACCAATACGTCCGGCCTCTGCTGCAGAAGGACGGGGGCGACGTGGAGATCGTCGATATCAAGGGCAACCTGGTCTACTGCGCCTTGAAGGGAACGTGCGCCGGCTGTGCCCATGCGAACCAGACCCTCAAGATGATGGTCGAGCGGACGCTGAAGGAGATGGTGGATGAGCACATCCGGGTGATCGAAGTTTAGGACTCATGAAGGAACAGGTTGGGTGCGAGTGGTTAGCAGGAAGGTTCATCGATGAGAATCGTCTATGTCGACAACAACGCCACCACCCGGATCGCCCCGGAAGTCTACCAGGCGATGGTTCCGTTCCTGACGGGCGATTATTTCAACCCCAGTTCGATGTACGAGCCGGCACAGGCCACAAAGAAAGCGGTCGACGGGGCCCGGCGGGAAATCGCCCGGCATTTCGGCAACGTAGATCCGAGCGAGATCCTTTTCACGTCGTGTGCCACCGAGAGCAACAACACGGCGATTCAGGGAACGGCCAAAGCCAACCCGAGCCGGCGACACGTCATCACCACCGCCGTGGAACACCCGGCCGTCCTGGAGGTGTGCAGGGAGTTGAAGCGCAGCGGATACGACGTGACCTTCCTGGGCATAGACGGTGACGGCAATCTGGACGTGAGCGAGTTCATTCGAGCCTTGCGGCCCGACACGTTGATGGTGACGGTGATGCACGCCAACAACGAGACCGGAGTCGTCTTTCCCATCGAGCAGTTGGCGCGGCTGACCAAGGAGACCGATCCTTCGATCGTCTTCCACACCGACGCCACGCAATCGGTCGGCAAGATCCCCATCGATCTGGCCGGCGAGTACCGGCACGTCGACCTGCTCTCTTTTTCCGGTCACAAGCTGCACGCGCCCAAGGGAGTAGGGGCCCTGTTCGTCAGAAAGGGAACGCCGTGCCGGGCGTTCATGGTCGGCGGACATCAGGAAGACGGCCGTCGCGCCGGCACCGAGAACGTCCCGTACATCGTGGGGCTAGCCAAGGCGCTGTCGCTCTGCATGGAGAACCATCAAGAGGAGGAAGCGCGGATTCGCCGACTCCGGAACCGCCTCGAAAAGGCGCTGATGGAGAGAATCCCCTACATCCAGGTCAATTGCCGGAACGCTCCCAGGCTGCCGAACACCTCGAACGTCTCGTGCCACTACATCGAAGGCGAAAGCATGCTGTTCGAGCTCAGCCGCGAAGGGATCTGTGCCTCCAGCGGCTCCGCCTGCACGACCGGGTCGCTGGAGCCGTCGCATGTGCTGCTGGCGTTGAAGGTCCCTTTCACCGCCGTACACGGTTCGATCCGCTTCAGCCTGGGCCGCTACAACACCGAAGCAGACGTGGACCGCATCCTGGAGGTTTTTCCCGAGGTCGTGGCGTCGCTCCGCGTTATCTCGCCCTATTGGGACGAGAAAACCAATTCGCCCGTATCCGACGTCGAAGAACGCCTCGGCAAGCACCACTAGGGCCGGTGCCCGCCGGACGTGAAAGTCGTGCCATGAAGATCGCCATCGGTTCCGATCACGCGGGCTACCTGTACAAGGGGAGAATCATCCGGTTCCTCTCGCGAGCGGGCCACGAAGTCGTCGACTTCGGCACCGATTCGGAGGAGATGACCGACTACCCCGTGTTCATCCGACCCGTGGCTGAAGCCGTGGCACGCGGAGAGTTCCAGCGAGGCGTCGTGCTCGGAGGGTCGGGCAACGGGGAAGCCATTGTGGCCAATCGTGTCCCAGGCATTCGGTGCGCGGTCTGCTGGAACGTGGAATCCGCCCGCCTGTCGCGAGAGCACAACGACGCCAACATGGTCTCGCTGGGGCAGCGCATGATGAATCTGAGCACGGCCCTGCAAATCGTCGACATCTGGCTCAATACCCCGTTCCACGGCGGGCGTCACGCGAAAAGGATTGCGATGATCGATCCGCCGGGCTGACTCCAGCCGTCACGCCGCCTCCAGCCGTCGCGGGAGCCCGGGGAGGCAGCCGCCCCCCGGAGCGACCTCTTCGCAAATTCCGAGCTAGACTGTAGGTGAGGCGTTTGTTCACCACCAAATCTCAGCGTTCGCCGGTCGGCTTCTTGCCGAAGACCAGGCGTCCTCGCTTCCTGCATTTGAGGATCTCGGATGATGTCAACCGCTGCGGAGCCTCGAGAAGGCTTGCTGGCCGGGCTGCTTGCCGACGAAGGTTTTCGGCCGGAGGCTCCCCGATCCATCGAAGAGACGGGGCTGACCACGTCGCTGATTGAATCCCTGATCTGCAAGCATCTGGCGATCGTCGGCACCAACAGCGGCCGGGGCATCGCCAGGGAGATCTGTATCCCGTATGGAATCCTGGAGGGGCTGTTTCAATCGCTCCGATCACGCCAGATCATGGTCCACACGGGATCGGCGCCGTTTAACGACTACCACTACTCGCTGACGGAGCAGGGGCGCGAACGAGCCCGTACGGCCTCCGCCGCCTGTGCCTACGTCGGTCCGTCGCCGGTGCCGCTGATGGACTACGTGCTTTCGGTCGATGCCCAGACGATTCGCGCCGAGGCCCCCAAACGCCAGCAACTGGCCAAGGCCTTCGCTGATATCTCCATCGACCCTAACCTGTTCGAGAGCCTGGGGCCGGCCGTGAATTCCGGTGCCGGCTTGTTCCTTTACGGTGCGCCCGGCAACGGCAAATCGACCCTCGCCCGGAGGATCACGAGCTGCTTCGGTCAGCATATCTGGATTCCCCACGCGCTGATCGAGGACGGGCAGTTGATCAAGCTTTTCGACGCCGCGTACCACGACGCGGTCAAAGAGGACGAGCACAGCCTCTTTAAGGCGGCCGAGCATGACAGCCGCTGGGTGAAGATTCGCCGGCCCACGGTGGTCGTCGGCGGCGAGCTGACCATGGACAGCCTCGAAATCCGACACGACCCGCACGCCAACGTCGGCGAGGCACCGCTGCAATTGAAGAGCAACTGTGGTTGCCTGTTGATCGACGATTTCGGACGCCAGCGGATTGAGCCCGCCGAGCTGCTCAACCGTTGGATCGTTCCCCTGGAAAACCGGCACGACTTCCTCACGCTGGCCACCGGCAGGAAGTTCCAGGTGCCCTTCGAACAGTTGATCATTTTCTCGACCAACCTGGAGCCGGAAGACCTGGTGGACGACGCGTTCCTGCGCCGCATTCCGTACAAGATCGAGATCGCCGACGCCGACGAGCAGGAATTCCATCGGCTGTTCCAACTCTACACGGAGTCGTTTGGATGCGAGTATCGCAAGGAAACAGTCGATTACCTGATTGCAGAACACTACCGGCCCTTGAACCGGCCTTTGCGCCGCTGCCATCCGCGAGACCTCCTGACGCAGATCCAAAACTACTGTGCCTATAACGACCTGCCGATGGAGCTCCGGCCCGAGTACTTTGATCGCGTGGTGCGCAGCTACTTCACGGGCATCAAGGGCAAGTAGGGAAGCTCCGGCCCGGCCTCCCGCGGGTCGGCCCTGATCATGGGCAGTGCGAACATCAATCGGCGTCGTCCAGCGGGCAAAGATCGGGCACGAGCAAGTATTCGCTCGCGCTGCCGGGCGGTCCGGCGGCCGCGAAACTCTCGCTGGTCAACGGCTCGCTCAGTGCGGCCAACACGTTGGGCGTCACCAATCCCGTCGGCACCTCGTCGTCAACGATCACGATCAGCGATCGCGAATCACGAGTGAGGAAATCGCGCAGGGTCGCGAAACTCGCATCCTCTTCAAACACCGGAACGTCCGTGGTTACCAGGTCGGCAACGCGCAACGACGCAAGATCGAGTCCCGCGGGTCCGTCCACGATGCTCTTCTCGAACAGCAGTCCCGCCAGCTTTCCCTGCTCATCCACGACCGGCAGCGCGCCGTCCCGTGTGCACTGGAACCATCCGGCCGCCTGACCGACCGTGCAGTCGCCCTGCAACACGAGGGTGCACGGCGTCATGATATCGCGCACCTTGGTGCGGTCGAACAGCTTCCCGGGAGCCGCAAAGTCGGCCCACGCCTCGGCGTCGCCGTCGAAATCGCCGTGGCGGACCGTGCAGTCGCGACCGGAGGTCTTGGCCGCCTCCAGCGCCGAGCCGGCGCGATCGAGTATCTCTTCCGGAGTCTGGGCTTCCCGGGGAACACTGGCAACGCCGAAGCTCGCGGTCAGCCGCACGCTGTCGTCTCCCAGGCCGAAATCGGTCTCGGCCAGGGCGTCGCGGACGCGATCCGTCCACGCGGGGGCCTCGTCCTCCGACGTGTTGTGCAGCAGAGTGCAGAACCGGCCGCCCCCGAAGGAGGACAGAACGTCTGTTTGCCGGCACAGCCCGCTCAACAGACCGGCCACGGAGCGGAGCACGTCGTCGCCGGCGGGGTGCCCGTACAAGTAGTTGATCCTGCCGAGATAGTCCAGGTCCATCAAGATGCAGACGGCCGGTGCGCGTCGCATGCTGCCGCACGAAAGTTCTTCCGAGAGCCGGTCGCAGAACAGGGTCCGACTGAGCAGGAGCGTGAGCGGGTCGCGTCCCCCTTGCCGGCAGACTCGGCGTTCGAACTCCAGGACGCGCGCCGCCGTCCTCAGCCGGGCGAGCAACTCTCCATAGACGATCGGCTTCGTCAGGAAGTCGTCAACGCCGGCCTCCAACGCGTCGGTAAGCTGCCGCGGGCTGGGCTCGCGGACCAACAGAAACGTGTGCAGTGGTTGCGGACGCACTTGCCGGTCGGCCGATCCACAGAACTCCAGCGCCTCTTGGCTGTTTGGCTCCGCATCGACGATCAGGACGTCGGGCGGCGCCGCATCCAACGCAGCCGAAGCCTGCTGCCAGTCGGCCGCCTGTTGCACCGAGTAGCCGAACGCGCCAAGCGACTTGGACAGATGCCGCAGAAGTCGGCGATCCTGCGCTGTCACCAATACGTTCAGAGGTCGTGACGTCATAGATTACCAGCCCGATAGGTCCGGTCGCCGCGAGCCGCCTCCGGGTGTCCTACTCGCCCGTGCACAAAACGGGCCACCGGCACGCGTAACAAGTCCTTCAATAACTTTACCTTACGCCCGGCGGCCCGCAAACCGGCAATCGATCCCCCGCGACGGCCACCGGCCACCCCCGCAACGAGGCTAGTTGTCGAATCGAATGCTATACTTGGACTATCGGATACTCTTTAGCGAACCAGACTATGTCAGCACAAGTGACTCGTGAACCTGCCGTCGACCTGCCGTGGCTGGAGCACTATGGCTTCCAGGGTGGTATGCCGCAGAAGACCCCGTTGGAGGAATTCCCCTTCACGATCGGCAGGAACGAATCGTCCCATTTGCAGATCGACTCGGCCCGGGTCTCTCGTGAGCACGCAATCATCTCGCGTGAGGGGGACCAGTTTCGCATCCGCGATCTCGGCAGCACCAACGGCACCTATGTCAACGGTCGGCAGATCGAGGAAGCGGCGCTGGCCGACGGCGACGTGCTGCTGATTGCCAACGTCGAGTTTGGCTTCTTCTGCCGCTCCGACCAGACGGCACGAAGCACGGTAACGCAGGTCATGGACGTCGACCGGCCACGCCCCAACCATGAGCACCTCGCACAAGGCATCATCCGGGCAGTACGACGCCTCCAGGAGACCACGGTCCAGCGGAGCTTTCACACGCTCTTCCAACCGGTTGTTTCTCTCTCAGGCGGCCAGCCGGCGGGTTACGAGGCGCTTTCCGAGGGCGGCGGCCAAGAGCCGTCGGAAGCGGAACGCATCGTGCTGAGCACGGAGTGTCACCTTACCGGCCGGCTGCGCCGCCTGCGCCGGCTGCTGGCGGCTGAAGAGGCCGGGGGACTCCCCCATGGCGTCGGCCTGTTCGTCAGCATCGATTCTTCGGAAATGGGTTCGCAGCGACTGCTGGAATCGCTCGCCAAGCTCCGCGACATCCTCCGCGGTGGCCGCCGGCTGGTGGTCGCGCTGCCCGACAGCGCCGCCTCCGACGTCCCCCTTTGCCGCGAGTTCCGCAGTCGCCTGCAAGGGCTGGGGATCGGCATTGCCTACGACGACTTCTCGGCGGGCGGCGGGCAACTGTTGCAGCAGACCGAGACCGTTCCCGACTTCGTGAAACTCAACCAATCGCTCGTCCGCGATCTCGACGACAATCCGGAGCATCAGCGGCAAATCCAGTCCGTCGTCAGTGCCGGCCGTGAAATCGGCTGTGAAATCATCGCGGCCGGAATTCGCAGGGCCGAAGAGGCCGAGATTTGCCGGATGCTGGGCTGTCGCTTCGGCCAAGGTGATCTTTTCGGGCCTCCGCGGCCGGCCGACTCCTTGCTGGATTCGGCCGACACGGCGGCTCCACTGCAATACTCAACAACAGCTTAGGTATCGCACGGCGATCTCGAGACGACTCGCAGCGCCTTGACGGCACCGCTTCCGCGAGATCCCGACACAAGTTGATTCACAACGATTACGCCCACGATGCCACTATCCGCCTGCAAGACCGCCGAACGCATCGCCGGCTATACGGTTCGCGAACAGATCGGGGCCGGTGGCTACGGTGAGGTATGGAAAGCGGACGCGCCGGGTGGGTTGACCAAGGCGATCAAGTTCGTTTACGGGCACCTCGACGGCGAACGGGCGGCCTGCGAGCTGAAGGCGCTGAACCGCATCAAAGAGGTCCGCCACCCGTTCCTGCTCTCGCTGGAACGAATCGAGGTCGTCAACGGCCAACTGGTAATCATCACCGAACTGGCCGATTGGAGCCTCAAGGATCGCTACGAAGAGTGCAAGAAAACAGGCCTACCCGGCATTCCCCGCAATGAACTGCTCGTCTACATGCGCGACGCCGCCGACGCGCTGGACTACATGAGCGAAAAGTTCTCGCTCCAGCACCTGGACATCAAGCCGGAAAACCTTTTGGTCGTCGGCGGTCGGGTGAAGGTGGCCGACTTCGGGCTGGTGAAGGACGTTCACGGCGCAAGCGTCTCCTTGATGGGCGGCTTGACGCTCGTGTACGCCTCGCCGGAAGTCTTCGACGGGTGCCCCAGCCTGCACAGCGACCAGTACAGCCTGGCGATTGTCTATCAGGAAATGCTCACCGGTCTGTTGCCTTTCCCCGGCAAAACACCAGCCCAATTGACCTCGCAGCACCTCCACAGCAGGCCGCAACTAACGCCACTGCCGGAATCCGACCGCGAGACCATCGCCCGGGCGCTGGCCAAGGGACCCCAGCATCGCTTTCCCTCTTGCCGAGAGATGATCGACAGTCTCGTGCAAGGCCGGCCTGGGGGGGCCAAGACGTCTGCCCGCGTGAGCGAGCTACCCGGCGGCGCCCCGACGCTCGTCGACACGGCCTCGCTCGGGGCACAAACCGCGGACACCTCGACCAGGCCGAAACGGGAGTCGAAGCCGGCCTCGCGGGCCACCGAGGTGCTCACGCACTTGCCCAGACCATCGCCGCCGCCGGGTCCCGGAGCGCCGGAAGAGCGACTGCCGCGGCAGAGAGGCGCCGGGCTGATCGCGTTGCCGCCGATCGAGGTGGCGCCGGAGGAAGTCGGCCTGCGGCCCACGCTGGTAGTTGGAATCGGCGGGACGGCCGCCCGTACGCTACGGCGGCTCCACCGGCGTCTGCACGATCGCTTCGAGGATCTCGCGGCCGTGCCTGCGCTACAGTTGCTCCTGGTCGATACCGACGCCCGCGAGATCCATCGCGCCACGCAGGACGACGGCATCGGATTGGCACCCCAACACACGCTCACCATGCCGCTTCGCCAGCGGCAGCAGTATCGCGAGGATTCGGATGAGTTTTTGCGTTGGCTCAGCCGCCGATGGCTCTACAACATCCCTCGCTCACTGCAGACCGAAGGCCTCCGTCCGTTGGGGCGGTTGGCACTGATCGACCACACCGCAGCCCTCTTCGGCCGCCTGCGGGCCGCACTGGCGGCGATGACCGACGCCGAGGCCCTGGTTGCGTCTTCGGAAAAGACCGGCATGGCCGTTCGCAACAGTGTGCCGCGCGTGTTCATTGTCTCGTCGATCTCCGGCGGCACCGGCAGCGGGATGGTGCTCGACATGGCCTACGCCGCGCGGATGGTCTTGGCGGATGCGGGCTTGGTCAACGAAACGGTCTGTGGCATCCTCACCCACTCGACGATTCGCAGCCCCGACGCCAAGGATCTGGCGGTTGCCAACGCCTATGCGTGCTTGAAGGAGCTGCACCACTTCAGTCGAGTCGGCCGCTATCCTGGCAACCCGGCCAGCCGGTTGCCCGCCTATGAGGAAAACGTCGGAGCTTTCGACGATGCGTACCTGATTCACCTGGGCGACGACCTGGGCGAGGCCGAGTTCCAGGCCGCGACCGACGCGGTCGCCGAGTATCTCTATCTCGATATCGCCACCGGCGGCGGCGCCTTCTTCGACAAATGCCGCCAATCGACCGGAAGGTCGACGGATTCGCGCCGCCCGCCCCCCCAGTTCCGGTCGTTCTCTCTGGCCCAGCTCGGCTGCTCGACGACCGCCATCCCATCCGCCGCAACGTCGTTGCTGTGCAAGCAGGTGGTGCAGCGGTGGTGCGGTAAGACGGGAATCGACGGCCGGCAGACGCCGCGCGGAAGTGGTCGCGGCGATCCATCGTTCTCTCCGGCTGCCGCCCTCGGCGGCCCGGCGTCGAGCGGACCAACGACCGCCGCGCCGCAGGGCGCCGACGCGTTGCGGCTGAGCTGGGACGCGCTGTTTGCACAGGTCTACGCCGGCGTGAGGCAAGAACTCGGCGACGATGTGAAGAACGCTCTGCAGAATTGCCTGCAGCAGGGCGCGGATAGCTCGCCGGACGAGTCGGCAGATGCGCTGCGGCCCCTTCCGTTTGGTGAGGTCCTCCAGCGAATCGACACGCTGCTCGGACGATACAACTACGAGGATGAGCTTTCGGAGCCGTTCGACGGGTTGTTGCAGCAACCGTTGGCCGGACACGTGAAGGCACTCGCTTCAGAGCGTGCCGCGGAAGTCCGCGACTGGGTCTTTCAGCTGGCCGATACGTCGGCCGGGCGGGTCAGGGAGGCACAACGCGCCGTCGATTGGACCAGCGAACAACTGCGATCATTGAGGGCGGAGGCCGATCTCCTGCTGGGCCGGATTCGAGCGAACATTGCACACGTGGAGCAATGCCTTGCGGCGCTTTCTGGAGGAGAGCGTCGCCGGCGACGTCGCTGGCTGGCGATCGGCCGAGCCTCCCGGGAGAAGACGGAGCTCGAGCGGCGCTGGCTGCAGTACTTCGACTTGCGGCTTAACCATCTGGTGCTGCAAGCGGCCTGTTCACTGCTGCGATCGTTGCAGGGAAGGATGCTCGCCGTCGGCGACGAGTTGAAACTGCTCATCCGCGAGCTCAACGTCCTGGCGGAGCAATTCGACGCGTCCACCTTGCTGAGCGCCGCGACCGACGTCTCTTCCTCCGACGGCCCGTTCCAACGGTTTTGCAGCTCGGCCGCCAAAACGCTGTGCCAGCGAATGCCCGAGCTGGTCGTGCAGCTCGACGAACAGGTCTACAAGAGCTTCTTCGCCGAGCACGCCGGGCTGCAAGCTGTCTTGCAGAAGAAGATCGAACTCGACGGGGCGTTCTCGACCACGCTGCGCCAGGCGGCAAGAGCCGTGATAGTTCGGGCGCTGAATCAGATCGACGCAGCCGGACTACTGCTCGCCGACGAGGCAGCGCCCAAGGAGCCGAACGGTCTGCTGGACAGCTTCCTCGACTTGGCCAAACCGCCTCGACCGGGGTGCGACGGATCGCAGCGTCTGATGTTGGTCTGCCCCCAAGGAGCGGCCGCCGCATCTCTTCAGGAAATCATTCGGGATCGCGCGCAACAGCAACCGTCGGTAATCCATGACCGCGACAGCGACTTGGTGCTGTGCTACGAAATCCAACAGCTCTCTCTGGGCGCCATGGCCGCCGATCTGATCGCCCATCGCCCCGACTACGCCGAGATCGCCTCTCGGTTGCACACCCGGATCGACATCACCTGGACGCCGCTGCCCCGCATCGAACAGGCTGAATGATTGTTGCGGTCTGGCCCGGGGGATCTCTCAGCAGTCCTGCGTGTCGAATCCGGCCAGCACCAAATCGACCGCCTGCTGGGCCGGACGATCGTGCCGGGACGCCCCCAGCGGGACGTCGAGCTGCCCCACCTCGAAGACCCAGACCCCGGCGGATTCCGCCGGCGCGTCCAGCGACTTCGATCCGGCGGCCTTAGACGCCGGCACGGAAATCAGCCTCAGGGCATTGAGGAAATGCGTCTGGTTGTTCCGAGCGATCAACATGTCGGTCGCATTGACCCGCGCATCACGATTGAAGTCGCAGGCGAAGTCGACCGGCGCCGGGTTGAGGAAGGTCCGGGGGTTGTTCCTCGCCAGCAGCATGTCGGACGCATTGACCTTCGCGTCGGTGGTGGAGTCGCCTGCCTCGCCGACCGCGTTGCCGAAGTAGAACACGTCGTCGACGCTCAGGCCCGTGTGGGCGTTGGAGAGCACGGTGACTTGCAGCCACGCCTTGGCCACGGCGGAGTCGTCCCAGATGACCGTCACCCGGTCAGCCCCACCGGCGCCCGCTCCGGGGCGCGTGCTGACGCTGATGGGGTCTGGCGCTGGGTTCCAGCCGGCCGGGTCGTTGTCGTTGCCGACGCGGAACCGGAAATCGGCGGCCGTCAGGGTGGCAGGCGGGCCGTCGACGTCGATCATGATGCCGTTGATTCCTCGGCTGTAATTCGTGTAGTTGGCCAAAGTGGCCGTCTGGCCCGGCATCAGCGGCTGCTTGTCGACCGCGACGGCGTTGTCGTCGTCGTCGTTGGCTGCCGCCTGATCAGCATCGAAGGCCGAACGGTTGTAGAAGACGTAGCGGCCGGCGACGATGGTGGGCGTGGGACCAGTGAACACGACTGCCGTGTCGGCCGCCAGCACGCCGCCGGCGAGCCCGGGAATGCCACTTGCCGTCAGCGTGTAGGGCTGGCCGGGCTCGAGGATCGAGGTGGTCAGCACCACCGTTTGCCCATCCGGCTGCAACGCCGCCGCCAGCACGTCGGCCGCGTCGATCGAGTAGCGGGTCGCGTTCTCCGCGGCCGCCGCGACGACCGCCTCGCTGAACGCAATCTGAACGTGTTGGTCGTCGATCACCTGGGCCGGGCCGATCGTCATGACGGCGACCGACCAAGGGGTGCTTCGGTTGCCTTCGAGCTGCTGGCCGTTGACGGCCGAGATCTCGTAGGTGTAGAGAGTGGCCGGCTGGGCGGTCACGTCGCTGAACGTCGTGGTGGCCGAGTTGCCGATCGCGATACCGTCGCGATAGATGCGGTAGTGATCGATGCCCGACTCGGGGTCGATTGCCGGATCCCAAGCGAGATCAATCTGCGTGTGGCTGGGCACGCCGGCGAAAAGGTCCTGCGGCGGCGAGGGCGGCGTGTCGTCGTAATTGACTCGCCCCGGCGAGCCGCCCGGCAGACTCGGCCCCCAATGGATCGGGTCGTTGCCATAGGCACCCGACGGGGCACGCGCCAGCGACACCCCGCCCACGTTTGCCTCGACGGGCCATGGCCATTCCACACCATAAGCGACCTGGTCGATGGCAACGTAGGGCACGAAGCCGTCGAGTTCCGGATCGCCGGGCCGGCTCAACACAACGTCCTCTCCGCTGTCGCTGAGCGAGCCTGAATAGGGTCCGAACACGGCTGCGGTCGGTGGAATCTGGTGCGTGGCCCGGAATTCAGCCGGATCGATCGGCACGACCAGTGCATAGCCGCCCCCGGGAATGGTCACGCCCTCGGGGAAGCTGAACTGGACTCCCCGGCTCAGCCGCCAGGTGTTGGCCGGATAGAACGGATCGTACAGCGACACGGGCCAACTCGATGTATTGTGGAGCTCGAGAAACTCCTCGCTGCCGCTGGCCGGGCGATACATGATTTCGTTGATCACCACCGGGCCGACCCGGGGCGGGGCGTTGGCGTCGTTGAAGGTGGAGTAGCTCAGCGCCGTGAAATCGGCCGCCCCCGTGCTGGTCACGTAGCGCCCGAACGAGATTTCCCGGTCGCCGGCCCCGAAGCCGACCGAAATGCGGTATCCCCCCAGCACGTCGCCCTGAGCCGAAGTGAGACAGGCCTCCTCGCCCAACTCGCTGAAGCCGAAACCGACCAGCGAACCGGGATTGCCCGATCCCACGCCGAAATGGGACAACTGCGTCAGCACCAGGAACCCGCCTGGAAGTATCTCCGTGCCTTCGGCGATCCGATACTTCATCAGGTCGTTGTGGTTATCGCTGAGGAACCAGCCGCCGACCGCGATGGTGTGGTCGGTGGTGTTGTGCAACTCCACCCAGTCGCCGAGGAAGCCATCGGTATGGCTGAGCAATTCGTTGATCACCAGATCGCCGGGGTTGGGGCCCGGGTCCGCCTCGCCGGGCGATCCGCCGATCCAACCGCTGGGACGCCAGCTCGCGGCCATGCCCCAGGTGCTCGGCTCGGCGCCGGAATGGACGATCACCAGCGAAAAGCCGCCGCCGTCGGTGATCGGATACCAATCGTCGTCGAGGTAGTCGAAATCCAGGATCGTTGCTCCGACCGAGTCACTCAGCAGCAGGTGCTCGCCGCCGTTGCCCAGACTGTTCGTGTAGCTACCCGCGATGTTGACGCCGGTGCCATATCGGGCACGAAAGGCCGTCTGGTCTTTAACGACGACCACGTGTTCCGCCGGCTGGAGAGCGATATCGCCGAACGTGAACCCGATTCCTCCCGAGATGCTCACCCCATCGAGTTGGATGGCCTCCATGCCGATATTCTGCAACTCGATGAACTCGAAATCGTCCTTGTCGTCGAATCCCGCCGCGCGTTCTGCCGCCGAGGGGTCCGCGGGATTGTACATGATTTCGGTGATCCGCAGCGGGAAGACGTCCTTCGCCTCGGTCGCGAAGTCGGCAAGGCCGGCAGCCGGCGGACTGCCGTCGAGCAGCCACCGCGGTTCGAGCGGCTCCAGGGCCAGCCGCCCGGTTCGCTTGGGTTTCGGTCGCATCGAAGAAGTCGCGCGGCGCCGCCGTGAGATGCCCAGTACCATCAGAAACCCCTGCTGAAGGTGCAATGCGTTCGCATCGGGCCGCCCGAAAGAAACGGCCGCTGCAAACCATGGCGCGGTGGTATCTTCACCCCGAATCGGGGCATGGGCCGCGCGACAAGTACCAAGCCTGTTCCGGATAGGCCCCTATGATCATTATGACCACAACTCGCGAAAGTGCAAGGTCCTGGAGGACGCGGCTCAGATTCCGTACGTGGCCAGGATTTGGTCAGTGGCTTCTTTCGACGAGTCCTTTCCCGAGTGCTGGCCGCCGGCAGTGAGTTCCTCGATCGCGTAGACCCAATCCGATTCCGCCGGCGACGCGTCCCGGTCCGCTGCGTCTTGTTTCCCCGCCGGCGACAAGACAGCGTCCCGGAAAGAGGCCTTGCCGACGGCCACCTTCGTCCCCGGCACGGTAATCAGTTTCAGGGCGTTGAGGAAATGCGTCTGGTTGTTCCTCGCAATGAGCATGTCGGTCGCGTTGACCCGCGCGTCGCGATTGAAATCGTAATGGAAGTCGACCGGCGCCGGATTGAGGAAATTGCGCGGGTTGTTCCTCGCCAGCAGCATGTCGGAGGCGTTGACCTTCGCGTCAAGAGTCGAATTGCCCGCCTCGCCTACCGCGTTGCCGAAGTAGAACACGTCGGCTGCGTCCAGCGCGGTGTCGTCCGTGGGCAGCATGGTGACTTGCAGCCACTGTCTCGCGATGGCGTAGTCCGGCCAAATCAGGGTGACGCGATCGGAGCCGCCGATCCCTGCACCCGACCGCACGGAAATCAGGCTCGGGTCGGCGGCAACGGCCCAGGTGCTCGGCGTGTTGCTGTTGCCCACTCGGAACTCGAAATCGTCGCTACCGAGGGCGGCAAACGTGGGCAAGCCCTCGATGTCGATCATGATGCCGTTGATTCCCCGGCTGTAGCAGGTGTAGTTGGCGAAGGTGGCCGTTTCACCCGGCAGAAGCGCCGTTTTGTCGACGGCGATGGCGTCATCGTCGGCGACGTTGGCCGAGGCGTTGTTGCCGTCAAAGGCCGAGCAGTTGTAGAAGACGTATCGCCCCGCCACGCCGGAGGCGGCCAGCAACGGCGCCTCGCCGGGTGTCGGGACGGCGGGCGTCCAGTTGCCGGCACCGTCGCCCCAAAGCTCTTTCCCCGCCCGATTCAACGACAGGCCGCCACCGTCGGCCTCGGCCGGCCACGGCAGTTGGTCGTCGTATCGCACTTCATCCTCGACCAGGTATGGCGTGAACCAGGGCTCGTTCGCGGGCGGCGCGTCGGGCCGCTGCAACTGGACCCGTTCGCCGCCATCGTCCAGCTTCTGCGCATATCCGCCGACCAGCGGCACCGATGCGTCGATGCCGTACGCGGTTCGGAAGGCCACCAGCTTGTCGGTGTCGCCGAGATCGAAGGGCACGATTACCAGTGCCGTGTGCGGGGCAAGTTCCGTGCCGGCGGCAAAATCAAAGTCGATTCCCTTGCGGATCCGCCAGCCCGTCAGATCGACCGTCGCGACGGTCGGGTTGTAGATCTCCACGAATTCGAGAGCGTCGTCATCGAATGCGACGCTGGGATTGTAGTGGATCTCGCTGATGACCACCGGGCCGACGCGCGGGCCGCTGTTGGCGCCGTCGGCCGGGTCCAACGTGCGAGTGATCATCGGATACAGGTCGCCCGTGCCGTTGGGCCATCGCCCGAACGACTCGCCGTTGGCCGCCGCGGGGAAGTCGACGTGATCGACGAACCGCATGGGCTTGCCGGCCGCGTCGGCCTCGAGCAGCCAGACGTCGTCACCGTGGGCGCCGTCCAGAGCGAAATCGTTCGGCCCGGGAGTCAACGGCGTCGGGTTGAAGTCGTCCTCGTCGAAGACGATGTAGCCGTCGGCGGCGATCGTGGTCCCGTCGGGAACGCGGAACTTCAGATAATTCCCGTTCGAATCGCTCAGGTACCACCCGCCGACGTCGATCGGGTTGCCCGTCGTGTTGTGCAGCTCGATCGTGTCGGTCAGCGGCGGATCGGTATGCGAAAGGACTTCGTTGACGACGACGTCGCCGACCGGCCCACTGCCAGCGGTTCCGGGCGATCCGCCGTACTCGGCACTGGAACGCCAATGGTCGCCGTCCTCGAGGTACGTGGGCCGCTCGGGCCGGGTGTGCGGCACGGCCGCGGGATCGATCAGTTCCAGCGAGGAGCCGCCGCCGTCGGCCCGGCCCGGCCAGTTCCCCGAATCGTTGTACTCGAAGCTGTGGATCCGCTCTCCGGTCCAATCCATCAGCATGACCCGCTCTCCCCCGTTGTCGAGGGTTCCGGTATATTGGCCGGCGATCAGCATTCCAGCCGTATCGTAACGTTGGGCGAATGCCGCCTCGTTGGCCACCACGACGACGTACTCTCCCGGGGCGAGCGTCAGCACGTCGGCGTCGTCGAAGTCGAACTCGATTCCGAAGGTGAACTCCGCGCCCGTCAAATCGATCGTATCACCGCTGACGTTCTTCAGCTCGATGAACTCGAAATCGTCCGCGTCGGTATGGCCGGAGGCGATTTCCGCCGGCGTCGGGTCGTAGGGATGGTAGTTGATTTCGCTGATCACCAGGTTCTCGGCCGTGGCTTGCTGATCCACGTAGAAATGGGCCTTGTTCAGCGCCGACCATTGGCCGCCCTGGTAAGTCCGGGCCTGAATCAGATGGCTCTGCAGCAACGTGATCGGGCTGCCGCCGTAAAGGACGGCGGACGTCGACGGCGTACCCGCGCTCGATCGCGGATCGCTTCCGTCGGTGGTGTAATAGATGTCCGGCCCATCGGGGTCGAAGACCAGCTTGCGCACCACGAGTTCCGGCGAGATCAACATATCGCTGCTGCCGGCCGACGTATTGATCGCATGGATCGCCAGGACGTTGTGCGATCCCGGCACGAGCTTGTCGATGTGGTCCGAGATGTCGACGTCCTCGAAGACCACGGCCTGGTCGTCCGGATGGTTCGAGGCGGAAGAGTTCCACGCAGGCGTCCCGCTGACGTTGCGTCGGGCAACTTCCTGGCCGTTGAGATACGCCACGTAGCCGTCGTCGTACTTCATCCGCAGCGTCAGCCGGTCGATGTCGCCCAGGTCGTCGACGGTAAAGGTCTTGCGAACCAGGATGGACGTGGCACCGGGATCCGTCTCCGCCGGCCGGACTCTCGTCGTAATCAGGCCGCTGTAATCCGCCGGAGAATCCTCGTAGCCGAATCCCGTTGTGCCCGACGACCAGGAAGCG
This sequence comes from Pirellulales bacterium, assembly GCA_016935315.1. Taxonomy (GTDB): domain Bacteria; phylum Planctomycetota; class Planctomycetia; order Pirellulales; family Thermoguttaceae; genus JAFGRD01. The sequence continues at coordinate 34,003 of JAFGRD010000042.1, forward strand.
TCGCTGAATCCCCATGCCGTCCACGTGGTCCCCAGGTTGTTGTTCGTGGGAACCAGGTATTTCGCCTGGGTGAACTCGGGCACCACGACCGTATCCTGGTAAGTGGTCGAGCCGAGGGAGAACATCGCCAGGTCGAAGCCGGAGGGCACCTGGCCGCCGTGCTGGCTGAAGGCGGGGGCGTCGACGCCGGGATAGAGCGGCGCCAACGTGCCGTTGCGGAGCCGCGTGACCTTGAGCTGCTCCAGAATCCTCTCCGCCCGGCCGGGAAAGAAGCTGTTGATCTCGTAATTGATGGTATTCTGCCACGTGGACTTGTTCAACGAGGAACTGCCCCAACGCGCCGACTCGGCGATGATGGCCATGTCGATCTGCGCGACCCGCTCCTGGAACCGCGCAATGGCGTTGGCCGTCGTCAGCAGCCCATCGTTCAAGAGCCGTTCGTGGGCGCGATCGGCAAAACGGAGCCGATAATCGGGGTTGTCCATCATCTTCTGGTGGACCCACTGCGGGTTGCTCTTCTCGAACGTGTCGCCGGCGGGGAACGGCCCGGTCCGGTCGTCGAGTCCCCGCGACATGATGTGCTCGGCGTCGTGGACGAAGAACTTGAAGCCTTCCTCACCATTACGGTTGCGCACGCCGTACCAGTTGTTGGGACTTTCGTTGCCCAGGAAGTTCGAGATCGGCGCGTCCCGGTCACCGTCGTAGAAGACCTGGATCATGTAGTCGATGAGGTTGTCCACGTCGATCAGAGCGGGATATCCGGGGTTGCGGGTGCCGTCGGGATTCTGGCCCTGGATGTAGTGGTACTTCGCGTCGGTCTCGAAGCCCAGGTTGGCCAGGTCCCACACTTGTCGCCAGGCATCGATCGTGCCGTCGGTGGCGTGGATGTTGTAGCCGTCGGTCACCTTGATGGTGTCGTACTCGTCGCGATCGCCGCCGAAGTACGATTCCCCGTAGGCCGCCTCGGCGCGCTCTTGGGTCTGATAGAGTCCCCAGTATTGACCGTCGATGTACAAGTGATAGTAGCGGCTGCGAGTGTAGGGCTGATCCGCTTGGCCTTGTGAATCGCGAGCCCAGACATCGCGGCACATGGCGTTCGCACTGTCGTTCGCATAACTCCATGAATAGTTCTGGCTCGTGCGCAAATCGACCTTGTCGAAACTATCGACGCCTGTATCGCCGAAGAGCGGGTAGTTCAGCTTCCCCGCTCCGTACTCGTTGCGGAAGAAGAACCGGAAGGCGTGTTTGGGGTTGCCGCCGCTGCGGCTGTAACCGCCGCGGATCCGCAGGCCCATGTCGATCTGAAATCCTTCCTGCATGCCGCCGGGAAACTCCAGACGCAGTCCGCCCTGGCCGTCGTCGACCTCGATCCCGTCGGGAAAGCCGGGACCTTGCGGGTTGTCGGGATAGATCAGTTCCAGCGAAGCGGGCCGCTCCCAATCGATACCGTCGCCGTACGCGTTGACGTAGATGCCGCTGCCGGGGTCGAGCAGATTGTCCAGATCGGTCACCAGCGACATGGTGGGAATCGCCGTTAAGGCATCGAGCATCTGCGGCCCCCACGTGCTGTCGTTGACAATCGCCGGGTCCATGCCGTATTCCATCGATTGGCCGTTGACCGATCCGGCCGGCCATCCCGCTGGTGCCTCACCGTTGGGCGACTGGGTGACCACGTCGCTGAGAAACAGGTACGTCTGCGTGTCGGTGTTTGTCGGATAGTAGTCTGTTTTGAACGCGGCGGCACGCAAGACCGTGGTCTTGTTGATCGTCAGCGGGCCGCTGTACACCGCCCCGTTCGTTTCCGTCGGCGTGCTGCCGTCGGTCGTGTAGCGGATCGTTGCCCCGGGCGTGCTCGTCGTAATCTCCAACTGGAACGGCTCCTGGAAGAAGCCGCGGTCGACGCTGAATTGCGTATCTTCAACGAAATCGATGTATCCGGCGCCGTTGGCCTCGCCCGGCGACGGCTCGGTGAAGAACCGTTGCACGTCGCCCGTGTGTGTTCCCACCAGCATCGGCAGAATCAGAAAATCGTCGTCCGAAGCGCTGTAGTTCATCCCCTGGATCGCCAACACGTTCGTGCCGGGAATAAGACGGTGTACGTAGGCCGTGACGTTGACGCTCTCGTACACGGCCGATTGTTCGTACGTGCGCTGGGTTGTCGCGTGGGAGTTCCATTGCGCAATGCCGGTGAAGTTGCGGCGGGCGACCTCCTGGCCGTTAAGATAGGCGATGTAGCCGTCGTTGTACTTCATCTGCAATTGCAGCGAGTTCAGCGTGGACGGGTCCTCCACCTCGAAGGGAATCCGCATCCACAGCGACGCGTTCTGCCCGTGCATCTCTTCTTCCACGTTCGTCTGCACGGCGCCGCCGAACCCGGTCACCAGCAGCCCGCCGTTCGCCATGTCGCCCACCAGGTCGAACGCGTCGGCATTGAACGTGTCGTGGCTACCCGGGGCCGCAAACAGTTCCGCTTCTGCGCCGCCGCCCTGTTCGTAGACGACCAGCCGCATGTCGTAGCTGCCGGGATCGGTGACGTTGAACACGCCGAACGTGTCGCCCGGCCCACGCGGGCCCGGATAGGAGACCGAGAACATATCCACGCCGTTGGTCAAGGTCAGGCCGAACCCGTCGTCGCTGTTGACGCCGAACGTCCACTCTCCGGCCGAGGGGATGAGCACCGTGGCGGTCACCTCGATGACGAAGTTATCCGTGTCGGTGCCGATCACCGTGCCGGGATAGGGCACGTTGCCGCCGTAGTGCCCGTCCGACCCGGTGTTGAAGTAGTTGATCGTCTCGGCGATTTCCGCCTCGATCCACTCTTGCTGGCCGGGGTCGGCAATCAACGATTCGGCCGCGGCGAGGCTGTCGATCGTCACGCCGTCCTTGGCCTTGATCACGGTCACGTTCAGCCCGGTCGGATTCAGGTTGAATCCCACGCCCGTCGTCACCGGCGTGGACTCGCTGCCGGGAAACGGCAGGACCAAATCGGCATTCTGGAACCCCTTCGATTGCACCTCGGGCAGGGCGAAGTCGCCGGCCATGTTGCGGTCGAGACTGCCGACGCGTTCGAGCTTGGAAGGCGGAGCCGGCACGCCGACGGCCACGTCCGAGAATTCGGCCGTGCAGAGCGTGCTGTCGTCGTGCGACGTGACGGCCAGTCCGACGTAGACCGTCGCGTTCATCGTGATCGTCTGCGACCCGACCAGGTACCAGTTGGCCCCGTCCTCGGACCGATACCCGCGGAATTCGTTGCCCTCGCGGACCAGTTTGACCCAGTACGGCGCCGAGTAGCCGGCCTGCGTGGAATGGCCGCTGACGTCTCCGGTGGCGGTGCGATACTGAAACGACACGCCGTTGCCGGGCGTCACAACGGTCATGGCGTGCTTGCTGTCGGCGTTGAGCGTTTCACGGATCATCACGCCGGCCTTCGCCCAACTGTTGGTGTTCTCCACACTGAGCACCTTGGCTACGACCTCGCTGTCGCCGGTCATGGTCTGGTAGACGTAGTGGAAACGGTCGTAGCGGTCCCAGATGTCGTTCCCGCTGCCTTCCACCGTATGCGTGTCGCTGCCGGCGTTGTACGAGGAGGAGCCGGTCCAGCCGGGATCGCCGATGTCGGTGCTCGGGTTGCTCGTCTGCCAGCCGTTGGTCATGCCGCTGGGGCTTACGCCGCTCCATTGGCTGCCGACTTGGACGTTGCTGAATCCGCCGACGCTTACGTTGAGGCTCTGAATCTGTGCCTCGGTGTATCCCCAAGGGAGGAAGTCGGCCACCTGGCCCTGGCCATCGACGATCATGACCCAGCCGCGAGTCGAATCCCACGCGATGTCGCGGCCCCAGTAGTGATCGGTGGGGCTATCCGTCTTGTAGAGGACCTGTCCGGCGGCCATCGTGTCGGGAAGCGTCCACACGGTAGCGTTGACCGAATTGACGTTGCCGGTCGTTCCGTTGTTCACGGCCACGAGCCACCCCGCCGTGTCAATCTCCCGGTTCCAGAGGTTTTGGATCTCGAGCCAATCCGTGCCGCCGTTGTCGATTTCGGTAATCCTCAGCCCCGAATCGCCCGTGCCGATGTCGTCCGTCCAATCCGAATCGTCGTACGTGCGCGAGGTCCAATTCTCGCCGGCGTCGCTGCTGGTCGGCACCCGGTAGCTCATCTCCGCCCGCTCGGGCACGAATGTGCTGATGTGCTGCGTAATGCCGTAAGAGACGTTTGTGTGTTGGTTGGGGTATTCGGGCACGTACTCGTGGGAGACGGTCACGCCGTTGGGCAGTACCAAGGCCAGGTACTCACCGCCGCCGTCAAGCTGGAAATTGGTGTGCAGGTAGCCCGCCGAGTCCAGATACGGATTGGCCGGATTCTCCACCTGGCTGCGTCCATCGGAGGCAAACACGACCAGATAGTCGCCGGGATCGAGCGAGGTCGAAGGCGAGGTCGGAAACTGCCATCTCGTGAGGTTCATCCGGTCGTCGGTCAAGTACCAGCCGTTGAGGTTGACCGTCGTGTCCGTCGGATTGTGGATTTCGATCCAGTCGGACGAGTTGTTGTCGCCGTCGGCCAAGCCGAGGTAATCGCCGTTGTCGTCGTAGCCGAAATCGTTGACTGCCAGGAACTCGCTGATGATCAGCGGCCCGGCGTCCAGCACCAGCCTTGGCTCGAGCGGTTCATACGCGAGACGATGGTCGCTCGCAATCCTCGAACCGCTGCCCTGCGCCTTGCGGCGAAATAGCGTCTGACTCGCCCCGGACACCTTTTTGGCAAAGCCGCGTAACATGAGAACCTCCATTGCCTTTCTGCCCGCCCGCCCAGACACAACGGCACACCGGACCGCGGAGCAACACGTCGCACGTATAGATGACAAAAAGTCCGTTCCGATGGAGCACACCAGACAACCAGGACCCGAATCGCCGGCCCGGCCATTGATCTGCACTGCGCAGTTCCGAATGCGCCCGGCAGGGCTCGGACAAGACGCACAAACGGCAAGCCCGTCTCGACCCATCCACCCTGCGGAAGTCTACCTGCTCATTATGGCAGAAAGCCCCTGCGCATGCAAGTTTTTCGTTAGATTCCCAGGACTTCTTGCATAGTGCTAATGCGGGGGTGGGCCGCAAGGCCAGGCATCCTAGCGAGGGGGGCGGCCTGGCTGCCACTCCGGCGGCGGCGCAACCCCTTGCGCCGCAATGCACTCGGCTCTGAAGAACGCCCCACCCGTTCGTATGCAGGCCCTGGAGAATCAGCCGGCACCCTCGCCGCGTTCCATGGCCTCTTGGTCGCGCCGGTACAGGGCCAGGACCGATTCGAACGTCCCGCTGGGAATCTTCCAGACGGGGTTTTCGTCGCTATGGGCGTTGCAGTGGGTGGTAAACAGCCGGTACATGAACTTGAACAGGTGCCGCGGTACCCGCAATGTGCCGAAGGCGTCCATCAGTCGCCGCTTGTCGATCGATTCCTCGAACATCTCGGACAGCGCAGGTGCGTTTCCTTCAGCGGCACACGCCTTCACCCGGGCATTGGCCACGTCGTAGAGCGAGGCCCCGGTCCAATCGAGGGAGCGGATCAGATTCTGCTTGTCGAGTCGGGCGCGCTGGTGGAAGTCGCGATCCTCGCGCTCGATCAACCGCTCCAACTCGCTCGGCAACAGCAGCTTCATTCCCAGCCCCGGATGTTTGAGGAACTTGTTGTCGAGCATGGGCCAGACCAGCGCCCGCATCCGTTCCGGCGAGCCGTTGATCAGATACGGCTCGTCCACCCGATCGACCAGCACGAGAATCCCCTCGAAACGCAGCGAGCGCAGGCCCCCTTGCAGCTTACCCAACAGCTCGTAGCGATCGTCGGTCCGCTGCTGGTCGGGCAGCGGCTGACCGACAATCTGCCCTCCGGTGAAACTCAACAGCACGCGGCGCAACAGGTTCGTGTTGTGATTGAGCGCACGGGTGTTGCGCCGGATGCGCCGGGCTTTCCAAGACCACCTCAGGAATCGCCAGAGGCGAGGTCCCCAGCCGGCCAGGACGGCCAGGTAGGGCCAGATCGTCAACAGCCACTTCCACTGGCCCAGCGACACAATCAGCGCGAGCACGGCCAGCGCGGCCACGATGCCAACCGCCCAGTCCCATTTGCTGCGCCAGGTCGAAAAGCCCAGCTTCCGCCGAAGCTGATGCCAGCGCTGGACGCGATTCTCGGCGGTCGACTGATCGTAACATGCCGCCAGCAAGAGCACGTCGCGCACTCCCGCCGCATCGAGCGCCTCGACGGGAAGCGGTTCGTCGCGTGCGGCCGGGTGCCGAGCCTGCTTCACTTCCAGAACGCGATCCACGAGTTGGGTCACGGCCAGCGACAGGATCGCGTCGATGTGGTCCCACAACCGCCATAACTCCAACAGACGTTCGGGCCGCCGCCGCCGTCCGGAGAACCGATCGCGGAACCGGTCCAGGAACGGATTGAAGTCGTCGTACTGCACCACGAACACTTGGCCGTCGGGATGGTCGGCGTTGTAGTCGGTCAGATGGCTGACCATCTGCAGACGAATGGCCGTCTTGCCCGAACCTTTTTCTCCAAACACGACCGATGTGGCCGGCTCCGAAGGATCACCGCAGATTTTGTCCCAGGTGGGATGGTAGGTGTTGCGGATGCAGTATCCCTTAAACACCAGGTCGGTCTGGGCGTCTTCGTCGGCGAAGGGATTGCTGTGGATCCCGTGGTGTTCGAGAAACTGCTGGATCTTCATCGGCAGACCTTTCCGAATGGTGGATACGCGGCTGTCTGGGCGGGCGTGACACTTTGCCGGGCCCGCGATAGGGAGGCTCCCGATGCCGGGTCTGGTCCGTCGGTTCCCCCTCCTCGATCGCCGAAGACGACCCAGCCGAAGACGGTGCCCAGGGCGATCACGGCGAAGATCAGCAGGATAATCATGAGGGTTTGTATATTCCTGGACCGCCGCCGGGCGCTGGCACGACTGCTGCGAGCCGCAGCCGCCCGCGCCACGCTCGTCCCGCCCGGGGCAATCTCGTCCAGCGGCCCCGCTTGGCGGCCAGCCCCGAGTTGGGCAAACACCTCGGCGGCCTCCTGCCAGTCGCGCCAGCCTTCGCGCCAAACGAGCGAGTCGACGCCGACCCGCCCCTCGTCGAGCCAGGTTCGCATCACCTCGCCGCTGGCCGGGCCGAATTGACCGCCGGAGGCCGGTCGCACATACCAGACCGCATCGCCCGCCTCGGCCAAGGGATCCGCAGCCGCAGGTTGCCTGGCCGATGGGTCCGAGGGAGATGACTTCGTTCGGGCAGCCGGAGACGGCTGTGTCGAACTCGTCGAACGAATCGCAGAGGCTTCAGTGCCCCCGGAGGGCGCACTTGCGTTTGGCGGGGTCTGCGCCACGCTGGCCGGCGGCAGACCAGCTTTCGCGGTCGTCGGCGTTTGGGGCGCGGTGGTCGGCGTTTGGGGCGCGGTGGTCGGCGTTTGGGGCGCGGTGGTCGGCAGACGGCCAGAGCTTCCCCTCTCCGGGGGGTTGTCTCTAGGTTTGTCCCCTGACGATTCCCGAGTACTCTCGGTCGGAATCTGGATCTTCACACCACAGTATGGACAAATCCCGCGCCTACCCGCCTGGAATTCCTTGACGTTGAGCTTGTGCCCGTTCGGACAATAAAACCGAATGCCCATGTCGCCGCCAACTCCATCACCTCCGCCCTACCCGAACGGTCGGCTTGGCTTAGCCCCACAATGACCTCACTATTATACCTTCGCCAAGACCGGGGTGAAGAAGTTCCTGCCGCTCGAACTGGGTGGGCTATTGGGCGGCCTGCTGCTCTTCTTCGGCCTCGTGGATGACCTGGGCCACTTCCTGGCGACTGCCCAGATAGTAGCAGATTCCCACCGTGGCGATCATCACGGAGATCAATCGGTAGCCGAGCGCTACCACGAGGCCTTGACCGGTGGCGATCACCACATTCGGCTCGCGCACGTGTGTGTAGAGGAACTCCAGCACCAGTTCGAACGGTCCCATCGGCAAGGGCAGCGCGCCGGTCGACGCACTCAACGGCATGACCACGAAGTGCGTGCTCAGCGACAGGTCGTCGCCGGGCAATCCTCGGGCGATCAGATAGACGCCCGTGGCAAACAGGCTGTGGACCGCAACGCTCATGATTGCAGAGGACGCCAGCACGTATGGCTGACGTCGGTACATCCGCACCGCTCCGATCAGGCTCTCGATGGCGTGTCCCACGCGGGGTAGGCGACCCAACGCACGGGTTCCCCTTCCGTCCGTGAAGCCGGGCGTCAGCAACAACGCCAGCACGACCGCTCCCGAGGCCGTCAGCAGATAGGTGGTGTTGCAGATGAACTGAAGTTCGGGCTGCTTCAGACGCCAGAAGCCCGTCACGAAAATCGCCGCCGTGGCGACTACAAAGAGCATGTACAGCCCGATCATACGATCGACGACCACCGATGCGAACGCCTCGATTCGCCGCTGGCGGTACTCTCGGGCGAGCATCCACCCCTTGAGCAAATCGCCGCCGACGATTCCCATCGGCGCCAGATTGAACAGGTAGCCGAGAAAGCCGATCCGTAGGGCCTCCGTGAACGGCAGCGGCAGCCGCAACGCCCGCACCAAACACCACCAGCGAACCAACGTCAGCGTGACCGCCGACGCGCAGAAGACCCAGGCCGCGGCCAGCAGACCCCAGTGCTTGGGCTGGTGGATGAGCTGCTCGAAGATGTTCTGGCCCGCCTCGTTCTCCGTGCTTACGGCGTCATAGACCAGATAGGCGATGATCGCCACCGAGATGCCGATCTTCAGCAGCATGACCAGCAGCTTCTTCAACGGTCGGCTCCACAAGGTTGGCGGGCGGCCCCGGCGGGACTACCAGATCCCCAAGCTCCACGTAACGGCCACGATCCACGCGACGGCACAGACCTGACTCGAACGGGAAGAGTAGGCAATCTCGACCGGGGAATCCCCGCCGTTGGCGATATTGGCCAGGCGAAGGTAATTGAAGATACCGTAGGCCACGAACGGCATCGATGCCATCTCCCGGCCCGGAACCAACACCTTCGAATCGATGCTGTACAACGCGTACGACACCAGGGCGATGCCCGCGCAGATCGTGATCGCTTGGTCCAGAAAGGCCTGGCTGTAACCGCGAAGACTCCCCCGGTGGTTGGCGTCCAGCCCGGCCAACAGGTCGGCCCGGCGCTTGGTGAACCCGAGAAAGAAGGCCAGCGAGGACGTGCACAGCAAGAGCCAGGCCGACGGCACGGCCTCGACCAGGGCACATCCCAGCAACACGCGAATCACGAACCCCGACGAAAGCAGGAACACGTCGAGCAGCGCGAGGTGCTTCGCGCGCAAGCTGTAGGCGAGGTTCACGGCAACGTACACCAGGAGCAGCCATGCCGCATCGATCCGCCCCAGGGCTGCGCAGGCCGCCGAACACAAAGCCATGCCGGCCAACAGGAGCACGCCGGCCTGGATTAACGCCACCGAGCCGGGGACCTGCCCGCTGGCGATCGGACGCTGTCGCTTCTTCGGGTGGAGTCGATCGGCCTCGGCGTCGCAAAGGTCGTTGAGCGTGTAGACCGCCGAATTGACCAGGCAAAACGCCAGCAACCCCAAGGCGAAGGGGGCCAGACGAAACTCCGCGCCGGCCACGATCGCGAACGGGACCGGCACCAGCACGAACACGTTCTTAATCCAGTCGGCCGGGCGAGCTAATCGAAACAGGCCGGCCAGCATCGACTCTCTCCCCCAAACGAGATGACAGGAGTCTTTCCCCGTGACACTCACCCTACGAATCCTCTCAGCATCACGCAACCTTATCTGAATAGACTTGCACGATTCCGAGAACCACCGACTTCGCCGCCACCCTTCCGGAGGCGACTCCAAGACGCCGGATTCTCCCCGGAATCACGCAAGGCCACTTAGAAGCCGATCCTCCTCATCGCAAACCGGGGAAGGCTGCGGATGGCGCACATCACCCACCTCCACATCGGCGGTACATAGACCTCCGGTGTCCCTCGCTCGACCGCTCGGAGAACGCGTCGAGCCACGTCTTGCGGTTCGCCGGCGAACGGCGGCGGTTTCAGCCCGACGGTCATGCCCGTCTTGACGAAGCCGGGCTTCACACACACTGCCCGCAGTCCGGCCGCGCGGAACTTGTGGTCCAAACCCTCCATGTATCGAGACAGTCCCGCCTTGGCCGAGCCGTACAAGACCACCGGCTTGCGGCCTCGTTCGCCGGCCACGGAACTGAACACGCACAACGTTCCACCGCCGCGGGCCAGCAGCCGCTTGCGGACTTCTTCACAAAACAGAACCGTGTTGGTGAAATCGGCCAGGAGCACTTGAGCGGCGAATTGCGGGTCCCTTTCCAACTGCTCTTGCGTGCCGAACAGGCCCGCCGTCACGATCACCGTTTCCAGCCCGCCCAGCTCCCTTTCGGCCGCGTCCAGGGCGGGTGCAAACGTCTCGGGTTTCAGTAGATCACACAGCGCAGTCCCCACGGGTCGTTCCGCGCCGCGGATTTCCAGATCGCCGGCGGTCCGCTCCAGTTCTTCCGGAAGGTGTTCCAGCAGGAACAGGCGGTCGCCGCGTTCGGCCAGCAGCCGTGCCAACGCCCGTCCCATTCCCTTGGTGGCGCCCATCACGACGGCCTTCATATCGTGTCTCCCAACAGCCGCACCGACTGGGCACTTCGAAGCTTCCCTTGCGGGTCCCACTTCCTGCGGACCGCATTGAAGGCATCGAGACGCGATTCCATCGCACGGAAGTGTTCCTCCCGCGTGAAGGTGTCCTTGGTCAGATAGATCCGCCCGCCCTCGGCGATCACCAACTCGTTGAGCCGATCGACAAAGCCCTGCGTCTTCTCCCGATGGACGGGGAAATCCATGGCAATGGAGATCCCCGGCCGCGGAAACGAGAGCATGCCCTTTCCCTCCGGGCCACAGTCCTTGATCACACAGAGGAACGCCATCCCGCCGCCGGAGGTGAACAGATCGAGGAACCGCCGGGCCGGGCCGTTGTCTTCGGCATGGGGCAGCACGCACTGGTACTGCGTGAAACCGCGACGCCCGTAAATCAGGTTCCAATCGTCGAGCATGTCCAATGGATAGAAAAAAGCGTCGGGGTGCACGATCCCGCGCTTCTCCCGCTGAATGTGCTTGTAGTAGTAGAGCAGGTTGAACGCCTTCATGCTTGCGCGGCAGAGGGCAAAGCCGGGAAACTGAAAAGGCACGCGGAAGCGGCGTTTCGTGGGCGGCGGCGTGCCGGGGGCCTCGTCGGGCTCGGCCCAGCAACCCTTCATCAGAATCCCACGCCCAAGGCTTTCACCCCGTGCCAGGCAATCGACCCAGCCAACCGTCATCGGCCAGGCTCCCGCCGCCTCCTTCAACCCGGCGACCATGGCGTCGAGATTGGCAATACGGTGACTCTCGCCCCGGATCCACGGCGAGGGGATCCGGCGCATCCGAAATTCGACCTCCAGAATGTGGCCCGTCAGCCCCATGCCGCCGAGCGTCGCCCGAAACAACTCCTGCTCCTGCTCGTCGGAACACTCGATGATCCGGCCGTCGGCGACCCGCAGCCGCAAGCTCCGCACGTGCTCGCCGAAGCAGCCGTCGACGTGATGATTCTTCCCGTGGATGTCGGAAGCGACCATGCCGCCGAGCGTGACGAACTGGGTACCGGGCGAAACGGGCACGAACCACCCGCCGCGCAGAAAGAGCCGGTTCAACTCCAGCAGTGACACGCCCGCTTCCGCCCGAAGCAGTCCCGAATCTTGGTCGAACGCCAGCAGGCGATCGGCCATCGTGGTATCGACCACGGTGTCGTTCGCACAGGCCGGCAACGACGAATCACCGTACGATCGCGCCAACCCGCGGCAAAGCGCGGCGCCTGCGGTGCTTCGCACGAGGTCTTCTGACTTGATTTCCAGCCCTTCTGCGACAGGGTAACGGCCCCATCCAGAGAAGGAGGTGTGGTACGCTTCCGGCGGCATCGAGTCATTCCTGGCTATGGGCGGCCGCTGCGGCCGTTGGTCGAGACGGGCAGGCACGCCGGAAAGAACGGTTTCCGGGAAAACGACGCCGGGGTCGGCTGCTGGCGGGACTGCGGGAGCCCCCGTGTCTGTGCGCATGTATGCATTCCGACAAGAGACATGGATTAGTCCACGGCAGTCATTTAGCAGCAAATCCACTCTGCCGCAATAGCAGACTACCTGTCTCGGTCGGCCAATTCCCGCCGCACGCGCTGAAGGTCCGCGTCGACCATCATGCGAACCAACTCGGGGAAGGCGACTTCCGGCTGCCACTGCAGGATCGTGCGGGCTTTGGTCGCGTCGCCGCGGAGCGTGTTGATCTCGGCCGGTCGCAGCAGCTTTGGGTCGCTTTGGACGTGCTCGCGCCAGTCGAGATCCACGTGGCCGAAGGCCAACTCGACCCATTCGCGAACCGAATGTTTCTCGCCCGTGGCGATCACATAGTCGTCCGGCTCATCCTGTTGGAGCATCAGCCACATTGCCTTGACGTAGTCGCCCGCGAATCCCCAGTCTCGCATTGCTTCGAGATTGCCCAGCACCAGCTTGTCTTGCACGCCCAGCTTGATTCGTGCCACCGCGTCGGTGATTTTTCGCGTGACGAACTCCTTGCCGCGCAGCGGCGATTCATGATTGAAGAGAATCCCGGAGCACGCGAAGACATTGTAGCTTTCCCGATAGTTGACAGTGATCCAGTGGCCGTAGACCTTGGCCACGCCGTACGGGCTGCGCGGCCAGAAGGACGTTTGCTCGTTTTGCGGCTCTTGGCGGACCTTGCCGAACATCTCGCTGCTGCTGGCCTGGTAGAAACGGATGTCCCGGTCCACCAGCCGGACGGCCTCCAGCATGCGAGTCACGCCCAGAGCGGTGAACTCGCCGGTCAACAACGGCTGCAGCCAACTGGTGGGCACGAAGCTTTGAGCGGCCAGGTTGTAGACTTCATGGGGGCGCACCTGGCTGATCAGGGTGATGATGGACAACTGGTCCAAGAGGTCGGCCTGGTGCAGGATCAGACGATCCCTGAGGCTGGCAATCCGCTCGAAGCTCTCCGTGCTCGCCCGGCGGACCATCCCGTGTACCTCGTAGCCCTTGCCCAGCAGAAACTCGGCCAAAAAGGCCCCATCTTGTCCGGTGATGCCGGTGATCAGCGCTTTGCGAGTCATCAAGGGTTTCCGTTGGCGGAATGGCAGGGTATCAGAATAGAGCTACTTCACGGCCGCCGCTATCTTGACCGGCAACGGGGGCAAGGTCAACCGCCCAAACCAACAGCGAACCGATGGATGCCCCTGGGGCGTGCTCGCTCAGCGTCCGAACCCCGGGTAGTAGCCCCCGTAGTTCATGAAGTAACCGGCGGCCCCCGTGCCATGACCCTGCTGGGTCTGAACCCCCAGGTTCTGGGTGGCCGTTTGGAGCCTTTGAATCTGCGTCTGCGTCCGCAGGTTCGCGGTTCGCTGGTCGATGCCCGGCTTGACCAACGTGTAGTAGTTGTCGACCGTACCGCGGTTATTGTCGGTTCGGAACAGGTTCATGTACGGACTGATCGCCGGGTTCTGCTGATAGCCCGAGAACGGCTTGTTCTGGGCCGTGGAAGGAGGTGCGCTGGACATAAAACGTCGATGGGCGACACTATTGTAGTTCCGCAACTGCGAAGCGTAGGGCGAAGCCGTGGGCGACGGCCGTTGCCCCGGTCCGGCATTGATATAGGGAAGCGTCGGGTTGGCGGGAGGCGAACCGGCGGACGCCTGGCCAACTCCCCTGGGAATCACGACCCCTCCGGAAGCGTTTCCCGTTCCGTAACCCTGATCCGCCGTGGGAGCTCCCCACGGATGGACCTCGGCCGACAAGGGATCGGTTGGGGCGAAGGGCATCATCAACTGCTCGTTCGATGCCGCTCGGCCACCTGTTGCCCCCGACCCGAAACCCAGGCCGGAACCGGCGCCGCCCGGCAGCCCCGGCGACGTTCTGCGCGCCGGGCCGGGCAGACCGCTTCGTCCCGACATGCCGCCCCCGGTTTCCGGCGGCCGATAGATCGGCGTCTCCGGCTGTGGGACCGGTGGCGTCATCTCTGGAAGGACCCAGCCGCCCAACACGATTGCCCAAATACCAATTGCCGCATTCATCGCAACCACCTCCTGCCCACCTCAACCACGAAGAGCTGAGCGTTACCGGTATCGCGTTTGGACCTATCAAGCCTAATTAATCTTATATCCATTCGGCCAAACAGGCAATCGCTTAAAGTCCGCATTACCCCGAAGTCCGCAACAGAAAACACTGCAGTGGCATTCAAAACCACCCGCTAGTACCTACGCTGTTGATTGTATCCTCTACCCAAAGTCTGTAGTCCACGAATGGTAGACGTCGTAAGCGACGAAATACCCAACAGCCGTTCGAACGGGCCGGTCAGCGTGCCGATGAGATTCGTCGCCACCAACACGTCGTCGTCCGCAACGAAAACGCGATCCCCGGGCAGAAGCTGGTAATTGGTCTCCGTCGCCGCTCCCCGCGTGATTGCTTCGTAGTCGATAGGAAGGATCTGCTCGCAACCGAGACTGTTGGGGGCAGGCCGGGCGACCCAAATCTCCTTGCTAGACAGTTGCGACAGGCCGCCCACCGTACTGATCGCGTCCAGCACCGTCTCCTTTCCGGTAATCGGCACCCTCACGATGCTGTCACCCAAGCCCGCCCCTTCGGTAATGATGTAATACACCTTGCTGTTGTACGCCAGCACGTTCACGGCCACTTCGGGCGAGTCGAAGTATTGAGAAAGGTGCTTCTCGATGGTTGCTTTGGTTTCGACAACCGTCTTGCCTGCCACGTGGACCAGGCCGTATTGACGCAAGTTGACTGTCCCGTCAGGCGCCACCATATACTCGCCGGCGATCGGTTGGGTCCCGGCCGATCGAGCCAACCGAACGGAGACCTCCGGCCGGGCGAGAATCTGCTCCAGGCGACGCGTGATCGAATCGGTGATTTCCTCGATCGTCATGCCCATCACGCGGACCGTGCCATAACTCGGCCCCAGATTCACGGTCCCCTCCGCCTCGACCAGGTAGAAATCGTAGATCGGCTGCTCCGGGAGAGTGCCCATCACCTGGATCTGGAGTACGTCATACGCCTCGGCCCGATACGGCGGCAAGGGAACCTGTTTCAGCATTTCCAGTTGAAGCACGTCGGGAGCCGCGACGCGATAGGCCGGCAACGACATCAGCGACTTCTCGCGCGGGGGTTCCATGGCCAAGGGAACCGGCTGTTCCAACGACCGGTCATAGAAATCGATGGTATGACAACCGCTCGGTCCCACGGTCGCGCATGCCGCCAGCACGAACAGCACACGCATTCGAATGGGCAAGCAAGCTCTAGTCATGGCTTGGTATCCGATGTCTGGGGGCGACGGACAAGATCGCGATTGGTCGGCGAAGTGAATGTGAGAATAGATGGAATTGCGAATTTGGCGAATTACCGAATTCTGCGCATGAGCACTCACAGTCTTCCTAATCGCTGTTGTCGAAATAATCGGCAAAGTCTGACGAAGTCTTTGCCTTGTTTTGGCGAGTTGCAGGGAATCTTCCGATGAGGACGGTCGCACTGGCCGCTGGTGGAGAACACCTGCGATCCTCCTGTCGGCACCGGGGCCTGCGTTGCCGACCGCTACGACCGCGCCAAAACAACCTGAAATCGCCGAACTCCCATCTGTCTGGTCGGGGAGGTTGTCTATTCCTTTGAGTCTTCCCATTTTTCCAACTACAATCGGGCCCATGGGAGGCACATCAATGCGTTTTGCTCGTCCTGCTCGCCGTATCCTGCTCTCGGCGCTCTGCGCGGTTCTCCTGGCTGGCCCTGCGGCCTTGGCCGGGACCTTCAAAATCGCGTCGTTCGGCGATGCTCGCAGCTACAAGTACTTCATGGGAACTACCCAAATCGCCGGGGGCAACCCGAACATTGAAGGGTTTGACTGGTACTCGGCCATGCGGCAGTGGCTCACGGCGCCGGCCATCTTCGGCCCGAACGTCGCCGTCACACTGCACGAAATCACCGATGCTCGCACGGACCTCTCCGGTCAGGAATTCGACCTGCTGATCATGAACGAGGTCGTGCCCCTTCCCGGCGAGGCCGCCCACGAGGAAGCTGCTCAAATCGCCAACTTCGTTCTCGGCGGCGGTTGCCTGGCCATCTTCGCCGACACGCTTGAGGGCGGTCAGGGAAACGTGATGGGAAACAAGACGCTGGCTGCCCTTGATGGCGGATCGGAGGAGTCCGGCTCGGCCGGGCGGTATTCGGAGTTGGTGCTCTCCGGGCTCCAGAACTCCGACGCCGGGCATTTCGTCCTGGATCTCGGCGCCGCCAGCAATCTTGTTTGGGGCGGTGCATTCGACTACCAGGTCGACGGACAGGCTGCCGACGACCCGCTGGCAGGCGATCGAAACGACGTCCTGGACAAGGCCCGCTTCGGAGCCACCTACCACATCGGCCTGGAGCCCGGCGATTGGAGCCGGATCATCGGCAGCCGACAGACTCTCGGCCATCTGTCGAACTTCATGATGGAGATTCGCGGCAGCATGATCGACGCCGGATTGTCCCAGGTGGGCGCCGGAAATGTGCTGGTCGTGGGCGACACGATTTTTGCCAACGACATGGTCTACACCAACGACCCTCAGGAACCGGTCGCCGCTGGTTTCGCCCATGCCGATCCGGCCAACGACAACAACAACTACAACAACGCGCGAATCCTGTTGAATTTCGTCCATCAGCAGGCCGTTCCCGAGCCGAGCATCCTCATGTTGTTGATGGCCGCCATGGCCGTGCTGGTTGGCGGTTGCGTGTGGCGGCGATTCACCTGACGCTGTCTGCGGAATTCCACTTGCACAGATTCGGCGTTTCTCCCAGAATGGGCCGTGTTCCCACGAGGCCCCCGGTGGACCGTCCCGGTTTGACGAAAGGATACGTCTTCGAAAATGAGTATGTCGTCGAGCGGATGGAAGGAGTTCTTCCGCCAATGGCCGGCAGAACTGCCGCGGCGGGGCGTGGTGATCACCACGTTCGGAGAGCAAATCCCGTTTGCGGAATTCCTCACAAGCAGCAAGTTCCTGCTGCTGGAGCGCCATGCTCCCGATTCTCTGGGGGCACGAACCGTAGTGGTCCCTTTCGATGCGGTGGCGGCGCTGAAACTGACCGACGTGGTCAAATCCAAGACGTTTGCGTCGCTTGGGTTCGAACGCACGGCTGTCTAGGGCTGGCCTGTCCGTTCTGCGAAACACGCCGCGCGTGGAGCGTTTCGGATTCTGAACGCGCGGACACTGCCGCATACGCGCCGCGCCGCGCCGTCATCCCCTAAATCCTCTCCTAAACACGTGTTGCGGCGGACTGCGGGAGACGTGGCCGGTTTTTCCCGGATTTGGCGCGGATCGTGCATCGATGGCAGAGCACACCTGTCGCCCGGGCGATTCCGCCCGGCTCCGTTCTCTTCCTCTGGCGAGAAAAGAGCCAATCATGAAGCGTTCACTTCGCCCTGGCAACCGAGGTCGAAAGCGTATGGGCTTGCTGACCCTGGAATGGATCCTGTTGATTTCGCTGCTGGTGATAGGCATTATCGGGGGATTGTCGGTTGTGCGGAACGCACTGCTTTGCGAATTGAGCCAACTGGCCGAGAGCATCACCGCGATGAACGCCTGCGGCGATTGCGATGAGAGCGGCTGTCCGCCTGGGGAAGACTGCTGCGCGGACCCCTGGTGGTGCTCGAGCGACGGCGGCCCGTAGTCGGCCGATCTGATCTCCCTTTTCGCCTATTCTGCCCGCTTCCGAGCGTGCGCGTGCACAAGACGTTGGTGAGCGGCCGGGCCGCAGCGCACGCACCCGGGCGAACGGACACGGATAGGATTTTCTCCATCCGAGGCTCCTGGCCCCGACGCGACCCTGTTGTATAATATCGATAATTGTATAATTATCGGTTCCTTTGGTGGTTCCGCCATTGGGCCGTTCAGGCGTCTGGAACCGTCTTTTCTGGAGTGAGTGGAAGTCTCCGACACCGCGAATCGGGAGTCGGTGCCAAGCAAGTTTTCTACGTAACACAAGGAGCATTCAGTGGCCAAATCACCCGACAAGCCCGAACAAGAGGCCGAAGTCCCCGCGCCGGGGGGGCAATCTGCACCCCCCGCTGCACAGCAGCAGCAACAGCAGCGTGTGCAGGTTCAGATCGACGATTCGAAGGTCATCGCGGCGTACGCCAACTTCTGCCGTGTTACCGGAACGCCGGAAGAGTTGATTATCGATTTCGGGCTGAATCCCCAGCCGTTCGGCGTGCCGACCGAGCCGATTCCCGTCAACCAGCGGATCATCACCAACTTCTACACCGCCAAGCGAATGCTCCATGCGTTGACGTTGACCGTACAGCGCCATGAAGCCACGTTCGGCGTGCTGGAGACCGACGTGCAGAAGCGGGTTATGCCGGGCGTCATGGCCCAGGCGCAGGCTGCGCGACAGGCTGCCCCGCCGCCGCAACAGTAGCCACCGGCCAACAGCACCGTCCAGGACCGGCGGTCTTCCCGCAGACGGCGGCCGCCCGGTTCGGACGGTGTCTCTGCGCGCGACCGGGAACACGAGCGTTTTCACCCCAGTCTTCTTTCCCCGCCGGTGTCTCGTACCAGTTCTCATGCGCTCGATCTATCTCGACTACAACGCCACTACGCCCATCGCCCCGGCTGTCCAAGAGGTGATATTGCCGTTTTTGGCCGATCACTTCGGCAACCCGTCCAGCCACCACGCCTTGGGCCGGGCCTGCCACGAAGCCGTGGAAAACGCCCGACTCTGCGTGGCCCGCCTGCTGGGGGTCCATCGCGACGAGATTATCTTCACCTCCGGCGGAACCGAGAGCAACAACCTCGCCATCAAGGGCGTGGCGCTGCGGCACGGCCTGCTCGGCGACGGACACCTGGTCCTCTCCGCCATCGAGCACCCGGCCGTGCTCGAGCCGGCCCGATACCTCGAATCGCTCGGCTATGGCCTGACGCTGGTCGGCTGCGACTGCCGGGGCGTGGTCGATCCCCGGGCCGTCGCGGCGGCCATCCGGCCGGACACCGTGCTGGTCAGCGTGATGCACGCCAACAATGAGATCGGCACGATCCAGCCGATTCGCCGGATCGCCGAGATCTGCCATGCCAGGGATGTCCTGCTACACACCGATGCCGCCCAAACCGTCGGCAAAATCCCCACGCGGGTCCAGGAACTCGGCGTCGATCTGCTTTCGCTCGCCGGACACAAGATGTACGCCCCCAAGGGAATCGGGGCCTTGTACGTGCGGCGTGGAATCGCCCTGGAGCCCGTCTTGCACGGGGCCGGCCACGAGGGAGGTCTTCGGGCGGGGACCGAGAATGTACCATTCACTATCGCCTTGGGCCGAGCGGCGATGCTCGCGGACGCACACCTCGACGAGGCCGCCAAGCGTCTAGCCACGCTGCGCGATCGGCTCCAGCAACGGCTGCAAGAGGGAACTGGTGATCGGCTCACCGTCAATGCGGCCGGTGCCGAGCGGCTGCCCAACACGCTCTCGGTCAACTTCCCGGGCCGCAGCGGCGGCGCGCTGCTGCGGCGCATTCCCGAACTGTGTGCCTCGACGGGCGCCGCCTGCCACAGCGGCTCCAAGAATCTCTCCCCCACGCTGGCTGCTATCGGCCTGACGCCCGAGACGACTCGAGGCACGGTGCGTTTGAGCGTCGGCTGGTACACGACCGAGGAGGAGGTCGACCGCGCGGCCAGCCTGCTGCTTTCCGCCTGGGAAGCCGAGATCGACAGCTAGCCCTCGCACAACTTGCCCCGCCAGCGAGTCGGCAGATTCGCCCGTTTGGGCTCAAGCCTGTCAGTCGGCGACGCCGCCAATGGCTGCGCCCCTTCTTTTGGCATGCGACACGGGTACTCCGTGTCGTTGCTCTACCAGGCTGCGATGCCAATCAACACCGAGCATCACCACGTTGATTCCGGAGCCGATTCCCAACAAGGCCACGTGATCGTTCGGCTGCAGGTGCCCGCTCTCGACCCCCAACGCGGCCGTGAGGGGGAGGGCGACCGAACCGGTATTGCCGAGCATCTCCAGTGTGGTGAAGTCGATCTCCGGCTTCAGGCCAAACGTGTCGAGCATCAGCTTTCGATGGGCGCGTCCGACCTGGTGACAGAACGTCTTGTCGATGTCGTCGGCGTGCCAGCCCATGCAACGGAGAAACTTGGCAAAGGCGTCTCGCCCCGCGGCGATCCCCTCATGCATCAGCGTTTCACTGTCGGTCTTCATCAACGGCCGCATGTCGGCACCGGCCGATTCGTCTCGGCCGCTCTGGCACAGTTCGCAGTGCGTCGTGTTGGTGTGCGCGACGCCGCCGAGCAACCGGTTGCCCGTGCGGCTCAGCTCACGGTCGGTCAACACGACGGCCGCGCTTCCTGAGCCGATCGTCAACGAAGCGACGGCCAGTTTCACGTCCTTGCGCGAAAGCGAAGTCTGCCGGTTGAGCTGCTCGATGGTCGTTTCCACCAGTGCCCGGCTGCTCTCGGTGCCCACCACCACCCCGGCGCGAATCTGGCCCAGCTCGATCATATTGGCCACTTGGACCATGCCGTTGAGCAGTCCGAGGCAGGCGTTGGAGACATCGTAGACCATACAGTCGTCGGACAGCCCAAGACGGTGGTGGACGCCGCAGGCAGTGGCCGGTTCGAGAAAGTCACGGCAGACGGATCCGTGGATCAGCGCGCCGACGTGACGCTTGTCCAATCCGGCGATTCGGATGGCCCTCTCGGCCGTCTCGACGCTTTTCTCGCTGGGCAGCATGCCGGGCGGCCAGAACCTGCGTTGGGCGATGCCCGACATCAGTTCCAGCCGGCCTGCCGGCAACCGAAGCCTTGTGTAGAGGGGATCGAGCCACCTTTCGATCTGCTCCGACGTGACCGCTTCGTCCGGCAGCGTGTAGGCAAACGTTTCCAGGCAGACGTTTTGGTAGAGCATGATCTTGAGATGCCGAATGGCTCGATTCGTGGTTTTCCCACTCGCCGGGTCGAGGATTCCGCCGAGTTGGGGTCGCTGCCGTAGCGGCAACCGGCGCAAACCTATAGGATAGCCCCTTCCGCCAAGCCGGTAAAGTGGCGGATGATCCCGCAATGGCGGCCAGGGCCGCGCATCCTGCGCCGCTGCGGCCAATCGGCCGATCCGGCCATCTCAGCGAGGCTTTCCCGATCGATGCAGAAGCCGGCAAATTGGGGTTGCTAGAACTGCTAGCAATACACGATGTTGTGGGAGCAGCGTTTCCACGCCCAAAATAGGGGAAGTGCTTGCAAAGTCGACGCCCGATTCCTAAACTGCCCAACGACTTGCATTCCTCTCGCTGGTGAGCTGTCTAACGTCGAGGAGTTCCGAAGGCGGTGATCGAAGCCACTCCCGAAGGCCGACTGCCGAAGGACCGCGCAGCCGTCGTCGCGAATCTCCCCGCGAAAGCACACCTAGACGACACAAGACGTGTCGAGGGAGGAGCACAGAATGGACTCCAAACCAGTCATCGGGGTCAATGCCGACTACCGTTCGGCGCGAAAGGACTCGGGCGCGTACGGGTTTCTCGGAGCGGGATATTTCGATTCGCTCGCCGAAGCGGGCGCGATTCCGGTGATCATTCCTCCACTGGAGAATGAGGCAGATGTGCGTCAGGTGCTCAACATGCTCGACGGCATCGTGCTTGGCGGCGGCGGAGACCTGGATCCTCGGCACGATGGATTCATGACACATCCGGCGATGCGGCTGCTCGACCAGCGTCGGGAACGGTTCGACCGGATGCTGATGCGGCTGATCGCCGAGCGAAGAATGCCGGTGCTGGGGATCGGCTGCGGCATGCAGCTAATGAACGTCTCGCAGGGCGGCAATCTCTTCTTCCATATTCCCGAGGATCTTCCCCGGGCCTTGCCGCACAGCGATCCGATGGACATGACCCATCGCCACGCCTTGGAGGTGGAAACGGGGTCGTTGATGGAGCGGGTTTACGGCGAAGGAGAAATCCGCGTCAACAGCATGCACCATATGGCGATTGACGAGGTCGCACCCGGCTTCGCCGTCACCGCCCGATGCCCCGACGGTGTGGTGGAAGCCATCGAGTCCACGAGAGACGACTGGTTTGCCTTGGGAACGCAGTTCCATCCGCAAAACCACTCGGCCTCGGCGCTGGACCTACGGATCTTTGAGGAGTTTGTCGCGGGCATTACCGGCCAGGTTATCGAGGTCAGAATGGTCGCCTAGTCAGAGAATCGTGATAGAACCATGGCGACGCTTCTCCGCTTCGACATGCCGCGCACCGGTGGCGGGCGACGTTGGACTGCCGGCGTGCTCGTTTCCTCGAAATGCACGCAAGCGGCAGCCGCGCTGATCGCGGCCGACGGACACGGAACGGACGCTCAGGCCCGCGCGGCGGGAGCCGTCACGGCCGAAATCCCCAACAAGACCGTGGCCCTGTTCGGCTCGCTGGCCGGCACGCCCGGAGCGTCGGCCGGCTCGATCGCCCTGTTGCGGGCCCAGTTGGCCGAGATCGAGGCGGCGCTGATGGCCGATCTGTTGTCCGGACTGGGAGTGGCGCCAAGCCGCGTCTTGGCGGTCGGGGTCCACGATCCGGGTCTCTGGCACACCGCACGCGGC
This sequence comes from Pirellulales bacterium, assembly GCA_016935315.1. Taxonomy (GTDB): domain Bacteria; phylum Planctomycetota; class Planctomycetia; order Pirellulales; family Thermoguttaceae; genus JAFGRD01. The sequence goes on from JAFGRD010000042.1 coordinate 56,669, forward strand.
GAACCGGCCGGCTACCTCGGGCTGTGCGACGCCGCCCGGCTGGCCGAAGCAACCGGCCTGAACGTGATCGATGCCTTTCCCGCGCGCGATTTGGCCCAGGGCGGACTGGGGGGACCAATCACCGCGATGAGTCAATGGATGCTGCTGCGACACGCCCAGCGCGGCCGCGTGGTGCTGGATCTGGGTCGAACCGTGCAGATCAGCTACCTGCCGCCCACGTTGGCCGACAAGGCCGCCTCGCGAATCCTATCCTTCGAGGCTGGCCCCGGCACCGCCATGCTTGATCTGCTGGCGGAACGACTTACGGGCGGCCGGCATCGTTTCGATCCGGGCGGTCGGCTGGCCGTGCAAGGACGGCGGATTCCGGAGCTGCTCGAGCACTGGCTGAGCGATCCCTATTTCGATCGGCCGCTGCCGCGATGGCATCCCCAAGGAGTACGCCCCGAGCGGTTCCTCAGTGATTCAATGCAGATGGCGGTCGACTTCGACTGGTCGGTCCGCGATCTGCTGTGTTCGGCCACGCACTTCATTGCCGAAACGATTGTGCGGGCGATCAGCCGCCGGCTGCCCGAGGACGCTCGCATCAGCGAAGTCGTGATCGCCGGCGGCGGGCAACAGAACGGTATGCTGTTGCGGGAAATTGGCCGGGCAACGAAACTGCCGCTGGTGCGGATTGGCGATCTGGGCTACCCCGACGACGCGTTCGGGCCGGCCTGCATCGCCCTGTTGGCCCTGCTCCACCTGGATCAGGTTCCCGCCAACGCCACCGCCGTCACCAAGACCGACGTCCCGCGACTGTTGGGCCGGCTCACACCGGGATCCCCGCAGAACTGGCAACGGTTGCTGCAAGCGTGCGCCGGCAGCAGCCCGGCCGTCAGGCCGTTGCGCAGTGCCGTATAGGGAGCAGTGCCGTGTAGCGACTCGTTCTGCTGCACTTCCCATGACCGAGTTTAATCCTCGGTCGAGCCGTCGCCCTCGACTTGCGGATAGGGCTCAGCCGTATCCCGGTAGGCTTCATAGAGCTGGATCGCCTGTTGGTCGGTGAGACTGCGGCCGACGACCAACCTCATGCGGGCACGGGCGGTTTGCCCCGCGTCGAGATCCCGGCCGAACAGCGACAAGTAAAGCGACGCGTGGCCGGCGACGCCGTCCGGCGGCGTCTTGTTGTAGGGCGTGGCCACCGCGAAACAGTCTTCCGGCGAAGCCATCATTACCGCCGTCAGCCCGCTTTGCTCGTTGCGGCGGACTGCCAGCGGACCGGCCAGCCAGCGGGTTACCGACCACTGTACCGGATTGGGCGGATACTCCCATCGGCGGTCGAAAATCAACTCCGCGGCCGCACGGTCTCTGGGGAACATCAGATACGTGCCGTCGACCAGCGGATTCACGTCGGCCGGCAGCAACTCCGGCCTGCCCGTGCCGTGGAAGTTCGGCTTCACGTAGACCAGCGCCCGCATCTGTTTCGCGAAATACGACGACATGAACAGTTCGAACCGCGGCATCGCCCGCTCGGGCGCTACCATGGCTTCCACATCCAGCGTGTCGGACGTCTTCCAGCGATAGACGATCACCATTTGCAGCGGATGATCGTCCGCCGGTGGAAAGCGGGCCTCGATCGCGCCGTCGGGCAACCGCCTCACGATCGTCGGCCAGTCGCGGGCCGCATGACCGTAGCGCGTGTCGGTCGAGAACACGCGGTAAGGGCTGAAAATGCCCGGATGGTCGCTGCCGTAGGCGATTTCCTCCCCGGTGGTCACATCGACCAGCGACGAAATCCCCTGCGACCTGCCGTCCAGCCGCAGCGCGCCCCGGACAACACCGGTGTCGAACCGATAATAGCCGTCGCCGGCCGGGCGGAAGGACAGGTCAGGCGAATCGGCCACAACGGTCGCGGCGGGCAGAGCGATCAGCACCAGCCACAGGCAACGGCAACGCATGGTTGGCTCCTCAAGGTGGGGTTGCGTGATACGGGGAATTGCCCAGTGGCGTGGAGCCGCCTCCCGAAGGATGGCGGCGGAATTGGAGACCCTCCGAATCGTGCCAGTCGGAATGCAGCAAGGGCCGGTCCCGAGTGCGCAGCCGGGGCGCAGGCTGCGCTACCGCCCGGCGGCCCAGTCGATGCCCTGCGTGAGGATCTTCACAAAACTCGGATTCGCCCAGGCCTTGCTGTCGTGGCCCAGCATCAGATAGAGCACGCGGCTCTTGCCGTAGTCCTTCACCCAAGCCAATTCCGGATCGTTCTTGGGATGATCGGTCTTCAGGAGGACCTTGACGTCGGGCGCCGTGTAGTAGCCCTTGTAAGTCTCGTCGTGGATCTCGAAATCCCCGACGCCCTTGGTGATCGGATGCTCCTTGTCGGCCACGGTCACCTTCATGTCTTCGTCGTGCGACCAGCCCGAGACAGCGTACTGTTGCCCGTCGATCTCGCAAGGCTTCAGAATGAACTTGCCGCCGATGATCTTGCGGAACTCGCCCCAATCGCTATGGGCGCCCATGTTATGGTGCAACGACACGACGCCAATGCCCTTTTTCAGCAAAGCGACGAACGCCTTCTGCTGCTCGGGCGAGATACCGCCGACCATGTCGTACATCACGATGACGTCGTAATCCTTCTCCAGGCCGGGCTTGAGCAGATCGGCCGACTGCGGCAAAGGGGCCTTCGTGTAGCGGACGTCGGGCATGGCGTCGAACATGGCGAAAAACGGCTCCTCCTCGAAACCGTGTCCGCCGAACGTCAGCAGCACGCGGATCTTCCCCTTGGCCGCCGGGTTCGCCGCGTCGGCCGCCACGGCCGGCATAGCTACGGCAGCCAACAGGGCCAACAACAGCGTCGTGGAAATCAGGCATTTCATAGCAGTACTCCTGAGCATCGGTGTGACGCAAAAGCGACCGGTCCGCGCCGATCCAATGGGTGTCTACACTGCGAATGTTCGAGACCGACCAGCGGGAGGCCGGCAAGACCGGGCTCCCGTTGGTCGCCCCCGCGCATTAACCGTGCAAACGTCAACAAGGCCACTCTAAGCCTTGACTCGCCGTCAGTCAAGCATGAGACGAGATCCCACCGCAGGCCACCATCCCCCGATTCGGCGGGGAACGTCTGTTTTGCTCCGTCCCCCCGACGGCTATACTGGTAGGTGAATTCTGTGAACCTCGGCCCATAGCTGATTTCGCCTTCTCGGCGAGGGAGTGTGTGCGATGGGGAAGGCTCTGCGAAACTGGCGGCGGTGCTACGTCGTGTGGTGGCCTGTGGCATGGGGATGCCTGATCACGTTGGCGTCATCGATGCCCGCGACGGCGGCGGAAGTCGAGCCGGCCGGGTCGTTCGTGATTCCGGCCTGGGCCTTCGACCGCGGCAACGCCAAGACCTTTACGCAGCAATGGGCCGATGCCGGGCCCATGGTGGCCTTTGGCGGCGAATATCCCGTCGAGATCGAGTACGACATCGACTTTCCCATCGGCACGGCGTATACCCTGAACGTCTGCTACGCGGCAGCCGAGGCCCGGCCCGTAGAAATCCAACTCGACGAAAGAAAACTGGGGGACTGTTGCCGCGCGCCCACCGGCAGTTGGAATACCAGCGGGGCGCGGTGGGAGGCCACGCAATTGCCCTGGTTCGCTCCGGGCAAGCACACACTGAAGCTGCAACGCAACGGGGCGTTTCCCCACGTGGTCAGCCTGCGGTTCGACTCCCACGAGCCCTTTCCCGTCGACTGGAAGCTGCATCGCCCCAACGCCCGAACGCTCGACAGCCCGCCGCCGGTGCCCAAGTCGCTCCGGTATGCGCCGGGCAACGTCGACGTGACCGCCTTGCGACTGGCGATCGAGGATTTGACAGGGACGTTCGGCCCGCGGTATTCCAAAGGTCCCGAATACATGGCCCGGTTGGCCGAACTGGAAGCGAAGCAGAAGGTGCTGTCTCGCGCACCGGCGGAGGGGACCGAACCGCTCAACGATGCGCTGGTCGCCCTGCGGCGCGAAGCCCTGTTGGCCAATCCGCTGTTGGATTTCGACCAGCTCTTGCTGGTGAAGCGTCCGGCCGGCGCCCCCAACCTGGGGTTGCCGCGAAACTGGCAAAGCAATTCGTGCCTGCCGAGAAGCGGCTATGACGACGCCATCGAGGTCCTTTCGCCGCTTGCCCCCGACGGCCAGCTAAAGACCCTGTTTCGGCCCAAGGGCGGCAAGTTCGTCGGTGACGTCGACCTGCACTTCAACGCCGATCGGCTGCTGTTCTCCATGCGGGGCACCAACGACCGCTGGCAGATCTTCGAGATCGCCGCCGGCGCCCCGCCGCGCCAACTGACCGGTGAGCAGCCCGACGTGGACAGCTACGACGCCTGTTACCTGCCCAGCGGCAAGATCCTCTTCACCTCGACCGCCTGTTTCGTGGGCGTGCCGTGCGTCTACGGCAGCTCGCACGTAGCGGTGCTCTACGTGATGGACGCCGACGGCCGCAATATCCGCCAACTCGGCTTCGACCAGGAGCACGACTGGTGCCCCGCCGTGCTGAACAACGGTCGCGTGTTATATACGCGCTGGGAATACACGGACACGCCCCACTCCCACACCCGGCTGCTGTTCCACATGAACCCCGATGGCACCGAACAGATGGAATATTACGGCAGCAATTCCTATTGGCCCAACTCGATCTTCTACGCGCGGCCGATTCCCGGCCATCCGACCAAGGTCGTCGGCATCGTCGGCGGGCACCACGACAACCCGCGAATGGGCGAGCTGGTCGTGTTCGATCCCGTGCATGGCCGGCACGAGGCCAAGGGCGCCCTACAGCGGATTCCCGGCCGCGGCAAAAAGGTCGAGGCGATCATTGCCGACGGTCTCACGCGAGGCAGTTGGCCGAAGTTCCTTCATCCGTACCCCCTGAGCGAGAAGCACTTCCTCGTTTCGTGCAAGCCCACGCCGCAGTCGCTCTGGGGCATCTACCTGGTCGACACGTTCGACAACATGGTGCTGATCAAGGAGTTGCCCGGCTACGCGCTGTTCGAGCCAATCCCGGCCCGCAAGACGGCCAGACCGCCGGTCGTGCCCGAGAAGGTCAACCTCGCCAGCAAGGAGGCGCTGGTCTACATCTCCGACATTTACATGGGCGACGGGCTCAAGGGGATTCCCCGCGGCACGGTCAAGTCGCTGCGAATCTTCACGTACCATTTCTCTTACCAGGGCATGGGCGGGCTGCTGGGCGTCATCGGCATGGACGGGCCCTGGGACATCAAACGCGTCGTCGGCACGGTGCCCGTCCATCCCGACGGCTCCGCCCTGTTCCACCTGCCCGCCAATCTGCCCGTCTCACTGCAACCACTGGACGAAGACGGCAAGGCCCTGCAACTGATGCGGAGTTGGATGACGGCCATGCCGGGCGAAGTGGTCTCCTGCAGCGGGTGCCACGAGCCACAGAGCACCGCGCCCGTCATCAAACAGACCATCGCCGCCCACCGGCCGCCGGCGAAGATCGAACCGTGGTATGGGCCGCTGCGGGGGTTCAGCTATCCACGGGAAGTGCAGCCGGTCGTCGACAAGTATTGCGTCGGGTGCCACGACGGCCAGCCCCGGCCCGACGGCTCCCGGATCGCCAACCTGCGGGGCGACGTGAAGCTCTCCGACTGGAGTTCGGTCACGCCCGGCAACGGCGGTGGCCATGCCGGCAAGTTCTCGGTCGGCTACGCTGAGCTGCACCGCTACGTCCGCCGGCCCGGCATCGAGAGCGACTACCATCTGCTCACACCCATGGAATTCCATGCCGACACCACGCAGTTGGTCCAGATGCTCCGCAAGGGCCACCACAACGTGAAGCTCGACGCCGAGGCCTGGGACCGGTTGACCACCTGGATCGACCTGAATTGCCCCTACCACGGCACCTGGGGCGAGGAGCTGCACGACCCGGGCGTCCAGCGACAGCGGCGGCGCGAGCTGCTGAAGCTCTACGCCAACGTCGACGACGATCCCGAGGCCGTGTTCGAGGCCTCTCGCCAGCCGGTCGCGCCCGTGATGCCCGAACCGCTGTCGGCCGAGGAACCCGAGACGGTAGCCATTGCGAATTGGCCGTTCGACGCGGCCGAAGCAAGGCGCCGCCAAGCGGCCGTCGGAACCGTCGTGCGGCAAGCGGTGGAGTTGGGCAGGGGCCTGACCATGGAACTTGCGCTGATTCCGCCCGGCGAGTTCGTCATGGGCAGCCCCGCCGGCGAAACGGACGAGCGACCGTCCGCACGCATCCGCATCGATAGGCCGTTTTGGATCAGTATTTGTGAAGTGAGCAATGCTCAGTACGCCCTGTTCGACCCCGGCCACGACAGCCGCGTGGAAACCAAAAACGCCTACCAGTTCGGCGTCCACGGCTATCCGGTCAATCGGCCCGACCAACCGGTCGTTCGGGTTTCCTGGCACCGGGCGATGGCCTTTTGTCGCTGGCTTTCCCAGAAGACGGGCCGGCAGTTCTCGCTGCCGACCGAGGCCCAATGGGAATACGCGTCTCGGGCAGGCGCGGCCACGCCGTTTTTCTTCGGCGACTTCCAAGCCGATTTCTCGCCATTTGCCAATTTGGCCGACGCCACAATGACCGAGTTCGCCAGCGATCCCTACACGGTCGACTCGCCATTGAAGAATCCCCCCAAGTACGACGACTGGATCCCCAAGGATTCCCGCTTCAACGACGGATCGCTGCTCTCGGTCGCGCCCGGCAAGTACCTCGCCAACCCCTGGGGCCTTTATGACGTGCACGGCAACGTGGCCGAATGGACTCGAACCGCCTATTGTCCTTATCCATACCGCAGTGAAGACGGCCGCGACGACGCATCGGCCCCGGGCCGGAAGGTCGTCCGCGGCGGCTCGTGGCGAGATCGCCCCAAGCGCTGCACGTCGAGCTTCCGCCTGGCTTACCAGCCGTATCAAGGCGTCTATAACGTCGGTTTCCGCATCGTGTGCGAAGCCCAGCCAGACAAGCTGGCGGCGAGGGATTGACGCCTGTTTTCGCTCCCGTTTCGATCCAGGGGGCCCTTCTCCTGAAACGGGCGAAGGCCGCTACGGATGACGTGCGCAAGATTCTCGATGCGGCGCGAGAGGGAACCCCTCGGCGCAGTTCCCGACGACACCGTGCCTCCTCTTGCCATCCCGGCTCACAGTCTCACCGGGATTCCTCGCTCGGCCAGGTATTGTTTCATCTCCCGGATGGAGAAGGTGCCGAAATGGGCAATGGAGGCCACCAGCACGGCGTCGGCGTGTCCTTCGGTGATTGCCTCGTAGAGGTGCTCCAGAGCGCCCGCCCCGCCCGAGGCAATCACGGGAACGCTCACGGCGTCGGCGATGGCGCGGGTCATGGGGATGTCGTAGCCGGTCTGCATGCCGTCGGTGTCCATGCTGGTCGGCAGGATGGCGCCGGCGCCGAGCGACTCGGCCTTGGCGGCCCACTCGACGGCGTCGATGCCCGCGCCTTCCGTGCCGCCGCGGATCGTGACTTCAAAACCGGACGGCAGCGTATCGGATTCTCGCGTGTCGATGGCCACGGTGAGTCTCTCGGAACCGAATTCGTCGGCGATCTCTTGGATGAGCTGGGGATTGCGGACGGCCGCCGTGTTGATGGAGACCTTCGAGACTCCGACGTCCAACAGGGCCCGCACGTCGTCGACACTCCGAATGCCGCCGCCGACGGTCAGCGGGATGGAAATCCGGTCGACCGTGCGTTGGACTGCGTCGATCATGGTTTGGCGGTTTTCGAGCGTGGCCGTGATGTCGAGAAACACGAGCTCGTCGGCGCCGGCGTCGCTGTAGGCCGCCCCGTTCTCGGCCGGATCGCCCACGTCCTTGAGGTTCACGAAATTCACGCCCTTGACCAGGCGGCCGTCTTTGACGTCCAGGCAGGGAACGATTCTGCGATAGTCCATCGAGGTCTCCTTTTCTTGAAGCGGAGGGGGCTGCTGTCAACTTGGAAACGCGAACGGTCGTCGGATGATCGGTGGCGGCAAGCTGGGCGACATCATCCGGCAAGGGAACATCAGCCGCCCCATCCCAGGTAGTGCAGATAATCCATCAGCCAGGGGTGTACCCAGGGGTTCCAGGTCGGGTAGCTGGCCGAGAGGACCGAGAGAACCAGCAGGACCAGCGCGATCCCGCGAGTCCATCGCCGCCCCGCCATGGCGTCGGCGGCGGGCAGCATCACCGCCAGCCACAACGGCGAGAACCAGAACATCCAGCGAAACCCGCTGGTCACACCTCCATAGTTGCGATGGTGCTGTCCCCGGGTGAGATAAAACGCCAGGCAAACGGCCGTGACTCCGCCGATCAGCAACGCCAACTGCCGAAGCTGGGGGTCGCGCCGCCGACACAGCCAGATCACGGTTCCCGCGGCGCTGAGCAGCCAAACGGGCGTGAGCGAAAAAACCCCATGATGGCCGACGACGATGTGGGCGGCGTAGACCAACGGCGACGGCTCGCCGCGGTCGACGCCCGCCGGATTCTCCCAGTAGCTCCGGTGGGTCTTGCCGTTGCGCTGATACTCGTAGCGGTACCAGTTGTCGTCGGGATTCGTCTCGCTGCGGTGCAGGTAGGGCGGCTTGAGATCTTCGTGGGCGATCCAATTCGTGGCGAAAAACGCGCCCCCGACGACCAGCACGGCCGGCAAGTAGCCCAACATGGTTCGGCTGGGCGCCTTCCACAACAACGCCAGGCTGAGCGCGCCGAACAACGTCAGGGCAGGCAGTTCGTTGGCGGCCGCAAAGGCGGCAAAGAACCCGGCGACGACGAAATAGCGCCACCGGCGCTCATCGTCGAACCAGATCCGCACGGCGGCGTACAGGGCCACGGCGGCACTGATCGCAGCGGGTAAGTGGTTGTTGATCACCACGGCGAACGTGGTCAAATACGTGCCGAACGCGGCGGCGGCCATCACCAGCAACCGGCCCCAATCCGTCGTGCCGAACCGTTCGATCAGCCGGGCCAGCAGCCAGAAGTAGACCAACAGCGGCAGCAGGTTGACCGTCACCAGCATGAACCGCCCCACAACGTAAGGATGCGTCTCCAGAGTCATGCCGGTCAGACGGTGGATCAGCCAGTATTCGGCGGCCATCATCGTGGGAAACAGCGGCGGCTTGCTCGAATAGAGGTGCCCATCGTGCTTGACCATGTCGATCGTGTCCCAGCCCGGCTCCTGGATCACCCGGTCGATCGCATACGGGTGCCCTTCCACTCGCAGGTCGTCCTCAACCAGCGCACGGACCGTACACCAGCGGCTGCGGTCGTTGCCGCTAAGGAATGGGCGGCGGAGCCGGGCCCAGCCCCAAAGATCGTCCTTCTCTGCGATTTGGGCCAGTCTGCGCTCGAGGGCCTCACCCCGGACGCCGGCTCGCTGGAGCTTCGTCCGCTCACGGTCGAGCCGCTCGTCGACCTTCTTCACGCGGTAGTTCTCCAGGGCGATCTTGTCGATCGAGTCGACCGCCAGAACGCGGCCGAGCACGACAGCGGTGCTCAGCGCAATCAACAGTGTGTACACGTTGCGGCGAAGTTGGGCTCGGCTCTCGGCGATGGAGTCGTTCATCGGCTTGTTGCACTCGCGTGTGCTGGTTTGTTGACTGAGGCCGGCTCACTCCGTGTCGGATTCGGCTCGGCCGGTGCGTTCGGCGATCGAGTAGGCCTTGATATCGGGATCGTGGTAGGCAATGAACAATTCGGCGACGAATCCGATCGACATCAATTGGCCGCCCAACAGCAACAGGGCAATCGAATACAGCGCCAAGGTGGGATGCTCAGCCAGGTTGTACTCTTCTACGGAGAGCACACCGGCGATCCACGGCAGTCGGGACCAGGTCCAGCGAGCGGCCAGATACGTCAGCCCAAACACTCCCAGGAAGAAAGACGTCAGCCCCAGCGTGCCCAACAGGTGTTGCGGCCGCTGGCCGAACCCGGTAAGGAACTTCACCGTCAACAGATCCAGGAAACCTTTGATGATGCGCGTCACGCCATATTTCGAGTGGCCGAACTTCCGGGCGCGGTGCTGAACGATGACTTCGCCGACGCGATAACCCCGGGCGGCCGCCAAGACCGGGACGAACCGGTGCAACTCGCCGTAGAGGCGCACCTCGTCGAAGATCTCCCGCCGGTAACATTTCATGCCGCAGTTGTGGTCGTGCAGCTCCACGCCCGTGAGCTTGCTGACCATCCAATTGAACACGCGAGAGGGGCCCACCTTGTGCCAGGGATCGTGGCGGACCTTCTTCCAACCGCTGACCACGTCCAGGTCCTTTTCCATCTCTGCCAGGAAACGGGGGATCTCGCGGGGGTCGTCCTGCAAGTCGGCGTCGAGCGTCATCACCAATTCACCCCGGGCCTGGGCGAAGCCGGCGCTCAGCGCCGCCGCCTTGCCGAAGTTGCGGCGGAAACGCAGACCACGCACCCGAGAATCCGACGCCGCCAACTGCCGAATGATCTCCCACGAACGATCCGTGGAGCCGTCGTCGACAAAGACAACGTCCAGCGTGTACCCTTCGGCGGCTGCCACCTCGCCGAGTTCCCGGTGCAAGGCTTCAAGACTATCTTCTTCGTTGAAGACGGGAATCACGGCGGAAAGCATCGGCGGGCTCTTTGGCGGGAGTGAGGCAATCATTTGCAGTGCAAACATCAATAAGATAACCGAAATGGCAGCGCCAAGCCAATGGGGGCGTTACAAGTCGTGTGTTCACAGCATCTTGCGTCGTTGCGTACACGGGGCGTCGCGGGCCCGTCCTGGTGCGGGGCGGCGCCATGGCCGGATAAACTCGCCCCGCAAGAAAGCAAACGGGCCATCCGTTTCGGATGGCCCGTTCGTTTGCTTTGGCAGGTCTGAAGCTGCCTTACGCGGCCCGCCTCCTCCTCCGCCACAGCAGCCCGAGGGCCAGAAGGCCGGAAGCCAGGAGAGCAAGCGTGCCGGGCTCGGGCACGACGATCAGGTTCGCCGTGAAGGTGCCCTTCGCGTTGTCGATCGTGTACGTCATGCCGAGATCCTGCAGCAGATCAACAGCCTGACTGCCATCAGATCCGAGGATGTCACCGAGGAAATGCACGCCGTTGAGCGCGAAACCCCAACCCCCGCTGACACGGCCGTCGGTATCTTCCGTGAAGAGACCCAGGTTGTCGGCCGGCTCGCCGGTGAACACGCTCGAGTCGGAGGTGAGCACGTAACTGTTGATGCTCACGCCCTTGGTGTCCAGGTAGACGCCTTCGCCGGGTACAACCACCAAGCTGACCTCTCCACCGTCAGCCGACTTGCCGGGATCCATCGCCGCGTACGGATCCTGCATGCCGAAGAGGTTGGCAGCCAGGATCGCCTGGATGTCGAGGCCGTTGACGAGCTGATTACCGTCGAAATCGCCCTCCGTCCAGTCGGCAACCACATCAAGACGGCCGAACTTGTTGGCCGCCAGGATGTTCTGGATGTCGATACCGTTGACAAACCGGCTGCCGTCGGTGTCGCCCGGGGCCGCCTGGAGGATGTCGACCACGACCGACTTCTCGTTATAGGTAACCGGCTGGCCATTGGCGCCGCCGTCGGTCGCAAACACTCCGTAACCGACGTGATCGCCCGCGGCCGGCTCGTACTCGAACCACCAGCCGATGGCGGGCTCTCCGACGTCCGAGACGCTCATGATCGTCACGCTCGAATCACCCCAAGGCCCCGGTTTCGGCGAGTCCGGGTCCGGCGACGCCGGGGGAACCATGCTCAGGGCCTTCAGCGACAGCGTGCCCGCCAACCAGATGTCTCCGGTTGCCGTGGCCAAATCGTTGCCCGACTGGCTGAGCTCGCAAAGGTACGTGGCGTCGTCGCTGAGCTCGAGAGACCCATTGACGTTCAGCGTCCCGACCGAGCCTCCGGGGCTCAGCGTGTCACGAACCAAGACATCGCCCACGATCGAGGCGACCGCGCCGCCACTGACGTTGGCAAAGGCGGGTGCGGCGCCGGTGAGCGTGACCGTCACCCCATCTTCGATGTACAGGTCACCGAGGGTGGTCTCGCCGTGGGCCAACTCGATCGTGGAATCGCTTACCACCAGGAAATTGGCCGATTCGGCCACGATGGGCGCGGGGTTCAGGGCGTTGGTGAAGTTGGTGACCCTCAAGTCGGCCCAAGCCCCGCCGGTCCCACCGCCGAAGCCAAAGTATCCCAGGCCGTCAGTCGCGCCGATCGTCGTGGCGATATCGATCACATACGACGTGCTGAAGGTCTGCGCGGTCACGAGGTCCTCCATCCCCACAACCAACGTGCCCTCGTGATAGTCCATCACCATGTGGATCGGATTGGTCAATCGCACGTCGATGGGAGCCGTGGGTTGGCCGGCATCCAGCGCCCCGTTGGTCCCCAAGTGGACGTCGCTGGTGTTCCAGAAGTTGAACCGCACTCCAACGCTCTCGGTCATGCCGCCGTAGCCACGGCTACCCGTGGCGGCTGGTCCGGCTGCGTTGTTCTGGATGATGAAGCTCCACTCGTCCGCCGGCGTGCCGGAATGGGCGACCATCGAATAGTCGAACTCCGCCCGGAAGTTGTTGACGTCCTGCTTCGTGTTGAAGAAGACGTTACCGGTCTGGCTGAAGTCGTAGCAGATTTGGAGTTCGTCTTCGGCGATCAGGTTGGCGCTGCCGGAGAAGGTATACTCCGAACCGTCGCCGAACCCGTAGATATCGCCACCGATATAGTCTGCCTGGATCCGCAGGACACCGCCGTTGAGAACCAGGTCCTGCTCGGTGCCCAAATCGGCACCGGTCACGCCGAACGTATTGGTGCCATCGGCGTAGAACGTGTTGGGCGCCACGCGAAGATTGTCGCTGACGTCGAACCGGTGGGCTCCCGTGTCGGCCGTCCCGCCGTCGAGAGTCATGACCCCGGCGCCCAGATTGGCACTCAGGGTCGCCTGACCGCCAACGAGGGTCAATTCGGTCGCACTGCCGCCGCCGGAGAAGTTGACCTGTCCGCCGACGACCTCGACGCCGCCGGGCCCGGCGATGGGTCCGCCGACGTTCAGCGTATAGTCGTCGGTCGACCGTAGCTGCAACGTGGCGTTGTTCACCGTCAAGGGCTTGGCGGCGCTGCCCACGGTCACCGTGACCGGGCCGGGCGCCCCGACGCCAAAGCCGCCGGTTCCGCCGGTCAAGACGCCGTTGGCCTCCACGGTTACGGCATCGTAGTAGGTGACGTCCTCACCCGTGTTGCGAGCCGCCAACACGATCTCGCCGCCGCTGATGCGCAGGCCGGCCGCGTTGAAGGGATTGGCCTTGGCAACCGCGGACGGCACGCCGATCAGACGGCCGCCGACCGCGTTAAAGGTGGCTGCCTCCAGGTTCACGTTTTCCTGGTCGAGCACCAGATCGCCGCCGCCATACTTGGAGATCACCGCGCTGGTGCCCTGGCCGTCGATCACGCTCAACTGGGTCGTGACCTGGGGATTGAAGCCGATCGCCGTGGCAGCCGGGTCGATCGCCGTCGAGGCCATGGTGATTCCCAACGGCGCGCCGCTGGTGGTCAGTGTGCCGTTGACCATGGTCAACGGGCCGAAAACGGCGCTGAGATCGGTCACCGGGGCCAGCGTCGAGTCGCCGGTCACCGTCAACTCCACGCTGCTGGCGTCCAGCGAGTCGCGATAATCGACCACCATATCGCCGGTGGACCACAGTCCCGCCTGAAGCGGATCACCGGGGTTGATCTCGATCATATTCCCCCAAAGGGCATCCACGGCCGCCTGATCCGCCGGGTTGGTCCAGCCGGGCAGCCCGCGGACTTCCATCACGTCGCCGCCGCCTCGTTCGTAGAACGCGGCCAAGACCTCGTAATCGCCCTCGGCCAGGTTCGCATGGCCCACCCTCACTTGCGTGCCGTGCAGCCCCTTGTTGTCGACGATCAACTCATCGGGCGAAGTAAAGACCCCATCGTCGTTCAGGTCGATGTACACGACGCTACCGTCGTCGCTGGCACTGGCCAGCGTGAACTCACCGGCCGGAACCAGCGGATTCGCGCCAATGTGCAGCGTACCGCGCCAGACGGCAGCGAAATCATCAGCGCCGGTCACGCCGCCGCTGCGGGCATTCGACTCGTCCGTCTGATAATTCAACCCCGTGGTGAGCACCGTGGTCGCACCCGGCGTGGTGGTCAACAACCCGGTTCCGGAGCCAATCGGATCCAGCAGGGCATTCAGCCCGGCCTCGTCGAGCAACGGCTGATTGTACCACTGCTCGACCAGGGCGTTTTCCAGGGTGCCGCTGGCCGCGGGGCCCTCAAGGCTGAACACGCCGCCGGCCAACTCGACCGGCCGTCCGGCGAGTGTCGCCACCGACGCGGGCTGGAACGTGCCGTCCTCGACCTTCCAGCGGGCGTTTTCCATGTTCAGCGGTGCAGCCGGCAACATCCACGTGCTCGAACCCGTCTTCGAGATCACCACTTCGGCCAAGTTGGCGTTGATGGTGCCGTAGTCGGTCGGCGCCATGGGATTGAAGCCGACCGCCGTCGCGCCCGGATCGATCTCCGTGGAAGTGAAGCTCATTCCGCCGGCGAAGGCACCGGTGGTCGTCAGGTTGCCGTTGACCATCGTCAATGCGCCGAAGGGCGCGGCCGTGTGCGTATTGGCCTCCAGCACCGAGCTTTCCAGCACCGTAATGTCGATGCCCGCCGTGTTGACCGGCACCGAAGAAAACTGGTTGGTGAAGTTGCTAATGTGCTGGGTCGCGTTGGCGCCGCCGGTTCCACCGCTGAAACCGATGTAGGCCATGTCACTGCCGACCAGCGTCGGGATGTCAACGCCCGTATACATCGTGCTGTAGGTGGCGCCGGTGGTCAGATCTTCCAGGGCGACGTTGACATTGTAGCCGTCGTAGATGACGCTGGTGTGGATCACGTTGCCGCTGAGCAGGCTCACCGGGCTGGTGGGTCGGCGATCGCCGATCGCACCGTTGGTGCCGAGGTCCAGGTCGCTGCGTGCCTGCCAGAGGTTCAACAACACGGCCGCGCTGTCGCTCATACCGCCGTAGCCGCGGCTGCCGCCGCCGCCGCCCAGCGCGTTCAGCCCCGCTGCGTTGTTCTGGACAACCAGGGCCGCACCGTCCGCCGGGTCCGCAGTGCCATCGATGAGTTGATAATCGAACTCGACGTGGAACGCTCGGATGTCCTGCGGATCGTTGTAAAAGGCGCTGGTGGCCTGGCTGTTGGCCGCGGTCGTGATCTCCAGCACCGAGGTAACCGGATCGATGCCGGGCACTCCTTCCGGAGTCTCCACGTTGCGATTCAGCGTGAAGTTGCTGCCGTCGCCGAATCCGGCAATGTCGCCGGGGATACCGCCGCCGCCGTCGCCGATCTGCAGCCGGCCGCCGGCCAAGGTGACCGGAGCGCCGCCCAGCTTCTCGCCGCCGATCATCGTCAGCGTGCCGCCGTTGATCGTGACCGGAAGCCCACCCATGGGAGTGGTGCCCTCAAGCTCGAGCATACCGTCGTCAACCCGCCAACTGGCGCTGGCACTCAGGTTGTCCGGCTGGACGCCGAGGGTCCATGTCCCCGGGCCGACCTTCGCAATCTCGACCGGGGCGTTGTTGGCATTGATGGTTCCGTAGTTGGTAGGCACCCGAGGATCGAGACCGACCGAGGTGGCGCCGAAGGCGATCGTCGTGCTGGCAAAGCTGATTCCGCCCTTCTCGGCGCCCATGGTGGTCAGCACGCCGCCGTCCTCCAGGGTCAAGGGGCCGAACAACGCAGTACCGTCGGTAATCGCGTTGAGCGTTGAAGGCGCGCTGACCGAGATGGCAGTCGTTTGCAGGTCGATCGCGTAGGAAGCCAAGGCGTTGGTGAAGTTGCTGATGAACTGATCGGCGTTCTCCCCGCCGGTGGCTCCCGTAAAGCCGACGTACGCGGTGCTGCCGCCGACCTGCCCCTGGATATCCACTGCCCAAGACGCGCTGGACGTGGCACCGGTCACCGTGTCTTGCGAGTCCACCCGCAAGGTCGTTCCGTCGTAGCGCACCGTATTGTGGATCACGTTGGTGCTGGCCAGGTCGAGATTCCCCGTGGCCTGGAAGGGCGTAGTAACGGTGCCGTTGCTCAACAACCCGTATCCCCGCACGTTGGGTTCGTAAATGTTGAACACCAATCCGGTGCTGGGGGTGATGCCGGAGTAGCCTATGCCGCCGCCGGCCCCGCCGATGGCGAATTCTGCGCTGGGACTATTATGGAACACCATCACCATGCCGTCGGCCGGCTGGCCACCGCTGAAGCCGGCCATCTGGTAGTCGAATTCATAGGTGAACGCCGTGACGTCCTGCGGCGTCGTGTAAAAGGCGCTGGCAGCCTGGTCGTTGATCGCCGAAGTCAATTGCAGCGTTCCCGCAGTGATCGCAGGTATCTCCGGAGGGGTGCTGGCGGCGCGGTTGAGCTGGAAGCTGCTCCCGTCGCCGAATCCGGTGATGTCGCCGGGATCGCCGAACGCCCCACCGTCAATGGTCAGCATTCCGCCGGCCAGGTTGACCTGAGTGGAGCCGCCCAAGGGAGCCGGGCCGGTCGATCTCAGCTCGCCCTCGGCGACCACAAAGGTCGTGCCGGCGGCCGAGATGCCGCTGCCCGTCGAATCGTCCAAGGAGAGGGTGCCGGCGCCGAGCTTGGTAATCGTACCGGCCGCGGCCGTCAACGACGTGGCGCTCAGGCCCGCGCTGGTATTGATCGTGGCATTGCCCAGGGTGGTCACGGCACCCAACGTGCCGGACGCGGCGGTCACCGTCGCATCGTTGCCGATTTGCAGCGTGGCGTCCGGGGCCAGCGTGAGCCCTTGCGCAACGTTCACCGCGGCACGGGCGCCCAAGCTGAGACTCGTCGCCGACGCGAAGTTGGCCGTGTGGCCGACGGTCAGTGACAGGTCGTCAGCAACCGAGACACCGCCGCCAGTGACTTCCAGCAGGAACGCGGATGCGTCCGCCGTGCCGACCGACACGACGCCGGACGGGATGTTGGCAATCGTATTGATGTCCGGATAAGTCGGCGGAGCACCCAACCAGGCCGGTACCGTCCAGTCCCCCAACGCCGTGCCGTTCCAGGTGAGAATGGGGGCTTTGGCATACGTGAAGTTCGTGATTTCCTGCAAGGCGTTGGCCCCGCCGGTCCCGCCGGTGAAGCCGACGTACGCGGTGCCTCCCGGGAAGAGCAACGGCAAATCGCTGGCATCGCCCATCGTGGAAAACGTGTCGCCGGTCGTCAGATCTTCCAGATCCAGGTAGGCGTTCGTGCCGTTGAACGTAATCGTCGTGCGAATCGTGTTGCCGCTGGCGAGGTTGACCGGTGCGGTCGCCTGAAAAGCCTCGAAATTGCCGGTCGCCGCGACCTGCACATCACTTCCTGAAGCCCCAGCGGCGTACGGGTAGATGTTGAAAGCGAATCCGGCACTCGTGACCAGCGGATCGAAGGGATCCAGCGTGCCGTTGTAGCCGCGAGCCCCGCCGGTGGTTCCCATGGCGTTCAGCCCGTCGTTCTGCAGAACGAAGACGATGCCGTCCGCCGGCACGTCAGTTGTGTAGTCGAGCAGCGTGTAATCGAACGACGCTTGAAAGGTGCTCATGTCCTGCGGAGTGTTGTACCAGACGGCCGTGCCCTGGTTACCCGTCGGCGCTAAGACCGTCCCGGCGTTGGTCATGTGCAGGACTTCCGTGTCGACAAAGGCCGGCATTCCCTGGGTCGCCGCGTCCGGACTGGACAACGTCGTGTAGTTCGCACCTCCGTTGAACCCGACAATGTCGGCACGCAGGGTCGGTGCGATAGCCAGCCCGATGCCGATCACAGTGAAAATCATCAACCACGCCGTACTCGTTTTCTTCGCTCGCATCTTCGCACCTCCACGTACCATAGGAGCAGTAAAAAAATGGCAACATCTCCGGGCACCATGCCCTTGGGCTTCCCGTCCACGGAACCGGCTCAACCGATCCAGTCCGAAAATCAAGAAATCCCCCTCTAACTCTATCCTTTACCAGATTCCGGAAAAATTACAAGCGTTCGCGGACATATTCCGAAAAATTTCTCTAACTCGGCCATGCCAACCACCCGTTCTGGTAGCTGCCTATGCCCTGTAATACGTATTCTCTTTGGGCTGGACCGAAAAACACGGGCCGGTCAGCGGTCGTGCTTCTCCAGCAGCCCCTGGTGCTCTTCCGAGACAATCGCCTGCTTCCCGGCGTCTCTTTCACCTCGGCTTGTCCGCGGCAACTCAAACCACCAGTCGGCCTGATCGGAGTCGAAGGGGCTCGTCGGCGTCTTTATGTTCTGCGTCTTCGAGTCGCCCTCGATGGATCTCTCCTGCAACAGACCTGTTCCGTCCGCCGACAGGCTCTTCAATGCGGCGTCCGGCACGTTTGCCGTCGCTTCCGCAAGCGAAGTGCCGAACTCCGGATCCGAGCCCTCAGCGGCTTTCCCGCCCGGCACCGTGATCAGCTTCAACGCGTTGAGGAAGTGTGTCTGGTTGTTCCGTGCGATCAGCATGTCGGTCGCGTTGACGCGCGCGTCGTGGTTGAAATCGTAGGGGAAATCGATGGGAGCCGGGTTGAGGAAGTTGCGGGGGTTGTTGCGGGACAGGAGCATGTCCGAGGCATTGACTTTTGCGTCGGATGTCGAGTTGCCGGCCTCGCCGGGAGCGCTGCCGAAGTAGAACACGTCGGGCGTCGCCAACCGCGTGTCGTCCGTGGCCAGCACGGTCACTTGCAGCCACTGTTTGCCGACCGCGTAGTCGGGCCAAATGATGGTGACTCGAGCCGATCCGCCCTCGCCCTCAGCCGGCCGCACGGTGATGACCGTGGGGCTGGCAGCGGCGCCCCAACTGCCGGGGTCGTTGCTGTTGCCCAGGCGGAACTCGAAATCGTCGCTGCCGAGTGTGACGAACTCCGAGAGACCTTCGATGTCGACCATCACGCCGTTGAGCCCGCGGCTGTAGCTGGAGTAGTTGGCGAACGTGGCCGTCTGGCCCGGCAGCAGAGCCGCCTTGTCGGTTGCCACGGCCTGATCGTCTTGGGCATTGGCGGCCGCGTTGTTGCCGTCGAAGGCGCTGTGGTTGTAGAAGATGTGCCGGCCGACGATCCGCGCGGTCGTCAGCAACGGGACGGTGCCGGGCGTGGGCGGCGCGGGCTGCCAGCCGGCCGCGTCGTGCCCCCATGCGTCGTCGGCGGCACGATTGAGCGACTGTCCCGTCCCGTCGGCCTCCACCGGCCAGGGCGACTCGTCGTCGTAGTCGATCTCGTCTTCCAATAGGCGCGGCGTGAAGTACGGCTCATCCAGCGGGGGCGCATCGGGGCGCTGCAATTGGACGCGCTCGCCGCCGTTGTCCAACAAGTCGTCGTAACCGCCCACCAGCCGCACCGACTCGTCGATCCCATACTCCGTGCGGAAGGCCGTCAGCCTGTCGGTATCGGCCGGGTCGAACGGCACGACGACCAGGACTTCGTACGGGTCGAGCAGGGTGGCGTCGGCGAAGTCGAAATCGATGCCCTGGCGAATGCGCCAACCCGTCAGGTCCACCGTGTCGCCCGTGGTGTTGTAGATCTCGACGAACTCCAGGTCGTCCGGACCGAGTGTGCCGTTCGGGTTGTAGTGTACTTCGCTGAGGATCACCGGTCCGACGCGGGGGCCGCTGTTGGCGCCAGCGATCGGGTCGAGCGTGGGCCAACTCATGGGATACAGACCACCCGTGCCGTTGGGCCAGCGGCCGAACGATTCGCCGTTGGCGGCCGCCGGGAACGCGACGTGGTCGGCGAAGTGCGTCAGGTTGCCGGCGGCGTCGGCCTTCATCAGCCAGACGTCGTCGCCGTGGGCGCCGTTCAAGGCGAAATCGTTCGGACCCGGATTCATCGGATTCGGGTTGAAGTCGTCTTCGTCGAACACGACGTAACCGCCGGCCGGGATGCTCGTGCCGTCGGGAATGCGGAACTTCTTGTAGTCGCCGTTGCTCGGATTCGACGCCCAGCCCCAGCGATCGCTGAGATACCAGCCGCCCACGTCGATGGCGGCGGCGGTCGGGTTGTGCAGCTCGATCGTATCGGTCAAGGGCGGGTCGGTGTGCGTAAGGACCTCGTTGATCACCACGCCGAGCTCCGGTTCGGCATCGGCGCCGGGCGTTCCGCCGTAGCGGACACTGGAGTTCCAGTTGCTGCCCAGGTTGTAGCTGCCCGCGGGATCGACCAAGATCAACGTGGCGCCTTTGCCGTCGGCTCGACCCGGCCAATCGCTGGCGTCGTTGTAATGGAAATCGAGGATCGCCCGTCCCGCGCCGTCCTGGAGCAGGATCGCCTCCCCGTCGTTGGCCAGCAGCAACTCGTACTGGCCGGCCAAGGGGACCGCGGTGCCGTACCGGGCCTCGAAGGCCGTGATGTTGCTGGCAATCACGACGTATTGGCCGGGCGACAGCTCGCGCACGTCGGCGGTGGTGAAGTCGAAACGAACACCCGCCACGAACTCGACCCCCACCAGGCTGACCGTCTCGCTGCCGATGTTCTTCAGCTCGACAAACTCGAAGTCGTCCGAGTCGAACGTGGGGTCGATCGCCAATTCGGCGGCGGTCGGATCGTACGGGTTGTAGTTGATCTCGGTAACGGCCAACTCGGGCAAAGGCGAGAGCACAAACGTAGCCAAGGTCGGGGCGCTCCAACTCGAGCCGTTCTTGGTTCGGGCAATCACCCGCGTGTTGTCCTGCAGCGCGATGCCCTCGCCGGAGCTGCCGCCCTGATCGATCGTGGCCAACAGTTCCAGGTTGAAGCTCAGATCACTGCTGGTCAGGTTGGCCTGGTGCACTTCCACGGCCAGCACGTTCTGGCCGTCGTTCAACAGCGAGAGGTTCGTCACCGGGTATTCGTAGAAGGTCGACTCGTCGCCGCCGCTGATGGCTGACGATGCGAACGTACTGTAGAGAACAGTCCCCTCGTCCATGTTGCTGCGGGCGACCTCCTGCCCGTTGAGATAGACTACGGCGCCGTCGTCTCGCACCAGCCGCGCGGTCAAGGAGGTCACGTCCGAAGCGTCGGCGACCTCGAAGGTATGGCGGAAGTAGGTCGTCGTATACTTATTGCGGTCGTCAGTGCCGAAGTCGACCACGGTGGCTTCGTCGCCGTCGCCATAGCCAAACTCGGCCGTGCCGGAATCCCAGGCACTGTCGTTGAAGCCGGGTGCGCGCCAAGCGGTCTGCTGATTGGAGCCGTCGTCGAGATACCTCCAATCCGAACCGGCCGGCACGAGCGAGACCTCAATGGTGCCGGTGGACGAATAGACCGACGCGCCGGCAGATACGCCTCCCCCGGCCAATCGCGGATCGGAGCCGTCAAGCGTATAGTACACGGTGCCCGGCGGCTCGGTCATGGTCAGCTCGAAACCGGGCGCGATAATGCCGCCGTCCTGGCTGAATTCGGGTGGCGTGGCAAACTGCGTGTCCATCCAGGCGGCACGCTGCTCGATCCAGCCCTTCATCCAATTCACTTCCTCTTGCCACGTCTGGCCGACGAACCAGTTGGGCCACAACTCTACACCCAGGATGTTCCATTTCTGGAAGTTCCTTGCCTGCGACTCGGTGATTTCGGCGGCGGCCGTGTCGACGTCGGCCAGCAGCTTGGCGGTCGAGAGCTCGTTCTGGCGGAGCTCGTGCCAGCGATCGGCCAGGCGTTGTTCGAAATCGGGGTCCTCGAAGAGACGGCGCCAGTAGGGATAGTCGTAGTCGCCGCAGTAGTTGTTATACCAGCCGGCAGGGTCCCAGCCGCCGTTGTAGTCGGCGTTGCCCAGCGACAGGTTGTAATCCCAGACCGGGCCCATCTTGATCTTGCCTTCCCGGTCCTTGTGGTAGTATGTGCTCAGCCGGAACCCGTCGATGTTCTTGCACAGTTCCACGATGATCCAGTGGTCGATCCAGGAATCGACGTCGATGTACTTGGCATAGCCGTTGACCGGATCGCGATAGTTCGGCCCGTAGAGAACTGACTCGAACTCGTTGATGTACCCTTCGAGATAGGCTTGCTGTTGCGGGGTGATCTCGCTGGCGTCGGGCTCGACGTGCCGCAACTCCTGCCCCCGGCTGGTGTACCAAGGCTGATCGCCCGCTCCCGCCTTGTCCTTCTTCCAGATGTAGCCTCCGGTGACCTCGGGCGCCTCGTTGTCGGAGGGCGTCAGCGCGGCGATGTCCACGCGATCCGAGTCGCGTTTGATCTTCTCCATGAAGACGTACGTGCCAACGTAGTCTTCCGGATACCGGATCTTCCCGCCGCCGAGGTTCACAAACACCTCGCAGAAGCGAACGCGGGGTGCATACTGGCCGATGTCGTTGCTCCAACTGTACGCCAGGTAGTTCCGCATCAGCGTCTTGTCGGAGTAGGGGCCCTGAATGACCCAGTCGGATTCGGCCGGCATACCAAACAGCGAGACGGCCAGGTCGTCGGCTGCCGCGGCCGCAATGGGAGCCGTGTCCTGGTTGCCTTCGGCCCAGGTCTCGAAGGCGTATTGCTTCTTGGGGAATCCCTGCGAGGTCTGCCCGCGAATCCTCAGCCCGGAGCGGCCGGCGAACTCGGGCAAATCGGTGATCCGTGCCCGCCCGTCGCCTCCCGTTTCGATGAACACCGAAATGGCCGGCGTCAGCAGCGTGTCACTGAGGCTAAGACCGTAGGTGTCCAGCACGATCAACGGCACGTCGGAATTGAAGTTGGCGACCGACGTGTCCAGGAAGATGTAGCCGTGGCTAACGACCGGCCCCAGGGCGCGGCCCGGTTCGATCGTTCGGGCGCGGACGCGGGTCGTCGTGCCGACCCAGATCGGCGACTCATAAACCGACGACGACTCGGTAGGAATCGAGCCGTCGGTCGTGTAGTGGATCACCGCGCCCGCCGAATCAGCCGTCAAGGCCAAGGAGAACGAGTTGACGTACGTGCCGCTCTCGTGAGAGAACCCCGGCGCTTCCGACGGGGCCTCGGAGCCGACTTCGTTGGGTGCTCCCGGCGTGGGTGTGGTGAAGTAGGCTTCCACCTCCGGCTGGATCGACTGCGCCGCGGTGCCCGTCAACTCCGGCAGAACCAGGAAATCGTCGTCCGCGGCCGTGATGTTCAGGCCGTGAATCGCCAACACGTTTTCGCCCGGCTGAAGCAGCCCCCGTCGCGCGGTCAGATCGAAGTCTTCGTAAGCGATCGTATCGCTGGCCGCGCCGAACGCAACTTCGATGTTGTCCAAGTCGGCGTCGACGTAGAGACCGCCTGTGCGCCCCGAGAATTCGACCCGCGACTCGTACGGCTCGAAGCCCGGGATTAGCACGTCGTTGATCGCCACCACGGGCGTGCCGGAGATGTTAGGAGTCAGCGTCACCGTTACCCGGGCACCGCCGGGCGCTTCGACCAGTTCCACGTGCGCGTGATGAAACACGCCGGCATCGAGGTCAATCTGTCCATTGGACAACGTGACGTTGAACACCTCTCCCCCGTTGTAATGGACGGAGACGTCGTTCACGCCGGAGGACTCCGGATAGAGATCGAAGCCTACGGCAAACGCGCCCGGCACGTTCGGCTCTTCGCTGGCGTAGCTGCCGTCGGTGCCTGGGCCGCTGTCGCCGTAAGTCGATGTCGGCAGCAGCAGGAAAGAAAAACCGTCGGCCGGGGAGTTGTTGCTGTGCAGACGGAAGTCGAAATCGGCCACCACCCGCGGCGCCGCTCCCGCATGGACCCGGTCGAACGTGATCCGGTTGACGTTGCCGCCCGTGTCGTCGTGGATCAGTCGCAGGAAGCTGCCCGTGGGCCCGCCGGAAACCACCTCGGCGCCCGGTGGGCTGCCGTAACTCGAAGGGGTATACGCCGTGCCGCCGCCGTCGAAATCCTGCGACATGGTCGTGCTGACCGGTTGGCCGTGCTCGGCCGTGGCGGTCGAATCCCATGACGGCGATATCGGTGCGTTGCGCCGGACGACCTCCGTGCCGTTGAGATAGGCGACAAAGCCGTCGTCATATTTCATCCGCAGCAGCAGCGACTCGAACGCCGCGGGATCGTCCACCTGGAACGGAACCCGCGTGTAGCACGATGCGTTGATGCCGTGCATCGCGCCGTCGACGTCCCGACCGATCAAATCGTCGTAGTCCGTTCCCGCGTCGTAGCCGACGCCGGTCGTGCCGGGAATCCAGCCGGCGTCGTTGAAGCCCAGTGCGGTCCAGTTCGTTCCCAGCGAGGCATTGGACGGCACGAACGCGCGGGCGGCGTCCCCTTCGGCTATCAACGGCGTCGCAATCAGGCCTTGCGACAGCCCGTACGACATGTCGGCATACTGCGGCCCGAAGACGGGCGAGTAGTCGTGCGAGACCGTCGTGCCGTCGGCACGAACCAGCCCCAAATACTCGCCGTCGCCGTCGAGCTTGAAGTTGGTGTGCAACTCGGCCGGATCACTGCGATCCTTGCCCGAAGCAAACACGACCAGATAGCCGCCCGCGTCGAGCGAAACGTCCGGGAATTGCCACCGGACCAGATCGCCCGCGTCGTCGGTCAAGTACCAGCCGTCGAGGCTGACCGTCGCCTCGGTCGGATTGTGGATCTCGATCCAGTCTTCATAGTCGCCGTCTTCGTCGGCCAACGTGCCGTTGTTGACGGCCATGAACTCGCTGATCAGCAGCGGGCCGGCGTCGAGCACGCATTTCGGCTCGAGACGCTCCAGCAGCAACCGTCTCTCTCTACGGTTGCCGGCTGGCATGCGCCGCGATTTGCGTTTCCACGGCCCGTTGGCCGCGCCGATACTCCGAGGGTTGAAATAGCGCAGCACGACCGTCCTCCTCTGAACGCTCGGGGCAGCGACCCCGCGCAGCGTCTCCGTGTCACATCGCGCCGCAGGCCGCTCTTACAGTGTTCCGGTGACGGAGATGCCTTCATTATGGCCGTTTTCCGCCGAATTTGCAGCCCTCATGCTTTTCGGCGGCGAATGGCCGAAAGCAGTCCGAACGCCGCCAGCAAGCTGGCAACCATGGCGAGCGAGGCCGGCTCGGGAACGGTGATGATCGAGATGTTGTCGAGATCCACCGAAGTGAACGCTCCCCCGCTGCGTGCACCGAAACCCGCACGGAAATCAAAGTTGGCAACGTCCATGCCCGGAATCGGCTCGTTGGCAAACACCGTGACCGGTGTGCCCGGCATTCCGAAGATATCCGGAGTGATGGTCAACGTCGCCAACGCGCCGCCGGTGCCCTGGGTCACACTGAGATCCACGTGGTTGAACAAACCGGTGTTCAAATCGAAGGCCACGGCCGGATCGACGGGATAGCTGCCCAACCGCTGGCCGTCCCAGTCGAGGATGACCGTGTTCTCGTTATGCTCCGCGTCCCCAGAGAAGATGTCGAACGCCACCACCAACGCGGCCGGCAACGGGGGCTCGGGCGTTTCCCAGGCGACCTGTCCGCCGGGGCCTGCCATCGCCGAAGCGCCGTAGACCGACGTGTCGGCCAGGACCAGGGCGAAGCCGTCGGCGCGCTCGCCGCAGCAGCCGGTGTGGCCTGTTTCGTCGGGCATCCGATAGTCGAACTTGGCCAGGATCGTCACGTCCGGATCGCTGGCCCGATCAAACGAAACCATCGAGTTCTGGCCGCCGACGTTGTCGTGGATCAACCGCAGGAAGTTGCCGTTGCTTCCGCCCTCGTTGACGATGGCCGGCCCCGGGAAGCTCGCGGAAACGTGGCCCTTGTAGAACGAGCCGCCGCCTTCGAAATTCTGCGTCGTGTAGAGCGGCTGAGGCCCGGGCGCGGCGCCGGTGGCGATGTTGTCCAGATCGACGCTCATGTTGGCCCCGCCGGTGCGCCCCGCGAACTGAAGCCGATAGTCATATGGAACCATGTCGGGGATCAGCAGGTCGGAAACAACCGTAACCGGGCTGCCGGGCGTGCCGTGGATATCCGGGGTCAAGGTGAGCGTCACGGCCGTGCCGCCGGAAACGTGCTGGGCGATCAGCTCGGCATGGTGGAACACCCCGGCGTCCAGGTCGATGTCGCCAAGGTCAAGCTGCGCCTCGTGAACCATGTTCCCGTCGTAGAAGATCGTCACCCGGTTGGTCGGAGGATCGCTAAAGTACGGATACACGTCGAAGCCGATGCCCAGGCCGCCGGCGATGTTCGGCTCTTCGGCCGGGGCCGGGTCGACGCCTGCTCCCTGGCTGCCGTAGGTCGCCGTCGGCAGCAGCGCGATGGAGAACCCGTCAGCCGGATCGGCCCCGCTGCCGCAGAAGTCGAACTCCGCCTTCAGCGAATTGGACACGCCGCCGTCGGGCCCGCGATCAAACGCGATCGCGTTACTGTTGCTGTTGACGTCGTTGTTGACCAGCCGCAGGAAGTGACCGGTCGGGCCGCCGGCAATCGGCATCGGGCCGGGATCGGAGCCCCACTGCGACGAAGTGAAATTCGTGGTTCCCGCGCTGTCGAAGTCCTGGATCAGCGTCGCCGACGAAATCACCGGGAGAGGCGCGTATGGATTGCTGTAGTCAACACTGATATTGTCCAGATCGACGTCCATGTTGGCCCCGCCGGTGCGCGCCGAAAACTGGATGCGGTTCTCATACGGCAGCAGGCCGGAGACAAACGTGTTGAACGCCGTGATCGTCGCGCCCGGCACGCCGTGGATATCGGGGGTCAGTTGCAGGCTAACGGTGGAGCCGTTGGCCAACTGCTGCATCTCAACGCGGGCATGATGGAAAACTCCGATGTCGAGGTCGACGTCGGCCGGATTCAGCCGGACGTTGCGACGTTCGGCCCCGTTGTGGTGGACCGATACGTCGTTGACGACCCACGGCTCCCAGATGTCGAAGCCGATCGCAGCCGTCTCGGCGATGTTGGGCTCTTCGGGATCAAAGGCCGTCGGCCCGACGCCCGTCGTGCCGTACACCGAAGTCGGCAGAAACTGCAGCGAAAACCCGTCGGCGCCGTTGTCGGCACTGGTGACGCGGAAGTCGAGCTCCGCGACAATCGTCGAGAACGCGCCGGAATCGGTCAGATCGTAGCTGTAATGGTTCCTCTGGTCGTTGATGGTATCGTTGATCAGCCGCAAGAAGTCGCCGGTTGGTCCGCCAGACACAACGGCGGGGCCCGGTGCACTACCCTGCTGAGTTGCAGTAACTGCCGCAACCGGTGGATCGAATGTGTCGACAAGAGCTGCGCCAGCAGTACCGCTTAAAGCAACACCCACGGCCAATACGGCCAACAGCGCCCCTCCCAATCCCAAGCTTCGTACACCAAAGTTGTGGCCCGACATGATTCGATCCTCTCAAGATACAAGAAACGGTGAATTCAACAGAGACAGCCTTGTCAGTTCTTGATCCTTGGCGGAACCGGTGGCTTGCGTGCCGCCGTGGTCGTTCCGACGCATCGTCGGGCGGCGGCAGGCTGCGCCGTAGTTCAGCACAATCCCTATTATCGTGATATGCTGAACTAGCCTTGTCAACCATCGGAACCACTATTTTCGGAAAAAAACACAAAACCGCCAGCTTACCCCTGCAGCGGGGAGTGCGGATACCATCGCCATGCCTGGTGTCGCGACGCGCGACCTTGGTCCGGTGGGAGCCGATCGCAGTCTGCGTGCGTAATGCACCACGTAAAGCGTTGCGGCAAAGAACGTTATGGCTTGACGCACTCGTCAAGCTCGCCGCCTTCGGTGATCGTCCAGCAGCGGTCGGCGGGGACGTCCGTCAGCACGTCGACGCCGCCGGCAATCCAGCGGATTTCGATTCGGTCGGCCCGGTCACGCTTGCCGAGACCGAAATGGACCCGTGTTCCCCAGTGACTCTGGTATCCACGTCCGCTGTGGACTTCGTCGATGAGCGTCAGGTCGCCGGCGATGACCTTCACGCGGGCCCCGACGCCATCTCGATTGGACTTCACTCCCCGCAAGCGAATCTGCAGCCAGTGATTGCCCTGCGGCGAGTCGTTTCGCAGAATCGTCGGAATGTT
The DNA here is from genome assembly GCA_016935315.1 of Pirellulales bacterium. Taxonomy (GTDB): domain Bacteria; phylum Planctomycetota; class Planctomycetia; order Pirellulales; family Thermoguttaceae; genus JAFGRD01. The sequence continues at coordinate 84,571 of JAFGRD010000042.1, forward strand.
GCAGGAGTTGAGGATGACAATGTCAAGATCGCCGTCGTTGTCGAGGTCGGCGAAACCGGCGCCGCGACTGCTGGCCCGCACGGCCAGTCCGTCGCCGCTGGCCGCCGACGCATCGACGAACCTGCCTCGGCCATCGTTGATCCGCAGGACGTTGGGCGTGAGGTACGTCGACGTATCGTCGAACTTGCCCACGTCGCTGTTGAGGTGCCCGCAGGCGATGAAGAGATCTCGATCGCCGTCCTGGTCGAGGTCGACCAGGCCGTTGCCCCAGGTAACGTGGGCGCGGGTCCCGGAGCCGGCCTGGGTGAGGAAGGTCACGTCGTCGAAGGAGGCGTTGCCGAGGTTTCGGTACAACGTGGCGATTTCCGTTTGGTAGGAGGTGACATGGAAGTCGAGGCGGCCGTCGTTGTCATAGTCGCCGGCTTCAACGGCCATGGTCCCATGAGGCTGGCCGGCCAGATCGTAGGCGAGCCCGGCCATCAGCGCCGCCTCTTCGAACCTGCCCGAGCCGTCGTTCTGAAAAAGACAATTGGCCTCGACGTCGTTGCCCACGAAGATGTCGGTATCGCCGTCGTCGTCGTAGTCGGCGCAGATCATTCCCATGCCGGGCCCGGCGTGGGCGGCGATGCCCGATTCGATGCTGACGTCGGTAAACGTCCCGTCGCCGTTGTTGCGGTAGAGCACGTCGGGTTCGGGAAGGTAATCGCGGGGGCTGGGAAAGACGGCGTAGCCCATGCGGGTGCGCGAGACGTGCTTGTCGTAGGAAAACTTGATGTAGTTGGCGACGTAGAGATCCAGATCGCCGTCGGCGTCGACGTCCAAGAAGCAAACGCCGGCGCCCACCTTGTCACCGTTGCCGACTCCGGCCGCTTCGGTCACGTCGGTGAAGCTGCCGTCGCCGTCGTTGCGGTAGAGAACGTTCGGCCCGTAGTTGTTCAAGTACAGATCCAGGTCGCCGTCGTTGTCGTAGTCGCCGGCGACCACCCCCAGGCCGTGCTCGGTGTTGCCGACTCCGGCCTGCTCGGTAACGTCGGTGAACCGGAACCCGCCGTCGTTGCGATACAGCGCGTTGCGGGGCGGCACGGCCGCGGTGGCGCCTTTCAGGGGCGCCCCGTTGAGGAAATAGAGGTCGTCGTCGCCGTCGTTGTCGTAGTCGAACAGCGCCAATCCGGCGCTGACGTACTCGAGGATGTATTTTTTTCCGGACCCGCCGTCGGTGTGCCGGAAGGTGATGCCCGTTTGCGGCGTGACGTCGCGCAGCACGATCTGGCCGCGCGAGTCGGTCGCCGACAAGGCGCAGAGCCATGCCAGCAGGGCCGTGGCGGGGAGCGTTACGGCAAGCCGCCTCGTCCGCCCGCGCGCCGGTCCTGCCAAGTCATCGTTTCTGATGGAGCCGCTCATAGACATCTTTGTACCTGGCGTTTCGGGGATCCAGCGCGACGGCCCGTTCGATGGCCGCCAGCGCGCCCGCCCGATCCGCGTTGTTGGCGCATGCCACGGCCAGCACGAAGTAGTTCGGAGCCGCGGGATCCAATCGCACGGCAGTCCGGGCAAGCATTAGGGCTTCGGCAAGATTTCGACTGGTTTGCAGGTAGATCTGGGCCAGGCCGCGATATCCGGAGGAGTGCTCCGGAGCGACCCGCCGGGCGTCGGCGAAGGCCCGCTCCGCGGCGTCGAGCTGCCCCAGCCCGGCATGCAACTCACCCAGTTTCAAATAGCACGTGAGGTTTTCGGGTTCCAGATCCCGAATCTGCTGCCAGAGTTGCAGGGCCTCCTCTCGGCGGCCGTTTCCTTCCAGCAGCAGCGCGAGCTTCTCGCGGCAGACGGCCGCTTGCGGATCGAGGACGGCCGCCCTGCGCCAAAGCTGTTCTGCCTTCGCCGCGTTTCCATGGGCCAGGTAGAACTCGGCGGCGTGGTGGTAAGTCTCCGCCGTCCTCGGTCGCATCACGCCGAGATCGTCGTACTCGCTTCGACGTTCTCGATCGGTCCGGGAGTCTTCGGCCTTCAACTGCCGGAACTTCTCCATGTGGCGGCGCGACTCTTCGGCCAGGTTCAGCCGTTTGCAGGCCGTGGCCAGTCCGTAGTAGGCGTCGGCGAGATTGGGCCGGATCTTCGCCGCGGCTTCATAGCTCGCCTTGGCCTCCGGGGCATCGCCCAACTGCAACCGAATCTGGCCCAAGAGGACGTAGCTGTTACAGGCCGTCGGCGAGATTGCGATGTCCTTCTCCAGAGCGGCCGCCGCCTGCTGCAACTGGCCCAGGCCGACCAACGCCCGCGCCAGGCGATAGTGGACGTTGGGCATCTGCGGATCGATCTCCAGCGCCTTCCGCAACAGCGAGGCGGCCTTTTCGTGCTCGTCGCTCAGCAGGGCAACCATGCCCATCGCGTCGTACGCGGTGGCGCGCCGCGGGTCCAGTTCCAGACATCGCTGCCAGTGCTTGATCGCGTCGGAGTTCCGGCCGTGCTTGCTGTACACGTTTCCCACCAGGCCGATGGGAGACGGATCGCCCGGAAACTCTTCCATCAACCGTTGGGCAACCTCAATTTCCTCCTCGGCCAAGGCCTGGACCGTGGTCGGCGGCGTGTAGCCCGCCAGCGGAGAGGGCGCGGGCCCGGACGCAGAAGAGACCGCCGGTGGCGCGGCCTCCAGCGATGCGCGAGGCAGGCTGGTCCGGGTCGGCGGCGGGGCCGGTGGTTCTGGTGGCATGGTCGGCGTTTTCCGTGGCGGAGCGACCGGCCCATCTGCGGGGACTGTCGCCGCCCCGCGCGGCGGCCGCTGCGCTTGGGGCCGGCCGTCCTCCAACCAAATCGATCGGCTCATGGCAAACGCGACCACAACCGCGGAGACGAGGGCACAAAGCAGCAGCAACGCTCCGACGAATCGGCCGACGCGAAGGGGCGTGGCTTGCGAAACCTCAGCACGGTGGCGTCGTTGGCGAACAGACTTGCGTGGCATTTCCATCGTCCCGCTTTTCGGCCGATGAGGGGTTCCCGGTTGCCTTGCCTCTGTCTGTTGCCGGAATTCCCAGAGACTCTCATTGACGCTTGCACAGTCAATGCGCGAGGGCGACCAACGGGAGCCCGATTCGTCCGGCCTCCCGTTGGTCGGCCTGGATCATTCGCAATGCAGACATCAATACGCCAAGTATAGCTTGCGGCGCGGGTTTGAGATAGCCCCGCAGATACCGGAAGACACGAGGTTCCCGAAAGCGGCTGATGCGCTGCACAGTGCGCAAGAATTCAGCCGATCCGGAGGCTCGCATGGATCGGGTGAGCGCTGAGCCGTCTCCGCGACTGCACAAAAACGCTCAACCGGCCCGGCTCGGGAGACCGGTCGCTGGCGTGGACGTGAACATCGCTGAAGGACAACGCGTCGTCACGATACACGACAAATGTTGAGCGTCTGTACCCACCGCTCCGCGTAGGCGTTCTGATTCGGCGCCCGCACGGCAACTCGCTTCAGTTCGATGTCTTCCGTCTTGAGAACGGTCTCCAACTGTTCGGTGTACTTCGTATCCCTGTCGCAGACGATGTACTCAGGCTTGTCCGGCTAATCGTCGAAGAACATGCACATGTTCCGTGCCTGCCGGGCCATCCAGTTGCCGAGAGTGTTGTGAACGGGGAGGTAATTCGGGCAAGGGGCCCTGGCCGACTATTGACTTATCGCCGATGCATGTTATAACGCACCCCCAACTGTCGTTGTTGCCTCCCTGTTATCGGTCGGCGGTTCGATGTTCGAGCCGCTTCTTGAATGTCGTTCGCTCGTCGACAACGAGTGCCGAAGGGCGATGTTATTGCAGGCCGGCGTCAGACAGACGCCAACCGGAACTGGACGGGGACCGTTGAAGGTCAAGTCAACGTGCAGGGTGGCGGCACGGTGGCACCCGGACTCAGCCCCGGCATACTCAGTACGGGTGATCTGAACCTCGCCGACGACTCTGCGTTTGACGTGGAGATCGGCGGCACCACGCCCGGCGACCACGACCAGCTCGTGATCACCGGCTCGGTTACCCTCGGAAACAACGTGACTTTGAGCCTGAGCGCCTGGGACGGTTTTGTGCCTTTGCCCGGCGACGAGTTCGTGCTCATCGCCAATGACCAAGACGACCCGGTCACGGGGACCTTTGGCGGGCTGGCCGAAGGAGCGATCGTGTCCGCCGACTTCTTCCCGATCGACCCAACGGCCCGAATCACCTATGTTGGCGGCGACGGCAACGACGTGGCCATTGCCTTTGAATTCATACCGGCAACCGTTACGGCTCGACAGGTCTTCTACAACAACTCGGCCTTTGACGGCAACGATCCGGCAGCCAACCAGCAGGACGACGACGCCATCGCCCCCGACAAGCAGCCCCTGCCGCCTGGCGAAACGGCCACGTTCGCCAACTATACCGGCTACGCTCGCGGCATCAACGGCATCATGGTGGATGTCACCTGGCTGCCGGGCATGCCGACGGCTGCCGACTTCGAGTTCCGCGTCGGCAACGACGATGATCCGGCCGGTTGGGCCGACGCTCCGCCGCCGGACAGCGTGACCGTGCGGCCAGGCGACGGCCTCGGCGGTTCCGACCGCCTTACTCTGATCTGGCCTGACTACGCGATCCAGAAGCAGTGGCTGCAGGTCACCGTGCTGGCCACAGCCAACACGGGTCTGGACGAGCCCGACGTTTTCTACTTCGGCAACGCCGTGGCCGAAGCAGGCAACAGCACCACTGACGCCAAGGTCAACGCCACCGACATGCTGCTTGCCCGCAACAACCCGCGCACGTTCCTCAACCCGGCCGGAATTGACTTTCCGTACGACTACAATCGCGACGCGCGAGTGAATGCCACGGATATGCTTCTGGCCCGCAACAACCAGACACATTTCCTCAACGCCCTGAAGCTGATCAGCGTGCCCACCGTCTGCGCGGCGAAAACAGGCGCAGACGCAACGAGGACAGGGGTAATCGGTGACATCGAAGAACTGCCACAAGTCGAGCCAGGCAATCCGGACTGGTACTACGAGCTGGCCCTTGCCCGCAACAACAAGCCATCCACCAAGACGACCGAGAGCATTGATCAACTCCTGGCCATCTACGGCCAGTGACCAAGCGCTACGTCGCCGGCACGCCCAACACCGACGTCACCGAGTACGGCTGGGACCACCGCAACCGGCTGATCGAAATCGTCCAC